>CAJXRZ010000067.1 GCA_913060515.1 uncultured Pseudomonadota bacterium | reverse complement strand
CTTCGTCGGCAGCGTCAGATGTGTATAAGAGACAGGGGGTAAGCTGCACTACGAATTAGGAGACGCGATGCGCATTCACCTCTGCATCCTGCTTGGAGCCCTGTCTTTGACCGCCTGCAAAGGCGACGACGACCCCGTCGACAGCGACACGGGTGAAGAGGTGGTGGACGACGGTCAATCTCCAGTCCTCAGCGACCCTAGCGCCAAGTGCCTGGAGCACCCCGACGGGGAAGGCACGGTGGACCTCTGGAACTTCAGCGTGCAATTCGACGACCCTCAAGGGACCGATGACGTGCCGCGCAACCTCTTCAGCCAGCCGGAAGTAGACGACCAGCACCACATTGAGTGGCTGCGGGACGGCAACATGATCGACCAGGCTGGCGTGGTCGCCTGTGACCCAGACGGCGGCACCTGCACGGGCAGCTTCCCAGGCGCAAGCTACGGCTTGACCTGTGCTGCAGCGACCGACTGGCGTTTCCGCTTCGTGATCAAGGACTACGACGGCAACGAAGGCACCATCGAAGTCCAGGGCGCCAAGGGCTGAGTAGCCTTGGCGTGCTGAACGCAAGAACGGCGCCCCAATGGGGCGCCGTTCTTGTCTCTGGGGTCAAGAGAAGCAGCGAGGGCCGCCCGAGCGAGCGCTCAGCTTCCGCTGACCTCGCCGATGGCAGGAGCCCGCAACATGACGCGGTCCTCACCAGGCAATCGCACGCGACGCAGAAGTCCCGCGAGCATCAGGGGCTTGTCCACCTCAGGGACCTCGATCAGTGGCTCGCCGCGCAGAAGCTGCTGGAGGCGCTCAGCCAAGTCGGAGTCGGCCTTTACGATGTCCACGGCCATGCGCATCTCTTCGCCCAGGGGACCCAAGGTGCGCACCAAGCCAGCCCGGCTGCGTGGCATGGAGCCCTGAGACTGTGCACCGCGGCCCAAGGCCTCGACGACAGCAGGAATGCCACCGGAGAAGCGAGCGGCCGTCTCCAGGTGAACGCGAGAGGAAGGACCCACACGACCAATGATGGCCGCGGCGGCCTCGGCCTCGCCGTAGTCGGCCAGCTCGACCTTGTGGCCGCTGTCCAGTGCCATGCTGGCATCTACGCTGCCGGCGAGCAGCATGGTGGTACGGCGCCCGCGGGGAATGCGCTGCACGTAGGTGGCCCACACCTCTCCCAGGTCCTCAATGACCTCGATGGGAAGGTACTCCGCGCCGTGCCCCAGCAGCGCCAAGTTGTGGTCGGTCTCATCTTGCGCTCGGAGCAGGCTGTCCAGAGCGGCGGAGCGGAAGCCGCGGGCGTCGGCGACAATGACGGGGCTGCCTCCCTGGCCACGGCGGCTGCGGAGCTGCCCCAGAACCGAGAGGATGAAGCTCCAGGCCTCGGGTGCGCGGCGTCCCTTCAGAGGACGGAAGGACACGGTGCGGCAGCCAACGGCGGGCTCTCCCACAGCCAAGTCCAGTGCGATTTCCTCCAGAAAAGTCTGGGGGTTGGACCAGCGCGGGGTCATCACCACCACGGGCTCTAGGCGCCGGAGGTGGGCCCGAACACGACGCGCAGTACGCCCACGAAGCGCAGCCTCGATGTAGTGCTGATCCGCGTCGAACGAGAGTTCACGCCGGGGTTGCCCACCGTTGCGCTCCAGTTCAATTCGTCGTGCCAGTCGGCTTGCCGGTTGGCTCACAGCATCCTCCACCGCAAAGGGATCTGGCCCATTGGGTCGAACGAGAGTAGGGTTTGCCTCTTGTCATGTCAAGGGAAACCTTGTCTTAAGGCATGAAGATCACAACCCGGATAGACTCTCGCCATGAGCGCTCGGCCTGCACGTCAGACTCTGATTCCCAACGCCAACAACGTGCGTCTTCTCGCACGTTTGGTGGAACTCGTCGCCCGCGGCGTGCGCGACAACCGCACCCTGGCCATGCTGCTGGACTGCGAGGTCCGCACGGTGAACTACTACACCCAGGCTGGCGATTGGCTCAATCTGCTCTCCACGGATGAGAAGACCCTGCAGCCCACCCTCACGCGACTGGGCACCGAGTACGCATTCGCCGGCAAGGATCGGGGCCGGGTGTATGCACGCGCCGTCTGGCAGAACCCCTTTGTGGTCCAGCTCATGGATGGGCGCACCAAGCTGCCAGATTCAACCGGTATCGCTCAGTTCATCCAAGCCTCCGTTCCCGACATGGCCCCGAGCACGGCCAGACGCCGCGCCACCTCGGTACGTGCCCTCTTGGAGCCCGCCATGCGCTACCCCGCCCCCAAGAATCAGAGCCCCGGCCACCAGCTCAGCTTCGACTTGGGCTTGGGACGCCCGCGAAAGCGTCCACCCCGCATGGAGCTCAGCGGCGGCAGCGACAACAGTCCCGAGGCCTACCGGGTCGTACTGCGCGCGCTCCTGGACCACGGCGAGCTCTCCCTCTGGCACATTCGGGCCATCCTGGACTGGCACGGCGGCGAAGACTGCCCCGTCGGCTCCTATGTAGAGATGGCCGTGCGCCGCGGCGATGGTTGGCGTGTGGGCGACCGCTTGGTCGTGAGCTGGGGGGCAGTCTGGCGACGTGACCTCTCGGACACGGTGGCCGGCATTGCACTGAGTGACCCCGGATACCGGCACTACCTCTCGGTGTTGCGCGAGGCCAGCGAAGGCCACCCCGGCGCAGCCATGGAGTACGCCAAGCTTCAGAAGCGCTACCGCTCCTGGGATGAGCGCATCTTCGGCGCTGAGATCACGCCCGCCCGCTTGGCCACCGACCTGGACCGCGTGCTGCTCGGCCGTCCCATCGATGCCTTCCCCTTGGCCGATGACCCAGGTCCCGAGCCCGGCGAGCAGACCGGCCCTTTCCTGGAGCTGGTGGACACCACGGACCTGTTCATCGCCCTGCCCCCGACCTTGATGGACCTGGTCGGCGGCGTCTCGGGCGTCAACCGCATCTTGGAGGAACGCCGCGCCAAAGAAGGCGGGCAGCCCAAGGTCGTAGACCGCCGCGAGCTGGTGCATGGTGGGCTCTTTGCGCCAGGCGAGCCTCGCTCCCGGGCGATTCCGGACCGGGTCAGCCTGCGCCAACGCGCCCTGACCCACATCCCTCACCTGGCCATGTTGGTGGCCTTGCTGCAGCTGCACCGCCGCAGCGGCGGCGACCTCAAGGTCAGCGTTCAAGGCACCGGCCTGGACCTGCGCATCAAGCGCCGACGCTTCAAGGATCTGCTCTTCCACCTGGACGAGTTCTGCAGCATGCAGGGCTGGCTGGTCTCACGGCGTCTGCGAGGCGGCTTGACCGGCGAGCAGCTCGCCGAGGTGCTCGAAGCCTTGGGCATCGCCCTGCGCGTGGGCAACAGCTTGGTGCTGGAGGAGGCCTTCTTCCTGAGGCTGCAATCCGATGTGGAGGACCACGAGCTCTTTGAGCGACTGGGGCCCTTGGGAGACCGGATTGTGCGCTTCTTGGAGCAGTGGCCTAGGTAGCAGAAGCAGGTCGCTACCAGTAGAAGTGCAACATGACGCGGGCGGAGGGGTTGAACCCCCAGATCGTCGTGCTCTCCTCCTCTCGATCCTCTCCTTCTCCCTGGGTCAGGGTTCCCTTTGAGAATCCGGCCGCGTTGATGTCAATGCTGAGGGTCAGATCCGAACCGAACCACCGGTGGGCGCCAACTCCGGCAGTCCCCAGCATGCCCATGTAGTGGTCTACGCTCGGCTCAACGTCCTCGTCATCGAGCGCGGACAAACGCCGCGTTCCATCCAGACGGCCGTAGGTCAAGACGGGGTACACCACCACCCCTTCTTGTTGGCCGAAAAGGGGTTTTAGGGTCAACCCAAGCTCCAGCGCTTGGTCCTCAATCACGTAGCCAGCACTCGGCGTAAAGGTGGCCCGCTCAAAGCTGACACTCGGCTCGAGGATCAATCTGTCATCGATCAAGAAGCGCAGGGACCCGACCGGGACCAAGCCACGTGCAGAGCCACTCCAGTAGAGCGTCTGCACCCAAGCGCTGCCCGCTCCAGCCCCGAGTCCGACTCGGAAGGGTCGCTCACCTTCTGCCGACGCGAGCCCAGCCAATAGCATCCACATCTCTTCCCCCTCTGTGTGTCTCTGTTTGCGGGTCTACCAGTAGACGTGCAGCATCATGCGAGCGCTTGGGTCAATCCCCCGGTAGACGCCACCAAAGTCCTCGCTCTCGCCGAGGGACTGGTCGCCAGTTTCCGCTGAGTAGCGCGCCCAGGTCAAGGCGTGGAAGTCGACACTCAAGGTGACGCTATCGTCCAGCCAGCGCTGAATTCCGAAGCCAAGCTGCGCGCCGTGCAACCACTCAGTGTAGCCGGACTCCTCCATCTCGAGTCGGCGTCCATCACCGTCAACCTCGGTCGTCTGCTCCAGCTCATTCTCGTAGCGCAGGCCGTAGCTCGCCACAGGATAGAGGGCGTTGTTCCCACGCTTGAGAAGAATCGGCTTTAGCGTCAACCCAAAGGTGTGACGGCTGTATGTGAGCACCTGCTCCTCTTGAACGCCGGTGTCCCAAGAGACCCCCTCCTCCACGGTGCTCTAGTACGAGTAGAAGGGCTCCAGAATGACCTGATCGGCGACCAAGAAGCGTAGGGAGGCGACGGAGGTCAAGCGACCCGAGACGGTCTCCAGCTGGAACCGAGGCCCTGGAGCCGCGCCCCCAATTCCAGCGCCCAACCCAAGCCGCACCACGGAGTCCTCAAGCGCGGATTCAGGCACTTCCGGCTCCCGAGCCCAACCCAATCCAAGCATCAACATCCACATGCATGCCCCCAATTCTGAGCCGTCACTCTACCAAAGTCCGGCCAGCGGGCCCGAGCAAGGCTAAACTACGTGCATGTTCCGTTCAGGCCTAAAGCGCATTGGCAAGAAGCTCCTGGGACGCGGCGAGCCAGCCGCCGAACCAGCCCCCTCTCCTGCCGCCAAGCCACCCCCTGCCTGGGCGCCTCGGGCTTTCGTAAAGCCAGGGTCCAAGAAGGACGCTGAGTCCGCTACAGAGCCCGTTTCTGTAGAGGCGGCCAAGCCTGCTGCCACGGCCCCGCCCAAGCCAATCCCCCAGGCCAAGCCAACCCCAATGGCCTCGGTGGCGAAGCGCGCTTCTGAGCCTGTACCGGCGGCAGAGCCTGCTCCAGCACCGGCAGCTCCGGCGCCCGCGGCCAAGCCTTCCGGCGCGCCCGTCTCCTCCTTTGCCAACCTCGCAGCCATGGCTGCCAGCGGCCAACTTGGCGAAGCGCGCCATGCAGATCAGTCCGGCACCGACCTGGACGCGTACCGCGAGCGCATGCTGGCAAACGGCCGCGAAGACGTTGAGCTGGCTGGCATCGGTCTGAACACCGCGGAGGATGGCGCACAGTTCGTCGGTCCCGTCGACAACGAGAGTTCCCGGGCCAAGGCCGAGGGCCTGGTGCTCAGCATCGACCAGCACGAGTGCATCTCCTGCGGCACCTGTGTCGAGCAGACCGAGGACGTGTTCTACCTGGGCGAGGACGACAAGAGCGGCGAGGAGGTCAAGGCCGAGGTGCTCAAGCAAGAGGGCCCCATGGATCTGATCCAAGACGCCATCGACGCCTGCCCGGTGACCTGCATCGAGTGGATGGACCAGGCCGAGCTGGGCGACGTTCACAGCGCCGGCGGCATCCCAGCCTAAGGGAAGAAACCCGCTTACTCGGTCCAGCCCGCTCGCTCGCGAAGCAGCGCCATGTTGCGCTCGGGAACGCTGGCGATGTCCGGGTGCGTATCCACCGCCTTGGAGACGTCCTCGACGCGGAGCAGGTGCAGCGCGGGGTGAGGCGACTGGTTGGTGGCGTTGGCCGGGTCGTCCTTCCAGGCCCCCTCAAAGCAGTACTCGGGGTGGAAGCTGGCCAACTGAAAGGTCTCGTCCAAGCCGGTCTGCTCCAACATGTCCTCGGCTGCGGCGGCAATGTCGAGGAGCTGGGGGAAGGAGCACTCTGGGAGCACCAGGAGCGCCGTCTCGAATGCACCGGACTTCACCTCCTCCGCCAGAGACAACAGCGCCATGACCGCATCCGAGGCCACATCGACGCTGCGCCATCCCACCTTGCCGCGGCCCAAGGGGCCGGCCGCAAAGGGACAGAGGTTCAAGCCAACGACAACGTCCTGCACCCAGGCCTGCACGGCCTGAATGCGGGCATCCTCGCTCACAGCTTCAGGGCCGTGGCCTCGGAGATCTCCACGATGTCGCCCTGGGCGGCGCGGATCACGTCCTTGCGCTGCTCGTCGTAGAAGGCCTGCAGGCTCTCACCGGTCACGGGCTGCTTGGTGATGAACACCGTGTTCTGGCTGGTGCCCTTGCACTTGCGGTCTGCGGCCAGGTTGTACTCCCAGCCGTAGCTGGCGCCGTCCACCTGCGCTGCGACCTGGTCCGGCCAAGCGTTTCCGCCCTCCTCCAGCACGCCCATGTGGACGCCGACCATCTGGTTGCCCTTCTTGCAGGTGGCGGTCTCGACCACAACCACGCCGTACTGCAGCTTCCCATCCACCATGCGGTCCTGGTAGCGCACGCCACCCAGTGCGTTGGCCTGAGCCTCGGCCCCCAGGGACAGCAGCGTGGTGCGCGCCTGCTCAACGGCCTTGGGGGGCAGCTGCGGCGCCATCTCGACGATGGCGGCCACGGCCAGCTCGGTGGTCTCGGCGTTCTGACCTTCCAGACCACCGACCTGTGCGGCGTCGGCGAAAGCGTTGACCACGTAGGTCAGCTCCTCCTCGTTCTCCAGCTCACCCAGAAGGCGCTTGAGGGTGGGGATGGCGTCCTTGCCCAGGTTGCGGGCGTAGACCTCAACCACACCGAAGAAGCTGGTCTTGTTGCGCTCAGGCTTGTCCACTTCCGTCTGCAGGAAGGCCTGGACGTCGTCGTTGCGGCACTCCGCGAGGGAGCGGTACCAGCGGTCGGTCCAGAAGGACTCTCCGAGCGTATCTGCGGCGCCGGTCAGGAAGGTGGAGACCTGCTCATTGCCATTGCAGGCTGTGCCAAGCGAGGCCACCGCGCGGCTGCGCTCATCGGACTGAAGGCCCTTGATGTAGGCCATCGACTCTTCGCTGGCGCCCACCTTCACGGCCGTCACCAACACCTGATTGCCTTCCTTTCCAGCCAACACCTTCTCAAAGGCCTGGGGCGCCGACTTGGCTGCTAGGGCCGCATCACACTCGGCCATGGCCTGAAACGCGACCGGCACACCGGTCGGGGTGGATTCCGCCAGGTCAGCCTTGAGGGCCTTGGCGTTGCAGTCTTGGGCCGAAGCGGTGGACAGGGCGAGCAGAAGAGTCAGCATGGAGGCGGGATCCTGGAACCAGAGGGGGGGGCATGAGGTACCCCGTGGGGGGCCCATGTCAAGACGACGTAGCTTACAACCCGAAGGTCAGTCCGCGTACTCCATTTCCGCTGCAGCAGCCCGCATCTTGCGTGCCTGACGCAGGGTCTTGGCGAAGTTGGTAATCATCGACAGGCTGGGCTTCTCTGCGTTGTAGAACAGGAAAGAGAAGAGCCCGCTGGCCTGCATGTACTTGTAGACGTCCTGCCAGTTGTCGATGCCTTCCAGGTGGCGCGCGAGGGTGACGGGCCGGAAGTAGAACTCTCGGTAGAACTGGCGGTGGTAGTCGATCAGATCCTTGGGCTCCAAGCCCCACGGGACGAAGGTCGGCTCCCAGAACGAGGACTCGCTGGTGGTCTCGGTGATCACACGACCCCACTTGCTGCCCTCGCGCTGCCAAGTCTCCATCTGCGGTGTCTTGGGGAGCAGGGTGTTGATCTGCACCGTCACATCGTGGAGTGGAATGGACTTGGCGAAGGCGATGGTCTCCATGATGGTCTCGTGGGTATCGGGCATGTGCCCAACCATGAAGAAGGCCTTTGGGCGCAGCCCGACCTCGTGGGCCCAGGTGATTGCGTTGCGGATCTTCTCCTTGGTGATGCCCTTGGAGATGAAGTCCAGCACCTGGTCACTGCCGCTCTCCACACCAAAGCGGGTACGCCAGCAGCCCGCATCCTTCATGTGCTGCAGCATTTCCTTGTCGACCACCTCAACGCGCGAGGAGCAGGTCCAAGAGACCTTGACGCCGCGGCGAATGATCTCATCGCAGATCTTCATCACGCGGCGCTTGTTGGCGCAGAAGAGGCTGTCGACAAAGGCGAGGTCCTTGACCCCGTAGTCGCGCACCAGGTGCTCGATCTCATCGACCACGGCCTCTGGACTGCGGCTGCGGTAGCCCGTCCGGCTCTTCTGACAAAAGGCGCATGCGTGTGGGCAGCCGCGAGAGCTGACCATGGCGAACTTGGGCATGGCGTGCTCATCCACTGGGATGGGCTTGTACAGATCTGGGGGCAACAGGTGCCGGGCAGGCAAGGGCAGCTCATCCAGCTTGCGGAAGGCCTTGCGGTGCGCGGTGTGCTGCACCACATCGTTCTCATCGCGGTAGGCGATGCCTTCGATGTCGGCGAGCTCGCGGTCTCCCTTGTAGTGCTCGACCACCTCGACCATGGTGTGCTCACCCTCGTGGATGACCCCCAGATCGAAGCACTTGTAGGCCAAGGCTTCGTCCGGCACCAAGGTCACGTGGTAGCCACCCAGGATGATGGGCACATCGGGCAAGACCTGTTTGAGGGCCTGGGCCAGCTCTACCGTGCCGTCGAAGACCACGGTTGTGGAGCCAATGCCGATGAGATCCGGCTTGAAGGCCTGAATGCGCTCCACGGTGCCAGGGATGTCCAGCAGCTCAGCGGCCGCATCGAGCACGGCCATCTCCTCGCCCTGCTGCTCCAGCATGGCTGCGATGTACAGCAGCCCCAAGGGGGCGGAGTTGTAGAAAAGGTAGCTGGTGACCGGATCTACGTTTCCGTCCCGAAGGACGGAGTCCAGAGGCGGGTTGATCAGGATGATGCGCACAAGGTCTCCAACAGCTGGTCTGCACCAAGCATAGACGCAGCGTAGGGCGTCCAGGCTGGGGCAATCCAGTTAGCCACCTAGTGTGCTGGAGGTTGCACATGGAGAACGCTGAGCTCTTCGAAGACATGCTGGTCGGCCACGAGCGCGTTCACCACATCTTGGGCGCACCTGGCCCGCGCATCAAAGAGCTGAACCACTGGTACCAAGTGGCGCTGACGGACTACCGCATCTTGGTGGTCAAGATGGTCGCCAAAGACGGGGCGGCGGGATGGACCAACGACAAGCGCTGGGCCATGAACCGGGACACAGTGCACATCGGCCAATACCCGCGCACCACGACCTCGGCTGCGCGCTTGGAGATTCAGGGCTTCCCTGAGCCCATCCACTTGGTGGACATCGACCGCCCGGATCTGCACCCGCACATCCCGCCTTTCCTTCAGGCTTGGAACCGACCGGTGGCCGGGGTGGCCGAGATCGCCACGCAGCCCAAGCACAGCTCGGAGCCCGATCCGGACGAGCGCCTGAAGACCGACAACACCTTGTGGATGGTGCTGGGCGGCGGCGCAGCGGTTCTCTTTCTGTGCTGCGGGGGCAGCGTGTTGCTTCGCACCGTGTACAGCGTGATCAGCGGAGGCTTCCAGTGAGCGCGCTCAGCGGCGTCAGCCCCAAGGACGTGGCGCGGTGGGCGTTCTGGGTGCCCTTCCGCAAGACCCTGCGTCCCGAGCACCCCGAGCAGCTCGCCGCCTTGTACCCCCTCTGGCGCGCCCAGTACCAGCTGGCCAAGCACCAACGCGAGGAGATGGCCAAGGAGATGGTGCTCTGCTTCGGCGATGCCCGCGAGGAGCGCCTGCAGGATGCCTACCGGGTGGCCTTCCGGGTCCACCTGGAGGAGCTGCTCTTGGGCAAGCTCAACGCCAACACCATCGACCACTACATGACCTGGCAGGGCCGAGAGAACCTGGACGCCGCCCTGGCGCGGGGAAAGGGCGCCGTGATCGTGCTGCCCCACGCCGGCAACATCATGATGATGATCGCCCGGATCAGCCTGAGCGGCATTCCCTACACCCAGTACGCAGCACGAGGGATGGCACCAGAGGCCGTGGCGCTGGAGAATCCAGACGTCTTCGGTCACAACCCCCTGCGCGCCCAAGTGCGCGCGGCTCGTGAAGCAAACGAGGACAAGCTGCCCGCCCGCTACCTGACCATGGACACGCCGGTGCGGGAGCTCTTCCGCCGCCTTCAGGCCAATGAGACGGTGGGAATCACCTACGACGGGCGCATCGGCAGCCGCTTTGTGCGAACCCCCTATTTGGGCCGTCAGGTCCTGCTGAACCCGGGTGCGTTCCGCATTGCAGCCCGCACCGGTGCCGCTCTGGTCCCCATCTTCAACCACTGCCCCAAAGACGGACCCAACGTCTGCCGAGTGGGCGAGCCTCTCTGGGACAGCGACTGGAAGAGCCTCATGTCCCGCTTCCTGACGGAGAGAGCAGAGCCTTGGCTGCGGGAGAACCCCAGTCACTACGGCATCTGGCTCACCCACTGCCGAGAGCGCGCAGGCGTCGACGACCACCCCTTGTTCATGGACTACGCGCCCGATGAGCGGGCTCAAAAGTGGCCAGACCTGTGAGTCGGGATGCCCTAAAGGCGGCCAAACGGGTGGTGGTCAAGGTCGGCACCCGCGTGGCCACACGCGAAGACGGTGCTCTGGCCGTTGGGCGCTTGGGACAGCTCATGGAGGAGCTGGCAGCCCTGCACGCCGATGGCATTCAGGTGCTGCTGGTCAGCTCTGGCGCTGTCGGTGTGGGCGCACGACGCCTGGGCTTGCCTGCCCAGCCCGCTGACATTCGGGACCGTCAAGCCGCGGCCACAGCAGGCCAGGCCGGGCTGATGAGCTTCTACGACGAGCTGGGTCGGCGCCTGGGGCTCAAGACCGCCCAAGTGCTGCTGATCGAAGCCGACTTTCACAGCCGCCGCCGCTACCGCAACCTGAGCGAGAACCTGGAGCGACTGCTGGAGCTGGGCGCTCTGCCGGTGATCAACGAGAACGACAGCGTGAGCACCGCGGGACTGGATCCCGAGCGGCAGCGGGTCTTTGGCGACAACGACCGACTGGCGGCCCTGGTGGCCTCGGCGATGGGAGCGGATGCGCTGATCCTGCTCTCGAATGTGCCCGGCGTCTTGCACGAGGGAGAGGTTCTGGAGCGCTGGGATCCGGCTTTGGACCTGGATCTCGTCGGCAAGTCCGTGGGCGGAACCGGTGGCATGCAGGCCAAGGTGGACAGCGCCCTGGTGTCCTCGGCTGCGGGGGTCGCTTGTGTGATTGGCTCGGGCTTTGACCCGGGCGTGGTGCGCGAGGTGCTCTCCGGCGTGCCCACAGGCACTTTCTTCCCCCCAGATCCTCAGGGAAACCGACGCCGCAGATGGCTGGCCTACGCCACCGCGCCGCGCTGCTGGGTTCAGGTGAACGAAGGGGCCGCTTTGGCCCTGCGCACCCATGGCGCGAGCCTGTTGGCCGTAGGCGTCGACCAAGTCTTTGGAGAGTTTCCCGCCGGCGAGGCCATCGCAATCCACGGCCCCGAGGGGCAAGTCCTGGCCCATGGAATCGCGGGATGCGGGGCCAGTGAGATGCGGGAGAAGCTCGGCGAGAGTGGGCATCGACCCTTGATTCACCGGGATGATGTTGTGCTTCTGCCAGAGACGCCTTGAGCCAACCGGGATAAGCTCGCTGCACCACAAGCGAGGTCCCCATGCTGCTGCTGCTGATCACAATGGCCCAAGCCAAGCCCCTGAGCTCCGCCGAGTTCGAAGACACCGGACACACCCTGGCTCCGGGCCAGAAGCAGATCGATCTGTTTCGGTCCTCTCAGTTCGCCATCTCGGATGAGCTGGAGCTCAACACCGTCATTCTTGGCGCCATCGGCCGCGACACCAGGGCCGGCTGGTTTGCGGGCCCCAACGCTGGCGTGGAGTACGCCATCCAAGAGGGCAAGCAAGGCGCGCTGTCTGTGGGCGCGAACTTGGCAACAGACTGGCGCTTCACCTCCCAGACCCTGGGTGGAAACGTCACCTGGACGAAGGGTGGCGCGGTCAAGAACCGCATCAACCTCACCGGTGGCGTCTCTCTGGCCACCGTGAAGGTAGAGAACGCAGACCGCGCGAACGCCGTAGGAACCAACCTCTACGCCAGCTACCACATCGTGCCTTCCAAGAAGACCACCTGGCGGATCTACGGCGGCATCGACCCCTTGAACTCTGCGCGCAGCGAGACCTTCGTCGGCACGCTCGGCTTTGATTGGAACCACGGAATGGGCGATTCGGCCCGCATCATGTTGGGCCTGCGCCTGCAATCCACAGACCGCTACGTGGCTGCGCTGGACGAGATCGACGCTGACTCCTCTTGGGTCCCGGCCGTCTTCCCCGTCCCCACCGCCAACGTCTTCTTTACCTGGTAGGTACATGCTTCTTTTGCTCCTGGCGGCCGCACAGGCCAAGCCTCTGACCAGTCCCGAATTCGATGACACGGCGCACACCCTCGCGCCCGGTCAAAACCAAATCGACGTGTTCCGGGTCTCCCAGTTCGCGATCACTGACGAAGTTGAGCTCAAGACCGTGATCTTGGGTGGGGCCAGAGAGAAGCAGAGCTGGTTCTGGGGTCCCAATGTGGGCGTGGAGTACGCCATCCGAGAGGGCAAGCAAGGCGCTCTGAGCGTCGAAGGTTTCGTCGGGAGCACGTGGCTCTTTGGCAGACAGAGCGCCAACGCCGGGGTCAACTGGACCACCGGCGGTCCCAAGAGCAGCCGCTTTAACCTGAGTGCAAACGTCGGTTTTGCCACTTCGGACGAGAACGCTGCTGGCGAGAAAGAGCGCACCAACTCCCTGAACACTGAGCTCTACGCCAGCGCCCACTGGTACATCAACGACGGGACCACTTGGCGCTTCTACGTCGGCGTAGATCCCTACAACTCGGTGCTGACCGAGAGCTACGCCGGTAGCTTCGGCGCCGAGTGGAACCACGCTTGGCGGGACAACTGGCGGCTCGCCGTTGGCCTGCAGTACCGAGACAGCACTTGGTTGGCAGAGGGGCTCAATGACTTCAACGGTGGGGGCGAAAACCTCCCTCCAGTCTTGCCTTTGCCCAGCGTCGACCTCTGGTACTTCTGGTAGGCAGCCCCCTTTCGATCCCAGCAGGAGTACAAAGCCCGATTGCCGGGTGTTGCCCTGCACAGAATCTTGCAATACCCTGCACCCTGTTCTGGCTCGCCTTCTGGGCCAACGATGGAGTTTTTCAATGCGTCGTCTTCCTCTCTTCCTGACTGTGGCCGGCTTGGCCGTGTTCACCGCCTGCCTCTCCGACAAGGATGTTGTCGAAACCGGCTTCACCGACGGGGATGCTGACACCGATGCAGATGCCGACGCCGACGCCGACGCCGACGCCGACGCCGACTCCGACGCCGATGCAGACGTGCCTCACGACTACACCAGCTACACCGGAACCGAAGTCTACGGCTTCGGCATCGGCGCAAAGACCGCTGGCGAGTTGGACTGCTCGGTCACCTGGGACACCGTTGGTACCTACGTCGACGCTTGCGTCGACTGCGAGTTCGCCTTCGACGTTGCCCTGACCTACAACGCAGGCGTCTCCTACGACAACACCCCCGGTGGTGACTGCGCCGGCTACATGTCCGACGCCGCCTTCACCTACGGCTTCTCCTCCGACTACAACGGCTACGGCCCAACGTTGATGTACAACGCATCCGGTACCTGGTACGGCATCTGGGTTGCGACCTTCGACGGTAGCGAGTTCACCTACAGCAACGGCTACATGGACTACTACTACGACGGTGGCGAGGCGTACCCACAGTACACCGGCTACTACAACAACTTCTACACCGGTCAGGCGACCGTCTCCAAGTAGAGTTGAGCCCCCTTGGGCAACAAAGACCCTCGCCTTCGGGCGGGGGTTTTTTGCTCTGGGAGCTGCCCCACTCAGGTCAACGCATGCCAGTGAAGGGCATGAACGAGCCCTTCACCGCTCAGGGAGTGGGCGGGCTTGCAGGCGCAGGGCTGTCGGGGGCCTTGTCTTTCATGGCCTTCTTGGCCGCCTCGACCTCTTTGATCTTGAGCGCTTGTGCCTGCTCGAAGACCTTCTTGCCCTCCTCGCGTTTGCCCTCCTTGGCCAGCAGGTTGGCGTGCAGCAGAAGAATGTCGGGGCCCTGACTCTCCAGCGCCGGGTCCAGGACGGCCCGAGCTTGGGCGTACTCCTCCAGGTTGAAGAGGGCTTGTGCCCACATCAGGCGCAGGGCGTTCGGCGGCCCCTTGGGGCTCTCCTCGGCCAAGAGGGCGTAGTTGTCACGGGCGCAGACCCAGTCCTTGGAGCTCATGCACAGGCCAGCCAGCTCTCGGCGCACCGCCCGATTCTTGGGAAACCACGCGAGCTCGGCCTCGTAGTGACTGCGAGCTGCGGCCAAATCCTTCTCGGTCTGCGCGACGCGCGCCAGAGCCAGGTGAACCAACTGACGCGGCAGTCCGTCGCTCAAGCTGGCTTGCAACAGGGGCTTGGCCTGTGCATTCCGGCCCAGGTGGACCAACGCGATGCCCGTAAAGGCCTGCGTTGTGCGCTGCTCAGGGTTCTCCTTCAGCCAAGCCAACCCCATGTCCGCGGCGGCTTGGTGCTGGTCCAGATCGATGGCCATCTTCAACATTCCGGCCCGAGCGAGCTCATCCCCTGGGACTTGCTCGTGGATCGACGCCATCAGGTCGTAGCCCTCCTGTAGACGTCCTTGGGAGGCCAAGGCCTGGGCTAGGTTGGAGCGCAGCACCGTGCTGGAGGGCTGCAGCTCAATGGCACGCCTATAGGTCGCCTCGGCCGCTGCATGGTCACCCAGCGCCATCTGGGCCCTGGCCAAACCGGTCAAGACCTCGCCGAGAGAGGGGTGATCGACCAGAATGCGCTCAAAGGCTTGAACCGCAAGGGCGTGCTCGCCCTTCTCCAGCAGCAGACGTGCAGCCTCGACCGCGCGAATGACCTCTCCCATGTCCTTGACGTCTGGGGCGGACTCCAGGTCGACCGTGACCGTGCTTCCTCCGACGTACCCAAGGGCAGCCAGCTGCTCCATGAGCTCTGGGCTCATCGCGGCGGCCTCTCCGCTCTCTCGTGCCGCCCAGACCTGCTCTCTAAAGGCGTGCAGCCTGGCCACTGTCTCAGGCTGGTCCGCGCTGACGTCCGTGAGCTCACGGGGGTCCAAAGCCAGGTCATACAGACGCATGCTTGGGGTATCAAAAAGCTTCATCCCTTGGTCCGCGATCGCCAGCTCAGGGTGAAAGCCAAAGCGTTGTGCAGCCAGTTCAGACTCCAAGTACACCGGCCCGCGTGGCGCCAAGCTGCCTGAGACAGCGCCGCTTAGATCGCGGCCGTCCAGGTCCGCTGGCGAGCTGAGTCCCAACAACCCCAGAGCCGTGGGCATCACGTCGACGTTGGAGACCGCTTGGTCCACCACAACCCCGGTACTGAGGGCCTGGGGTGGAACGATGACAAAGGGGATGCGCATGGTGGTGTCGTAGAGGAACAGGCCGTGCCCATTCTCATCGTGCTCTCCAAAGGCCTCGCCATGGTCCGCCACCAAGATCACCGCTAGTCCACCGGGCCCCGCCTGCGCCTTTGCTGACTCAATGAGCCGCCCGATCTGAACGTCGACAAAGGCGATCTCCTCATCGTAGGGCGTGGCCAGCTGGAAATCGTCACGGTCCTCGTAGGGGCCATGTGCATCGTAGAAGTGGGCCCAAGCGAAGAAGGGATCCTCACCGCTGGGGAGCCAGCTCTCAAGGTCATCGACGACCTCGTCTGCTGGGCGCTCATACTCCCAGCGGGAGCCCTTGCTTCTGCGCACGTCGTCGAAGTAGGCGTCGAATCCCTGGTCCAAGTTCCACATCGCTGTGGTCACGAAGGCTGAGACAGACGCCGCGCTGCGGTATCCCTCCCCGTCAAGCCGCTCGGCCAGCGTCTCTACTTCTTCCTTGAGGATGGCGTCGCCGTTGTTGTGGATGCCATGACGGGTTGGGTAGAGCCCGGTCAACATCGAGGCGTGGGAAGGCGTCGTGAGCGGAACCGTCGCGTAGGCGCGGTCAAAGCGCACCCCAGCGTCCGCCATCGCATCGAAGTTTGGGGTGCTCGCACCGCTGTGGCCATAGGCACCCAGAGCGTCCGCTCGTGTGGTGTCGAGGGTGATCAAGAGCAGCGAGGGCCGCGGAGCTGGAGGCGTCTGGATCTCGGATACCGAGCCACTGCAGGCCAACAACAACAGCACAGACATTCTAGACTCCCTCACGTTAAGCCACGCCGATGCGGCCCATCCTCCCCCTGCTAACACTTCTGCTCAGCCTCTCTGCCTCGTGGGCCAGAGCACCGAGCCGTGAACTGGGCTTTATTGGACAAGGCCGCGGAAATGGGGCCATGCGCATGCTCGAGCCACGGCTGCAGCAGGCGCCCAATGACCCCCACCTGAACACGCTGGCCGGCTTGGCCATGGCGGTCGAAGGCAAGTACGAGCTGTCTTTGCACCACCTGGAGCGCGGAAACGGAACCGACTTGTACCCCACAGCCGGACTGGCTCGCCAAGCGGAAGGTCTCCGGGAGAGCGGACGCGGTCTAGAAGCCGCCGCCCTCCACTCCGAACGCCTTTTCCAACCGGAGCTCAGTGACAACGCGACCGTCATCGCTCTGTTGGCCATGCTCGAAGACTATCGACGCGCCGGCGCGCTGAACCAAGCCTGGGACACCGCCTACCGGGCCCTCGTCATCCACCCCAGCGAGCCGCGAATCTATGCCTTCATGGCAGAGCTCTCCCTGGACGATGGGGACGTGGACGACGCCGAAGCACAGCTCTTCTTGGCGCGCAGATATCGAGCGACGACGCCGCCCTACCGCATCTACCTGGTGGAAGCGCGTCTGGCCCTGGCCATGCAGCAGCCCTTGATCGCTCTGGAGTGGCTCGAGAAGGCAAAGCAGCAACGCATCGTCATGCCTCAGGCCGCCGCAATGAGCGCGATGGCCCTGCTTCAGCTCGACCGGCCGGAAGAAGCCTTGTTGGTGCTCAACAGGCCAAACATGGCCCAGCGGGAGGACCCCATCCTGCTGGCGGCCCTGACCCGCACCTACTTGGCGCTCGGAGACGATCCAGCCGCTCAACGCACCTGGGCGCTTCTCCAAGCCCTCGCTCCAGGCAGTCCCCTCTTCCCCGAGCATGTGCCCGGCTTGAGCGCGGACCCACAATCGCCGAAATAGTCGCCCTTCCCAAGGGTATGCTCCCTCTATGAAGGGATGGATTCTAACGCTGGCGACCCTGGGGACGCTGACGAGCTGCGCACACAGCCCGAAGAAGAGCACCGTGCTGCGACTGGGCTTCGTCGTTGACGCGCAGTACGACACGACGACCTGTGTGCAAGCACGCGAGCACTACCAAGCCAATCGCTTCATCAAGGCTGCAGTGCTCTTCGACCGCTGCGAGCGACGCAGCCTGGACACCCTGCACGCCAACAGCTTGCGGTCCATTGGGCGCGGGGAAGAGGCTGCAGCGCTGCGCACGACCCAAGTCCTCGATGGCCGAGCTAGAAGCGAGGCTGCAGAGGCGAAGCTGTGGTTGGAGATAGGTCGGGACTACCGGAGCGCGGGGGCCTTGGGCAAAGCCTGGGAGGCGGCACAGATGGGCCTGGCTGTGAACCCAGACCGAGGCTCCATCCACGTGCTCTTGGCCCAGATCGCCTTGGACTTGGACCTGCCGGTGACGGCGCAGACCCACCTGGACCAGGTGCCGCGCAAGGAGAGTGCTCGCTACCTCGTCGCTGAGAGCCGCCTGCTCCTTGCACAGGGCAAACCCAAGAAGGCCTTGAAGACCATCATGAAGGTGGACCAACGCGCATCCGATAGCCCCGATGTACAGACGATGCGCACCCAACTTCTGCTGGACAATGGGCTCTACAAACTGGCAGCGGCCGACATCGAGGGGCACCTCTACACCACCAAAGGGAACAACCACAGGGTGCTGCTCGCCCGGCGCGTCAGCTACCTGATGCACCTTGGCAAGCGGCAGCAGGCCAAGGAGAGCTGGTTGCTGTTGCAGTCCATGGATCCGGGCGCGCCGCTCTACCCACTGGCGGTGCCTGTGGAGCGCGGGGCGAATCCCTTCTAGCCAGCCGGCGCCTCTTCCCGTGGGCTCAAGGAGCCGCGGCCCAGCAAGACCTCGACGACGCCCACCTTCTGATGGAGTTGGTCGAAGGACGAGAGCAAGTGCTCAATGCACTGCAGGTTGGCCCGGCCCAGATCCACGTTGAAGACCACCCCGTGCCCATCCCGACAGGTGATGGGATCGGAGATGTAGTGGAAGCGACCGCCTTCCTTGGTGCCGAAGCGACCGTCAAAGCCCGCCTGATACCAAGCGGCCATGATGGGCTCGACCTCGGCCTCGGCGACGGGCTTCTCCAGGAGCACTTGGATGGGGAGCTGGTCCCAGGGAGACTGGGAGCTGTAGCGCAGGCGGTAAGGACGGCCTCCCTGAGCGAAGGTCACAGGTGCCTGGGCCAAGGCCTCAAAGCCACCGACCGCGACAACCATGGGCTGCTCACCGATCTGACCGGCCTGGCCGGTGCTGGGATCCACCAAGTCCACTCGGACTGCAGCGTAGGGGCGCGCCCCCTCTGGGATGACGTTGACCACGTCTCCGTCCTCGTTGCGCATCATGCGCGCGCACTCGCCCATCCAGCCCTTCTCGGCCATGCGCTTGATGGTCTCATCGAAGAAGCCCACGTAGGACTCTCGGTGTGCCTGGAGCAGAAC
The DNA here is from genome assembly GCA_913060515.1 of uncultured Pseudomonadota bacterium. Taxonomy (GTDB): domain Bacteria; phylum Myxococcota_A; class UBA796; order UBA796; family CAJQPC01; genus CAJQPC01. Next base: position 15,988 of record CAJXRZ010000067.1, on the reverse strand, counting down.
GGGTGGGTCCCCTTCCTTGGCAAAGGCCTTGGCCGCGTCGACCAGGGCCTGTCCCGCTTCCAAGAACTCCGGGTCATCCTTGGCGTAGCCCAGGTAGCGATCCAAGAGCTCCACCGCATCATCCACCCGGCCCAAGCCGAGGAGCAAGTGGGCCTTGCCCACCAGTGCGCGATCGGCTCTGGCGTCGACCTCGAAGGCCTGCTCGTAGGCGGCCAGCGCCTCTGAGACCAGATCACTGTCCTCGCTTGCGGCGGCCAATCCAAGGGCGCACTGAAGCAGCAGCTCCTGCTCAGCCCCCACAGCCCAAGCCTGCTCCAGAGCCATGGCCATCAAAGGACGCGCCTTCTCCGGTTCAGCGAGCTGCAGAAGCACCACACCCATGCTGTGCAAAAGATCGGGCCGAGGCCGCTCGGCATGCTCGAGGGCCTCCTCAAAGTAGGCGATGGCCCGCTCGGGTTGGTCGGCCTTGAGTGCCTGTAGGGCTAGCTGGGCAAAGCTGTCTGCGCTCACACTTCCTCCGGTGTTAGAAGGCTATCTCACGGAGGCCCACGATGAAGCTCAGCGACGAGATGCGTGCCGCGATCGACGACGCCCGCGCGCAGACCCACATGACCCGCAGAGCGACTGTACCGGCCTTGGAGGAGCGTCTCTACGAGCCCACTCCTTGTCTGGACCACGGATTCGTACGGGTCGTGGACTACATGGGCGACGATGCAGCCGTGGTGCAAGCGGCGCGGGTCTCCTACGGCAAGGGCACCAAGAAGCTGCGCCAGGACCGCGGTCTGATCCGCTACCTGATGCGCCACCGGCACACCACGCCCTTCGAGATGTGCGAGATCAAGCTTCACGTCAAGCTGCCCATCTTTGTGGCCCGCCAGTGGATTCGCCACCGCACCGCAAACGTGAACGAGTACAGCGCCCGCTACTCGGTGATGGACAAGGAGTTCTACCTGCCAGAGCCCCAGCACATCTCCGTGCAGTCCAGCGACAACAAGCAGGGCCGCGGCGATACCCTGACGGCCGAGCAGAGCGCCGAGGTCCTGGACCTGCTCAAGCGCGACGCCATCCAGACCTACGATGGCTACAAGAGCCTGATGGATGACCACGGACTGGCCCGCGAGCTGGCCCGCATGAACCTGCCGGTGAACTTCTACACCCAGTGGTACTGGAAGGTGGACCTGCACAACCTGCTCAACTTCCTGAGCCTGCGCATCCACCCCCACGCCCAGTACGAGATCCGTGTCTACGGCCACGCCATCGCGGACTTTGTGAAGGACTGGGTGCCCGCCACCTACGAGGCCTTCCAGGACTACCGCGTGGGCGGCACCTTCGTGAGCCGTCAGGGCGTGGACGTGGTCAAGCGCATGATCGCCGGCGAGAAGGTCGAGCAAGAAGGCAGCGGCCTGTCCAAGCGTGAGTGGAACGAGCTGATGGGCAAGCTGGAGCTGGGCTAGTCCACTGGACTGGCTCAGCCACTTGACCAGCGGTCAATAAGGGAAAGGAAGAATCCGCGTTCTTCGTGGGTTCTTGGGAAGGACGGCAGGTGCGAAGCCGTCTACCCACCTGGAGGGAATTGGTGCGAAGGCGCCTACGCACTTGGGGGGAAAGCAGAAGCTAAACCCCCGAAATTCGGTCCCTGCAGTCTTGGCCCGGGTCTTGCTTAGAGAGGGACATCAACCACCCTTCCACAAGCGAGGCCAACATGACTGCCCCCCGCACCCAGCTCTACCGGAACCGCAACAAGGTCGTCGCCCGTAGCTTCTACCGGCACCTCAAGACCCAAGGCTTCTCCCACGAGCAGATCATCGACCTGAGCACCGAGCTCTTGGACATGGTCGCCGGTGAGATGCAGTCCCAGGCTCCCGCGCCCGCAAAGTAGGGCAGACCGGCCTCGTTCTCTGGGGCCCCAAACGCAAAAGAGGAGACCTGGCTCAGTGCCAGGTCTCCTCTTTTGCGTTTGCTCTCGTCCTTCAGCGATCAGCCCAACAACGCGGGCTGACAGCTGACGGCGCGCCTTAGATGCTCTCGCCGCTGCGTTCGAGCTTCTTGATGGCCATCTGCACGTACTTCCGGATGTTTGGAATGTCCGGGTCCAGGGTGTAGGCCTTCTGAAGGTCCAAGAAGGCCTGACGGTAGGACTTCTTGTAGTAGTAGGAGATGCCTCGACGACAGCGGGCCATGGCGTGCTCAGAGTCCATCTCCACGGCCTGGTCGAAGAACTCGATGGCCCGGGTGTACTCCTTGCGTGCGAAGAAGAGCTCGCCCATCGCAACCAGAGGCTCAGGCCCCTCGCTGTCCAAGTCCTCGGCCTTCTGGAAGTCCGACATGGCCGCCGCAAAGTCGCCAAGGTCCAGGTAGCAGCGTCCGCGCCCCAGGTAGGCTTCCAAGCTGTCGGGGTCGTACTCCAAGGTGTCGCTGAAGGCCTGGGCCGCCGCGTGCAAGTCGCCCCGCTCAAGGGCCTGATCGGCCTGAGCGCGCAGGGCGCCGATCGCGGCTGCGTCCACTTCTTCAACCGGACCAAAGTCATCACCGCTCAAGCCTTGACCATCATTGAAGGTCTGGACCTCTGGGGTGACGTCGAGCTGTGGCGCCTTGGACTCTTGCTCCTCGACGTACTCGACCTCGTCCACGTAGTCGACGTTCAGGCCATCGCTCTCGGGCTCGTCGTCGTACTCCTCGCCCGCATCGGGCATCTCGACCTCGATGTTCTCCTCATCGTCGCTCATCAGAGCTTCGGAGGAGCCGTCTGCGTTCAGCCGAATCGCAGCCGCTGCACCGACGCTGGGCTCGGTGGTCTTGTCCTTGATGGTGGGCATGACCGGCAGCTCGTCCTGACGATGCTGCTCTGCGATCTCGCGAACAACTTGCCCGGAAACGCCACCGCCGCGACCACCAGCCACCTCAAACAGGGCGGCCTCGATGTCGTCGTCTTCGTCGACCAGCTCACCGAGATCCTCGTCCTCGTCCTCGTAGTCGCCAAAGGCTTCTGCGAAGGCCGAGTCCTCATCCTCGTCGGGGGCATCGTCATCGAGCACCGCGGCCAAGGCGTCCGCGGCGTCCTCCCCATCCAAGTCCAGGTCGTTGGAGACGGGCTGCAGGAGCTCGCCGTCCAGGGACAAGGCATCGGGGTGCAGCTTGGGATCGAGCGCTTCTACCTCGACCGAACCCGGTACGGGCTCGTCCTGGGGCAGCACGTCCTCGTCGAAGGAGTCAACCGGCGCGAACAGGGATGCCTCGTCTACGGAGTCGTCGTCACCGAGCAGCTCCAAGTTCGAGCCATCTCCGAGCAGATCAGAGGCTTCCAGCTCCGCCAGCGAGAGCTCCTCCAAAGGATTCTCGCCCTCTTCGTCCTCAAGGCCTGTGAGCTCACGGTCCAGGGTTCCCGCAGCAGCGGCAGCCAGGACTGCTCCACCCAGGGCAGAGGCGATCTCACTGGCGCTTGCGCTGTGGTCTGTCTCGTCTCCGATGTCGGTCAGGTCATCGAGCGGCTGGGTGTCGCCGAATCCGACACTGACCTCGACGCTGTCCATGCTCATCGGTGCGTCTACGGAGTCGTCCGTGACCTGGCCCAGGTGAATGCTGTCGTCGGAGAGATCGCCTGCAACGGTGGCCTCTGACTCAAAGAGCTTCGCGTCCAAGGATGCTTCGGCTGCCGCGAGCTGAGCCAGGACCTGGTCGTTTGTGATCTCGGGGATGGACTCAGCCGGTGCAGAGGCAGCCTCGGCGGAAGCTCCGGCACCCGCAGCAGCCGCCAAGAAGCCGACCTGCTCGCGCAGGTGCTCGATTCGCAGAGTCAGGCGACGCTGACGATCCATCTCAAAACGCGGACCGTTGTCCTGCAAATCCTGCTCGGCTTGGGCGCGCAGGGCACCCAGATCCGTCAGGCTCAGAGACTGCAGCTCAAACTGAGCGCGGGCCAAAGTGGCCAGGAGCGAGGAAGCGGACACGCTAGTTGCCCCCGGAGAGCTCGTCCATGTTCTGCTGGATGGAGCTCATCAGCTCAGCCTTGAGGGCGCGCATCTTGGTAGCGGTCTCCTCCAAGTTCTTGAGCTTTCCGTGCAGAGAGTCCTGCTCAGCCTGGAGGCGTGCGTTGGAGGTCTCAGAGTCGCGCACCTTGTTCTGAAGGTCTCCAACCTCGGAGCGCAGGTCACCGCCCTCCTCGTCCACGCCCTGAAGGATCAGCGCGAGCTCGTCGCGCTCCTTGCGAAGCGCCTCGTTCGCGGACTTGGCTTGATCGGCGCGTTCCTTGGCCTTGGTCAGCTCGACGCTCAGGCGCTGGCTGTCCTCGGCGAGGGTCTCGGCAGTCTGCTCGTTGCGGGCAATTTCCAGTTCCGCGCTGACGATGCCCTTGGTGGCGCTCTCAGCGCTCTCGATAGCAGTCCGGAGTGCCCCCATCTTCTCGTCAAGAATGGTCTGGAGCTCCCCCTGGAGGGCTTGAAGACGGTCACTCATTGCATGGCCTCTGCGTGCGTGTCAGCTGTCCACTTGTCGGCATATTGCCGAAGAGACATGAAGCTATCAGGCGCCTAAAGCAAGGTCAATCGGGGCCACTCCGCGATAGCCTGCCCCCATGGCCACTCCCCGCCTTCTCGTCTTGGTTCAGGATCCCAGAGACCGCCTGTCGGTCATTACCCAGCTACGCCACAAATTCGAGGTCCTCAGCCCGGTCAGCGGCCCTCCCACGGTGCGGGCTGTGAGAGAGACACGGGCGGAGCTGGTGCTCATTGGCTTGCATCCTCGCAGTGTGTCCTCTGGCTTACGGCTCTGTTTGGCCATCAAGACAGATCGCAAGGCGCCGCGCGTTGCCCTTTGGGATCCCGGGGGAGCGAGCGATGCCGAAGCAGCGATCCAAACGCACTTGGCCGATGGATACGTCAGGGGTCAGGCCCCACCAGAGGAGCTGGCACGCTGGTTGGGCAACTTCAGGACGGGAGAGTCCCTAGAGGGGCCCCTCAAGCTCGGTCTGATTCGGCGGCTCTTCGGCTCAAGAGGCTGAATCTCAGCGGTTGATGCCGTGCTTGCGCATCAGGCGCGCGATGGACTTTCGGTCCATGTCCGCAGCGCGAGCCGCCTTGGAGACGTTGCCGCCGTGGCGCTCGATGAGGTCGACCAAGTACTGGCGCTCAAAGGCCTCGATGAGCTTCTCTTTGGCGTCCTTGAAGGGCATGTCTGCCGTGGTCTGCACAGCCCGCGCACCTGGACTGCGGGGGTGACCACTGCGAAAGGCCTCGGGCAGCGCCTCCAAAGTCACGATCGGACCGTCCGTGAAGGGAATGGCCCGCTCGACCACATTGGCCAGCTCTCGCACGTTGCCGGGCCAACGCCAGGCCTGAAAGAGCGCGATGACCTGGTCCTCTACGGCACGCACCCTGGCCCCGCCGCTCTGGGCGCGGGAGAGCAAGTGGCTGACCAGCATGGGCAGATCTTCAATCCGGTCCCGCAGAGGCGGGAGATGCAGCTCAACGACCGCCAACCGGTAGTACAGGTCTTCGCGGAAGCGCCCCGCCCGCACCTCCTGCAAGAGGTCCCGGTTGGTGGCAGCCACCACGCGAACGTCCACGGCCCGCACCTTGGAGCCACCGACTCGGCGAAGCTCACGCTGCTCGAGCACCCGCAGGAGCTTGGGTTGCAGATCCAGCGGCAGCTCACCGATCTCATCCAAGAAGAGCGTGCCCCCATGGGCCGCCTCAAAGACACCCTCGCGTGAGGCCACGGCGCCGGTGAAGGCCCCCTTCTCATGCCCAAAGAGCTCCGACTCGATCAAGGACTCCGGCGCAGCGCCACAGTCAAAGACCACAAAGGGGCCCTCCTCTCGCTTGGAGAGCCGGTGCATGGCCCGGCTGGCCAGCTCCTTGCCGGTGCCCGTCTCCCCCGTGATCAACACGGTCAACGAGGTGGGCGCGACCCGCTCGATGATGGAGAAGACCTGGCGCATCGCCATGGACTCGCCCACCAAGTCCATCAGACGGCTCTTGTCCGAGGGCGTGATCACGATGACCTCGTCCTGGGGAGCAAAGACCATCTCGGTCTGGCCCACGCGGAAGCGGGTCTCGGGGGTGAGGAAGACCTCGCGGATGCGGAGATCCCCTACAAAAGTCCCGTTCGTGCTGTCCGTGTCACGCAGGATCACGCCGTGCGGCGTGCGTACGACCTCGGCGTGGCGACGCGAGACGGTCCCGTCTTGGAGCACCACCTCGTTGGCCAAGTTGGTGCCGATGCGGACCACATCACTGTCCAGCTCCCAGCCACGTCCTTTGTCCGCACCCGTGATCGCCGAGAGACGTCCCTTTCGGATGTGGATCTGCCGCGGCATCGCCCGGGCAATTGTGCTGGTGACTTCGGACACTGGATCGGCACCATAGCCCAAAACGCCAGGGAGTCTCAGCTGGGCTCGTCCTGCTCCTGGGCCCGCTTGAGCAGCCGCTGGATCGACTTCCGGTCCATGCCACAGGCTCGGGCGGCCCGACTCACGTTGCCGTCGTGAGCCTGAAGCTGGTGCTGCACGTAGGCGAACTCAAAGATGCTCAGCCAGGCGCGCTTGGCCTCTTTGTAGGGCAACTCGTAGCGAACCCCGACCCCCATGGCCTGGCTCGAAGCCGACGCTTGCACCTCCTGAACCTGACCCAAAGCGGCGCGCAGACGGGGCGGCAGATCGCTGAGGGTGAGCTCCGGCCCAGGGGCCAAGTTCGCGACATACCGGGCGCAATTGACCAACTCCCGCACGTTGCCAGGCCAGGCATATGCGGCCAAGGTCGCTGCGATGGACGCGCCAAGGATCAGCGGGGGCCGGCCGGACTCCGCCGAGAAGCGGTCCAGGAAGTGCCGCAGCAGCACGGCCACGTCCTCTGGCCGCTCGCGCAGGGGTGGGAGGTGCAGACGCACGACGTTTAGGCGGTGAAAGAGATCCGCTCGAAAGCCACCCTCTGCGATGCGTGATTCGAGCTGCCGGTTGGTCGCGGCGAGCACCCGCAGGTTGACTTGCTTCTCCACCGTTGCGCCCACGGGCCGGTAGGCGCCCTCTTGAAGCAAGCGCAGCAGCTTGACCTGAGAGCCCGCCTCGAGCTCACCGACTTCGTCCAGGAAGAAGGTGCCTTCTCGGGCGCTCTCCACCAAGCCTGCTCGACGCGAGCTCGCCCCGGTAAAGGCGCCCTTCTCATAGCCGAAGAGCTCAGACTCCATCAGGTTGGGGGGGATCGCGGCGCAGTCCACCGGAACGAAGGGCTTGGCGGCGCGCAGGGAGGCTTGATGCAGTGCCCGTGCGACCACCTCCTTGCCCGTCCCGGACTCGCCGGTGATGAGCACGCTCAAGTCCGTTCCGGCCACCCGAGCCACCATGCGCCGCAGCCGCTCCATGGCCGCTGAACTACCCACGATGCCGCCCACGGCTTGGGCCAGCGCTGGCGTGAAGCTGGGGGCCCCATGGCGCTGGTCGACCAGTCGCTGCACCTTCCAAGCCAAGAGCTCGGCATCTAAGGGCCGCATCACCCAGCCGGCGGCCCCCGCCTTGGACAACTCCAGCGCCTCGCTTCGGTCCATACTCTCGATGGCCAACAGCACCGCCGGCGGGTTCTCCCGAGCCAAGATGCGAGAGAGAAGCTGAGCGGGTGACAGACCTGGCAAATCGATGCTCAGGACCACCACGTCAGGTTCGGTGGGCAGGCCCAACAAGAGCTCGGCTGCGCTCGAGGCCAACACAACCTGCTTCTCCCCAAATGCCTGCACTGCGGCGCGACGCTCGCGCTCACTTGGGCTGGCAAAGAGCAGGGTGCACGACATCTTCTCAGAGCTCCAGCTCGGCCAAAATGGGGCAGTGGTCCGAGAGCGGCGGCTGCGCCAGCGGGATCTGTCTGGAGCCGCTCAGTCGACCGGCGTCCGAGATGATGTGGTCGATGCTCTGGCGTCGCTTGGGCTCACAGGCGGGCAGCTTCTCCGGGCCCAGCGAGAGGTCCAGCCCGGCCGGGTCTCCATCGTTGAGCTCCACAAAGAAGGCATCGCCCCGGTGCATCTGCCGGTTGAAGTCCCCCATCACCACCACGTGTACATTCTCCCGGGTGCGGTCATCTACCCAGGCCTCGATGGCGGCGGCCTGCTGACCCAGGACCTCGCACTCGTCCTTGCCTCGCAAGGGGTCCCATTGGCAGCCGGCCTTGAGGTGCACCCCCAACAGGCGCAGGGGGCCAGAGGCGGTCTCCACCTCAACATCCACCCCGGCTCGCAGGCCGCTGTTGCCAACCGCCACGGAGCGAACATCTGCATGCCCGGTCGAGGCCAGGCCTTCCCGCACGCCGATGGCCACGAGCTGGTCGTCCTTTCGGTTCTCCAGGTATAGCGTCCAGGCGCCCTTTGGCAGGAGCTGCCGGGCCGCCTTCTCCGAGGCCACTTCCTGCAGCACCACCACATCCGGGCTGGACTTGGCGATGACCTGAGCCATCTCGTCCAGCTCGCTCTGGGTGCGCGGCACCATCCCCTGACCAGCGGCGTCCAGCCACTCGACGTTCCAGCTCATCAGGCTCAAGCGCTCGGGCCCGCCAACGGGCTGAACGGGCTCTACCGGCTCCACAGCGATCCCTTGGCTGGCAACAGGGCCCGGCGCATCCATTTCCAAAGGTGCGCCGCAAGCCAAGCCCACGAGCAGGCCGCCGAATAGCGCGAAAGAGAGTGTCTTATTCCGCAAGTTCAAGCTCGATGGTCAAGGTTCCGGGATCCGTCATACTCAGGTTTCCGATGCGCGCAGTCAGGGCTCTGGAGACCAAGCGACCGGTCTGGGGATCCCACCAGCCCTGCCCCTCAAGCTCCACCTGGGGCCCACCGGAGGGGCTGCGAACCAAGCCTTCGCTGACCAGAGACAAGCGCAGCTCGCCTTGGTCATCAAAGAGACCGCCCACCTGATGGGAGCCACTGACCTCGACGTCGAGGCTCATCGGCAACAGGTCGGCGTAGGGCCGTGCCAGGACCGGGTCCGGCCAGGTGCTCTGCTCCGTGATCCCCTCTCCACTGAGCTGCAGACCCAGCAAGCGGTGACTCAGGCTGTCCGACCAGGAAACCCCCGTCACACCGATCAGGCGCCCGTCCATGGCCAGCTGCACACGAACGCTGTCCTGGCTCAGGCGTTCCTTCTCCTCGGCCAGGGCCAGCGCCAACAGGGGCTCCGGAGTCACCTCGCCCTCCAGGATGTGCTCCACCCCCAGGGCGTTCAGGCTGCCCTCCAAGGTGGCGATGCCCTGCTCGTCCACATCGCGCACCAAGTAGGTCCAGCGCTCGACACGGCGGGTGCTCTCCTCGGGACCGGACTGCCAGAGCACGCTGTGGTCGTAGACCAGCTGGTCGCCAGGCACCAAGCGCCAACCCAGAACCATGGGCTCGGTGATGGGCAAGGCCCTCGGTCCCTTGTTCCGCAGGCCACCTCCGCGTGAACCACCGCAGGAGAGCAGGCTCGTCGAGAGCAGCCCAAGGGAGAGTGCCAGGGCGATCAACGCAGCACCTTGTCGATGGCGGTGAGCAAAGCGTCGATCTGCGCATCGCTGTGGGCTGCGCTCAAGGAAAAGCGCAGGCGCTCTTGCCCCTTTGAGACCGTCGGAGCGCGAATGCCAGGCACGAAGAAGCCTTCTTCGAGCAGGGCCTGGGCGGCGGCCATGGTGGAGGGACCGAGCACCAAGGGCACGATGTGGTCCTTGCCTGGCGGGAAACGCCCCAGGTCCGCCAGACCGGCGCGGAAACGTCGAACGCGCGAGGCAAGCAGCTCTCGCCGCGCATGATCCGCGCGCTCAATGCCGACCAGAGCCGCTCGGGCTGCGGCCTCGGCCAAGCCGGTGGTGTACACGAAGCTGCGTCCCTTGGAGATGAGCAGCTGCTTGAGCTCCCAGGGACAGATCACAAAAGCACCGGCGGCGCCGTAGGCTTTGCCCAAGGTTCCCACGACCACGTCAGGAACCAACTCCTGCTCGTACGACGCGCCCCGGCCCTTGGGCCCAATGCAGCCGACGGCGTGGGCCTCGTCGACCACCAGCCAGCGGCGCTTGTTCTGGTACTCCTTGAGAGAGAGCTGATCCCCGTCCATGGAGTACAGCCCCTCGACCACCACCGCCGTGCTGTCTTTGGGGATGGCGGAGGGATCGCCATGGGGGATCACTCTGCGCTCGGCCTTGGACAGGCGAAGCCCGTCGATGATGCTGGCATGGTTGAGCGCGTCCGAGGCCACCACGTCGCCCGCCTCAAAGAGCGTGCTCATCAGGGCCAGGTTGGCCTGGTAGCCGGAGGGGAAGACCAGAGCAGGGCCGCAGAAGAGCTCCTCCAGCTTCTCTTCCAAGGCGTGATGCGCGTTGCGATCCCCCGCGATCAACCGGGAGGATCCTGCGCCTCGTCCACGCCAGCTGCTGCGCAACTCCCAGGCCAATCCCAGGTAGTCGTTGGAGGAGAAGACCTGGATCTCCCGTCCGTCCAGCTCGGCCGTGGTGGGCCCGGTCGGAAAGAGCGGACGCAGAGTTCGGGCCAAGCCAGCGCTTTGCAGCTCGGCGACCCGCTCCTCCAGTCTCTTGAATCGTGCCCGCATGGCCGAGAGTCTACTGCGTCACGCTAGGCCGCGCCGCAGTTCACTTGGCCGGAGCCAGAGACGGCGCGGTGGGCGTGTGGGGAGGGGGGCGAATCACCAGTCCCTGGTCCTCCAAGAGCTGCAGATCCTGAGGCGTCTCGCCGCCCGAAGTCGTCAGGTAGTCCCCGAGCATGATCCCGTTGGCGCCGGCCAAGAAGAGCTCATCTTGGCGGTCCTGCAGGTGGATCTGGCGGCCACCACAGACGATGAGATCCTTGGTAGGCAGCATCAGCCGGTACAGGGCGATGGTCTTCAGGCACTCGAAGGGTGTCAGCTCGTCCAAGCCCTCCAAGGGGGTGCCGGGTCGCGCGTTGAGGAAGTTCAAGGGCACCGAGTCGACCTCGAGGGCGCGCAGATCGGCGGCCAACTCCACGCGGTGACCCCAGTTCTCACCCATGCCAAAGATTCCGCCAGAGCAGACGTACATCCCCAATTTCTTGGCGGCCTTGACGGTCTCCACCTCGTCGTCGTAGCTGTGGGTCTCCACGATCTGGTCATGGAAGCTGCGCGCGGTCTCCAGGTTGTGGTGCATGGCGTCCATGCCGGCGTCCTGAAGCTCCTTGAGGTGCTCGGGCGCGATCAGACCGACCGAGGCGCAGGTCTGCATGCCGGTGGTCTCGCGGATGCCTTGCAGTGCGCTCTTGACCTCGTCGATCTCCTCGCGCTTCTTGAGGGCGCGGCCTTGGGTCACGATGCTGAACTCGCGCACGCCAGCCGCCTGAGCGGCCTGGGCCTCGGCCACCATGGTCTCGGCGCTCTTGAGCTTGTAGACCGGGGACTCGGCGGCCTTAAAGTGCGCGGACTGACTGCAGAAGTTGCACTTTTCGGGGCACGCGCCGCTCTTGGCGTTGGTGATGCCGCAGGTGTAGACCTCGTTCTTCTTGAAGTGCTGCCGCAGAGCGTTGGTCACCGAGAAGACCTGAACCAGCTTGGACTCGTCCTCCAGCTCGGAGAGGGCTTGAGCCTCGTCCTCTGAAATGCCGATGCCGGCCTTGCCACGTCGAAGGATGTCGTTCCAGTCCAGATCGTCAAAGCGCACGGGGGCTCCTGTCAGACCCTCAGGCTATCTCGTCAACCGCTCTCTGTACATTGGTTGACGAGTTCCTGAATCAGAGGGTCTCGCAAGCCGCCATGCACTCTGCGATGAGCTCTGGAATCACGAACTTCTCGTGGTCCGCAGGCTCGATGCGGTGGCGCACAAGGCGCTCCAGGCCACGCAGGAGCACCGCGCTGCGCTCTCCCTCTGCCACGTCTCGACGGCGCAGCTCGGAGACCCCACGGCCATCGCTGCGGAAGACCCTGAGCTTGCCCTGGTTCTCTCGGATCGCGAGCGACCAGACCAGACGGCCATCTCGGTACTCTGCGGCGTAGTCCAGCCCGGGCTGGTCCTGGTGGGCCAAGACCACCACGGCACCCAAGACCTTGGAGGCGGCCGGCGCGAAGATCTCCGTGTCCCACGCCTGGCCTCCCCTCGCCACAGGGCCCAGCGGCGCGTGCACCAGAGCGTCGTGGGCCCGCGGGTTGAGCAGTCGGCCGCGGGGATCCCTGGCCTCCAAGACCCACATGTCCAGCAGTGGGACGGGCGCCGCGCGCTCAAGAATCTCTGAAGGCTGCCAGGGGCCACCGCGCCGAATGCGCAGTTCGGACCATGGCAAACGCAAGGAGCCGCCGATCTGTGGGAGAGACTCCCGCAGATCGACGGCTCCTTGATGGGGAGCTACCCAGGTCACCCAGGCAGCCATCCTGAACTACTCGTCACGCTCTTTGATGATGAACTCAACGCGGCGGTTGTTCGCCCGGCCCTCGGCCGTATCGTTGGTGTCCGAGGGGGTGCTCTCGCCGTAGCCCTTGGGGTCCATGCGGCCTTCGTCAACACCCTTAGAGGCCAAGTAGGTCTTGACCGACTCCGCACGACGCTGGGAGAGGTCCAAGTTCGACTTGTCCTTGCCCTGGCTGTCCGTGTGACCAGCGACCTCGATGAGGGTCAGGTCCGGGTTGTTGATGAGCACCGTCGCGACGTCGTCGAGCAGCGGGTAGGAGACAGGCTTGATCGTGGCCTTTCCGGTGTTGAAGTACACCTTGTCCAGGATCTCGATGGCCTCGGCCGTCACGATGACGCGGCTTGGGCAACCGTTGCTGCGAGCTGGGTCAGCCTGCGGCGGGATGGGCTCGTTGGGGCACTCATCGCGCTTGTCTGGGACACGGTCGCCGTCGCTGTCTGGGCAACCCTTGGTCTCCAAAGGTCCAGCCTCGGTTGGGCACTCGTCTTCAGCGTCGGCCAGGCCGTCACCGTCGGTGTCAGGGCAACCGTTGGTGGCCTGGGTGCCTGGCTCGTTGGGACAGGAGTCCTCCGCGTCCAGGATGCCGTCGCCGTCGTTGTCGGGGTCAGGGCAGCCGTTGCCGTCCTCGAATCCGTCCATGTCCTCGGCATCGTCGGGGCACTCGTCGTTTCCGTCGAGCAGTCCGTCGTTGTCGTTGTCGGTGTCAGGGCAGCCATCGCTGTCCTCGAAGCCGTCCATGTCCTCGGGATCGTTCACGCAGCGATCGTTCTCATCGAGGATGCCGTCACCGTCGGTGTCGAAGATATCGGGCTTGCGGAAGCCGACTCCCCAGACCACGCGGTAGTCGGGAGCGCCGATGCCCGCGATGATGCCGGTGCCAACGCCCAGGTGGGTGGTGAAGCCCGATGGGTGCCAGAAGCCACCGTAGATGTGACCCTCGGTGGGGTTCTCGTTCCAGGCACTGCCGCCTGCGACGTCGATCTTGGAGGTCAGCTCTGCGCCGACCAGCCACTCATCGGTGATGCGGTAGTCCAGACCACCACCGAGCGCGATGTTGGAGCCCAGGCCCATGTCGTCGAGCTCGACCTTCTTGGAGAGGTCCACGCCTGCGTTCACGCGGTAGTGAATCTGGTTGGCGTAGCCACCAAATGCCAGAATCAAGCCACCACCAACGCCGCCCTGGCCGGTGAATGCGTCCACGCTGCCGGTAGGCAGGTCGATGCGAGGCTTGACGCCGAAGCTGTAGCCGCTGGAGGCATCGCCATCAGACCAGACGGGAATCAGCGCGGAGAGGCTGATGTCGCCCATCGCGAAGTCCGCCACGTCGTTGACGACCACGGAGGGGTAGATGGGCACCGAAACGTCGATGCGGGCCACATCACCGATGGTGTAGCCACCAGCCAAGCGGGTGGAGAACTGACGCGAGACGACACTCTCCTCGCTGCCGTCTTCGTAGCGAAGGACCACAGGGTCATCCGCGTAGACCAACCCCAAGCCAGCGTAGAAGCTGCCGGAGGCGCCCAGAACGGGATGCGCGAGCTGCAGCGAGCCTCGGCGATCGAAGTTGGATCCTGCAAAGTCGAAGGTATCGGCGTCTTGGGCTTGGGCTTCACCAAGCATTCCAAAGAGACCGAGCAGCATGAGCGGCATCGCTCCTCCATTATTGTTGGGGCGACACTATGACGTTCACTGGCGGTTGGGCAACACCAGGGCCCTGTCTCTGTTCTGACTTTCCCTTGTCATTGCTCTTGCTCCAGGGCCTCCAAACCCCACTTCAACGCCTCCAGGAGCTGGACGACTTGCCCCTCTGAGACGCAGAGAGGGGGCATGAGCACGACGGTATCGCCAAGAGGCCGCAAGACGACCCCCCGGGCACGTAGGGACTGGCAGAAGCGCGCTCCTGTGCGCGCCCTAGGATCAAAGGCCTCGCCATTTCCTTGGCAGAGATCCACACCGATCATCAGGCCCCGTTGGCGATGGGCCGCCACGTGGGCATGGGCTGACAGCGCCTTGAGCCCCGTTTCGAGCTGCCTGGCCCGCGCGGCGACACCCACCAAGGTCTGCTCTTCCTCGAAGAGCTCCAAGCACGCCACCCCGGCAGCGCACGCCAAGGGATTCCCTGTGAAGGTGTGGCCGTGGAAGAAGGTCTTGCGCGGCGAGCCCACGAAGCCCTGGAAGATGCGCTCACTGGCCAGCGTCGCCGCCAGTGGTAGGTAGCCATTGCTCAGGCCCTTGCCCAAACACATCAAATCCGGCGCCACTTCGAGCTGCTCGGCGGCAAAGAGGGTGCCGGTTCGACCAAAGCCGGTCGCCACCTCGTCCAGAATCACCAAGGCGCCGACCTCCTTGGCTTTGGCCAGGATGGCGTTGAGATAGGCCGGGCTGTGCATGCGCATGCCCGCAGCGCCCTGCACCAGCGGCTCTACGATGATGGCGGCCAAGGCCTCCCCTTCCGCCTCCAAGGTGGCCAGGGCCTGCTGGAGCAGCTTGGCCTCGGTGGCGGGATCCGGGTGAAGCGGGGTGGGCAGGGCCACCGTCTCGAAGAGCAAGGGACCGTAGACCTGGTGGAAGATGTCGATCCCTCCCACGCTCACCGCTCCCAGTGTGTCTCCGTGGTAGGCGTGCTCAAAGCGGGCAAATCGCGTGCGCTTGGCATCGCCGGCCTGTTGTTGCCACTGGAAGGCCATCTTGAGCGCGATCTCCACCGCGGTGGAGCCAGCGTCGCTGTAGAAGACGCGGGACATGGGCGCTGGGGCCATCTGGATGAGCTTCTCGGCCAAGCGCGTGGCAGGCACATTCGTCAGCCCAAGGAGGGTGGAATGGGCCACACGATCCAGCTGGGCCTTGATGGCCGCATCGACCTTCGGGTGACGGTGTCCATGAACCCCAACCCAGAGCGAGGCCACGCCGTCCAAATAGCGGCGTCCCTCGGAGTCGATGAGCTCCGCACCTTCGGCCGACGCGATGACCAGCGGCTCCGACTCCTGCCACTCGGCGTGCTGCGTGAAGGGATGCCAGAGAAAACGTCGGTCACTCTCTGCGAGCGCGCTGGGGCTCTCTGGCTTGTTGCTCTGCTCGCTCATGGCACGCTCCTGCCCCGCTGTTCTGGGCGGAGGCAAGCTAACGGCTAAAGCTGCTCTCCACCCCAGCCAGCGGCTGCAGCGGCGGCGGGCTGCCATGCCGGCAACTCCCACGCAGATTCGATGGGCGCTGGGCCCGGATCTGAGCGCTGCCCGCTCAAGGCCACAGGCTGAAGGCCCCGCGGGCGAAAGCGAACGCGCGGCACAGGATGCTTGCGGTGGTAGCTGGCCGCGATGCACGCCCCAACGGGCATGAGCACCAGACCGACGCCCGCGGCGACTCCTACCAACACCACAGCCAGCGGCAGACCAATGATGGTGACCGCTGCGGCGGCAGAGCCGAAGAGCAACCCGGCCTGAACGATGGATGCTACGGAGACCCCCAGCGCGGCCCCCACCCCCATGAACCAGAAGGGCGCGTCCCCAGAGAAGAGCCAAGCGCCAGTGGTGGCCCCCAAGGCCGCTCCAAGGCTGCCCGTCACCAGGGGCATGCCCTGTCTCTTATACACATCTCCGAGCCCACGAGACAGGCAGAAATC
>CAJXRZ010000066.1 GCA_913060515.1 uncultured Pseudomonadota bacterium | reverse complement strand
CAGGGTGCCGCTGCTGTTGTAGACGAAGGAGCCGCCGCCGCCGCCGCCGTTGTTGTTGGAGTCCTGGCCATCGCCCTGCTGGCCCACCAAGATGTAGAGAACATCGCCCTGGTTCAGGGAGAACTCCCCGTAGATCTCCGCTCCCAGCCCGCCGGAGTAGCCCACTTCAGCGGAGGCTCCTTGAGCGCCCGCAGCTGTGATCTCGTAGGTGCCGTCTACCGGAACGGTCCAGCTCTGGATGCCGTTGTTGACTGTGACCTCGCTGGCAAAGTCGCTGCTGTAGCTGCCATCGCAGTCCCCTTGGCTGGGGCCACGGCGGCCGGTGTCCCCGCAGGAATCGAAGACCCTCTCCTCCCAGGCGATGATCTCGGCGCTGGCGCTGGCGGAGGTGCCCGCGTCATCCCCATCATCCGGGGTCACGGTGCACACCCACGCCTCTTCATCTTCCGTCTCGCTGGCATCGATGGTGTCGCTTGTGGCCGTCGCGGTGCTGCTGCCGGTGTAGGCCGCGCCATCGACAGTCCAGGCGAAGGAGTAGGTGACGCTCTCGCCGTCCGCATCGATGGATTCGCTGTCTACGCTGCAGACCAGATCCTCGCTCTCGTAGGCGGTCTCCGGGGTGACGCTGACCCCCGGAGCTTCCGGCGGTGTGTTGGCGATGGTGACGCTGGTGCTCGCCGCGCTGCCATCTCCTTCGCCGTCGTTCGGGGTGACGCTGAGCGCCAGGACCTGGCCTTTGGCGGTGGTCTCGGAGAAGGTGGCGCCGGTCTCGGTCTGCAGCGTTCCGTCCAGAGTCCAGGTGTAGCTCAGGCTCACGCTGTCCCCGTCTGCGTCGCTGGTGGAGGAGGAGGCTGTGACGGACTCGTTGGCCACGGGAGCTGTTGGGCTCAGGCTCAGGCTGTCGACCTGCGGCAGGGTGTTGACCACCGTGGCCGTATCCGAGGTCACGCTGGCGCCGTCTTCTTCCCCGTCATTGGGGGTGACCACCACGTAGACGCTTTGGCCCTTGGCGAAGGAGCCGCTGTCCAGGGTGGTGCCTGTGCCCGCCAGGTTGCCGTCCACGTACCAAGCGTAGCTGTAGGTGATGGTGTCGCCGTCGTCGTCGCTGGCGCTTCCCAGAGTGACGCTTAGGGTGTCGCCTTCGGCCGGGGAGGTGCTGGAGAGGGTGGCGCTGCTCAGCACAGGCGGGCTGTTCAGCACGGTGAGGGGCTCTGAGCACTGGGTGATGCCAGGATCCTCGCCGTCGTGTGGGGTCGTGCAACAGATGATGGCGTCCCCCTTCTCGAACACGGTCCCTGTCGCGGTCATGGTGGTGGCCACTTCGAGCCCATCGATGGTCCACGAGTAGAGAAAGCCCTGAGGATCACCGTCGACGTCATCCCAGAGTCGGGGCATGCAGGTCAGGGTGTCGGTCTCTGTGAGCGTCATCCCGGTGGCGAAGGGTTGGCCTGAAGTTGGGGCGGTGTTGAGCACCAGGACCGACTCTGAGGTCATGCCCTCGCCGTCCGCGAAGCCGTCGTTCGGGGTGACCGTCACTTGGAGCGTGTCGCCCTTGTTGAAGAGGGCGCCGGTCAGTGTTCCGTCGGCGCCATCCTGTACGGTCGTACCGTTGACTTGCCATGTGTAGGACAACCCGATGGCGTCGCCGTCGACGTCTTGGGCATCGACGATGGCTTGGGCCACGGTGGCCTCGCGGATCTCAGAGGGCTGGATTTCCACCTGCAAGACTTCCGGCAAGACGTTGGCGATGCTTGCCGTGGCGGTCGCGCTTTCTCCTTTGTTCCCCGTCATGCGGGATCACACTGACCTCCCAGATCTCGCCGCGTGCCGTGGCGCTCATGGGTACGGTATCGCTCGTCCAAGTGGTCAACTCGCCATCCCGAGTCCAGCTGTAGCTGAAGGTGACGCTGTCTTGGTCCACGTCGCTGCCTTGGATCTCGACCACCAGATCTTGGTCTGCTGGCGGCACCGGCTCCAAGGTCAGGGAGGCGCTTGGAGGGGTGTTGAGGATCTGCAGCTCGGCCCTGGCGATGGGGCCTGCAAGGTCCCCAGAGACGGCGCGGACCTGGGCCTGCCAGACCTGGCCCTTGCTGGTGAGATCGGATGGAACAGTCCTTTCTTCGTTGACTTCTGGCACAGGGCTGCCGTCGACAGTCCAACGGATTTCCAGCTCGTAGTTCAGGTTTACGCTGTCATGGCCATAGGCGCCGCCGTAGGCTCCCCCGGGACCGAGATCGACCAAAAGCTCCAGAGCGTCCAGGGTCTGAGGCGACGCTGGGCCGAGCTGAATCTGCTGCTCAGGTGGCTCGCTCATGGCGCACGCGCTGAGCAAGAGAAGGCCCGGAAAGGGAATGAGACGGGTCATAGTTGGCCTTGGCGGCCTTCGGTCTACAGCGTCAGGAACTTGTCAATGCGTTCCGGCCCTCCGCCAACTTTGGGCGATGTGCATGCGGCGCTGCGCCGCACTGTGTGTACCGGCCCGCCCAGACGGTTAGGTCGCCCAGCCCCCCACTCAGGTCCCATGACCCCGAGCGCTACCAGCCCCGTCGTTCACGCACAAAAGCTCAGCCGCCGCTACGGCGCCCGCTGGGCCTTGGCCGAAGTGGATCTGGAGGTTCCGGCTGGGGAAAGGCTGCTGATTGTCGGGGCCAACGGCTCGGGCAAGACCACGCTCTTGCGCACCCTGTCCACGGCCCAGAGCGCCAGCTTGGGCAGCCTGCACATCTTCGGGATGGATGTGCGCACACACGCGGTCCAGGTGCGGGCGCGCTTGGGTCTGCTCTCTCACCTGCCGCAGATCTACCGGGATCTCTCCGGGGTGGAGAACCTGCGCATCTTCAACCGGCTCTTGGGCATCCAGGGACCGGTGGAGCCCTACCTGGAGCGGGTGGGGCTGGAGGTTCGCCCAGACCCAGTGCGCACCTACTCGGCGGGCATGACCAAGCGCCTGTCCTTCGCTCGGCTGCTGGCCCAGAAGCCCGAGCTGGCGCTCATCGACGAGCCCTATGGCCAGCTTGACCCCGCTGGGTTTGCCTTTGTGGATACGCTTCTGCAGGACCTGACCGACGAGGGTGTGACGGTCATTGTGGCCAGTCACCAAGTCGACCGGGCACGTCACCTCTGCGACCGCGCCATCCTGCTTCACCAAGGCCAAGTGCGTTGGCAGGGACCGGCGATCGACGTAGGCCGCGCTTGGGACGTGCTGCATGCCTGAGTCCACGAGCGCTGAGCGAAACATCCCACACTGGCTCATTCAGACCTGGCAGATCCTGGTCAAGGACCTGGTCTTGGGCTGGCGCACACGCGCCAAGGTCGTGGCGATGGTGGTCTTTGCCGGCACCATGCTGCTGCTCTTCAGCTTTGCCATTGGACCCAACAACACCTTGTTGGCCAAACACGCCGCTGGCTACGTCTGGCTCTCGGCGCTGCTGTCCTCGACCCTGCTGCTCTCTCAGAGCTTCCAGGTGGAAGGGGAGTCCGGAGCCTTGGAAGGCCTGCTGCTGCTTCCGGTCGACCCCCGCGCCATCTTCTACGGAAAGGCGCTCGCGAACTGGGTTGTTCTGAGCCTGCTCACAGGTCTGGTGCTGGTAGGCGGCTTCTTCCTGTTCAGCGTGGAGATCCAGGCGCATCCCCTTCGGTTTGTCAGCATCCTGCTTCTGGGCAGCGCGGGCATCTCCGCTCCTGGAACGCTGTATTCCGCGCTCACTGCGCGGGCTCAGGCGCAACAGCTGATGTTACCTGTCCTTCTCTTCCCCCTGGTCATCCCGTGCATGCTGGCGGCGGTCAAGGCCACCGGCTTTCTCATTCAGGGTGACCCGATGGACCAAGGCGGATCGTGGACCATGCTTCTTATCTGCTTTAACCTGATCTATTGGGCGCTCGGCGGAGTGCTCTTCGGCAAGGTGGTCGACGAATGAAGTGGCACTACGCACTCGGCGCTCTGGGCGTCCTCTTCCTCGGAACCGGCCACGCATGGGGCCTGTTCTTTGCACCGCCTGAGTTCATGATGGGCGATGTCGGGCGCATTCTCTACGCCCACGTGCCCACAGCGTGGAACGCGATGTTGGTGTACTTGTTCGCCTTCGTCGCAGCCATCGGGACGCTCTGGACCTCCAAGTCCAGCTGGGAGTCTTGGCTGGTCGGCTTTGTCGAGGTCGGTGTGGTGCTCAACATCCTGCTCTGCTTCCAGGGCGCGATGTGGGCCAAGCCCACCTGGGGCGTGTACTGGGACTGGGACCCGCGCCTGACCACCACGGCCATCTTGATCGCGCTCTTCGCCGGCGTGCTCATCCAGCGCAATCTCTTCCATGCCCCCGACAAGCGCCGCATCATCACGGGCGTGACCGCGGTCATCGCTTTCGTGAACGTGCCCATCGTGTACTTCGCGACCACCTGGTGGAACTCCCTGCACCAGGGGCTCTCCTCCCCGGACACCGTCTCCAACCCCATGCACTGGCCCTTGCGGGTCTCTGCCTTTGGGGTGCTCTTCTTGGCGGTGGCCTTCTCCGCTGAGCGAGCCAAACAGGAGCGGGCTCGACTAGAGCGCGAAGACACGGCGCCAACCCTTCCCCTGGCGCAGAAGCAGCTAGAGTTGGGGGCCGAATGAATCCCTGGATCCTTCTCTCAGTGGCCCACGCCCAAGAGGCCGAGAACGCGGACGGTGGCGAAGACGTCGTCGAGACGCCCAGCGCACAGACCGAGCCCTTCGGCGAGGCCCCAAGCGAAGCTCCCACCGTCAGCTCGGAGACCGTCGCTGACCCCGGCGGCATCCCCGAAGGCGGCTTCATTGGCAACGACAGCTACGGGGCCATTCCCTTGGGTAGCGGCTGGGGCTATGTTTGGGCTGTGTACATCGTGACCTGGCTGACCATGCTGGGCTACGCCGGATACCTTGCCCTTAGAAACAGGAAGACCTCATGAGCTCCAACAACATGACCTCGCGTTTGTTCTTGGTCGGCGCGCTGCTGGTCGCAGGTGGCGGTCTGGCTTTCGTCGCTATGTCAGACATGGGGGAGAACCTGGTCTACTACTGGGAGCCTACCCAGCTGATGGAGGCCGGTGAGGACGCCTACGGGGCCCAGATCCGTCTGGCCGGTCTGGTAGAGACGGACAGCTTGGTGTGGGATGAGCCTTCCCAGACCGTCAAGCTGGTCGTCGTAGACGCAAACGAGGTCAAGGTGCCGGTGATCGCCCATGGTGCGCCGCCACAGATGCTGCGCGAGGGCATTGGCGTTGTGGTGGAAGGCACCTACACCCAGGCCGGCATCTTCGAGGCCGACCAACTGCTGGTCAAGCACAGCAACGAGTACAAAGCACCCGAAGAGGGCGCCACTGCCGACGAGCTCTACCAGACGCTCGAGCAGGACTTTAAGACCAACTAAGTCAGGCTCAGGCCGACTGAAGAGGAGCACCCCGTGGTCTCGCTGATCGGACGCACCTTGGTGCTCTTGGCCCTTGGGGCCTGTGCCGCAGGTGGCGTGGCTGGATTGGTCGCGGGCAAGACCCGCAGCCCCCAGGCCTGGAAGCTCTCCATCGCCATGGGCTTGGCCTTTGCGGCTCTGATGACCTTGGCCACCGGCGTGATGGAGTACGCGCTGCTGGTGCACGACTTCTCGGTCTCCTACGTGGCCCAGGTGGGCTCCACCAGCACGCCCGTTGCCATCACGATGGTCTCCCTCTGGTCTAGTCTGGAGGGCTCCATCCTCTTCTGGGGCTTTGTCCTGGCGGCCGCTACGGGTGTCTTTGCCTGGTCGATGCGCACCCGAGATCCGGAGCATGGAAGCTACGCTCTGGGCGTCCTGTTGCTCATCGGCGCCTTCTTCACCTTCCTGGTGGCCGGCGTCGCCAACCCCTTCCTGCCCACACCGGGCGCCATCCCCTTGGACGGTCCTGGACCCAACGCCCTGCTGCAGAACCACGTGCTGATGATCATCCATCCGCCGGCTCTGTACATGGGGTACGTCACCATGGCGGTGCCCTTCGCGATGGCCGCATCGGCCCTGCTTGCCGGGCGCTTGGAAGCGAGCTGGATGCGCTCTCTGCGGCGCTGGACCCTGTTCTCCTGGAGCTGGCTCTCCCTGGGCTTGCTCTTGGGCGGCTGGTGGTCCTACGAAGTGCTGGGATGGGGTGGCTACTGGGCCTGGGACCCAGTCGAGAACGCCGCCTTCATGCCGTGGCTGACCGCGACTGCCTTTGTGCACTCCAGCCAGGTCATGGAGCGCCGTGGGCAGTTCAAGGGCTGGACCCTGACCCTGGGCTTGGCCAGCTTCCTGCTGACCATGCTGGGCACCTTCATGACGCGCTCCGGGGTGTTCAACTCCGTGCACGCCTTTGGTGAGGGCCCAATCGGTCCCATCTTCCTGGGCTTTATCGCGGTCTGTCTGGTCTTCTCGCTCTTGCTGCTGGGCCTGCGCCTGCACCACCTGGAGCCCAAGAACAAGATGGCCGGGGTGGTCTCCCGCGAGGCCGTGTTCCTGCTGAACAACCTGCTCTTTGTGGCCCTGACCTTCACGGTGCTCATCGGCACGCTGTACCCCTTGATTCGCGAGGCCTACGACGGCGCGCGCATCAGCGTGGGCGAGCCCTACTTCAACAAGATGTCCCTGCCTGTGATGGTGGCGATTCTCTTCTTTATGGGCGTTGGACCAGCACTCCCCTGGGGTGATGGAAACTTGGAGCGGGCTGGTAAGCGCCTGGCGGTTCCGACGGCCGTCAGCGTTGTTGTGGGCGCGGTGCTCTTCGCTCTGGGCGTTCGAGACTTCTGGCCACTGGCCACCTTCGTGACCGCCGCCTTTGCCGGCGTGACCTCGATCCGCGAGCTGATCGAGCCTGCCGTGAACCGTGCCAAGAAGAAGGGCGAGAACTTGCTGGTCGCCTGGTGGCAGTACGCCTCTCGCTCCCGGGCCAAGGTCGGCGCCTACACCGCTCACTTGGGCATTGTGGCCTTGGCAATCGGAATCGGCGGAAGCGCTGGTTACAAGCAGGTCTTGGACGTGACGCTGACCCAGGGTGAGGCCCAGGAAGTTTTGGGCTACACCTTGGTCTTCGAAGGCTACGAGAGCCAGCAGCAGCCCCATCGCCGCAGCGAGGTCACCTGGGTGCGTGTGTACCGCGGAGACCGCGACCTGGGCCGGGTGGACCCGCGTATGAACCACTACGACACCATGGCCCAGCCCATCGGCACCCCCGCCGTGATCAGCGCAGGCCCTGGCTACTTTGGTCGCTTGGCGCCCAGCGAGGATCTGTACCTCTCCCTGACGCGCTTGAGCGATGACCACCGGGCCGTGAGCGTTCGCGTGATGACCCACCCGGTGATCTGGTGGGTGTGGATTGGCGGTCTGATGCTCTTTGGCGGCGGTCTGTTGGCCTCGTGGCCGGGACTGGTCAAGCTCAAGGAAAAGCGGGGAGCCAAGACCAAGCAGACGGTGGATGCATGAGCGGCCAAGCCTCCTCAGCCCCCAAGGGCGGTCCGAACTGGATCCTGCTCATCGTGGGCGGTCTGGCCATCCTGGGTTTCCTAGGTCTGCTGGCCTTTGGTTTTGGTGAGGATGAGCAGGAGACGGTGTTCTCCGAGCGTCCGGCGCCGGATTTTGAGCTGGAGGATCTGGACGGAAAGCTCCAGAAGCTCAGCGGCCAGGACAAGCCGGTGGTGCTGAACTTTTGGGCCACCTGGTGCGTGCCCTGCAAGGCGGAGCACCCCGTGCTGCTGCAGAACGCCAGCTTGTACCCCGACGTTCAGTTCTTCGGGGTGCTCTACGGCGACAACCCGGCGAAGGCTCGCGCGTACCTGAAGGGTGCCGGTTCGGCTTACCCCACCTTGATGGACCCCACTGGCGCCATCGCGGCCGCCTACGGCGTGACGGGGGTCCCGGAGACCTTCTTCATCGATGACACCCAGGTGATGCGCTACCGCCACAACGGCCCGGTGGACATGAACGTGATGGACTACGGCTTGAAGGCGATTCGATGACCTGGATGCTGTTGGCTGTCTTGGCCTTGAGCCCCACCGCACAGGCCGAGGTACCGCTCACCGACCCGCCCATGTGCGAGGCGGTTCCGGACCATCTCTTGGACGAGGCCACCGATGACCTGGGTCGCGAGCTGGCCTGTCCCATCTGCGCGGGTCAGTCGGTCTCCGGCTCCCAGACCCCCGTGGCCTTGGGCATGAAGGCCATCATCCGAGAGGCCCTCGCCATGGGCTACTGCCCCGAGCAGATCTCGGACTACTTTGTACTGGTCTACGGCGACGACGTGGTCTTGGACCCCTCCAAGCGCGGCAACTCGGCCCTGGTCTGGCTGCCTCTGCTGGGTGTGCTTGTTGGCTTTGTGGGCGCTGGGATTTGGTGGGTGCGTCAGCCCAAGACCCCGGTGGACCCACCGGAGGCTGAGCCCGAGACCGTGGACAACGAAGACCCCTACCAGGCCCAAGTCCTGCGGGAGCTGGACGAATGATGGACCTAAGCATTGCCACCTGGGGCCCGCCAGCCGGCGTTGTGCTCGTGGGTGCCGTCGTTGGACTGGCCCTGGCCCTTCGCAAGACCCAGTCTTGGGACCACGACCCCCGCATCGCCGACCTAAAGGCAGAGCACGAGCTGCTCATGCGTCAGCTTCGGGATCTGGACGCCGACCGCGGCAAGCTCGGAGAGGCCGACTACGTCTCGCACCGAAGCGCCCTGGTTGAGAAGACCGGCGATGTGCTGCGGCAGCTGGACCAAGGCCCGGACGGTCCGCCACCGCCCCCCTCCACGGGAAGCCCTGGCTCCTCCTTGCCCGCCTATTTGGCGATGGCTCTGGTGTTCATCGTGGCCGCGGGGATCGCCTTGCAGCAAGGGGTCTCCGAGCGACAAGAGAACGGCTCCATGACCGGCAACGCCGGCTCCTCTCAGGGGGGTGGACAGGCTGGCGTGCCCGAGGTCGTTGCGGCCGAGGCGGTCTTGGCCGAGAACCCCGAGGATCAGGCTGCGTTGTGCACCGTGCGCAAGTTTGCCCTGTTCACCCGAGACTTGGAGAGCGCCATGGCCCTGATGGACCGCTCCCGGGTAGCGGCCCCGGAGTTGCCCTGCACGGTCACCCATATGGCCGCGCTCAAGGTCTTTATTGGCCGTACTGACGAGGCCAATGCCGCTCTGGCTTCGCTCGGCGCCGAGGCCCCCAACGAGGCCCGCATCTGGCGCGCCATCATCGCGATGCAGGCCGAAGACACCGAGAGCGCCAAGACCCTGCTGCGTGAGAGTGTGGTCAATGCAGAGGACAGCTTGGAGCGGGACTTTGCTAGCTACTTGCTCTCCAGCTTGATGATGCCTCCGGCCCAGACTCCGCAGACTGGACCTCAGTCTGGTGGACCCCAGGCGGGTGCTGGACCAGCGGTCACCGGCGTCCTTCAAGGCAGCGCGGAGCCTGGTGGTGTGCTCTACATCTACGTTCGCTCCAGCGAGACCGAGCGGGGCCCGCCCCTGGCGGCCTTGCAGCTCAAGGAGTGGGCCCTGCCCATGGACTTTGACCTGAGCCAAGCCATGGTCATCCGTGCGGTTCCAGAAGAGTTCTATGTGAGCGCCAAGCTCTCGCGCTCGGGAGACCCGATGGTCACAGGACCCGAGGACCTAGTGGCCAAGGCCGTTGGGCCGGTGAAGGTTGGGGACAGCATTGAGCTGCGCTTCGAGTAGGGGCTGAGTCTTCTGGGGTTGGGCGGTGGCATGGGTCATGCATGGAACTGCTGCTCCCCTTCTTGGAGACTCAGGAATGATTGCTATCTTTCTCGCCGCGTCGACGGCCATGGCCTCGGAAGCCCCCCTGCAGCCCGAAGCAGTCGCTCAAGTGGTGGAGCGCAGCCACGGCTTTGAGCCCGTGGCGTTGTCAGAAACCTGGCGGCCTCAGGCGGCCGATGCGAGCCTAAAGCCTGGGTAGCCCACGTGAGCTGGCACACCGTCGTGCTGGATGCGCTTCGAGGATGGCTTCGAGTTTCTGGCCCTGATGCGGCCCGTGCTCTGCTTCGTTGCATGATTCAAGGGTTCTTGTCGTGAACGCAACCATAGGGTGGACTCTCGGAGCAGGTGAGCTTTGGGGTTGTTCCTGTGCGAGGAGGCGGACAAGCGGCCCTGAGCGTGCGCTTCTAAGGCTCAGCTCTCGTCGTCTTCCTCCTCGTCGTCGTCGTCATCTTCGGCGGCAGCAGTGCTCTCGACTGTGGCCTCGGATGCGGAGAGACTCTCGTCCCCGTCGGCGTCCTGACCGACCCGCAGCCATTGGTCCAGGGTGCTCGCTAGGGCGTCATGCTCGGCATCTCCCGGGACGATCTCGATGGCGTCTCCCCCCTCAAGCGCAGCGGCTTGGTCTGCCAGCCACTCCGAGCCGCCCAACTCCATCAAGTACACGCCGCCGTCCAGGTCAAAAGCTGCGCCCTCGGCCGGCTCAGGCTGAACGTCCAAGCTCAGGTGCAGGGTGGCCGAATCGCTGCTGTAGTCCAGCTCAATGGGCTGCTCAAAGGACATGGACAGACCACACCAAGAGCCGCCTGGAAGGAGTAGGGTCGCGCTGCCATCGAGGGGCAGGCCAATGCCGGATGCCACCTGGGTCAGGCTGCCATCGCAGGCGATCAGATCCAAAGAGGAGAGCTGCGCTTGGCCCGACTCCAAGGTCAGACCCGCGGTCTTGGAGACCACCGCGACGCCATCCCCAGGGTTGCCCACTGCGATGCCTTGGCGCGGGCCAGTACAGGCAAGGGAGAGCAGCAAGATCATGGGGCGTCCGGACTGGAGGGCTTGGAGAGTGGGAAGAGCTGTAGGTTTAGCTGATACACCTGCTCGGCGTCAGCCTCGGCGGCATCGCACAGGTCCAAGAGGCGTGCTTGGAAGGCGTTGAGCTCGGCCTTGAGCTGGGGGACCAACGCCGCTGGAATGGCAACGGTCAACCCCAGCATGTGTCGCTCCTTGCTGGGGAAGCGGCTCACGGCCTCCTGGGCGAGCTGGCTCATGCCGCGGTGGTAGTTGTGGGTGGCCAAGCCTTGGACTTGTTGGTGGGTGACCAGGGAACCATCGGCCGGGCGAAGATGCCCCTTGTCATCGGCCTTGAGCATGCCCAACGACTGGAGCTCGGCCATCGCCTCTTGGGCCTGTTCAGGGGTGATGCCCGGCTGAACTTGGTCCGCGATCCAGGCGGCGTCTTCGATGAAGTCCGGACGCTGGGCCAGCTCGTGAATCGCCGGGTAGTACCACCGAGACAAGCAGCGGTAGGACTCGCCTTCAATTCTGTGGGCCTGACGAAAGCGACGGGTCGCGCTGATTCCTTGGTAGGCCGCATCCTTGTCCGAGGGGGTCTTGGCCTGGTCAAAGTCCACGAGCAAGCGGAAGAACTGGGCCTCCTCTCCTTCGAGCTTCATCGCCGTGCTGAGCTGTTTGCAGGTCGCCGGGCTCAGGTTGCGGCGGCCGTCCATGATCTGAAGGATGGAGCTGGGGCTCTTCATCTTGGCCAAGCGCACGAACATGCGATGGGAGAAGCGAGGATTTTCCTGCTTCTTAACGGCATACCAATCGCGCAGGAAGGCTCGGTAGTCCAAGTAGTCGGTCAGATCTGGCGTAGTCGAGGTCACGTTGGTCCGGTGTACACAACACCTATACCAGTGTACAGGAGTGGGGCGCTACTTAAACCGTGGAAATCACCAGAAAATCGGGGCAAAGGACCTAAGCGTACTGTACACCAATGGCATACGAAATGGGGTCCCACTGGCTTTGCATGTGTACAGCGAGTGGCTACCATAGGTGAGCACTGGTCATCTCGGCACCCCGCCGATTCATAGGAGGAACCATGCGTATTCACTTGCCCGCCTTCTCCCTCGCTGCTCTGCTCTCCATCACCTTGGGCTGCACGGCCATCGGCGGACTGGGAGACGGAAGCGCCCTTCGATCTGGAAGCGCCACCGCGGAAGAGGAAGCGGATGTCGACTCGGGTCTGGAAGACGAGGACGAGGACGAAGACGAGGACGAGGACGAGGACGAGGATGGGGAAGATGAGGACGGGGAAGACGAGGACGAGGACGACGAGGACGAAGACGAAGACGACGAGGACGAAGACGAAGACGAGGACGACACCGGGGACGAGGAGGACTTTGACACTGGGCTCTAGGCCTTGAACCGGCCCAGGTGCTGCGGTGGGTCCCTCTGCTGTCTTCAGGGCCCCGTCGCAGTCACCTGGGTCACCTCCTTGGAGTGACCTGGGTCACCTCCTTAAGGTGACCCAGGTCACCTCCTTAAGGTGACCTGGGTCACCTCCTTGGAGGGCTCGCTCAGCAGTCCCAGCTGTTCTTGCCCACCCTGCGCAGCCCGCCGTTCTCGGTGGTCCACAGCTCCCGCCAGCCGCAGCCCATCTCGCCGATGTGGTCAAAGACGTAGTCGTCGCGGCCGTCTGCGTTCACATCCCCGATGAACTGCACATGGCAGTAGTTGCTGCTCTGGATCTCCAGGCCCTTGACCTCGATCTGGCAGCCACCCACACCGGAGAGGGTGCTGCGTTCCTCCTGAATGACCGAGGTCGCCGAGATGGTCAAGACGCCCAGGGTGCTCTGGAAGTTGACCTCGCTGGTGGGCGCTGCTCTGTGCGGTGCTCCGTATGGGCTGGGCTCGCGCGGGCCCACCTCTATGAAGGGGAGGGCGCCCCCAAGCAGCAACTCCGCCTTGCAGGGCAGCTCGTATTCGTAGACGGTCTGGAAGCCTTCTTCGTTGAATCCCGCCTTGCGAATTCCTATCGAGGCAAGCGCGAGAGGTTGCTGCACGACCCGGTCCGCGCACACCACAAATGGGTCCTTCTCAAAGGGCCGATGGGTGGAGATGCGCTTGCTGTTCTGGACGGCGATGAGGTAGTCCGGATGGGAGATCTCCTCGTCCCAAGCGCCGCGCAAGGCCGGTCCGTCCAGGTCCAACTCCGGAGTGGGCATCTCCAGGATTTGATCGGAGAGCACCTCGATGCGGACCCTCTCCTGGGCCGTCCAGAGGAAGCCGTTTGGGCTGGGTTCAATGGGCTCGCGGAATGTGATGACGCGCACCCGGTCTCGCCCAGCTTCCATCACATAGCTGCCTTGGTCGGCCTGCCGGAACAAGCGGCCCTTGCCCACCTCGTGCGCCAAGCAGGACGGCAAGGCCTCTGCGCAGTGCAGGGTGCGTTGTACGCTGGGATCGCTGCCTTTGGACCAAGCGACCACCTGCTCAACGTGCAGCTTGGAGAAGGCTTGTATGGCGCTCTGGGGCTCTGGTTGGGTCTGTGCGGTGGTCTGGGCGAGTAGGAAGAAGAGCATGCTGGCCTCGGGTCGGGAGGGAGTCTCCCAGGTTCCGCTCGCAAAGAGTAGCAAGGCACATGCCAGCGCTCCCTGAGAGGGCAAGCTCAGGCTGAAATCCGCTCGGGGTTTGTTTGCCGTTCCAGTGCCTCCCGCAAGGCCTCCAAGGTCAGCGGCTTGGGCAGCACCCCGTCCATTCCGGCTTCATCGCAGGCCCTCTGCTCCTCCTCGGTGACCCCCGCTGTCAGGGCCAGGATGGGAAGGAACAGGGCCTGGGTCCGGAGCTGGCGGGTGGCCTCGAAGCCGTCCATGACCGGCATGCGGCAGTCCATCAGGATCAGGTCGATGGGGTGCTCTGCGACCACTTTCAGGGCCTGGGAGCCGTTGGTGGCCGTCAGGTAAGCGCAGCCAATCGTCTCCAGCATGCGCGAGGTCACCAGCAGATTGACCGGGTTGTCCTCGACCACCAGAACCAGCTCGGGAAGGCGCCCGCCAGTCGCTAGGCTCGCGCTCATGGGCAGAGGTGTGGAAGCCAGAGCGGGGAGGTGCACGGTGAAGTTGCTGCCCTGACCGAGCGTGGATTCCAAGCTCAGGGTGCCACCCATCAGGTCCACCAGCCGCCGTGAGATCGTGAGGCCCAATCCTGTGCCGCCGTATTGGCGCGTGGTACCGGACTCAGCTTGGCTAAAGGGCTCAAAGATTTGGGCTTGTGCCTGCTCGGAGATGCCGATCCCGGTGTCTCGCACGCTGACCACGAGCGTGTCCTCTGCCCAGGTCAAGCGCACGACGACTTCACCCTCCTCCGTGAACTTGTATGCGTTTCCGACCAAGTTCAAGAGCACCTGACGCAGACGGGTTGGGTCGCCGGCGATGGTGCTCGGTACGGAAGGGTCGACCTCTACGCGCACAACGACCGGGGTGTCTTTGCCCTTGGCGCCGAGCAGTCGGCACACCGATCCGGCCAGCTGAGCTGAGCTGGGTTGAAGGGCAGGGTCTCTAGGCTGATCTTGCCGGCGTCCAGCTTTGCGGTGTCCAAGACGTCGTTGAGCACTTGTAGGAGTCCCTGGCCGCTGTCACGGATGGTCTCCAGCATGCATCGCTGGTCTGGGGCCAATGGCGTCCCCGAGAGCAGCTCAGCCATGCCCAGAACGCCGTTTAGTGGGGTGCGCACCTCGTGGGACATGGTGGCCAGGAAGACCTGGCGCGTTGCCAGGGCGCTCTGCAGAGCTTGGTTGCGTTCTTCCAAGGCCTCTGCGTTGACCTGGGCGCTGAGCCACGTGGAATAGAGCGCCTTGGACAGGCCACTGACCAGGTAGGCGATGCTGGCCAGGATGCCGCCGATGGCCAAGGTCTCCATCGGCGTGCGCCCCCCCAGCCAAGCGCCCAAGGCTGCCCCAGCGATGATGCTGTGCTGCGCGATCAGGCGCCTCCAGCTGCTGCGGGAGAAGCTTCTGGCGAAGAGGGCGATCACCGTCAGCGACCAGGCCCAGCTCTCGGGTCCGGAGATCCAACCCAGAAGGGTGAAGCAGGCGACGCTGAGGAGATTGCGTGCGCCGCCGAAGTAGCCAATTCCGATGCCAGAGCGGGCCAAGGCAGAGAGGCCCAGGTTGGCGAGCACATAGAACGCCACAAGGCTGCCCGAGGCCCAGGGTCGATCAGAGCTCAGGGCTGTCATCAGCCCCAGGACCGCACAGGGCGCAGGCAGCACCCGATCCAAGCGCGTCATCCACTGCGCATGAAAGCTGTTGCTTCGGTCTTGTTCCTGCACGCCTGCTCCTGAGCAGCTTCTACGGACGCCAAGACCTTCAACACAAGGTGAAGTTAGACTGCGACATGTCTTCCCAAATTCTGCTCGTCGAGCTCGGCACCCCAGTCGCCCCTGTCTTGGCCGAGCGTGGCCGCTACCGGCGCTGGTTCACGCCTTTGTGCCAACCCTTCGACGCGGAGCTGCACGCTTGGGATGCCCAGAATGATCCCCAACCCCCTGAAGGGGACTGGGACGCGATTCTGCTCACGGGCAGCGCCTCTTCGGTGCACGAGGAAGAGGCCTGGTCGGTGAATGCCGGCCGCTGGGCTGCCAGCCAAGTCCAGCGTGGAAAGCCCGTCTTGGGCATCTGCTATGGCCATCAACTCCTGGCCCACAGCTTGGGGGGCCGCAGCGGACCCAACCCAAAGGGTTTGGACTACGGCGTGCGGGGCATCTCTGCGCATCAGTCTGACCTCTTGTTCACCGGGATCGAGAAGGAGTTTGAAGCCGTTCAGGTGCATGGGGACGTGGTCTTGGAGCTGCCCCCGGATGCCCACACACTGGCCTCCTCCGATCTGACCGACAACGAGGTCATTGCCTTCTCGCCAAAGTCCCGCGGCGTTCAATTCCACCCCGAATTTGACGATGTGTATGTGCGCGCGGTGCTCGATGTGCGCGCCGAGCTGCTGGAGCAGCGGGTGCCTGGATTCGTCGCTGGGGTGCGCTCCCGGCTGCATCCGGTACCGGGTGCGGTGAAGATCCTGCACAACTTCTTGGAATACTTGGCCCAAATCCCGCGTCGTTGACGCGCAAGGAAGGACCCCACATGTTGCTGTTGATGAGCGCGCTTGCCAGCGCGACCCCCTCTGCCACCGCGGCTCTGCCCACTCTGCAACCCGTCATACTCGGGGCCAAGAAGAAGGGTGGCAAGAAGAAGAAGAAGCCTCAGTGGGTCAACGACTGGTACGTCACCCCTGGTGGTGGCGGGCAGGTCTACTCCAACGGCAGCACCACCACCACGACCGTGACGGTGGGTGGAGAGGCTGGGGTCACCTACAAGTACATCAACACCCCTCTGCCCCGGTGGTCGGGTCGCAGCCGTGTTGGGGTGACCTACATCGCCAGCGCGGCGGATGGCGCCAAGGCAGAAGGCCTGGACGTGCGCGTGGGCTCTTTCATCGGCCCGGCCTGGAAGAACGTGGGCATACAAGCGGGGCCTGACATCTTCTACAACCAGTGGACCTACCGGGCTGTGGAGCTGGATCCCACCTTTGGTGCCGAGCTTCCAGTGACTCTGAGCGCCGGCGTTGACCAGGCCAAGATCTACGTGGGGGTCTCCCCAGCCTGGGTCGACACCGCCTCACGCCGGGTCGACTGGGACACGGTGGACAGCAAGCTGCCTGGCTTTGGGCACGAGTTTAGCTACGTGGGCGGCATCAACGGTACCCTGGCTGGCGTGGCGCTGAATGCCCAGTATGAGTACCGCATCACCGCGGCTGGCCCCATCCAAGGGGTCATGCTCAGCGCCCAAGTCGACGGCGCGACGGTCTGGGACATCCTCAACCAGACCCAAGGCGGCGCTGGGAGCTCAGGCGGAACAAGCGACGAGAGCGGTGTGGGCAATGGGCCCAGCAAGTAGCCGCTAGGCTTGGCCGTCTCGCCAAGCCACGATCTGCCGGGCGATCTTCAGGGAGAGCTCGTTCTTCAGACTGATCTCCTCGGCCGTGGCGCTCTGCATGACCTTCACGCTCATGGAGCCGCGCTTGAGTAGATCAATGTGCGCCTCGGGGATGCCCTGCTTGAGCAGCTTTGCGTAGCTGATGCGCTGAAGCTTGTGGGGACCGGGTCCTGGATCGAGCATCTCGGCGGACATGGGGATGAAGGTGTAGAGCTCCACTGGGCTGCGCTTCTCGCCCTTGGCTTGGTCCGCGATGGTGCCCTCGCCGACGTGAACGGTGCGCTGGAAGGTGGTCACGGTCGCATCGTGGGGGTGCGGGACACGCAGCTCCAGATCCAAGCTTCGCTCGTCCGCCCAAGAGAAGGGACAGTGGGTCTGCTTGTCCCGGTTCAGCCAAGTGGCCACCTGGGCGTAGGACTGGGGCGTGGTCTGGCCGCGCACGGACACCCCGTCTTCGTAGAAGCGCCACCAGTTGCAGTAGCCGCCGGAGCTGAGGTGGCGGTACAGGCCGTCGAACTTGAGGTTGTCATTCATGAGGCGGGCTCTATCCCCGCCTTGCGAAGGCCGCCTCCCCACCGCGAGAGTGAGGGAGATCCCAGTCCAGCGCGGGCCCTGGAGGGATGATGCGCGAGGGGTTCAGCCGCTCGGATCGGCCCATGTAGCCCAGCTTGGTGAAGTTCACGTTCACGGTCTCGGGGAAGCCGGGGGTTTGATACAGGTCCCGCAAATACTCGGAGAGATGTGGGTAGTCGGCGATGCGCCGGATGCTGCACTTGAAGTGTTGGAAGTACACGGCATCAAAGCGCACCAAGGTGGGGAACAGACGCACGTCGGCCTCGGTCAGCACCGCTCCGCAGAGGTAGCGCTGCTCGGAGAGGATGCGCTCGCAGCGGTCCAGAGCGTTGAAGAGCGCGTGCAGGGCGATCTCGTAGGCCCCTTGGCTGCGGGCGAAGCCCACCTTGTAGACGCCATTGTTGATGGCATCGTAGACCCAGGTATTGGTCTCGTCGATGCGGGCCTCCAAGGCCTTGGGCCGCAGCGCCCGGCCAATCCCCAGAGCGTGGCAGTCCTCTTGGAGCATCTTGAGGATCTCCGAGGACTCGTTGTTCACCATGCGCCCGCTCTGGCGGTCCCAGAGGGCCGGCACGGTGCAGCGCCCGGTGAAGTGGGCGTCGTGGGCCTGGTAGATGCGGTAGAGCGGCAGCCCCGGCGCGGGCTCAGCGGGCTGGAATCCCTTCTCCGAGTTCCAGGCCTCCCAGCTCTGGGGCGCATCGGCCTGCAGCGCGTCCAAACCCGAGCGGAACCACCAACCGTTCTCGTTGCGGTGCCAGTGCGCCATGGTCGCTGGGAAGGCTTCCTGCATTCCGAGCAGGTTGCGTACGATCAGAGTGCGCTGGGACCAGGTGCAGTTCCACGCCAGCCAGAGGTGGTAGCGGCCCGCCTCGGGGGCGAAGGCGCTGCCCTGACGGATCCAGCCGTGGACCTTGGCGGGCACCCGGGTCCAGCTCCCATCGGGGTTCTTGGGGACGGCCAGGTCCTCTACCCACTGTCCATCTACGAGCTGAGCCATGGGGGCCTCCTGCCCAAAGGCTAAGGCCGCTGTTGGGCGAGGGGCAGGTCCAGTCCTGGGACACTCTCACCCGAGCGGAGCCCCGGCCGTCTTTCCCGGTCTAGGGTGTATCCTCCCGCCATGTCCAGCCTCGACTTTCAGGCCCTCCCCGAAGCCCAGCAGCTCGCCTTCGTCGGCCTGCAGCTCGCCATGGCGGCCTCCGACGGCCACGTGGATGCCGCAGAGCTGGCCTTGGTCCTGGAGTGCGTAGAGTTGGAGCGCTTCAGCGATGAATCCAGGCGCACGGTGCGCGGCTGGATGCTGGACCCACCCGAGCTGGAAGATGTGCTGCCTGAGCTTCAGAAAGGAAGCAAGGAACTCCGCTTTGGTGTTGTCATGCACCTCACGGATGTGGCCCTCGCCGATGAGGAACTGGTCCTGGCCGAGCAGCGCGCCATGCGCACGATTCGAGACGCGCTGGGTGTGAGCCGCGAGCAAGGCCTGGCCATCGAGGAGTTCATCTGGGAGGTGCGTCGCATCCGCGCTTTGGGCCTGAGTGAAGATGACCAAGTCCGGGCCATCAAGCAGGCCGCCAGCGGACTGACCGGTCTGGCCATTCCCAAGGCCGCGCTGCTCTTCTCCGGCTCGCTCTTGGGCATGGGCAAGGGCGCCGTGGCGGCCTTGGCTGCGATGGGCATGGGCGCTGCGATTCCGGGCGTCGGCATCGTGGTGGCCTTGGGCGTGCTCAGCTTCCTGGCGATGCGCGTCTTGTTGGATCCCGGGCGCCGGCGGGAGAAGGAGAAGTGGGATGCGGAGACCGAACGACGCATCCTGCGGCGGCAGCGCAACCTGGGGCACCTGACGGTCGGTCTACGAGAGTGGGCGGAGGAGGAGGATCACCCTGTCCTGAGCAAGCGTCTGGCCAGCTTTGAGAAGCTGGTGATGAAGGAGATTGAAGAGATCGACCCCCTGCGAGGCCAGCAGGCCCCCGAGTGAGCGGCCGAATCCCTTCGCTGGACCGTCTGCGCGGTCTGGTCATCGCTCTCATGGCCTTGGACCACGTTCGGGACTTCTTTCAGCCAGCGGGCGTGAGCCCCGAGAACTGGGACAGCACCACCTGGCCCTTCTTTCTGATGCGTTGGGTCACCCACTTCTGCGCCCCCATCTTTGTTCTGCTGGCTGGCATCTCCGTTGGCCTGTACTTGCCCAAGCGCTCAAAGCGCCAAGGCATCACCTTTCTGCTCACGCGCGGCCTCTGGTTGATGCTGCTGGAGCCCACCTGGATCTCCTTCTCCTGGTACTTCAACCTGGAGGTGACCCACCTGGGCGTGATGTGGGCCATCGGCGGCGCCATGGTGGTGCTCTCCTTGTTGCTCTGGTTGCCCCGCAGAGGGGTGCTCGCGGTGGGCTTGGGCATCACCGTGGGGCTGGCTTTCTTCCCGGAGTGGGTGAGCGTTGAGCCCCAGATGGCCTCGGTGGCGCGCACGGGGGCTGACTTTCTGTTGCGGCCACAAGGCCGAGAGGTCGCGGGACACTGGTTCCAGCAGAGCTACGTCATCCTTCCCTGGGCGGGCGTGATGGCCACTGGCTATGGCCTGGCCGGTGCCGTGAAGAACGCAGATCTGCGTAAGTGGAGCTGGCTGCTTGGCGTTGTGCTGGTGCTCGTCTTTGTGGTTCTGCGCGGCATGAACGGCTTCGGCGACCCCAACCCTTGGTCGTCCCATCCTCGCCCCGGCACCACCGCGATGCATTTCTTGAACCCATCCAAATACCCGCCGTCATTGGTCTTTCAATGCATGACCATCGGTGGGGCCGCGCTGCTCTTGCCCTTGTTGGCGCGGCTCGAGGGACTGCCCGCCCGTGTGTTGGAGGTCTTCGGCAAAGTGCCCATGTTCTTCTACTTGCTGCACCTGCCCTTGGCCCACCTGGCCGGCTTGGCCTATGCCCAGAGCCGCTACGGTGTGGAGGCGATTCCTGCAGATGCGCCCTTGTCCCTGACCTTGATTCTGGGTGCGTGGGCCCTCCTCTTGCTGGGTCTCTGGCCTCTCTGCATGCTCTGGGGCCAGCTCAAGCAGAAGCACCCCGACTGGGTTTGGCTGAGGTACCTGTGAGCGCGCAGCACCCTTGCATTGACCCCGGCCTCGCTGGCTTGCTGGCGCCCTTGCTGCGTTGCTGCGGAGCTGCGCTGTGAACTACCTCTTCGGCGGTCTGATCTGGCTGGTCACCGGCAATCCCCTGTTGGCCATCGGCGTGGTGATTGCCCTGATCTGGCTGGCGGAGGGCCGCGCCCGCGGGCGCTTCTTCAACCCCGCCAAGTTCTTCTCCGAGTGGCGCCAGATGCGGCACTTGGAGGGGGTACTGCGCGCCAATCCCCATGACCGGGTCGCGCACTTGGAGCGGGGTCGACTGCTGCTCAAGTTCCACAAGAGCAAGGAGGCCATCCCCCACCTGGAGCAGGCCGATGCAGGTCCGAAGGGAAACGCAGAGGCGGCTTGGCTCTTGGGGCGCGCTCTACTGAACACCCACCAGCTGGAGCCCGCCAAGCAGGCTTTGGAGCGCTGTTGGTCCGCCCGAGGCCGCGATGCCTTTGCCGGTGAGCCCCTCGTAGACTTGGGCGCCAAGCTCGTGAACATGGACCTGTACCGCGAGGCCGTGCCCATCCTGGAGGAGGCCACCGCAGCCAACAGCTCCTCGGCCAAAGCCTTCTTTTGGCTGGGGCGTGCCCAGGGTGGCGCAGGGGACAAACATGCTGCGCGCAGCACTTTCGCAGAAGCCATCTTGCTGGCCAAAGATGGACCGCGTTTCAAGCGTCGGGAGAGTTGGCCGTGGGCCCAGAGGGCGCGCTTGGAGCGGGCAAGGCTGGGCTAGGCCGAAGAGGACTAACGCTTCACCAAGAAACCCTTGGCCCCCGGAAAGCGCTTCTGCATCTCAAAGGCCGCCTGGGTCTCACTCACCGCGGGCAGCCACTGCATGCCCATCGTCCTGAGCGTCCACCAGAGCCGTAGGTGGCTGTGGTCGGTGCCCAGTCTTGGGTCGGCCAGTCCGGCAAGATCGGCGGGCAACGCGGCGTCCCACCCGGCGCGGTACCAGGACGTGGGCTTTGGGATTCCGGCTCGGAAGGACAAGCGGCTCAGAGCGCTGCCGACCATTCCGCAGTACACCTTCAAGGCCCTTTTGGGCAGCTCGGAGAGTGCGCTGTTGCCGACCACGACCAGCTGGGCGCGGGCCGCAGGGGGCCGCCGGTGGCCTTCGATCCGGATGTCAAAGCGGCTCAGCCCCTCGGCCTCGGCCAAGGGGTCCGGGAATGGAAAGAGCCCAGATCCAAAGAGGGGAACCCAGCCCAAGCTGGGCTCCTTGACCATCACCAAGCTGGCCTCGACGTAGTCCAAAGCCGCATCGCTGAGGGCCTGGAGCAGCTCGCCTGCCGACTCGGCGTTGGCCTGCTGACAGGCATCGTTCAAGCTCTCTGCATGGGGCAGCGGCAGGCGGGCGCTCTGCTCGCGGTGCCACTGAACGGCGTCGAGCAAGGCGTCGTGGAGCTCCCCGAGCTTGAGGGGTTTGCGCAACACGGCCCGAGCGCCGCGGCGAATCGCACGCACGGCCCCCTCCAGATCGGCGAAGGGGGTGATCAGCACGGGGGCGACGGGATCGCCACGTTCGCGAAGACCGTCCAAGAGCTCCAGGCCGCCCACCTTCGGGGTGTTCAGGTTGGAGATCAGCGCGTCGTAGCCCTGCTGCTCCAGGCGGCGAAGCGCTTCGGCGCCGTCGCGCACAACATCGACGTTGTGGCCGCGCGTGCGCATGTACTCCGCGATGAGCTCCACCAACTTGGGTTCATCGTCGACGATCAGGATCTGCAGGGGGAGAATGGACACGCCTCGGAGTCTACTCCGGATGGCTCTGACCTTGCACTTGCTGGGGGACCCGCCCGCACGGTGGTAGCCTGCACTCCGCTGCATTGGGATCACATTGGCCCGTCTGGACCGCCTCGACCGCACCTTGAACATCCAGCTCGACGAGCTGGAGCAGTCTCTGTTTTTGCTCAAGATCCAGTACGAGAAGTACTTCAACGGGGTCGAGGCGATGGAGCCAGTGCGCTACCGCGACGACACCCAGCGTCTGGTGCGCACCATGCTGCGCGAGACCATCACCAATACGCGCCAGCGGTTCCGCTTTCAGCAGCTGCGGGCCCGCTTCAACACCATCGATCTCTACCTGCGGCGCAACCTGGTGCAGATCGAGCGTGGCACCCACCCCAAGTTCAAGTTCCGCGCGGACTTGAAGGACCGCCAGCGCATCAGCGCCGAGTCCCGCATGGAAGCTGCGCGGGCCGACACCCGGGCCAAGGCCGACAAGTCCCGCAAGGAAGATGCAGCCTTCCGCCAGATCTACGACCGCTACATGGAGGCCCGCAAGAAGTGTGGGCAGTCCACGGACATGGAGTACGCGGCCATGCAGCGTGCCCTGCGTGCCCAGGTCAAGAACATCAAGTCCCGCTACCAGTGCGATCGCGTGTCCTTCCGCATCCAGGTAGAAGGGGGCAAAGCCAAGCTCAAGGCCCTGCCCAAGGCCAAGGCCAAGCCCAAGCACTAAGGTCCCATGCTCTCCCTGCTCCTCTGTGCGGTCTCACTGGCCGCCGAGCCACCGCCTCCCAACGTGGCTGTGCCGCCCTTGCCGGCCAAGTACAAGCTCGGCCTGCCCGTTGGTGTGCCCCA
Organism: uncultured Pseudomonadota bacterium; assembly: GCA_913060515.1. Lineage (GTDB taxonomy): Bacteria > Myxococcota_A > UBA796 > UBA796 > CAJQPC01 > CAJQPC01. Next base: position 12,007 of record CAJXRZ010000066.1, on the reverse strand, counting down.
GTTTGCCTTTGACCGCACCGGTCTGGGCGTGACCCACGCAGCGCTGCAGCTCGGCGGCATCGCCGGCACGGTCCTCGCGACGCGGGCCATGATCACGGCCGATGGGGAGGAGCGCTACGAGGACGCAGTGAGCTGGCGCTTTGTCAGCGCAGGCACCACGGCCGTCTTTGCCCTCTCCTACTTCAGCTCTGTGTTGATGGGTTCCAGGGACTACCAGATTCGGAAGTTCCTGATCGAGTCCACCAGCACCTCCAGCCTGAGCCCCCATGACCGCGCCCAGATGGCCAGCAGCTGGCAGACGGGCCGAGCCATGGCAGCCTATCTGTGAGCGTGGAAAAGCTGGCTGACCTTGCCCTGTTCAGCAAGGTCTCGCATGCACAACTCGCCCAGGGGCTGCGGGGGTTTACGGCCTGCGATTTGGGCGCCGGTGAGGTGCTGATCCGGGAAGGGGAGCAAGACCCCTCCATGGTGCTGGTGCTCTCGGGAGAGCTGGCGGTGTGTGTTGGGCCCGACCTCATCGAAGTGGGGCGTGTCGGCCCAGGAGACACGGTGGGTGAGCTGGCTCTGTTCGGCTCGATGAAGCGCCGGGCGGCGACGGTGCTCTCGGTCCAGCCCTGTCGGGTGCTGATCTTGGACCAAGCCTCTCTGGAGTACATGCAGAACGGGGACAGCCCGCTGATCCCGCCCTTGCGCGAGCACGCTGCACGAATGGCGATTGCCCGTGTGCGGGACACACAGCGGCTGGTGGCCTCGGTGGCGCCAGGATGTGATCTGCCGCTGGCCCCAAGAAAGGGCCTGTTCGCCCGGCTGATGGGCCGTGCGGGACCCCAGTCTCCGCCTCCTCCTCTGGTCGATGTCATGCGCCAGAGCGGTGTGTTCCCCATGGACAGGCTGCTGCACCTTGCTCAGGAGCTGGAGTCCATCGGAGAGCTGGTTTCTCTGGCGGGTGGAGAGCGGATCGTCACCTTCGGACAGGACTCCGCAGGCCCGCTGCTTTTGCTCAGTGGCCGACTGGATCTCTGGCATCCCGCCCGCAGTGGAGGCCACCTGAGGCTCACACGCCTGCGTCCTGGCGCCCTGTGCTGTCTGGGCGCCGACGTGGATGGGGAGCCCAGCGCCAGCGACATCATCGCCGTGGAGCCGGCCTGGGTCCTGCAGCTGCCCCCCAGCATCCGCGCTCAGCTTCAGTCGCGGGACCGCCACCTGGCCAAGCTCTGGGGCCTGGCGCTCTTCAATGGGCTCTGCAACGGACTCCGCCAAGCCAACGCCACGGTCGAGGCCCACCGGGGAAGTCTGGAGGAGCTGCGGCTGAACCGCTGAGGTGTGGGGCTTCTTGGCCTCGGACCCCAGAACGCAGAACGGCGGACCCAAGGGCCCGCCGTTTCAATGCGTGAGAGCAGCTCTCAGGTGAGCTGCAACCTTGCGTGCGCCAGCTCAGCATCGCGCTTGGCCAGGATGTACTCATCCGAGCCAGGCTCCGTGCTCGCCAGGAGCTTCTCGCTGGTCTCCAGCAGCTCAGCGGCCGCCTTCTGGTCCACATCCGCACCGCTCTCGACGCTGTCAGCCAGCACGGTCAAGCGGTCGGGGCCAGCCTCGACAAAGCCACGACCAACCACGAACTTCTGCACCGATCCGGCGGTGGTGAGCTCCACCACGCCAGGGGTAACGACGCTCAGGAAGGGGGTGTGACCTGGCAGCACGCCGAACTCACCCAAGAACCCGGGGGCCTTGACCTCGTCCACGGTGCCAGCAAAGACCACTGCGGTGGGGGTGACGATTTCGACGTTGAGTGCCATTGCTTAGAACTCCTCGGCCATCTTGATGGCCTTGGCCTTGGCCTGCTCGATGCTACCGACCAGCAGGAAGGCATCCTCGGGCAGGTGGTCGTGGTCGCCAGCCAGCATCTCTTGGAAGGACCGGATGGTGTCTTCCTTCTTGACGTACTCGCCAGGAATGCTGGTGAAGATCTCGGCCACGTGGAAGGGCTGGCTGAGGAACTTCTGCATGCGGCGGGCACGGCCCACAACAGACTTGTCTTCCTCGGAGAGCTCATCAATGCCCAGAATGGCGATGATGTCCTGCAGATCCTTGTAGCGCTGGAGCACTTCCTGCACCTGACGGGCAGTGTCGTAGTGCTCTTGGCCGAGGATCTGTGGATCCAGGATTCGGCTGGAGGAGTCCAGGGGGTCCACTGCGGGGTAGATGCCCATCTCGGAGATGCGGCGGTTGAGAACCGTGGTCGCGTCCAAGTGAGCAAAGGTGGTCGCAGGAGCGGGGTCGGTCAAGTCGTCCGCAGGCACGTAGACGGCCTGAACGGAGGTGATCGAACCCTTCTGGGTGGTGGTGATGCGCTCTTGCAGCATTCCCATCTCGGTGCCCAGGGTGGGCTGGTAGCCCACAGCGCTTGGCATACGACCCAGAAGTGCGGACACCTCGGAGCCGGCCTGGGTGAAGCGGAAGATGTTGTCCACGAAGAGCAGCACGTCCTGGCCCTCTTCGTCTCTGAAGTACTCCGCGATGGTCAGAGCGGAGAGAGCGACGCGGGCGCGTGCACCGGGAGGCTCGTTCATCTGGCCGAAGACCAGGGTTGCCTTGGAGTTGTCGGGGTCAGCAGGGCTGATGATGCCTGCCTCGACGAACTCGTGCCAGAGGTCGTTGCCCTCACGGGTACGCTCACCGACGCCTGCGAACACGGAGTAACCACCGTGTGCCTTGGCGACGTTGTTGATGAGCTCTTGGATGAGAACGGTCTTGCCGACGCCTGCGCCGCCGAAGAGACCGGTCTTTCCACCCTTGGTGTACGGAGCCAGCAAGTCGATGACCTTGATGCCGGTCTCGAACATCTCAACGGAGGTGGCCTGCTCAGCGAAGCCTGGAGGCTGACGGTGAATGGGGCGGTGCGCCTCCACCTTCATGGGGCCCAGCTCGTCGACGGGGCGACCGCTGACGTCCATGATGCGGCCCAAGGTGCCCTTGCCAACCGGCATCATGATGGGGCTGCCAGAGTCGGTGACGACCAGACCGCGGCGAACGCCCTCGGTGGAGTCCATCGCGATGCAACGCACGGTGTTCTCACCCAGGTGCTTTGCGACCTCGAGGATGAGGTTGCCCTCTTCATCGTTGATGGACTTGTTGGTCAGGCTCAGTGCGTTGTAGATCGCTGGGAGCTTGCCGCTCGCGAACTCAACGTCCAGAACGGGGCCCATGACCTGCTTGACTGTACCGGTGTTGGCTTCCATTTTGGACTCCAAAGAAGAGAAGGAAAAAAGGCGGTTTACAGGGCTTCGGCGCCGGACACGATCTCGATGATCTCGGTCGTGATGGCGGCCTGACGGGCCCGGTTGTACTCGAGGGTAAGGCGGTCGACCAGGTCGGAGGCGTTGCGCGTTGCGCTGTCCATCGCGGTCATGCGTGCGGCTTGCTCGCCGGCACCAGAGTCCAAGAAGGCCTGCAGCAGCAGGGTCTGGAGCTGGAGGGGAAGCAGCGTGTTGAGGAGCTGCTCTCCGTTGGGCTCGTACTTGTACTCAATGTCAGCAGCGTCGTCAGAGGTGGTCGCGACCGAGGTCTCGTCCTCTGTCTCAACAGCCATTGGAAGCAGCCGCAGGAAGGTGGGCTCTTGCACCATCACGGACTCGAAGGCGTTGTAGGCCACGTAGACCTCCTGCACTTCGCCGGACTCAAAGTCTGGACCCATGGTCGCCGCCAAGTCCGAGGACTCTTGGCTGTACTTGTCAGGGGTGACGTTGATGGTGGAGCTCACAAAGCTCTTGTGGCTCTTGTAGATGACCGTGGTCTTCTTGCCGTAGGTGTAGAGCTGGACAGCGATTCCCTTCTCAATGAAGGTGTCGCGCAGCCACACTGCGGTCTTGCGGTTCAGGGCGCCGTTGAAGCTTCCACACAGGCCCTTGTCGGAGCCAATGAGAATGACCCGAACGGTCTCAACCTTCTCGTGGGAAGTCAGCAGGGGATGGGAGACATCCTCGCCGGCCGAGGCCAGCACCTGCTTGAGCACGCGGTCCAAGGACTTGGCGTAGGGCTGAGCACCCTCAGCGCGCGTCTGGGCGCGCTTGAGCTTGGCACCGGAGACCATCTTCATGGCCTTGGTGATCTGCCGGGTGTTCTTGACCGAACCGATTCGGCGCTTGATGTCGCGAAGATTGGCCACTTGGGCCTCCCTAAGACAAGGTATTGCCTTTCAACCCGAACAAAGCCGGGGAGAAAGGAGAAGAATCAGGCGGTCCAGGTGCTCGCGAAGTCCTTGATGGCCGTGATGACACGGTCCTTCAGGTCGGACTTCTTGAAGGTGCCCTTCTCGACGATCTCGTTGATGAGATCGGCGTGGTTGGCCTCCATGTGCTCGTGCATGTCGTTGGCGAAGGCCACGACGTCCTTGAGCTCGATGTCGTCCACTGCACCGGAGGTGCCCGCGAGCACGTCCATGATCTGCAGGGGCACGCTCATGGGGACGTACTGTCCCTGCTTGAGCAGCTCCACCAGGCGGGCGCCACGGGTCAGCTTGCGCTGGGTCATGGGGTCCAGATCGGAGCCGAACTGTGCAAAGGCTGCCAGCTCACGGTAGGCCGCCAGGTCCAGACGCAGGGTACCTGCGACCTCCTTCATGGCCTTGAGCTGAGCGGAACCACCGACTCGGGAGACGGAGAGACCGACGTTGATCGCGGGACGAACACCCTGGTTGAACAGGTCGCTCTCCAGGTAGATCTGGCCGTCGGTGATCGAGATCACGTTGGTCGGGATGTACGCCGAGACGTCGCCACCCTGGGTCTCGATGATGGGCAGCGCGGTCAGAGAGCCGCCGCCGCGGGCATCGCTCATCTTCGCTGCGCGCTCGAGGAGCCGCGAGTGAACGTAGAACACGTCACCGGGGTAGGCCTCGCGTCCGGGAGGACGGCGGAGCAGCAGGGAGAGCTGACGGTAGGCGGTCGCCTGCTTGGACAGGTCGTCGTAGATGACCAGAGCGTGCATGCCGTTGTCACGGTAGTACTCGCCGATGGTGCAGCCGGTGTAGGGCGCCAAGAACTGCAGGGGAGCAGGTGCAGCGGCAGCAGCCACAACGACGGTGGTGTACTCCATGGCGCCGTAGCGCTTGAGCTTCTCCACAACGTGGGCCACGGTGCTCTGCTTCTGACCGATGGCGACGTAGATGCAGTGCATCTTGCGCTTTGGGTCGTTGGCGAACTGCTTCTGGTTGATGATCGCGTCGATTGCGACGGCGGTCTTACCAGTCTGGCGGTCACCAATGATCAGCTCGCGCTGACCACGGCCGACGGGCACCATGGTGTCGATGGCCTTGAGTCCGGACTGCATGGGCTCATGCACACCCTTGCGGGGCATGATGCCTGGAGCCTTGGTCTCGATCGGACGCATGTTCTCCTGGGGAATCGGAGGACCGCCGTCGATGGGGTTGCCCAGTGCGTCAACGACGCGGCCCAACAGGGCAGGGCCGGTAGGCACGGAGACGATCTTGCCGGTCAGCTCGACCTTGGAGCCCTCGGAGACGACCTTGTCGTCGCCGAAGATGGCGGCGCCGACGTTGTCCTCTTCCAGGTTCAGGGCCATGCCTACGAGACCGCCGGGGAACTTGAGAAGCTCTCCGTTCATGCAGTTCTGCAAGCCGTGGATCTGTGCGATGCCGTCACCAACGCTGATTACGGTGCCGGTCTCGGCAACCGACACGCGGGCGTCGTAGTTCTTGATCTGGGCTTTGAGGATCTTGGAGATCTCTTCAGCGCGGATGTCCATAGGGGCTCCCGAGAGGGGCTCAGGTCAGTTGACCTGGTCCGGTGTCGTGGCAAGAAGGGTCTGACGGAGGTTCAGCAGTCGGGTCTTCAGGGAGGCGTCAAAGACGCGCCCCTCAACCTGGGCCACCAAGCCACCAAGGATGTCGGGATCGACCTGAGGGTCGATCAGGATGGTCTTTCCGGTAGCAGCCTCGAGGCTGGCCTTGACCTGGAGGGTCATGGCAGCGTCCAGGGGCACCGCGGTAGTCACCAAGGCGCGAACGCGACCGGCCAGCTTGTCGGCCAGCAGGGCGTAGCGCTCCGCGATGGCGGGCATGACGGACACGCGGCCCTTCTCCTGCACCACGCGGATGAAGTTGGCGACCATGGGGTCCAGCTTGAGCGCGCTCAGCACGTCGGCGAGCACGCCGTTGCGCTCCTCGACGGAGAAGCCAGGGTGGCTCAAGGCGCCCATCAGCTCAGTGGAGGTGAGCACCTGGGAGAAGCGGCTCAGGTCTGCGCCGTAGGCGTCTACCTTGCTGTCGTCTTGGCCGATTTCGACCAGTGCCCGAGCGTAGCGCTCAGCGACGGTGGAACTAGGCATCTGCGGCTCCCGGGTTCACAGCGACCAGGAAGTCGTTGTTCAGGCGCTTGTGGTCTGCGCTGCTCAGCTTGCTGCGCAGGGTCTCGGTTGCCACGCCGATGGCCAAGTCCACAGCCTGCTCGCGCAGCTTGCGGTGGGCCTTGACGCCTTCCTCGCGGATGGCGCGGGTGGCCTGGTCCTTGAGCAGCTCGATGTCAGCAGCGGTGTGCTTGCGGTGCATCTCGGTGTCGCGCTGAGCAGCGGCCTTGGCCTCTGTCTTCATCTCTTCGACTTGCTGCTCGAAGCGAGCCAAGCGAGCCTCGAGGCCATCAAAGCGCTCTTGGGCGGCCTTGCGGGCTGCGTTGGCGTCGTCGATGTCCTGCTTGACCTGTGCCTGGCGTTGGCGCAGGGCTTCCTTGATGGGCTTGCGGGCCACAAAGAAGAGGAAGACAAAGAAGAGAAGGAAGTTGGCACCGTGGATGCCGATGGCCTGCCAGCAGGAGCCGTCCAGCCCCTCTGCGCAAGCGTTGTCCCCGCCCGAGGCGAAAGCGATGCCCGAGATGAGCAGCAGGGGCAGGGTGGCCGCGTAGGGGGTGATGCCCTTGAGGATCCGACGCATGCGTTCTCCTTAGGCTTGTGGCTGCGGTCCGAGGACCGACTGGGTGATGTCTTCGCCCAGGGCGCGGCCCAGGGAGTCGAGCTCGCGAGAGGCCAGCTCAACTTCGGCCTGCAGGGAGGCGATGGCCTCGGCCTTGACAGCTTCCGTCTCGGCGCGCGCAGCGGCGATAGCAGCCTCGCGCTCCTTGGCGGCAGCGTGACGCTGCTCGGCGGCGTAGGCCTGCATTTCCGCCTTGGCTTGGGCCAAACGGGTTTCGTACTCTTCCAGGCGGGCGTCCGCCTCTTGCTCCAAACGGGACGCTTCTTCGTTGGCGCCCACGGTCACTTGGTCGCGACCTTGGAGGTAGGCCAGCATGGGCTTGAACAGCACGAAGTGCAGCACAGCCAAGGAGGCCAGGAAGGGAATCGCTTGCAGGCCCGTCAGGATCGGGTCTGGGAGCAGTGACATGCTTCCGCTCGCGTGGGCGTCGGAAGCGAGGAGGAGGAAGCCAAGAGTCATTGGAGACCAGCGGTTGAGAGGGCCACTCGTACGGGGCGCCGCTGATAACACGGTGACCTTGCTTCGCAAGGGTCAGGGGCGGCCCCAAAGCTGAGTCAATGGCGAGAAGTCTGCTCGCAGGTCGGCTCGCCAGTCGGCTCGTCAGCGGGCCGGCGCCTCAGAGGCGAATGGAGGCCCTAAAGACGACCTCGCTCCAGCCTAGGGCGGAGGTGTTCCAGGCATCTTCGTCGACAGACTGGCCTCGCCAGAGAGACCAGTAGGCAGCGGCGCCGACGCTCAGGGTCTCGTTCACCGGGAGATCCAGGCCGCCGCCTAGCCGAATTCCTGCTCCCCCTACCTGAGCCATCACGCCGCGTGCGCTCTCGTTGGCGGCGTCTTGTTCAGCCGGCCCGTAGGCGCTGCTGCGATCGCGCACGATCGGGACCACGCCCCAGAGGCCGATGGCCAAGTAGGGGTTGGGCCGCAGCAGCTCCCCCTGATCCCACCTGCGTTGGGCTTCCACTCCAGGCCGGAAAGCGGTGATCGCGTAGCGACGTGCCTGACCGGCGTCCCAGCGTGTCGTGAGCTGCCTGGCCGCACCCAGGGAGAGCTGCCAGGTCCACCGCTCGCGCTCCAAGCCCACCCAAGCGCTCAGGGGGGGACGAAGGAGTTGGTGGATCTGATCCACAGCTGGGCTCAACTCTTCCCGCTGCAGGGGATCCGTTCCGGGCAGCAGCTCCAGACCCACCGTGGGTCCAGCGAGGGCAGTGATGGAAGTCAGCAAGACCAGCATGGCCCCCGAGGGTACACCTATCCAAGCTGCTTGCGTATGAGCTGCTTGATCAGCGCGCGGTCCTTGGGGTCGATGTCGTCAAAGGAGCAGCCAGCGGTGCGGCCATCCTTGCTCTCGTCGATTCGGCGCACCCGGGCGAACACGGTGATGGGTGTGAGGTTGCGCACCGAGAGGGTTCCTTGGATCTGGGCGTCCACGCTCAGGACGCTCTCTGGGTCCAGGGAGATGGAGAAGCCCCCCTCGGAGACCTCGTTGACATGCTGGTAGGGGGCGGCGTGGTGGTTGGGCCGAAACAGAGCCTGAACTTTCAGGCGCTGGTGGCGTCGCTCCCAATGGCAGTCGATGTTCTGGGGGATGGCCAGGCGCCAGAGCCCATCGCAGTAGGGGCCGATATAGGAGGTCATAAAGCCAAAACCGGCCGTGCTGGTCTCGTACTGAACGTGTACGGTCTGGCCCGGTTTGGGCGCGGAGACCAGGGGCAGAATCTTGGGGTCCACCTGGAAGCTCTGCTGGCCCAACTCCATATGTGGGTAGCCCAGCTGCCCGAAGACCTGGAGGGTGCCCATGCTCAGCACGGAACCCCGCAGGCGCTCCGCCATCATGTGCAGGTGTTCTTGAATGGCCGTGGCGTTGGTCAATGGGGCAGTCATGGGCACTCCTGGCTCAGCGCACGCCGGCGCGCTAGGCACTTGATCAACCCATCGGATCCAATCGGCCGATGTTGAAGGAGCGGCGTGTACATCAAGGGATTCGCCCTTCAAGGGGTGGTCGGTTTGTCCGACTTTCGCGCCGGAGACCTGGAGCGCCTGGCACGCCTGCGCGGAAGCATCGGCGAGCGCAGCGCGGTGCGCATGGCCCTGGGGCTGGCCCTGAGCGCCTTTGACCCCCAAGATGCCGTGCGTTTCTTTGAGCACCACGGCGTGGGCGTACAAGCCCTCGAGACCAAGATCGGCCTGAGCGACGAGTTCGTTTTTGAGAACCCCGGCCAAGTTCGCGGGATCGTCGATGCCCTCTCTACGCGGGTCGTGAGCACGACTCTGCTCCTGGAGTTGGATCCCCCTCAGTTCGCCATGTTGCGAGAGCTGGCCTTTAAGGATCCGGTGCTCACCGAGGCCTTTGGTCCCTCTCTGCTGACCATGGAACTCAAGGTGGGGTGGGTGTTCACCAAGGACCTGAGCGTCGGCTCCTGCGCGATCAATGGGCTGCGTTTGGGACAGCTCGACGTGCCGACCTCAAGCGAGGCCTTCAAGGCGCTGCGTCCTCTGCTGCGCGGCATGGCCCACCGCGGACTGGTGGCGCGCCCAGCCCGCAAAGTCGGCGCCCAACTCATCGAGGCCGACCGCAGCGCCGACCCCGCCAAGCGCCAAGCGATGGCCCAGATCCGGGCCGCTCTGCTCCGGGCCCCCTTCTCTTTGGGCACCTTGCAGATCGTAGAAGAAGGAGAGAAGAGCTGGTTGGCTCTGGGAGATGCGCTGGTTCCTGTGGACTTCTTTGGCCCAGCCGCCTGGGAGACACTGGCCCTGCTCTGCGAGGTCTACTTGGACCCCTGCGAGATCCTGATCACCGAACGCCCTGGTCTGATGCTGGAGCGCGCCCCTCAGGTGGAGCGCTGGCTCAAGGGACTGCTGGAAGCGCCCGGTGGACCGCTGGAGCAGGTGATGCTCTTGACCCGCGGCCAGGGTCTTCCGATCCGGGTCTCAGACCAGGTCGCTGCGAATCAGGGTGGCCGCAGCATGACCCGCTTCCCTAGAAGGTGAGCCCTCGATGAACGCCGTCTGCTTCTCCTGTGGCCAAGACAAAGACCGCCCCATGGGGTCCTGTCGCGCCTGTGGGCAGAAGCCGGTGGGCGAGGAGCGCCTGATCTCTTGGCTGCTCTCCCCCAGCCACTTGGGCCAAGAGGAGCTGGAGGAGGCCAGCGCACGCATCGCCGCTGGCACCTTCCCCAAGCCAAGCCCGGAGCTCCTGGCGGAGGCACGGGACGCTCTGAACCCCGTACCCCACACGCGGGTGGGTGAGCACCACGATCCCGACGCCGCCCTCTCCTTCAAGCGCCTCGCGCTGCTCTTCGCCGCGAACCTGCTCGCCACGCCCCTAGTGGGGCTCACCCTCTGGTGGTTCTGGCGACAGCGCCGTCCCGTCGCCGCCAAACAAGCGCTGCGGCTCACTGCACCAATGGCCATCGCCTTGATGTTGGGTTGGATCTTCCTATTCTTTCGCTAAGGGCTGGGCCGCCTCTTAGACGCTCTCCCCCGAAGCGCTCGGCTCCCAGGCTTGGAGCAGCTCCAAGAGGGCCAGTCCGGCCGGTGGCAAGCGCTCCTGACCCATGTGCACCACAGAGAGCTGACGGGATTGGGGTAGATCTCCGCCGTCCAAGGCCACCAGTCGACCCATGCGCAGGTCGGTCTCTACGGCCACGTGGCTGAGCAGCGCCACCCCCAAGCCCGCCCGCACGTGGCCCTTGACCGCTGCGATGCTGCCCAGCTCCACGACCACTTCGGCTTGTGGAAGGTAGCGATCGCTCAGGCCGCGCATGGCTGCCCCGGGCGCGAAGGTGATCAGCGGTGTTCCAGCTCGGATGGGGCCCTTCTCCAAGCGCGAGGCCAAACTTGGCGCAGCCACCAGGCTCAGCCGGTCCTCCAACCAAGGCACGCCCGGCAGCGCACCGGGTGGGCCTTGGGTGATGCCCAAGTCCACCTCGCCGTCCCGAACGGCGTCGTTGATGCGCGGGGTCCAGGTCTCCCGAACGCGCAAGGTGATGGCCGGATAGCGCCGATGAAAGTCGGCCAGGACCTCGGGCAGCAGGTAGGTGCAGGCGGTGGCGCCAGCTGCGATGCGCACCTGTCCGCGCTCTAGACCCTGCAGAGCACGAACAGCCTGCCGTCCAGAGGCCACCGCGCCCAAGGCCGCCTTGGCGTGGGGGATCAAAGCGAGTCCAGCCGCGGTGGGCTTGGCGCCGCGGGGGAGGCGATGCAGCAAGGGGGCGCCAAGGGCGTCCTCCAGCTTCTTGATGGAGGCGCTCAGGGCGGGTTGGCTGAGGTGGGCCCGACGAGCGGCCTCGGTGAAGCTGCCGTGCTCGGCGACGAGCAGGAGGTGATGCAGAGGATCAAGCATAAGAAGTCCAGATGGCAGCGCCTTGAATAATCGATTGGACCTATGCCGTCCCGGCTTCTACCTTCTGGATGTGGCGGCGGTCCTCTCTCTCATCGACCCCCGCCGGAGGTGTTCAATGTCCCCGGACTTGTGGGGTCTTGCCCCAGCTCTGCTCGGCGTCGGCCTCTTGGCTGGCGCCCTGACGACTTTGGCCGGAATGGGCGGCGGGCTGCTGATGCTCGCCCTTGTCTCGGTGCTCTTTGGCCCGATGGAGGCGCTGGTCTGGACCGCGCCAGGCTTGCTCTTGGGCAACGCCCACCGTCTCTTCCTTTTCCGCAAGCAGGCCCCTTGGCGTCTGCTCGCCCCCGTTGTCGTAGGCACCGTTCCGGTGGCCCTGGCCGGCGCTTGGTTGGCCGGTCGTGTGCCCCTTCCGGCTCTGGGCCTTCTGCTCTTGCTGGCGGTCGGCCTCTCCGTGGCCAAGAGCTGGGGTTGGCTGTCCTGGCAGCCTCCGGAGAGCTGGGGGGTGGGCATCGGCGCGCTGGGCGGGGTCTTCGGAGCCGTTGGCTCTGGCGCCGGCGCCATCGTCGCGCCCTACTTTGCCGCGCGAGGTCTGACTGGCACTGCCTACGTGGCCGCTCTGGCCGCTCTGGGGGTCACCCTGCATGCCACCCGTTGGGCCGGCTACGCCTTGAGCGGCAGCGTGCAGG
>CAJXRZ010000065.1 GCA_913060515.1 uncultured Pseudomonadota bacterium | reverse complement strand
ATCTACACTATCCTCTTCGTCGGCAGCGTCAGATGTGTATAAGAGACAGGCTTGGAGGACTGCTTCCTGAGATCCAGACGCATCACGCCACCCCAGCAAGTGCGGCTGCGCGAACAGCCCGGACCTGGCGAGCCGCGGCGAGGCGCGCGCCCATGGAGGGAGGCCGCGGCGGGCCCCAGGGGGTGCAGCCTGGGAAGTTGTTGGCGTCCCAGTCCAGCAGCTCGCAGCACATCATGCGGACCTCGCCGTCGGCGCTGTTGAAGTCCCAGTCCACCGCGACGGTCTCGCAGCAGTCACGGATGTCTGCATCTGCGGGGTTGGTGCCCGCCTGAGCGGCCAGGTCATCCAGGCACTCCTGCATGGCGGGGTCCCCGGTATCGACGGTGCCCGTATCAACGGTGCCCGTATCGACGGTGCCCGTGTCCGTGGAGCCGGTGTCGACGGAGGTGTCCTCCGTGCCGCTGTCCGAGCCAGTCGCGCTGTCGACGGAGGCGTTCGGCGGGGTGCGTACACATCCGACGAGCGCGGCGGCGCATGCCACTCGGGCTGTAGCGTGTAGGGCTTGCTGGAAGATTGCGCGGTCCATGAGGGGCCTCCTTGTGTGAAGACACCATGACCTCTACCTGGAGGCTTCTGCAAACCGGAAGAATCGAAGCAGGTTGTTTGGCTATGCCGAACTACTCGCCTTGGAGCGCTTCTCCTTCCACCACTGCCTTAGGCGCTGGATCTCATCGGGGTGAAACCAGGCTGGGTACAAGGCCAACATGGCCCAAGCGAAGATGCCGAGCTGCATGGCGATGGCGATGCCCAGGTGCAGCACAGCGCCAATGACCACCCAGATCAGGCGCACATCCCAGCGCAGGAAGAAGGCGCGCAGGCGGCCGGGGCGCTCGCGGGTGTAGCGAAACCAGAGCGCCAGCACGAGAATCGGCGCGCCCCACTCAAAGATGTGGGTCGTCGCGGCCCCCACCCGAAGGAAGGGAGAGACCGCGTCCAGGACCCCCATTCCAGCCCAGTCCATGCGCGCGATGTGGGGGTCGTGCAGGATGACGTAAAGCGCGTTGTAGCCCCCAAGCGGGGTCCACGTCAGCGCTGTCTTCTGCACGCCAGCCATGAAATACATGACGACCAGCTGCAAGGCGATGAGGTACCGGGGCCAGGAGGGATGCAGCTGACCGTCTCCCAACCAGGAGCCTGTCTTGAGCTTGGCGGGAAGGCTTAGGGTCGCGCCAGCCTTGGAGAAGATCAACAACATCAGGACGTTGCGTAGCAACAGGTCAATGCCTCGATCGCTCAGGGGCAAGATCAACGAGGTCTGGGCGTAGGCGAGCACCAGAATTGCCCCGACCACTGGGGTGGCGATGCCCAAGATCAGCAGCACCAAGCAGAGGATGATCAGCCCCCACAAGCCCCAGGCCAGCTCAGGGCTGGGATCGATCCAGGTGAAGATCTCTGGGGGAACCTTTCGCTGGAGCACGTTGCTGGGCAGGCCGCCCAGCTCTTGGGGCGTCCACATCACCTCGGGCAGGTCGTGCAGGCCGATCTCCACAAAGTCCCAGAGCAAGACCACGCCCACAAAGATGCGGATCAAGGCCAGCATCGTGGGGACCTCGCGCTGGGACCAGAGGGCCACCCATTTGGACCAGAGCTTCACTGCAGGTCCTCCCGGGTACGAATCCGTTCATTGACGAGCTTCGTCTCTGGGTCCTTCTCCTCGCCCGGCAGCGTGACGTGGCCCCGGCGGTAGTAGATGCGCACAGCGGTGGCTTGGGGGTGCTCCTCCAGGGCCATGCCCGAGACCCAGTCCACGAAGTTCTCGTAGCTCTGGCGGGTGTTGGTTGCGTTGTCGTCGTAGACCCCGCGGATCCGGCGGAACACAAACAGGCGCTTGTTCCAGTCGTGCTCGGGATCCAAAGGGGTGTAGAGCGGCTGCCAGGCGCCGTCGATCTCCAGCTCGATGTACATCGTGTGGGGAAAGCTGTTGGGGTAGGTGAACAGGCCCCATGCTTGGCCGGTCCCGGTGATCCGGCTGATGGGCTTGATGGGCTCCAGGGAGCTCTTGCGGAAGGTGGTGATGCCCTCGGCCCGCTCGATGACCTGGGCCTGCAGCTCCGCGGGCGTCAAGACCACCCCACGCTTCCCCAGAATGCTCACCCAGCGGTCCAACTCATCTTTGGCGATGGGGTTGTTGAACTGCTTGGCGTTCACCGTCGAAGGAATGGGCAGAGCGATGTAGCCATGCACAATCAGCACCACGGCAATGGCTATGGCGCGCAGGTGATCGCGGGGGGAGAAGCTGGACACGTCGCCCTTGTACCCGAGCCGGAGGAGCTTGGGAAGTCTGCCAAGCCTGCGGGGAGCAAGTAGAGTGCTCGCATGCTGTGGTTGATCTGCATCTTGGCCTGTCAGGGGGGCGACTCCTCGGAACCTGCGCGCGCGGAGGACTTGGCCTATTGGACCGTGGAGGGCGACGGTCGGGCCTATGCTGGCGAAGCCGTGTTCAATCTTGGGGATCTGGACGGCGACGGGGCCGATGAGCTGGGTTTCGTGTCCTCTTCCTCAGAGGACGGCTTTCCGGCGACGCTCTTTGCCCTTCGCATGGGCGACACGCTGGCCGACCCCTTCTTCAAAGTGCCCCTTCCCTTTTACCAATGGGCGATCCCACTGGGCCTCTGTGAAGATCCGATCCTTCCGGGTCATCGCAGCATTCAAGCACTGGGCGACCTGGACGGGGATGGCAGGGGCGAGCTGGCCTTCTCGGATCCAAACACCCAACGCGGCAGCGTCTGGATCGTACCTGGGAGGGCGTGGTCTGACCCGGGCACCGCCTACGCGCAGTCCCTGCGCATCGATGGGCCTGCGGACGTGTGGAACTTCGGTACGGATCTGGCCACAGGAGACCTGGACGGCGACGGCTTGCTGGATCTGGTCGTGGGCGCGCCGCTCACCGGTTCACCCCCTCGGGGCGGCGAGGTCTGGGTGTTCTCAGGCGCCAAACTGAGGCTGTTCGCGAGCATCCGCAGCGCCGCCGAGTTGGGGTCCGTACACAGCTCCGACCGACGGGACACGCTGATGGGTGACCGTGTGGTCGTGAGCCCGGACTTGGACGGCGACAGTCTGCCGGACGTGTTGGCCTTGAGTCCGGCCTGCGGCGAGGAGGGCGTCTCGGGCGGGGTCGCCCAGATCACCACTGCCCTGCGCGCACCAGGGGTGGCCTTGGAGCAGAGTCCAGCGAACCTCTTGAGCCGAAACAACCAGATGCCAACCGGCCTGGTTGCCTTGGGGGACTCGGACGGCAACGGGGTCCCCGAGTTCGCCCTTCCGGGTTGGCGGCTCAGCGACGAGGCAGACTACGAGGTCGCGATCTTCGAGACCCAAGCCCCAAGCTTCATCGAGCCCACCACCACCTTGCAGACCGGCGAGAACTCCCGCTCGCAGGTGATCAGCTGGCCGGTCAACGGACGCTTGGCCTTGTTGGCGTTGGACGGTCGCTACGTCATCCAGGTGGAGCGTCCAGCCCAGAGCAGCGGCTGGCAGAAGTTGGACTCGGTGCAGCTCCCCTGCGAGAGCGAGCTGAGCGGAGACCAGCACCGCCTGGCTCCCGGGGACTACGACGGAGACGGCCGCTTAGACTTGGCCGTCGGTGTGCCGATCTGCCAGGACCGGGACCAGGGTGCGCAGGTCTTCGTCTTCGAGTGGCCGGAGGCGGCGGTTAACTAGCGGCGCCTGCCCTGACACTGGGCCGCCGACTCGGAGTCGCCCCATGTTGCTCATCGCCCTGACCCTGCTCGCCTGCACCAAAGATGAGGTGCTGGACTCCGCACAGGACACCCAAGAAGAAGTGGACCAGGTCCTCATCAGCGCCTCCCAGTACCTGCGCGGAAGCTTCAGCAGCCAGGCCCAATCGGAGGAGTTCAACAGCAGCTACTACCACATCGATCTCTTCGCCTGCCGCGTCGATCTGCCCGAGCTGGGCGAGGAAGTGATGTACGTACAGCAGGAGCAGCCCGGCGCCACACCCTACCGCCAGCGCCTCTACACCGTGGCGTCCGTGGGCGAGGCCCAAGCCCAGACCCGGGTGTACACCGTGGACAACGAAGGGGACTGGGAAGGCTTCTGCACCCTGGGCTCCACCGAGCCTGTCCCAGAGACAACCTGGGAGGAGCGGGTCGGCTGCGGGGTGTTGTTGGACTGGGATCAAGACGCCGGTACATTCTCTGGCGGGACCCAAGGCACGGACTGTCAGACCAGCCTGGGTGGCGACTATGCCGCCAGCGAGGTCACCTTGAGCGCGACTCTGCTCACGAGCTGGGACCGCGGCTTCAACAACGATGGCTCTCAGGCCTGGGGGGCGGTCGAGGGCCCTTACGCGTTCGATCGCATTGGGGATGTGCCCAGCGACTGAGCTCAGAGGCCTGGCGGCTCCCAGCCTTTCCCGTCCACGTCCAGACGAATCGCGTTGCTCATCGCGTAGGGCGCCTGATCTCTCCAGGCAGAGCCCTGAGAGACGGTGCTGGTGACCTCGACGGCGTACCAGGCGTCCTGGCCAGGTTCCAGGGCAAAGTCCTGCTCAAACCACAGGGAATCCTGTGCGCTCGCGGGCAGCTCGATCTCGTCGATCACCTCTCCATTCCTGTAGAGAACCAGGGTCTCGGGGACGACGTATTCGGGCGCTTGCAGGGTCACGTGCAGGGTGGCCTGGGCCCCGACCAAGAGGTCTCCAGGAATGGCGGTGCCCGCCTCGCTCTGCATCTCAACCCGCAGGGTGAGCCCAGAGGCCACGACCACATGGCCATCAAGCAGGGCTTGGCGAAGCTGGGTGTCGCTGACCTGGCTGGGATCGGTCTCGTCCAAGAACACGTCGGTGTGGCCCAGCCCGCAGGGAATGTAGCGGTAGTGGCTGTCCGAGGCGCCCACGGGCACCATGTTGCGCCCTTGGTTCAGGAAGCTGAACCAGTCCTGACGGATCTCGTCCAGGCCCTCCACGCCGCCGTTGAGCAGCTCGAAGAGCTCGAAGTCCCAGGACCAGAGCTCGGGGCGGACGGGGGCTCCGTTCTCGGCGTTGTACTTGGAGAAGGCGAACATGCCGGGGCTACGGGGGTGGTTGATCTGCATCAGGGCCTCTGGACCGCCCGTCTCTCGCATGCGCTCAAAGAGATCCTCGGTGTTGTCCGGGGCATACCACCAAGCCTCAGCGCCCCCATTGATGAGGTTCAAGGCTGGCTCTACCGGGTAGAGATTGAAGTGCCCGCGCACGATGGTGGTCACCTCTACGCCTGGGGTGATGTGCATGCGCTGGTCCAGATCCAAGGCCTGAGCCAGGGTGCGGTACTCCACCTGTCGGTCGTGGTCGGTGGTCACAGGCAGGTCTACGCCGGTCGCTGCACAGGTGATCAAGCGGTCCTCCATAGGGAGGGCGCCATCAAAGCTGGGCGCGCCGTGCAGGTGGGGGTCCATGGCCAGCCAGCCGTCCCGCTCAACCCGCTCGTGCAAGGTCACTTGAAGGGTGGTGATCTCCCCTTCGAGAACCGTGAGCTCCGCCACCTGGGCTTGGCTGTAGCGCCACGAGTGGTTGACCTTCAGGCTGAAGGTGCCTGGAGGTGCCGCCAACTCCAGCACCTCGGCCCCGGTCCACCCCCACGCCGCCCGGGAGCCGTTGGGCTCTCCGATGGCCTTGCGCAACCCATTGGGCACGGTGGACTGCAGCGCGCCCACCCACTCCAGGCTGACCACCGCGGGCAGGGGCACGCCGTCCTGGTCCACCACCTCAACCCGTACCCCCGAGGCCACTGGCAGCTCAAAGTCCACCGTGGCGGAGTCTGCGAGGGTGAAGCTCTGGGGCTCTGGGGTCGCGATGCCGGTGGCATAGGCCAGAGGGCTCGCCTGGGTCTTCCCGGAGAGCACATCGAGCTGGGCTTGGTTCAGGCTCTCGGCCGCAAAGGGACCATACCGTCCAGCACCAAGGGGCAAAGGCACCTGCTCCGAGCCTGCGCTGGCCACGGCGAAGGCCCGCCAGTCCCCCGGAGCCAGGTTGGCGGAATACGCGCCTTGATCGTCGGTCATGGCAAAGCCGCCGACTTGGTCTTGGGCGTCCACGAAGTGCACCCGCACGCCGGGCAGCCCAGCCCCACCGCTGGTCACCACGCCCGTCACGGGCGACAGGCTCAGGCCTTGGGTGCCAAGGCGCTCGCTCTCCGCTGCGGCGATGTCGGGGGTGACACTGAGATATCGCACGACCTCGATGCTCTCTCCGGGCGCCAGCGCGGTCTCCTGAAACACCGCAAAAGCGAGCCCCAAGTCCGAGGCCAGGTCGGTGAGCGTGCTGGGCTCCATGCTGTCGTCGGCGTTCCAGAGAGACAGGGTGGCCTCGCCTTGGATTCCGGTGAAACCCAGCATTGGAAGGGCACCCTGGGTGCCCTCGTAGCCGTAGCCCGGTGCCCAGGGTCTCATGTCCTCTCCGGAGACGATGACCCCCTCCTGAAACTTGAAGACCTGGGTCTCATCGCCCGCGTTGGTCAGCACGCTGCGCAGGGTCAGGGTGTAGCTGTCCGGAGGCAACTCGTAGGTGGTCAGGAGCTCCAGGTTCTGGGGCTCCATGGTGGGCTCTCCAAGCTCAAAGAGCCCCTGCATCATGTCCCAGCCCACATCCTCGGCGCGCACGCAGACCACCGCGGCCCCGCCATCGCTGCCGTCGGCCAGCACCTCAACCGCGCTGGGCTCAAAGACCCGACTCAGGCCCAGGCCGCTGAAGATGTCTTCCACCGTGTCTCGGCCCAGGACGCCCTGGGGACGCACGAGATCGGCGTCGATGATGCCTCCGCCAACGTCCATCAGGCCGTGTGAGCGCACCGCGTCTTGGATGATGAACTGGACCTTGCTGTTGTAGAGCTTGACGTCGCTGGCCGCGCCTTCGGCGTTGATTCCACCAAAGAGTGCGGCTTCCCCCTCGCTTCCTTCCCGGATCACGCCCGCGCGAGACTCCCCGTCCGCAGCCAAGACCGCGGGATCTGCCCCCATGAAGCGGGGCGTGGGTTCGGGGGTGCGGTCGCAGGCGAGCAGAAGCAGGAGCATCAAGAGAGCCAGTTGGAGGCAGGACTTTAACGCCGGAGAGAGTTCAATACGCAGGCGCATTCTCCAGGATGGGCCGGCGGACTGAGATAGCTTTCGTGGATGCTTGCATTCTTTCTGGCCTGTCTACATCCCGTGCCCGTCGAGGGCCCCCCACCTCCCCGGACGCCGCCCGCCTTGGCGCCCGCTGTCCCCGCGCAAGATTGGGAGAGGCAGGCTGTCCCCAGCGAGGGCCCAGTCGCCCGTATCGGGGGTGACCCCATCATCCTGGGTGCGGTGGACAAGAGCGAGATCGACGCGGTCGTGCTCAAGCACATGAACGCGATTCGCTACTGCTACACCCTGGAGCTGGAAGAGAACCCGACCTTGAGCGGCAAGCTGGTCATCAAGTTCGTCATTGCCCAGGATGGAAGCGTCTCCTCCGCATCAACCAAGGCCACGACGATGAACAACCCAGCGGTGGAGGACTGCGTCAGCGGGCGCTTCAAGACCTTCATGTTTCCGGAGCCCAAGGGCGGCGGCATCGCCATCGTCTCCTTTCCCCTGGCCTTCTTTCCAAGCTGAGCCCAAAGCGAATCAAGCCCAACCTGACGTGGAGTTGCAGGATGATTCTCCTGCTCCTTGCTTGCTTCAGCCTCCCCACTCCAGCCGCAAGTGCTTCCCGAGAAGCGGCCGTCTTAGAGCTCCAAGCGACGCTGCCTCAGGCCCAGAGTCACTTCGCGCTGCCCCTGGCCATCTTCGTACAGCTCCCGCCCTCTCAAGAGGGGTGCCGCATGCTCGCCCCAGACCCGCTGCCGCCAATGCGCAGCTACGCCAAGGCAAACGGCCCCCTGCAACTCCGGGTCGTACAGGCCAGCGCAGAGGGGATCTACGTTCACCGCGAAGGCGGCATGCAGCGGCTCGACGGCTTTGAGCATTGGGAGCTCAGCGCCCTGCACGAACACCTTGAGCAGCTCGACATCCAGCAGCGGGAGACTGTGGCGCTCTGTTTGGGGCCCGAGGTCATCTCCTTCTGGAACTACGCCCTCGTCATCGTGGACCCCGAGATGCGCTCGGATCAGCTCTGGGCGGTCCTGGATGCCTTCGAAGGCACCCAGATCAGGCCGGTGATCGCGGTCTCGCCGGCGACCTCTGAGCCCACCGAGTCCTTCGGGTTTCTGGGAGGTCGCGCGGCCTACGTCTCGCTGGGCGCAGACGGCATGCACTTCACGGGCAGCCAGGGCGAGAGCGCACGCCCAAAGAGTGTCGATGAAGGCATCTCAAGCCTGGGATACGGCGTGGCCTGTGCACGGATCACAGCCGAGCCGGAGCTTTCGAGCGCTGAACTCTTGAAGGTGATGGCGGAGTTCCAGTCCCGAGGTCACCAGGTCATCCTGGACGAGGCCCCCGCCAGCCCGTTGAATGGCGGCTCAGCCAGCAAAGGGGAAGCGATACATTTGGACCTGGGGGATTCGCTTTCCCTGCTTCAGGTGAACCGGTCCTCCGGTGCAAACTGGAAGGGCGGCGAGTGCGGCGGCGGTGCGCCTTCAGACCTGGGGGGACTGGGCGGATTGCTTGGAGGCAAGTCCCTGGAAGTCCAGAGGGCGCGTGAGGGTCAAGTGGAGCTGGACCTTGCGGTGGAGAAGGTGGCGGGACCTCTGGACGCATCCATCGCCACCCGGTCTCTGAATGGCCGCCGATCTGGAGCCGAGGCCTGCGTAAAGCAAGCGATGGTGCGCGATCCGAGCTTGGAGTACACCGGGCAGCTCTCCTGGCGCCTCGGGATCGACGCGGACGGGGCTTACCAGACCTTGGATGAAGGGGAGATCAGCTTCGCCGACCCCCAGCTCTCCGGGTGCTTTGCAAGCTGGCTGGCGGAGAGCCCGCTTCCATCTCCAGGCGAAGCGAGCAGCTTTGAGCTGACGCTCCGCGTTGTAGAGGCCACGCCGCCGACTCAAGACGGCTGGTCCACGTCACTGGGTCCTCCTCCTCCAGGGCAGGACACGCCTTCAGGGACCGGCTTTGACTCACCAGAACAGGGCACTCCCATCGGCCAGATCGGGGGCGACCCGATTGTGCACGGCGAGCTCGACCGCAGCCTGATTGACCAGGTGGTCAAGCGCAACATGAACAAGATCCGCTACTGCTACCAGCGCGAGCTGGTGAAAGACCCGAAGCTTGCGGGCAAGCTCGTCGTCAAGTTCGTCATCGCCCCCGATGGCACCGTCTCCTCAGCGACAACCAAGTCCACCACGATGAACAACTCCTCGGTGGAGAGCTGCATCAACAGCCGCTTCATGCGCTTCCAGTTTCCGGAGCCCAAGAACGGAGGCAGCGTGACCGTCTCCTACCCCTTCGTCTTCTCGCCAAGCTAAACTCCGCTTGGCCGCAAGGCTGCATACCAAGCGGTGTCCCGGCGCTCTGTGCCACCGACCTTGACCTGGTCCCCGTGCGTGATGCCTTCGAGGCGCAGGCCAGCCTTCTCCGCGCAGCGCCGGCTGGCGTGGTTCTCGGCATCGCACTTCCACACCAGACGCTGCCAGGGCCACTCAGAGAAGCCCCAGTCGATCAAGGTCTGCAAGGCATGGGTGCCTAGACCCTGGCCAGCCACGTCCGCCCGGATCCACATCCCAACTTCGGCCACGCCCAGAGACAGCGGACCGTGGCGCAGGTGGAATCCACAGCCACCCAAGGCCCGTGAGCCATCTGGCGAGAAGAGGGCCACCACGTAGTCCTGGCTCAGCAGCCAGCGACCACGGAACTGGCGCACCAGCTGCTCAGAGGTCTCCACATCCTGGTGGGGTACCGCCCAAGGCATGAAGGTCTTGAGGTGCTCGTAGGAGCAATTGACTGCCTCGCTGAGCAAAGGACCGTCCCCTGGTTTCCAGCTGCGCAGGAGGAGGCGGTCGGTGCGGCGTTCTTCCGGGGCGCTGAAGTAGTCCATGTGGGGAGGGTAGCGCAGCGAGAGAACACAGGGCACCAGCTCTTCGGCCAACGCAGTGAGACGACGACTCGAGAAAAGTACTCCGTCGACGCCCCCTGAAGAACCCCAAGGGCGTGTTGTCCTTCGCACCCCCTCTACCCAGCCCTCCGGCGTCAGTTCGGCAACTGCCGGCTGCCGCCCGTGATGAAGGGGGCCCGGAGTGCTTTGGGAGACAAAGGAGGCGAACGCAGTGAGACGACGACTCGAAAAAAGTACTCCGTCGACGCCCCCTGAAGAACCCCAGGGGGTGTGAGCACAGCGAACAAGGGGGTGCGGGCACCCCCTCCAAAAAGAAAGAGCCAGAGCACGCCGCCACCCCCAGGGTGGGTTTTGAGACAAACACCGAGCTCCGAGGGCCAAAGAAGACCACCCGTCTGGGTCCTGGGGTCGCAGCGACGTGCTCCGTCTCCGCTTGCTGGAAGACGTTGCACAGCCCGTGCCAAGGCCGAATACGGGCCAAAACCACCCCTGTGCCGGGTCAAGATTGACCCACCTGTTCACCCAGTGGGTCTCTACTGACCCCCTTCGGGCGCATCTACCGGAAATACCTCCAGCACAAAATAGTCCTCGGCGAAGTCGTAGCCAGCCCCCATAAAGCTGTCCTCGAGCTGGCGATTCATGGCCACACCCGGTGGACGCGCCCAACCGGAGACGGTCAGGTCCTCATAGGTCACCGTCTTGCCTGGCTCCTTCTCCATCGCCACCATGATGCGCACCCGCTTGCTGTTGACGTCCCCCTTCTCCATCAGCGGGAAGATCCAGAGCTCCTGGGCGTCCTTCCCCATCCGGGCGCCTCGAGTCACGCTGGCGCGCAAGGTGTAGTGGGCCGTGCCAGAGACGGTGATCGCGTCTGCGTCAACGCTGGCCTCGGACCAGCTCACCGGCTCCGGCGTAGGCAGGCCATCGAATGGCCACGAGCGGGTCATCCACAAAGCAAAGACCACCAGGCTGATGCTCAACGCAGCGACCAGGACACCGAGCTTCTTCACGCAACCTCCGAGATGACTGCAGGGTTAAGAGGCCCACACTGCCCACTCAAGGCCCAATGCCCAAGCTCCCACGCACCTTTGTCGACCGCGGCGGCACCTTCACCGACGTGGTCCGCATCTCTCCCCAGGGGGAGGTGCAGATCCAGAAGGTGCCCTCCGATCAGGCGATCGTCGGCGAGCTGGCCGATGGGGAGCTGGTCTTCGGCACCACCGTGGCGACCAACGCGCTGCTGGAACGCACTGGGGTCCCCACCCTTCTGGTGGTCAGCGCGGGACTCGGGGACCTGATTCACATCGGAGACATGACCCGACCTGAGCTCTTCGATCCGGACCAAGACTGGCCAGCCCCTCTCTGCGAGCAGGTCCTCGAAGTACGTGAACGTCTCGACGCCACCGGACGGGTGCTCACCCCTTTGGAGCTGCCCGATCTGGAAGGACTGGAGTGGGCCCAAGCCATCGCCATCGTTCTGGTACACGGGCCGCGCAACCCAGCACACGAGCTGGCGTTGAAAGCACACTTTGCCCCCTTGGGCACACACATCGCCCTGGGTCACCAGGTCGATCCAGAGCTGGGCCTGCTGCCGCGCATTCACACCACCCTGATCGAAGCTGCGATCACCCCGGTCTTGGCCAGGGCCATGGCCCGAGACGCCATCCCCCAGGGCGCAATGGCCATGCGCTCCGACGGCAGCTTGTGCCCCGCCCCCGAGCTCAAGGCGCCAGACGCCGTGCTCTCCGGTCCAGCTGGAGGTGTCTTGGCCGTCGCAGCGGTCGCAAAGCAAGCGGGTTTTGAGCACGCCGTGGGCCTGGACATGGGGGGCACGAGCACCGATCTCTGTCGCGTGGATCACGGTCAGCCCCCCCGTCGCGAAGGCGAGGTCAGAGTGGCGGGGTTTCGGCTCAGACGTCCCATGCTTGAACTTGAGACCATCGCCGCGGGCGGCGGTTCCATCCTGCGCAGCGACGGCCTGCGCCTCTCAGTGGGCCCAGACTCGGCCGGCGCCCACCCCGGTCCAGCCTGCTACGGCCGCGGTGGCCCGCCCACCCTCACCGACGCAGCGCTCCTGGCCGGGCTCGTCGACCCCGAGGCCTTCAGACCACCCCTGGACCCCGACCTGGTCGTGCTTGCCGGCGAGGCGCAGGATTTCCTGGATCTGGCCCGAGAGAAAATGGCCCAGGCAGCCCGACGCCTGGCCGCAGCCCGAGGCGTCGATCTGCGAGACCACGCGCTGGTCGCCTACGGCGGCGCCGCCGGCCAACACGCCGCCTTCGTCGCAGAGCGACTGGGCATCTCCACCGTTCTGGTGCACCCCTGCGCTGCGGTGCTCAGCGCCTTTGGCCAGGCCCTCGCCCAGCGCCAAGAACGCGGCATCCGGGCGCTCTGGCAGCCCCTGGACCAGGTGGACCTGCAGGCCCATTGGGAGGCGATCCAAGACACCCTGCCCGACCTGGGCCAGATCGAGCGCAGCGCCGAGCTCCGAGTCCAAGGCACCGATCACAGCTTGGAGATGCGCGCTGGGCCCCAGCTCGAGGAGCGCTTTCGGGACGAACACCAGCGCCGCTACGGCACCCGGCCTTCCGGCCCCTTGGAGGTCGTCAACCTGCGCGTCCGCAGCCTGGCCCCGGCCCCGGCCATGCCACAGGTTCAGGCCGACCCCTTCAAGCTCGGCAGCGAGAGAGCGGTGGGCCCAAGGGTGCTCTTTGCCCCCACGACCAGCGTGGCCTTGCCTGCGGGCTGGATCGCCGAGAACGTAGACGGCATCTTGCGTCTCCAGCACGAAGAGCGCTTGCCCCAAGCGCCCGAGACCCAGCGCACCCCCTTCGGAGCCGCCCTCTGGGGTAGCCGCCTGATGGCCGTTGCAGAACAAGCCGGCGAGGTGCTTCGACGCTGCGCGAGGAGCGTGAACATCAAGGAGCGCTTGGACTTCTCCTGCGCGGTGTTCAACGCCCAAGGCGAGCTTGTCGCCAACGCCCCCCACATCCCCGTGCATCTGGGCGCCATGGGCGAGACGGTGCGGGACGTGTTGGCCCATGTCGACCCAGAGAGCGCCGGAGCCTGGCTGAGCAACGACCCCGCAGCAGGCGGCTCCCACCTGCCAGACCTCACTGTGATCAGCCCAGCCTTGGTGGATGGACAGCGCTTCTGGGTGGCCAGCCGCGGCCACCATGCAGACATCGGCGGCCTGACCCCTGGCTCCATGCCGCCCCACTCCACCCGCCTCGACCAGGAGGGTCAGGTCTTTCGACGGGTGCCCATCCTGTCCTCGACTGGGGAATACCTGCCACCGGATCTCGGCGACTGTCGCCAGCCGGAGACCGTACACGCCGATCTACAGGCGCAGATCGCATCCAACCACCACGCCGCAAAGGGGCTGGCCAAGCTGGGGTCTGGGGAGCTCATAGCGACCTGGATGGCCCACCTGCAGGACCTTGCGGACGAGAGCCTGGATGCGCTTCTGCCAAGTCTTCAACCCGGCTCCGCCAGCGAGGTCATCTCGGGCGTGCCCATCCATCTGCAGGTGAAGCTCTCTCCGGGCGCCCTTCATGTGGACTTCTCTGGCACAGGCGGCCCACACACGGGCAACCTCAACGCCCCCCAAGCCGTCGTGCGGGCCGCCGTGCTCTATGTGCTCCGATGCGCCGCTGGAGCCCGACTTCCTCTGAACGAAGGCGCCCTTCGCAGGGTGACGATCACCCTGCCCCACCCCAGTATTCTCAGCCCGTCCCCTGGCGCGGCGGTGGTCGGCGGCAACGTCGAGACCAGCCAACGGGTCGTGGACTTGCTCCTGAGCGCCATGGCTCTGCGCTCCCCGTCTCAAGGAACGATGAACAATCTTTCCCTGGGTGGGCCGGGCTGGAGCCTCTACGAAACCATCGGCGGCGGAGTCGGAGCCAGCCCATCCGGCCCCGGTCCCAGCGGGCGACAGACCCACATGACGAACACCCGAATCACCGATGTGGAGGTCCTGGAGACGCGTCTGCCTCTGCGGGTCGCCGAGTTCTCCCTGCGCAATGGCTCCTCGGGCCAAGGCCGACATGCGGGCGGCGAGGGCCTTGTACGCGAGTTGGTCTTGCTGGAGGGAGGACAGGCCGCGCTCCTCGCAATTGGGGATCCGCCCCGCGCTGGCCTGGCCGGCGGGGGAGCAGCCCAAGCAGGTCGCTGGTGGATCCAACGGGGTTGCTTGCGCCAGAAGTGGCAAGGCCAAGCCCTCTCCCTTCAGCCTGGGGACCGGGTGCGCGTAGAGACCCCGGGCGGCGCCGGGTGGGGTTTGCCAGAAGACTGAGCCAGATCAGGCATGAGTCATTGCTTGAGAGGCCCCAAGGCTACGGCTATGCTTCACCCAGACCAGCCCACCGCGAGGTACCCGTGCGCGTCCTCTTGATCAACCCCTCCATGAACCTGGACAAGCTCGGCAGATTTGCCGCGCTTCTCGAGCCCATGCCCCCAACGGGGCTGGCGTACATCGCAGGCTCCCTGGAAGCCCACGGCGTCTTCGTACGCTGCATCGACATGTTCGCTGAAGGCCTCAGCCCTCAGGACGTGGTCGAGAAGGCCGAACGTTTCAAGCCCGACCTGATCGGCATGACGGTGCTGACCCCCTCTGCCCCCGTGTGCGAGGTGCTCACGCGCCTGCTCAAGAGCCGCCTCCCCGAGGCCAAGTTCGTCTGGGGTGGTGTGCACGCAGATGTGTTCGCCAAGGAGATCTGCCGCGATCTGGGCGTGGACTTCGCTGTTCACTACGACGGGGAGATCACGATCTGTGAGCTCGTCGACGCTCTGGGCCGCAACGAGACAGACTTCTCCGACGTTGACGGGATCACCTGGCGGACCTCCGACGGCGAGGCCATCACGAACCGCGCGCGGGCTCTGAACCGGGACTTGGACAGCCTGCCTTACCCGGCATGGCACCTCTTCCCGTACCACCGCTATGGCTTGCTTCCCTTCGCGGACATGGCCAAGCCCATCTTGACCATGGCGGCCTCCCGCGGCTGTCCATACCGCTGCGACTACTGCTCGCTGATCCACACGGGCGGCAAGACCTTCCGTCGCCGAGACCCCATGAAGGTCGTGGACGAGTACGAGTACTTGGTTTCCCGCTACGGCGTGAAGCAGATCGGCTTCATCGATCCCATCTTCCCCCTGGTGAAGAAGGACCTCCGTCCCATCTGTGAGGAGATCAAGAAGCGCGGCCTGGACAAGGAATGCGTGTGGCTCTCCGAGACCCGAGCAGACCGTCTGGACCAAGAGACCTGCGAGCTGATGTACATGGGCGGTTGCCGCCGCGTGCTGATGGGCATCGAGTCCGGCGTGGACATGTTGCTCGGCAACGTGAACAAGACCCTGACCACCGCCAAGGTGCGTGAGGGTGTGGAGAACGCACACAACGCTGGAATCCAGACTGTGGGCTTGTTCATGATTGGCCTGCCTGGCGAGACCCCGGAGCTCACACGCGAGACCATCGAGTTCGCAGTGGACCTGGACCTGGACTTCGCCAAGTTCGCCATCACGGTGCCCTTCCCAGGCTCCAAGCTCTTCGAAGATCGCTGGCAAAAGGACCTGTTCCGGGATGACTGGGACAACTACACGACCTTCAACCCCGATCCCGACCGCCTGATCTACCATCCCCATGGCTACGATCCAGCGGAGCTCATCAAGATGCAGTCTTACGCATTGCGCCGCTTCTACCTGCGTCCTGAGCAGATCAAGAAGCAGCTTGTGCAGCTGCGCACCCTGTCGCCCAAGATGCTGCTGTACGGGCTCTACGGGATGGCGATGTAGAGATGAGGCTGCGCCCTATTGGGGCGCTCCTTTCTCAAAGGATGGGTCTGGGGTGCCGCTGAGGCAGCCCAGAATCCAGGGGTAGCTGTCGGTGACGTAGTAGCCATACTGCCCATCGACGCTCATGCCGTTGCAGGCATCCAGGTCGCCTGAGTCAGTGAACTCAAAGTCCTGAATGTAGCGGCCAGTGTATGTGCCGCCGGGATCTTCGGCGCTCTCCGGACGGGTGCCGCTCTTCAGGCTGTAGCCGGACAGGGCCTTGCGCAAGCTGCCCTCGTCGTCGACGAAGTAGCTGCCGTAGATGGGGAAGCCGTCCGCCGCAAAGCCGATGACAGGGGAGCCCTCCGCGCCGGGAGAGTCGTCGAAGAGCGCCTTGGGGCTGCCATGGTAGTGGTAGCTGCCGTCGGGCTGGGTGTGGGCGTTGTGGGCATCGTGGCCGAAGAAGTCCCCTGCCCCCAGTGGGTCCAGCAACCAAGCGCTGTCTATGCCGCAACCCGCCGGCACGTCCCCGTTGGCGTCGGCACGGGGGTCCTCGGGCTGGAAGCAACCAGCGGAGAGCAGGTCCACCGGAACGCCATTGAGCAACACCGCATCGTAGGTCTGCTGCCTTAGAGGGGTGGGCTGCTCAGCGAGCGCAGGGCTTCTGGAGATCTCAAAGCTCTGCCCGACCTCGGCCACATCGGTGGCAAAGCGCGCGCTCTCATCGTTGAAGTCGTGGTTGGGAATGTTGTTGGAGACCAAGACACACAGGCTGTCCTCGGCCTCGATGCTGACATCTGATTCAAAGCCCAAGGCGCGCTGGATGTCCTGGACCAGAGCGTAGGAGCTGCCGGCATGATCGGCGCAATCCCTACTCCTCTCGCTGAGCACCGCCTCGCTGTTGTCGGTGGCCCCGCTGTCGGCGTTGCTGCCGCACGCTGTCAGAGTGATCAGTCCCATGGCGAGGAGAATGAGCAGGCCGGTGGTCTTCATGGTGGGCTCCGTGTTTGCAGCACACTCAAGATGACCCGCCATCGTTGCTCCTCCACCAAGCCCCGCTCAAGAAGCGCGATGCTTTGTAAGGAAGTGTGAAGGCGGGCCATCCGGTCTCGGCTACCCCTCCCGGTTTCGTTTGCTTCGAGCAGCGCTTCTCACGCGCTTGCTCATGCGTTTCCCGGCCGCTGCGTTCAGACGCTTGCTGCTTCGGCGGGCCTCTCGCGCACGCTCGCGGAGCAGCTTGTCTCGGCTCTTCAAGCGCTTGGGGTCCAAGCTGCCGCTCTCAATGGCCTGGCGCACCGCACACTTGGGCTCGGTCTCATGCTGACAGTCCGCATAGGCGCACTGGGAAGCCAGGGCCACGATGTCCGAGAAGGCCTCGTCGGGATCTGCATCCTCCGTCAGACCCAGCTCCCGCATTCCGGGCGTGTCGATCACACAGCCACCTTCGGGCATCCGCAACAGGTTCCGGGTGGTCGTGGTGTGCTGACCTTGGCCGTCGTAGTCCGAGACCGCGCCGGTGTTCTGCACGCTCTGGCCGACCAGTGCATTGATCACCGTGGACTTTCCCACGCCGCTGCTTCCGACCAGAGCCAGGGTTCGCCCATCGACCCAGGCACGCAGCGGGTCCAAGCCCTCACCGTGCAGGGCGGAGCACACGAAGAAAGGGTCCGAGAGTTGGGAAGTGAAGAAGGCCGAATCCTTGGCCCGATCCGCCTTGGTGAGCAGAATCCGAGCCTCACAGCCCGCACCCCGGACCACCGAGAGGTAGCGCTCGATGCGTCGCAGGTTGAAGTCGCTGTCCATGGAGGTCACGACCGCCACGCAGTCCACGTTGGCGGCAATCACTTGCGCATGGCCGCCTCCAGCGCGCTTGCGTGTGATGCAGGTCTGCCTGGGCAGAATGGCGACGATGAGGCACTGCTCACCCACCGGGCGCACAGCGACCCAGTCGCCGACCACCGGCGGATCGACCAGCAAGCTGCCGCGGATCATCGCCCGGGCTGGGCCTTGTTCAGAGTAAATGTCGAGCTGACCGCGCTGCTGAGAGACGACGCGGGCGGGGAATAGATCGGGTTCGGCGGGCCACGCAGAGGCGAAGGCCGACCACCCAAAGGTGTCGAGGAGGGTCACTGAGGACTCCGTTTCCGCGACCGAGCACATGCTGGGCGGAGGAAGGGACTGGAACGCGAAGGCGAACGAGACCCGCTGGAGACCGTGATTCTGGGCTCAGCTGGAGAGCTAAAGCTTAGGCACGTACGCCAGCGGGGTGAATGACATCGAGCTTTTGCATCAGACCTCCTACTGGCTGAGTGTTGAAACAGGTGTACCCGGACAATGGCTGCCTCGCAAATCTCAACTCCACGCTGCGGGCCCTAGCTCAGCAACCGGCACCACACTTGCGAGGGGCCACATGCTGCACCGCGTCTTGGGCGAAGTGGACCTCACAGCACGCCTGCAGCAGGTCGTGGAGCTGGGCCCTGCCCCGCTGGACCCGACTTCGAGCCCCGGACTTGGACAGCCCGAGCTCATCAGCGAGCTGAGCTTGGGTGATCCCTTCCAGATCCACCCTCTTCACAGCCGTGCGGTAGGGCTCCTCCAGCATCTCAACAAAGCCCGGCAACCACGAGGCCACCACAGCGCTGACGTCCGGCTCCGGCGGAGCCTCGTAGAGCTCTTCCAGGGCACCCGCCGGTCTCTGGGCCCGCAGGTAGTCCACGCTCAAGTTTCGAGCGGTGGACCAGATCACGGACTGCAGCTTTGCTGGGTCTCGCAGCTTGGGCGCAGCCTGCCAGCCCCGGAGCAGAGCCTCCTGGACAATGTCCTCGGCGACGGAGGCTGGAACACGTTTCTTGAGCCAACCCAGCATCGGCCCGCGAAGCAAGGGCTCCAGCGACTCGATCCTCACCCGCAGCACCCGCCACCGGCAGCCATGGGCGGTTGCTCCACCAGCAGTTCAGGGACCTTCCAGTCGGGAGGCACGCTGTCATCCAACACCCGGTAGACCTCCCAGGGGCGTCCATCGGGATCCACATACCAGCGCTTGTCCTGTGTGCTCGCGCAGCAGGAGGTGCCGGTCTCGGTCAGGGTGGGCTTGAGACCGCTGGCGTCCAAACGGGTCCAGAGCGCTTGCAGATCCGCCTCACTCTGCGCTTTTAGACCCAGGTGCTCGGGTGCTTGCAGAGGGGCCGGCGTTCCTGACATGAGGGTCAGCGACATGGGCAGGCCCTCCGGTTGAAAGCGCACCAGGTCCGCGATGTCTTTGTCTGGAGCGCCGAGCAAGGCGGTGTAGAAGCGGCTGCTTGCAGCCAAGTCGCTGCAGCGGAGGTGAAGATGAAGGCGCATGGTGTCTTCTTGCTGTTTGAGGTTCAAAGCATAGACGGAGCACCTCCGAATGCGACGCAAGATTCCTGGCCAGCGCGGGGCCTGTACTACTCCCAGGTGTCCTGATTCACGCAGTCCCAGGTCTCCGCATCACCGCAGATCTTGGGCCGCGCGTCCACGTTCTCAGCGCCGTCCCAGTCCTCGAAACCCTCGCCGGCCCACGCGTAGGGAAAGTCCACGACGGGCAGGCTGGAGTACAGGGTGACAGCGTCCAAGATGCCGCCAGGGCAGTCCACCAAGAACACGTTGATCTCCACCCCGGTGGCCTCCTCAGGCAAGTCTACCGAGGCCCCCACCACCCGGTAGTCTCGGTGCTCAGTGCTCAGCACCCGCACATCTGGCGAGCCCTGGTCAAAGTCGAAGTGCAAGCCCAGCTCGCAGCTCTCGGCTGGCATGGCCGTGTGGATGCGCACCAAGAGACGCTCTCCAGAGACCGCGACCTGCTCGCTCTTCCATGAGCCCGAGTCCTCTTGCACGCGCGCCCACAGACCCGTCTGCGGCCAGATCATCTCCCCCGTGGAGCGCTCTAGGTCAAAGCCGGTCATCTCAACGCGTAGGCTCTCATCTCCACCCGGTAGGGCCGGGTCGTCAGACATGAGCCAGGCCTGCACATGAGACCAACCTGGGTTCCAGAACCAGCGGCTGGCGTTGTGCATCACACGGGGTCCCTGGGCATCGGAGCTCCAGCCGAACTGGGCCACACCAGCCACAGGCAGATCATGGGTCTTGCCCGTACCTGCTGCCAGAGCGGCCCAGACCCGCTGGTTGTCGGGGTCCCAAGCGCTGGCGCCGATGCTGCTGTGGCCGGTCTCGGCGTAGCTCATCACAAAGCCCATCAGAGTCTCGTGGCCACCGACAGGGCTGCCTGCTCGCCGGGTGTCGTAATGCCACCAGGTCAGGAAGCTGGCGTCCTGGGGCAGGTGCTCTCGCGCGGTCCAGGCTGGGCCCCAGTCGCCGCCGTGCGGCACTTGGTAGCCCTCACGGAGAGAGAGGCCTTCTCCATCGCCGCCGTTGTGCAGGGGCGTGAACATGTCCCCTGCGATGAGCAAGCGGGGTCCCGTCTCGGTGGCCCAGTCATCACAGGTACAAGGCGAAAAGTCCGGGTCTGAGAGGGGCAGGAACATCTCGGAGCAGGAGCCGCAGTCCTGGCACACATTGGCCTCGATCTCGCAGATGTAGCTGGCCAGTGTCTCAGCGGTCGTGGTCTCGCTCAGAGGACCCAGTCGGTCTACGCCACGGGCCTCTCCCCCCAAATCGGAGAGCAAGAGCCAGTCACCCAGGTCTTGGTTCGCCAGCTGTGCAGCGGGGGCTGTCGGAGCGTCCCACCAGGCCGCCTGGTAGATGCCCGGGGTGTAGGTGTAGGTCTTCTGACGGGTGGAGATGCCGGGCCACAAGCCGAAGTGGGTCCAGCTGCGGTACGCGATGCGCACCTGCTCGCCGGGCGCCAAGCAGTCCGCCTTTAGGGCAGCCCCCAGAACTTCTCCGGTCTGTCCATCAAAGTAAGGCGCCACGGGGAGCGGGATCTCAGCGCCGTCGATGAGCTCTAGGCACTCGGGCCCAACAAGCGAGTCGGGGTCCACGTTGTGCAGCTGTCCCGCCACCGAGGCCACCCGGAGCTCGTCCAGCAATACGCCGCTGTCCCCTGCCGCCATGAGCTGCAGGTAGGCGCTGCTCAGGCGTGCGTTGGCCTCGGGCGCCCGGAAGATGACGGAGTAGCGAACCATGTCCGGATCCCCAGCTTCCAGCCCCGGGATGGGATTGAGGTACTCCCCTTCCTCCGGATCCGTGCTGATGACCTCCAACTCCAAGGCGTTGGTCAAGCCGTTGGTGTCCTTGGTGATGATCTTGACGGTCAGGTCCCGAGACTCCGGAACGGAGGCCCAGAAGTGCAGTGCGTACCAGTCCCCGTCGTCGGGCAGCGGCATGCGAACCACCGGGTTGCTGCAGCTCTCGATGGGGGTGAGCGCCTTGCCCAGCGGGCCGTCTGTGGGCTCCCAGCAATCGGGCTTAGTCGCGCAGAAGTCGAACGGACCGCAGGAAGAGAGCACATCGGAGACCGGCACGGTGTCGATGTCCACAAGCTCGGTCAGCCAGAGCGGGCCCTGGACGTGGCCGCTCTCATCGAGCTGCTCGCAGGACTCGGGGGCCAGAAAGATGCCCTGGTCCAGCTCACAGGCCACGAAGTCATGGCTCAGACCGATCCCCTGGGACAAGCTGGCGTCTCCGGCAACGCCCCAGAGCTCGGCGGGGTCCTCTTCTGCGATTCGAGGGCCGGCTACCGGCGTGCCCGGGATTCGGGTCTCCAGGCCGAAGGCGGTGGGCACAAGGGCCACGCCGCGCTCGCCCAGGTAGTCGTGGAACTCTTGGTAGAGCTGAGCTCCATCGCAGCCAGTGAAGCCCTCGACAGAGTCGCCCACCTGCATGGGGTGGCCCTCGTCCAGGGCGTGGGTGAAGCGGCCGGCGACCACCACATCCAGGCGCCGTTGAACCTCCAGGCAGGTGCCTTCGGACTGGCGGTCGCAGCTGAGCAGGCCTTGCCAGAATGCGGCGGTGTCTGTTGGACTTGGACAGTAGCCGAGCTCGGAGTAGACCAAGTTGGGGAGGAAGTGGCTGTTCTGGGTTCCCTTGAAGCTGGCGAAGGCCATGCGCAGATCCACATCTGGCGCGTTGTCCACCCTCTGAGGGCGCCAAACGACACGCTCAACGGGGGTCCAAGCGTCGGTCCAGCAGGCCTCGTTCTCGGTGCAGGTTGCATCGTAGTCCGAGCAGAAGTTGGGCCCATCGGAGAGGGAATCGGTGGGATCTGGAGCCCACTGGCCTCCGCCCTCCAGCTCCACGCGGTCCAAGCTGGCCAAGAAGTCGGTCATGGCGAAACGCAGGCCCTGGGCGCTGCCACCCGTGAGGGTGACGAGCTGGTCGCCGTGGCGGACTTGGTAGGCCTGGGGAGCCAGGCTGGGATCGATGCGGAGGGTGAGGGTGCCACGCGCGTAATCGGGGGCCTGCTCGGCGACGGCCATGGCGGGGAACTCGTCCTCGCAGCCCATCAGGAAGCTGCCGCTGACCAGCAGCTCGGCCAAGTCCTGGGTCTGAGCGTCAGCGAGGACAACCCAGCAGGCGTCCAAGACTAGGGCGCCGTCGACCTGGACGGCGTCGGGGCAGTCTGGGAGCGGGAGGGCCGTCTCGGTCTCTGGGGTGGACTCGGAGGGCGTTGGCTGGCCACTTCGACAGCCTGGGCCGAGGCTGAGGGCGAGGATCCACGGAGCGAGGGTCAACATGCGTCCCACAGTTGAGGTCAGTCGGGTCAGATCGCGTATCGGTCGGAGCCGGGCGGGCTTTCGACTGAGTTGAGAGAAGTAGCATTTTTGGGGCGGGGTCGACTTGTCTGATAATCTGAGGCATCCACTTGTCTGATAATCAGCCCAGGTTAATAATCTGATTATCAGACAAGTTGAACTGTCTGATTATCAGACCAATCTAGGAAGCTCCCATGCTCACCTCCCGCAACCTCGCCGACAGCGCCACCAAAATCCTGCGGCAAGAGATCATCGACGGCGAGTGGACCGTGGGAAAGACCCTGCCCTCCGAGGCACGCCTGGGCGCGCGCTTTGGCGTCAGTCGCCTCACAATCCGTGAGGCCTTGCACCGCCTTCGAGACCAAGGCTTGGTCCAGTCTCGCCAGGGCCGGGGCTACACCGTCCAGGACTTCCGCAGCGCAGGCGGCCCCTCCCTGATCGCCAACCTCCTCAGCGGCACTGACCAAGCCCAAGCCCAGGCGGCGACCGCCGACCTCCTGTTGGTCCGGCGACAGCTTGCCCGTGCGGTCCTCGAGCGCCTGGCAGAGCTACGACCTCCCCTTCAGCCCATCTCCGACGCTGTAGACCTCTTTGAGGAGGCGGTGACTGACCAAGCCCCAATCGCGGAGCTGGCCAAGCTGGACGCGGAGGTGATGGCCTCGCTCCTGGCCGCCACCCAGAGCCCAGTCTTCGGGCTCTTCATGAACCCGCTCCGGGAGACCTTGATCAGCTCACCCAGGCTCGCCTCCGCCTTGTACCGACAGCCACAAGAGAACCTGTTGGCCTTCAGAGCCCTGCTCCAGTGGCTCAAGGACCCTCAACCGGAAGGCATCGACCGCTTCATCTCGCTGCTCCAAGCCCGTGACGCGCAGAGCTTGGCGCTGCTGTGACCTGGCACGCCAAGCTCCTGCTCATCCAACCCGAGCAGGTCTCGAATCGCCTCGAACAGGCCTGCCACGCCGGCTGGATCTCCCGCGCGCCAACGCTCTGGCAGATGGAGCTGGCGGTCCTGCGCATGTGGCACCGCTTGGTGTTCCGGCCGGAGACCATCGGAACCTCCAGCACCCACCCCGTCAGACAGAGCTGGCGGGCAAAGCTTCTGGTCTGGCGTCCACTGCGTTTCCCCTTCCTGCTCGCTGAAGGGGCCGTCTCTCCTTGGGACATGACCGGCTTGGCCAGCTCAACAAAGCGCCTGCTCCAACACCTCCTGGCTGCCCATCACGACGGTCTACAGTTCGTCTACGACCTGGAGATCCTCTCCTTGGAACCCACAGGGCTCGCCCAGCTGCGCAGCCAACTCCAAGAAATAGAAGGACACAAAAAGCGCGCCGAGTGGCTGGGCGACCTTTGTGCCTACGAGCACTACCACCGAGACCTTTCCCTGGGCCTGGCCCGCTTCGAAGAGGACCCCGAGAGCATGCTGGTCTCCACAACCGACCCTGACCTCAGCCTGCGTGCGCTGCTTCGGTGGTGCCTGGACCAGCCCTCCAGCCCCGCGGAGACGTGGCGTGCCTGGCGCGCTGGCCAGTACCACCTGCAGCACGGACTGCGCACATGACGCAGACGCCACTGGATCCGACGCTGCTCGCCACAGCCTCTCGCGAGCTGCTCGCAAACACGCTGGCCACAGCCACTTCCGCAAGCCCTGAGCACATCGCCGGGCACCGCTACCTGGGTCTGAGCCTGGGTCTACCCGCCTGGGTCGACCGCCTGGCCTGGAGCATCTTCGAGAAGGACTTCGTCTCGGAGGGAGGCGCCGTGCGTGGCTGGAACGTGCGCCTGGAGCAGCAGACGTGGCGGCCAGACATCGAGCCGGTCCCCCTGATGAAGGCCGGCAACCCCTTCTGCTTCGGGTACTTCGGGGTCACCCAAGAGCCAGAAGGCACCCTCCTGGACTACGGACTGGGAGACAACCCCGCGCTGGATCCAACCCGGCTGGTGCGGGACCCACTGGTCACCCTAAATGCGGACCACACCTGGCTGCTTGGCCAGAGTCAGGTCCAGCTCGGCCCCTGGCGGCTGTCCACGCCCAGCTACTTCCTTCTACGCCGACTCGGCCCGGTCCACTATCGGCCGAAGCAGACCTAAAGCTTGCACGACAAGGTGCCGTTGGGAGCATGAAGGAGTCCCTCATGCACGAAGACGAGATCGAGAACGGCAACTCTGGCAAAGACCGCCGCCTCTTCCCAAGGCTCAACGGCGGCCTACCGATCCGCTTCCAGCCCACGAGCAGCAGCGCGGCCACGGACTTCCTGGCCGGCAGCGATCCGGACCCGGCTGCCTGGGTGACCCCCGACCCCTACATGAACTTCTCTGTAGAGGGCCTGGAGCTACACGCCGAGCAGAGCTTCCCCAAGGGCCAGCCCCTGGTCATCGAGCTGCGCATCGGAACAGCCCCCCAGACTTGGCGCTGCACGGGCCACGTCGTACGCAGCGGCGACAGCGGAGATCCGGACTACCCCTTCACGACCGCCGTGCAGTTCGATCAGATCCCACCCGAGGCCACCGAGGCCCTGGCTGAGTTCACCGCCAACCTGCAGCAGGTCTTTCTCGGGGAGCACTGAGTTCCCCAAGGGGCATCAGCGCCCGTAGAAGAGCAGCTTCTGGTTGCCAGGGTTCTCAAAGGCCCCTGCACCCAGCAAGGCCACGGTGCGCGCGAGCTCACGGCACCAGTTGGCGTCGCCCTCGAAGCTCAGGCGCATCTCCATCTGGCGCAGGACTTCCTTGTAGGTGCCCTGGTCGTAGTGCTCGCCCAGGCCAGCACGCAGAGCGTCAAAGCCCCCGTCCTTGGCACTGACCAGCTGGAACTTCACGTCAACGGCTTCAGCATCGACCTTCACAGGAAGCTCGGCTGCGGTGTCCGAGCCAAAGGCTTCGACCTCGGGGATCTCGACCTTGAAGCCGCGCGAGGACATGGCACGCGTGATCTCTGCCACCGAGGGCAGCAGGTCATTGCGAACGTAAGCGTGGAAGACTGCGGTATCGGACATGGGGGTACTGACTCCGTCCAGTGATGGGCTGCCGATAACCGACCCAGACAAGAGAGTCCCGCCGGGCGAGATCCTCATTCGCGACTCAGCCCAGGAGCTCGGTGAGCAAGGCCTGCAAGACCTTGGGATCTCCCTTGCCGCCCGTCGCGCGAATGGCTTGGCCCACAAAGAAGCCTCGGAGACCCTTCTGGCCGCCGCGGTAGGCGTCCACGTTGGCCTGGTTGTCTGCGAGCACCTTCTCGACCATGGGCCGAAGTACAGCGGGATCGGAGATCTGCTCCAATCCAAGCTCAGCCATCAGCGCCGAGGCGGAACCGCCCTTCTCCACCAGCACGGCCAGGATCGCCTTGCCACCCTTGGAGCTGATCTTGCCAGCGTCCAAGAGGCCACAGAGCTCGGCGAGCTGCTCTGGCGTACACACCAAGGCGTCCAGGGGCGTGTCCCCTGCCGCGCGGCGCAGCTCATTGACCACCAGGGAGGAGGCGGTCTTGGGCGTGGCGCCCGCAGCCACAGCTCCGGTAAACCAAGGCGCCAAGGTGGCCTCGCTCACGAGGATCTCGGCATCCGCCTTGGGTGCGCCAAGGGCCTGGAGCGCAGCGGCCGCAGCAGCCAGCTCTGGGGAGAGCTCTGGTCGCTTCCCAACCTTCTGCTTCTTGGGCTTGCTCTGAGCCTTGGGCTTTGCAGGCGTCTTGAGCGCCGGCTTGCTCCAGCTGCTCTTGAGGCCAACGATGCGGTTGAAGACCAGTGCATCCTTGCTTGAGTCCACCGGATCCGCCCAGTAGTAGCCCTGCCGCTCGAACTGGAAGCGCTGCTCCTCCAGGCCGGCGCTGCTCGCTGCCGCTGGCTCGATGATGCCGTGGGTCACGCGCAGGTTCTCGGGGTTCAGGTCCTCCAAAAAGTCCCGGTCGGCGCCAGGGTTCTCAACGCGGAAGAGGCGGTCGTAGACCCGCAGCTCGCAAGGCACCCCCTTGTCGGCGCTCACCCAGTGCAGAGTGCCCTGGACCTTTCGGCCATCGGCAGAGTCTCCGCCGCGGGTCTTGGGATCGTAGCTGCAGATCAGCTTCTCAATCTTGCCGTCGGGGCCCTTGATGACCTCCTCACAGCGAATGAAGAAGCCGTAGCGCAGGCGAACTTCAGCGCCCGGGGACAGACGTCGCCACTTCTTGGGTGGCACCTCGGCGAAGTCCTCGCGCTCGATGGCCAGGTTCCGGGTGAAGGGCACCTGACGGCTGCCGGTCTTGGGCACATCGTGCGGCCAGTAGCTGGCATCGAGCCACTCCACCTGGCCTTCGGGCAGGTTGCGGATCTCCACAGACAGCGGGTCGGTGACGCACATCACCCGCGGGGCCTCGAAGTTCAGGTCGTCCCGGATGCTGCCGTCCAAGAGCTCAGCGTCAACCTGAGAGTTGGCCTTGGCCAGGCCCACGCGCTCCACGAAGTGCCGCACCGCCTGTGGACGAATGCCACGGCGACGCATTCCGGCGATGGTGGGCATGCGGGGGTCATCCCAACCGGCGACGTGGCCCTTCTCGACCAGCTGACGCAGCATGCGCTTGCTCATCACCGTGTAGCCAATGTTCAGGCGAGCGAACTCGTACTGCTTGGGCTGGGTCTTGAGGCGGCTCTGGTCCACGTTGTCGATGACCCAGTCGTAGATGTCCCGGTTGTTCTCGAACTCCAAGGTGCAGATGGAGTGGGTCACGCCTTCCAGAGCGTCTTCCAGAGGGTGGGCAAAGTCATACATCGGGTAGATGCACCACTTGGCGCCCTGGCGGTGGTGGGGCGTGTTCCGGATGCGGTAGAGCAGCGGGTCGCGAAGCTTCATGTTCGCCGCGGCCATGTCTCCCTTCGCCCGAAGCACATGGGCACCGTTGGCAAAGTCGCCCGCGCGCATCTTGTGGAAGAGCTCCAGGTTCTCGGCCACGCTCCGGTCCCGGAAGGGACTGTGGGTGCCGGCTTGGGTGACGGTGCCGCGGTTGCTGCGGATCTCCTCACCGCTCTGGCTGTCCACGTAGGCCAGCCCACGCTCGATCAGGTCGATGGCCAGCTCAAACATGGTCTCGAAGAAGTCCGAGGCAAAGTAGAGGTGCTCCCCCCAATCAAACCCCAGCCAGCGCACATCGCCCTGAATGGAGCGCACGAACTCATCGCTCTCCGTCTCCGGGTTGGTGTCGTCAAAGCGCAGGTGGCAGCGCCCGCCAAAGGACTGACCCAGGATGAAGCTGGTGCAGATCGCCTTGGCGTGGCCAATGTGCAGGTAGCCATTGGGCTCTGGAGGGAAGCGGGTGACGACCTGTCCCTCGTAGCGACCGGCGGCCTGGTCCGAGGCAACGATGTCCGCCAGGAAGTGGGTAGGCTTCGCGACTGCAGTCGAGGGCAAGCTGGGGCTGTCAGACATGGCGGACTCCAAGGGGAGCTGTGGGGAGACTTGTTCTTATCCAGAGTTAGAAAAACAAGAAAGGCCCGACCGTTACCGGCCGAGCCCTTCTCGCGTTTCCACGCTGCCTGAGCAGCGAGTTCTTAGCGCTTGGCGCGAGCGGCGGCCTTCTTAGAGGTGCCGCCTTGGCGTGCCTTGAGCTTGGGGTTGCTCTTGCAGATCAGAAAGACCTTTCCGCGACGGCGGACGATCTGTGCATCTGGTGCTGCGAGCTTCAGGCTCTTGAGGGAGTTGACAACCTTCATTTTCGGCTCCTTACCAGCTGGCTTTCATGACACCGGGCAGCTCGCCACGGTGAGCCATTTCGCGGAAGGCGATACGGCAAAGGCCGAAGTCGCGCAGGAACGCACGGGGGCGTCCAGTCAGCTTGCAGCGGTTGCGGGTGCGAACCTTCGCCGAGTCGCGAGGAAGCTTGGCGAGGGCCTTGTAGGCTCCCTGCTTCTCTTCGAGCGAGGCGTTGGGGTCCTTGAGCACGGCGACAATTACAGCGCGGCGGTCAGCGTACTTCTCGACGGCAGCGCGGCGCTGCTCGTCACGAGCGATCTTGCTCTTCTTGGCCATGAGACGTTGCTCCTGAAAGCGAGGCGGGCTGTTAACGACACCGATAGGCGCACGCAAGCCCAAGATCCCCGCATCGCGGGCGATTGAGGTTTGAGGACCCGCCACCTAAGGCGATTGCTCCAAGCTGGCACCAATGCGTTCGAGAAAGAGTCGCTCCAGACCCTCCTCTCCGATCTCAGAGACGCGCTCATCGGCCACCACGCGGCCATGGGCGAGCATGACCACGCGATCCGCCAGACGCTCCACAGTGTCGAGCACGTGGGTCGAGAGCAGCACGGCAGCGCCGCCATCACAGAGGGCGCGCAAGCCGGCTTTCACGCGGTTGGCGCTGGGGGGATCTAGGCCGTTGATGGCCTCGTCCAGGACCAGAACAGGGGGCTTGCCCAAGACCGCGGCGGCCAGCGCGGTACGGCGACGCATTCCCTGGCTGTACTCGCGGATCAGGCGATCGGCGTCCTCCCCCAAGCCAGCGAGGGTCAGGGCCTCATCAATGCCAGTGTGGCCTCGTAGGGAGGCGACCAGTTCCAGGAACTCTCGACAGGTGAGGTAGTCGTAGAGCCGGGGATCCTCTGGCACGTAGCCGAGCTTTGTCCTGGCCTCTCCCGGATTCTTGAGCACATCTACGCCGGCGATGTGGACGGAGCCTTTTGTGGGCAAGAGTTGGCCAGTGAGCACCTTGATGGTCGTGGACTTGCCGGCGCCGTTGTGGCCGATCAGCGCGACGAGCTCGCCGGGTTCAACGGAGAAGCTCACTTCTTCGACAGCGACGACGCGGCCGTACTCCTTGCGGAGTCCTTGGATCTGGATGGCGGACATCAGACGGCGAATCCTCCGACCAGACCGCCCCAAAGGAGCAGCCCGGAGAGCAAGTAGGGTACCCAGCCGCGGCTACGCAGAGGGCTAAAACAGGCGCTGGCGATGCAGAGCGCAAGGGCCGCACCTTCCGTGATCCCAAAGAAGGAGGCGGCCGCTCCCCCACCCTGGCGCAGGAGCAATGCAATCGTTGGCGGCAGGATGACGCCCTGAAGCCAGGCGAAGATGGCCAGCGCCCGGGCAGTGAGCCGCAAGCTGCGTCTCTGGGGCAGGGTCTGGTCCAGCCAGAGTGGGTCGGTCGTGGACAAGCGCAGTCCCACGCAGGCGATCGCCACCAAGGCCGCAAGGGCGATGGCGAGGGAGCGTCCCCAGGAGGAGGGCTCGGAGGACCAGGCGGAGACCAAGCCAAGGATCCCCAGCCCCCAGGCTCCAGTGAGCCAAGATCGCAGTCCACGCCAGCCGTGGCGCAGCTCCTTGAGAAACTCCAGGTGCAGGCTCTGAGGCAAGAGCCGCACGAGCCACTCAAGGTAGACCCGGCGTGCCTCCTCCGGGTCGCGCTCTTCCACAGCGTAGGCGGCGTCGATCTCCGCCAAGATGAGGGTGGTGCGGAAGTGGTAGCGCTCAGCCAAGCCGCCGGCGGGGATGAAGGCCACCAGCCCGACGATTAGCGGGATCACCAGCAGCACCGCCCCCCAGGCCTGGCCGGTGAGGACCAAGCGGGCACCCTCCGAGGCGCCAAAGACCGCGGCAGTGCCCACACCCAGGGCGACCCCGGGCCCGTAGATCAAGGCCGCTTGGAGCTGTGGATTCTGACCTCGAATGAGGTTCAAGATGCCGGCCAGCGCTGGCGACTCCGCTGCCCAGACGCTGCCCAGGTGCACTGTAAAACCAGCCATCAACCCAACAAACCAGCCGCCTGCCGCCACGATCGAGGCCAGGAGCCACGCCAGAGGGTGACCGGCGAGGAGGATGGGCAGGAGCAGAGCGGCGGCCCCCACGGGCAGACTTGCGCGCTCCCAAGCCGTGCGCTTGGCCAGGTAGCGAATCAGAGCGCGGGGGTGGGCCGGAAAGGGATCCAAGATGGCCCGCTCAGGTCCCCGGACCAATGCGCTGTAGGTGCCGATCGACATGGCACCCGCCAGCAACATGCCCAAGCGCAGCGAGAGGCCCGCGACCCCCATGGGCACAGAGGCCTCGTCCTCCAACCAGGCCATAAACACGGGCCGAATGACCGGTCCAGCTGCGCCGAGGGCCAACACCGGCAACCAACCCTGAAGGGCTTGAAGCCAACCGCTCTCACGGCGCTGGTTGCTGCGGCGCTGACGCCACGCGCGGACATAAGGATTCTGCACGGTTCAGGGACTAACCAGCTGTCCAGAGGGTCGTTATGGGAAGACCACTGCTAGGAAGACCCATGCTCTTGACCCTCGCCCTCAGCTTCGCTCTGACGGACCTCCCTCTGAGTCAGGCCATGCCCGCGGCCGATGAGACCCCTCCCGAATCTCCCGCACTGGCTGCGGCCGAAGACGAGGAGGAAGAGGAGGATGAGTTCGACTTCATCAAGGCTGGAGAGAAGGCGGCCAAGGAGAAGGAGGCCGAGCGGGTCACCGGCGACGACTTTGAGATGGAGGAGGACGACGAGTTCGCCGACTTCCAGATCGGCAGCAAGCAGCCAAAAGCCGCTGCCCCACCGCCCATGAGCAAGGGCGCTCTGCCCGACATCATCGGCCCCGACAAGCTCACCAACGCCTACCCACCCACCGTCGCCTCTCCTGGTGCGGGCGTGGTCTTGGTGGAGCTGCCCGTGCTCGTCGCCCACGACCCAGGCGACTTTGACGGCCGCGCCTTTTGGGTCGTGACCGACATCTACGCTGACGGAATGAAGGTGGGCTCCTCTCGCAGCGAAGTGCGCCGAGAGACCCTGGCCACGGCCGGTCCCAGCTTCGTCTTCGTCAAGGTGCAGGTCCCCGTTCCGAGCGCCACCGGCGAGCTGGAGATCAAGGTCGGCAAGGCCACCGCATCCGGCGGCCAGGCTCAGCCCTTGTACTCCCGCAAGGTCTCCTACCAGACCCGGTGAGCACCACGGGCCAGACCAAGCCGCTCCGCCGCCTGATCCTTGGGGTCGTGGCGGCGCTCTTCCTTGTGGGGACGCTGGCTCTGATCTTGCTGATGGGCCGACTCAAGCCGGAGGCTGCAGACCCCAGTCTGGTCAACGCGCCCCCTACGCCCACGGTCCGCTTGGCCGCGCCCCCTGCCGACGAAGCCCGGGTCTCCGGCACCGTTCGTTTCCCCGATGGCAGCCCCGCCGATGACATCGTGGTGCGCGCCTGGCGACCCGGCGAGGGTCGGATCTCCCAGACCCGAAGCGATCTGGACGGGCGCTACTCCCTGACGGTTCAAGTGGGAGACGCCGTCAACCTGGGCAGCCGGTCCAGCACCCCCACGGCCCATCCGGTGGAGGCCGCGCAGGACGACCTGGACTTTGTGACCCCAGCCCGCTGCCCCATCGATCTGCGTGTAGAAGACCCCGATGGCGTGGCCCTCTTCCCAGGAGAGGTGGACACCAGCATCAAGACCGAAGGCTTCCTGCAGTCCAGCAACCTTCGTTCCGTGGAACTGGATGAGAGTGGGTGGACGACTCTTGAGACGGTCTGCGGCCAAGGCCGCGTGCTGGTCTCCATTCCCGGATGGAGCCACGGCAAAGCACAGATCGACACCGAGACCGCCCACGAGGTCATTGTGGTCTTGGAGCGCGGCGTAGAAGTCTTCGGCCACGTGCGCACCACCGCCGGAGAGCCAGTCACGGCAGGAGACGTCCGCGTCTTCAAGCTGGGGGCCAAGGTGGAGCTGGATGAGGAGGGCGCCTACAGCCTCTTCCTGCCCAGGCAAGACAGCCACCGGGTCACGGCCGAGGCCGAAGACCCCGGCCTGCTGGAAGAGACCCACACCTTGCGCTTGAACGCGGCTCAAGACAGCTTTGAGCTGGACTTTGAGCTCCAGCCCTTCCGACGCGTGGAGGTGAAGTGCGTGGGTCTGCCGGATGACTCCTGCAAGACGGTCACCCCGGTCTTCTGCACCCTGCCCCGGCTGCCAGCCGGAGAGCTCTGTTCGGGCAACCCGACCTCCTGTGCCTGCCCAAGCGGCGAGGTGGCCATTCGTGCAGGTGGCCGGAGCGTGCTGGTTCCCGCAGACGAAGAGGTGGCCCTGCTCGACTTCCGGGACGCCACAGGCGGCCTGACTGGGCGCGTCTTGATGG
The DNA here is from genome assembly GCA_913060515.1 of uncultured Pseudomonadota bacterium. Taxonomy (GTDB): domain Bacteria; phylum Myxococcota_A; class UBA796; order UBA796; family CAJQPC01; genus CAJQPC01. Next base: position 2,625 of record CAJXRZ010000065.1, on the reverse strand, counting down.
GCGGCCAACCCAGCCGTTGCCGGTGGACCGTGGCCCGAGTGCCAGACTGGGATGAGCTGGGCGAGGATCTGAGCGGCGGCGGGGTCGTGGCCCGCCAGGGACGCTGCGACAAGGACGGCGTCTTCAGCGCAGACAAGCTGGATGCGGGCACCTACATCGTGGAGCTGGCCACCGGCGAGCTGCGCAACCCGCAGCCCGATGTGGTGGTCGCCGGCAGCATCGTGGACCTGGGCGACATCGATCTGGGCGGCGGCGGCGTGATCCGCGGCGTGGTGCTCAGCGGCGTGACGGGCGAGCCCGAGAACAACCAGCCCGTGCTGACCAGCTTCACGGAGCGGGAGACGGTGAACCCGGTGGGCGCAGGGGCCTTGAGCGACCAGACCGGCGCCTTCGAGATCACCGGATTGGCCGACGGAAACTACGCCGTCTTCTTGGCCCAGCGCCCCCTGGAGCGGGTGCAGGTCGAGGTCGTCGACGGCGTCGCTTCCCAAGAGGTCAAGCTGGAGACGGGCGAGGCAAAGCTCCTGGAGGAGCAAGGCTTTGCCGTGCTGACCTCGAGCGAGGGCAAGCTGCAGGTGAGCAGCGTCACATCAGGCGGACTGGCGGAGAGCGCGGGGCTATTGGCCGGCGATGAGATCGCTGGAATCATCGTGCTCGGCGTGGACGTGCTGGAAGTGGCCCCGAACTTCGCCAGCGAGGCGACCAACTGGGCCTTGGACAACTACTCCGGACCGGGCATGACGCTGGTGGTCAAGCGCGGGGGGAAAGAAGTGGAAGTGCCCTTAGAGTAGGCCGTCCACGACAGCGGCCAACTCACCCTCCAAGTTGGTCGAGAACACCAGCTTGTGCTCCCGGTCCAGGACCACGTAGTAGGGCAAGGCCACCTCGTGACCTGAGATGTTCAGGCGCGCATAGACCTCGTTGATCTGGGCCTCTTGGTAGGTGTAGGTGTCGTTCGAGGTCACCGGGAAGCTCAGCTCAAACTCCTCCGCCCAGTCCGAGCAGGTCTGGGTCTCGGCGTTGACCCCGGGCTCGTCCTCGACCATGACCTGGATGACCGAGAAGCCCTGGTCCTCGCGCGCCTCGTGCAGAGCCTGAAGCTTGGGAGAAGCCTGGGCGCAGGGCCCACACCATGCGGCGCTCACGTCCAAGACCACCACCATGCCGTAGTAGCGGCGCAGGGCGAGCTCTTCTCCGAATTGATCGCGAAGGACCACATCGGGCACCACCGAGTCGAGCTCCCAGTTGGTGCCGGGCACGGTGTCGCCCACCAAGCGGCAGTCGGGCCAGCCCTCGGGAAGATCCCAACAGAGCAAGGGGTCCGTCCCAGTGTCCCACTCGACCCCATCGTCAAAGCCGTCGCCATCGGTGTCAGCGACGAAGGGGTCTGTGCCCAGCTCCTCTTCGATGTGGTTCTCGATGCCGTCTCGGTCCGTGTCGATGATCTCGGGGCCGCAGGCGACCAGAGACAGGACCATGGACAGGGAGGCGGGGATGAGAGCGAGGCGTTGCATAGGGCCTATGTACAACGCAGCCATGGGCTTGGCAGCCCCCGATCGCCTCTCCGTGAGAGCCGGCCAGTCAATTCAGCAACTTAGGGCTTGAAACGCAAAAGGGCCCCGCTGAACACCAAGATCCAGCGGGGCCCAATGTAGCAGCGAAGAGCTACTCGCCAGCGAGGCGCAGCGCTGCGGCCTCGGCACCGGCTGCGTCGGTATCGGCGAAGACCAGGCGGTGATCACGGTCCAAGACCACAAAGAAGGGGATGTACCCGGTGTACACACCGCTGAAGTTCATCTCGAGGTAGGCGGTGTTGTAGTAATCACCGTTGTACTCGGCGCTCTCGTCGCTGGTCACGGGGAAGTTGATTCCGTACTCGTCGGTCCAGTCGGCGAGGAAGCTCTCGTCGGTGAGCTTTCCGTCGTAGCTGTCATCGTCGATCATGAGCTGAACGACCATGATGCCTTCGCTGGAGTGCTCGTCGTAGAAGGCGGAGATTCCAGGGGCAGCGCTGCGGCAGGGACCGCACCAGCCTGCGCTGATGTCGAGGATGGTCACCATGCCGTAGAAGTCCCAGGACTCGATCTCATCGCCGAACTGGTCGGTCATTGGGAAGCTCGGCACGATCTGGTCCATCTTCCAACCCTCGGCGCTTACGCCGTCGGCCAGGGACTGGCACTGTGGCCAACCTTCAGGGACCGACCAGCAGACGTTTGCGTCCGTGCCGGCGTCGATCTCAGTTGGGTCGTCGAAGCCGTCGCCATCGCTGTCCGCCTTGTTCGGGTCGGTGCCCAGCTCAGCCTCCTCCTCGTCGGAGAGACCATCGCCGTCCGCGTCTGCGACGACGTTCTCTTCTGGCTCTTCGGGATCTCCCTCACCAAAGCAGGCGGTCAGAGAAGTGAGAGCGAATAGGGCAAAACCCAAGCTGGACAGGCGCATGGTGATCTCCAAGGGATTCAAAGTGACGTCGGAAACCTACCCGAGGTCTGGGGGCATTGGGTGGTTGCCAAGACAGAGTTTGCAAAGGCAGAAGCCTCCAATCTCAGCCGGATCAAGCTGATTCGCGAACCGCACAGATCAGCCGGGCATAAGACCCACTACGTCCGCGCTCCAAGAGCCCGTCAT
>CAJXRZ010000064.1 GCA_913060515.1 uncultured Pseudomonadota bacterium | reverse complement strand
TCTACACTATCCTCTTCGTCGGCAGCGTCAGATGTGTATAAGAGACAGCTTCATGTCCCCACTCAAAGGTGCCTGCGTCCCCTTCTAGGGCGTTGACCAAGATCTTGAGCAGAGTGGACTTTCCGACCCCGTTTGCCCCGACCACGGCTACCCGCTCGCCGCGCTCGATCTCAAAGCTGACGTTCCTGAGCACCTGCAGGTCGCCGTAGGCCTTGGAGATGCCCTTGGTCTTGAGTACGTGGCGGCCCGATTGGCGGCGTTGCTTGAACACGAAGCGTGGATGGCGCCGAGAGCTGGTCGGCAGGGTGTCGATGACGATCTTCTCCATGCGCTTCTGGCGTGAGTTGGCCTGGCGGGCCTTGGAGGCCTTGGCCTTGAAGCGGGTGATGAAGGCCTTGTGCTCGGCGATCTCCTTCTCGCGCTTGCCAATCTCGCCCTCGCGGCGCTCCCGCTCCTCCACCTTGGACTTCTCAAAGGCGGTGTAGTTGCCCTTGTAGAGCGTGACCGCCTGGTAGTCCACGTCGATGATGTGGGTGGCCACAGAGTCCAAGAAGCGCAGGTCATGGCTGATGACCGCAGTGCACCCGGAGAACTCCACCAGGAAGCTCTCCAGCCAGCGGATGGCCAAGATGTCCAAGTGGTTGGTGGGCTCATCGAGCAGCAGGATGTCGGGGTCAGCCGCCAGGGTCTTGGCAAGCAGAGCGCGCAGCTTGTAGCCACCGCTCAGGGAGCGCAGGGGCTGGTCGTGCTTCTCGGTGGGGATGCCTAGACCTTCCAGGATCTGGGCTGCGCGGGCCTCGAGCATGTAGCCGTCGAACTGATGGATGATGTCTTCCATCTCGGCGTACTTGTCATCGTCCCAGGCATCGGGGCCGCCTGCGAACATGGCCTCTTTGCCCTGAATGGCGTCCCAGAGAACCGGGTTGCCCATCATCACCACATCCAAGATGCGGGTGTCCTCGTAGGCGAAGTGATCTTGCTCCAGCACGCCCATGCGGCTCATCTTGGGCCGGGTCACGTCCCCTTCTTGAGGGGGCTCCTCCTTGCTCAAGATCCGAAGCAGGGTGGACTTGCCCGAGCCATTGGCCCCGACGATGCCGTAGCGCTTGCCCTTGTCCAGTTGCAGGTTGCAGTCGGTGAACAGGACTTGGCCGCCATAGGACATGGCGAGGTTGGTGATGGTGATCATGGGCGGCGTATAGCCTGCTGGCCGCCGCGCGGTCCCTCAATCACCTCCAAAGTGACGGTACCGACCCCCAAGGCACTCCCCGTGACCCTTCACCAGGATGCAGCAGGAGGGCAGCTGCGCCGAGAGTGCCTCAACCGCTTTGATGCTCACGGAGTGGCGGTCCAGCAGCAGGTCTCTGAGCCCCTTGAGTGCCGCCAGAGGGGGCAAGTCGGCGCTTGAAATGCCCGATCCATGCAGCTGCAGCTCGGTCAGTGCCGGGAAACGAGAGAGGACGGCCGTGGCCTCTGGCCCCAAGGCTGGGCACTCTTTGAGGCGCAGCCAGCTCAGCTTGGGCAGAGTGCGCAAGTGAGCGAGGCCCTGAGCGGTGACCGGCGTCTCCTGCAGATCCAGCTGCGCCAAGCCCCCGAGTTTGGCCACGATGGCCAAGCCGGAGTCGTTAATGTTGCTGCTGCCTAGAGAGAGAGAGCGCAGCTTGGGGAGCTGCTCGAGCACAGCCAAGGCTTGCATCTCTGGAAAAGTCGCACAGGCCAGACCCACATGTGTGCTGTCCAGTGCGAAGCGCTCTCCGGCGAGTTCAACCACGCCTAGTAGACGTTGTACTTGCGTTTAAGCGCGTTGTGCTCCGCCAAGCTGCGCCCGGGGTGCAAGTTCCCCTCGGAGTCATGCAGGTAGTACCAGTACTCGCTGCCTTCTGGGGAGAGGGCAGCGTTCAGGCTCTCGATGCTCGCGTTCCCAATCGGCGTAGGCGGCAGGCCCCCACGCAGACGGGTGTTGTACACGTCGGCGGGGTCGCGAAGCTGGCGCAGGAAGGCCTTTCGGTCGTTCCAATCCGCCAAAGTGTAGCGGCTGGTCGCATCGATGCCCAGGTTCCACTGGTTGTCCAGACGCTTCCACATCACGCCGGCCACCACGGGCCGGTTGCTGGGCCGGGGTTCTTCCCGCTCCAACATGCTGGCCACGATGAGCAGCTCGTACAAGCTGCGTCCCGAGGCGTCGATGGCCGCCTGGTTGGGCTGCACAAAGCGGGAGTCCAAGAGGTCGATCTGCCGCTGGATCAACACCTCCACGTCCACGCCATCGGCGGGCACCGAGTAGCTCTCAGGGAGCAGCAGTCCCTCAAGCGAGGTCAGGCCTTCCAGCCCTGCGGGCAGGGTAAAGCGCCCCGGATCTTTGGCCGCGGCCCAGTAGGTACCAGCCTCGATCAGACCCAAGCGCGAGAGCTCGGCGTCGATCTCGCGCATGCGCCAGCCTTCAACGAAGGTGACCTGCACCTCGTCGGCGATGGGCGCTTTGCACATCGTCTCCATCAGCTCGGCCATGGTCATCGCTGGACTCAGCTCAAAGTTGCCCGCTTTCAGGCAGCCTCCAGCCTTGTCCCGCTTCAGGTAGAGCTTCCAAGTCAGCTCATCGGGGATCAGCCCTGCGTCCATCAGTGCGGGGCCTAGGCCCCCTGCGGACGAACCCTTGGGCACCTCGAAGACCACCGGGTTGGTGTTCGAGGGGTCCATGGGCTGATCGATGGCGCCGATGCACCCGGCCAGCCACCACAGCAACATGCCTACTCCTGCTTGGCGATGAGGAACTCAACCCTGCGGTTGTTGGCCTTGCCTTGGGCCGTTGCATTGCTCTCTACCGGCATGGCCTCGCCAAAGCCAACCGCTGCCAGTCGGTCCGCCGCAACACCCTGCTTGATCAGGTAGGTGCGGACAGCCTCTGCGCGGGCCTGGCTCAACTTCAGGTTGCTCAGCTCGTTTCCGTCTGAGTCGGTGTGGCCCTCGATGCGCACCAGCAGAAGCTGCGGGTTGCCCTTCATGACCGCGGCCACCTCGTCCAGCAGCCCGTAGGACTCCTGCTTGATCGTGGCCTTTCCGGTCTCGAAGTAGACCTTGTCGTAGATCTCAATCTTGTCGTCCTTGAGCTCCACGCGGCCCTCATCGGGACAGCCATCTTCGTCTTCGTTGCCGTTGAAGGTCTCGCGCACGTCCGGGCAGGCATCTTCCATGTCGAAGATTCCGTCGCGGTCGTTGTCCTCGTCGGGACAGCCATCGTCGTCCTCGAAGTCGTCCATGTCCTCGGCGTCGTAGGGGCAGCGGTCCACGCCGTCTGCAAAGCCATCGCCGTCCGAGTCGGTGCTTGGATCGTCGTCTGGGCAGCCGTCCTCGTCCTCAAAGCCGTTGACCGTCTCCGCATCGTCCGGACACTTGTCGTCGATGTCGAGGATCTCGTCCTTGTCGTTGTCGTCCTCTGGGCAACCATCGTTGTCCATGAAGCCGTCATCGTCCTCGGGGTCATCGGGACAGCGGTCCACCAGATCCTCGATGCCATCGGAGTCGTTGTCGGACTCGGGGCAGCCGTCCTCGTCTTGCCAGCCGTCCAAGTCCTCGGCGTGCTTGGGGCAACGGTCCATGCCGTCCGGCACGCTGTCACCGTCCGAGTCTCGGGCGTCGGGGTCAAAGCTTGGGGCTGCGCTCAGGCCCAAGAAACCGCGGTAGTCCGGTGTGCCGAGACCGGGGAGAACGCCCAGACCAAAGCCGGCGTTCAAGGTTACCCAGGGACCGATCAAGGCCTTGACGCCCAGGTTCAACTCCAGGGGGTTCTGCGCCACGGAGCTGCCGTAGCTCTGACCGTGCAGGTCCGCGATGAGCTCGATGGGCTCGGTTGGCCGGAAGCCCACTGCGGCGCTGTAGACCATCGCGTTGGGGACCTCGACGTCGCGCACCCGGTCGCCTTGGCGCACCAGGTAGCCCAGGTTGGCCGCCGCGCGCCATTTGTAGGAGCGGCTCCAGATCCCAGCGTCGGAGAACTCCACGGCCAGGGTCGGGGTCGCTGTCATGGCGCCCTCACCCAAGAAGCCTTCGGTTCCGCCTGTGGGGATGGTCACAGGGACCACCAACGCCAATCCCAGGGGCTGTTCGTCCCTGGAGAGGGGGGCGATCTTCGGCACCACACGCAGATCGCCTAGGCCACTGGCCTTGAGGGCTGGGGGCTGGCTGGTGCCGTTGAGGTTGGAGATGTCGTAGCCCTGTTGCCAGAGCACGATGGGCAGATCCGCTGAGATGGAGGCGAAGTTCGTGATGCCCACACCGAGCTGGGCGTTGCCCGTGAAGCGGCCGTCGATGGGGGAGCCGGTTCCGTCTGAGAGCAGGGGGACCTGCTCGCCGTCTGGGCCGCGCAGGACCAACGGATTCTTGGCGTAGTTGCCCCAGATCCCAACGCCCACCTGCATGTGGCCCAGGGTGTCTGCGGAGTGGGTCTGGAAGTAGCCGTAGTGGTCCGAGGCCGGCTTGAACTGCTCGATGTCCAGGCTCTGGTCTTGGGCCTGGGCGAAGGAGGAGAGGAGTAGAAAGAGTCCCATGATCACACCTCCTCCCGGCGCCTAAGGGCAATCATCGCGAGCATCGCCAGTACGGCCACCGCCCCCGAGGTCCCGCCGAGCGCTCCGCTGGCCGCGCTGCAACCCCAAGGGATCAGCGAGCCGCCGCTCAGGGTCGCGGTCGCAGCGGGGTAGGCGCAGTTCTCGTTGACCCAACCATCGCAGTTGTTGTCCACGCCGTCATCACAGCGCTCCTCCACGGCAGGGTTCACGTCGACGTCTTCGTCATCGCAGTCCCCATCGTTGATGCCGAATCCGTCGCCGTCCCGGTCCGGGCTGTCCACGATGCCATCGCAGTCGTTGTCGACGCCGTCCGCAGCCGCGTCGGCGTCCGGGATGCCGGGGCGAATCTCTGGATTGCTGTCATCGCAGTCCAGTCCCCCGCACTCCTCGGCGTCGTAGCTGTCTCCGTCGACATCGCACTCGTCAAAGCCGTCGCAGTCCTGGTCGATGCCATCGTAGGGCACCTCGGTCGCGTCCGGGTTGATCAGCTTGGGGTTGCCCGTGACCGTGATGTCGTCGCTCTCATCCAGGCAGTCGGTCTCCGCGTCGGTCTGGCAGAAGGGCTCCACCAAGCCGATCAGGCTGTAGCTTGCACCCACCAGGGTGGTGAAGCCGTCGCCGTCCTGGTCCACATCGTCGATCCAGCAGTTGCAGTCGTCGTCCACGCCGTCGGCGTTCTTGCCCTCGTTCACGCCGGGGTTCACGTAGAAGTAGTCGTCATCGCAGTCGCCATCGACCTCGGCCCAGCCGTCTACGTCATCGTCCGTCAGCCCGCTGTCCCGGTGCCCGTCGCAGTCCGCATCGTCGTTGGCCGCGCCGAAAATGAAGTCCACGCCGTCGATGGGGTAGGCCCCCGCCCCGTCGATGGTGCCTGGGTTCACGTAGGCGTCGGTGTCATCGCAGTCCCCTTGGGACTCGGAGTAGCCGTCACCGTCCGCGTCATCGCCAGCCCCTGCGCAGGGCTCGTTGTCCTCGCCTGGGGTGCCCTTCAATCCCAAGGGCGCGATGTACTTGGCCGAGGCGCACCAGTTGTAGGCCAAGTCGTTGGGCCACTCGTAGAGGGCGTGTGGCCCCGCTTGAAGGCTCGCGCCCTCTGGCAGGCTCCATTCGGTCGTCCAATTCACCGCATCGAGCACCGTGCCTGAGGCGGTGTGCTTGATGATCAGCGCATCGGCCGACGGGTCCAGGTTCATCTCGGTGAAGAAGGAGTAGGTGATGTCAACCGGGATGCCGCCGTTGAAGTCGGCTGCGCCGGAGTCGGAGTCATTTGAGGAGACGCCAAAGACCAGATGGTCGCCGACCGCGAGCTGCAGTCCGCTGCCCGCGGGCAGGGTGATGACCTCGGTCCCTGTTGCGTTCTCGATCGTGAGTCCTTCGAGAAAGAGCAGCTCGTCGGCCACATTTCGGATCTCGAACCACTGCCCTGCGTAGTTGGGCACGCCGTTCTCCGGACTGGTCATCACTTCCGTGATCACCAAGTCGCCTTGTTGGCTCGCGCCGCGCGCTGCCAGGGCATTGGGTGCCCAGAGCAAGCCCAAGATGGGAAGGGACCATGCCAGTCGAAGTCTCATCACATTCTCCTCACGCCGAGCCCGCAGACACCCGGCTCAGGAGTCTATCACTCACTCATTCCTTGGGGCCCCCCTTGCTCACTCGTGCAACTTGGCATAATGTCGCGTCGATCACTCGGGACCTTCCACAACGCCCGAGAAAATGACTAGGAGCCTGCCATGGGTGAGATCTCGAAGCCTGATACCAACCCGATCGTTCCCGCACTTCTGAACTTCCTCGTTCTGGGCGGCGTCGGCTACCTGATGATGGGCCAGCAGAAGAAGGGCATCATCGCCATTGTCGCCACCATGGTGCTCTGGATTTGCGGTCTCGGTTTCATCCCCCAGATGATCTTCGCGTACGACGCCTACCTCCTCGGCCAGAAGCTGCAGAGCGGCCAGTCCATCGGCGAGAACGAGAACGGTCTGGACTTCCTGAACAGCATCTTCAAGGACTGAAAAGTCCCGACAAGATGGCCCCACGGGGCTGTTCAAGAAAAAGGGGTCGCCATCTTGGCGGCCCCTTTTTTTGTTCCTGGGGTCCCTATTCTGCGGGCGCCGGGGCTTGCGCGCGCAGGGTGACCTCCAGGGTGAGGCGCGCCTGATCCTGGATGTCGATGGACTGCTCGGCGAAGGGATCGTCTGCGCTCGGCCCATCACCGCCGGCGTCTTGGAAGAACTGAAGAGTCAGCTCGCCGAGGCCTTGGGGCACCATCAGGGTGAAGGGTCCCGGGGCGGAGAGCTGCTCTTTGCCAACGAAGGCGTCCCCGGTCTGGCTGTTGGGATCGGGTTTGCGGATGTCCACGGCCACCGGCGTGTCCCCTTCTGCGATCACCATGCCTTGTACCCGGGTCCATGGTCCGGGGTGAGAAGGCCAAACATGGCTGCGGGCGCCGGGTACTGGCGCGAGGGCGCGGCCCCCAACGACCAAGGCCAGCTCTCCCAGGTCTAGGTCCTCGCTCTCCACAAGGATCGCGCGCGCCACAAAGGGATCTCCGTCGTCCGGTCCGGGGCGTCCCTGATCCACGAAGAACTGCAGAGTCAGCTCACCTTGTTCTTTGGGCACCTGGAGCTCGAAGGTGCCGCCGTCTGGGAAGAGCACACGCCCCACCATGGACACACCGGCCTCGCTCGTGGGATCGATGGTCAGGATGTCCAGGGAGATCACCTCTTCCACAGGCGAGGTCAGGCTGCCCCGCACCGTGATTCCATCCTCTGCGTCCGCCCCAAAGGGTGAAGTCGGTCCGGCCTCTGGGTCGTGGGTCACCACCTGGCCGCCGCTCTCTGTGGCGCCGGCTGTAAAGCGCGGATCCAAGGGCTCAGGCTCACCGGTGGTGCGCTCCAAGCAAGCCAGCAGGGACAGGCAGAGAATCATGCCTTCAGGCCCGCCTTGCCCAGGGCCGCCAGCTCATCGAGCAGGAACACGTTGGCGGCGATGGCCTTGCGGAAGATGCCCAGATCCATGGACTCGTTGGGCCCGTGCGCGGTGGTCAGGGGATCCATCACGCCGTTGAGGATCAAGGGCAAGTCTCCAAAGCGTCGGCCAAAGAGCGCGACGAAGGGGATGGAGCCTCCCACGCCGACCTGGACCAGCGGTGCGCCCCAGCTCTTCACGTAGGCGCGGTCTGCTGCCTCGAAGGCGGGGCCCTTTGGGGTGTAGAGCCAGCCCTCGCCGGGGCCCGGCAGCTGTTCGGCTTCCACGAGCACACCCTGGGGGGCATCTCGTGTCAGCTCCGCCTGCACCAGCTCCCAGAGGGTCTCGCTGGACATGCCGGGCGCCACACGAATGGAGAGGGTGGCGCTGGCGTGGGTGCGGATGGCGTTCTTCTTCTCCGCCGGCGTGGGCAAGGTGGTGGCCACCACGGTGAGGGCAGGCTGGCGCCACATCCACTCCGCAGCGGAGCGCCCGCGCAGGGGCAGCGGGTCCACGCCCTCGAGCATGTGGGAGCCCTTGCGGATCACCTCGTTGTTTAGCGGCACATCGAAGCTGGCCTTGGCCCACTCTTGGCCCACATCTACGCGGCCCACCTTCATGCGGCCGTCCTCGTCCACCAGGCGCCCGATGAGCTGGATCAGAGCAATGGCGGGGTCCGGCACCATGCCGCCCCACAGTCCGCTGTGGCCATCAGCCTGCAGGGAGCTGCAGGTCAGCTCCACCTCCAGCAGGCCGCGTAGGCTGACGGTCAGGCCCGGCACGCTGGTGCTGGGGTTCTCACAGTCGGTGAGCACCATCACGTCGGAGTCGAAGGCTTGGGGGAAGGTGTCCATGAAGCGCTCGAGGTTCGGCGAGCCGATCTCCTCTTCTCCTTCAATGAGCAGGCGCACGTTGCAAGGGAAGCCGCCCGTCTCTTGCTTCCAGGCCTTCAGGGCTGCCAAGTGGGAGATCCAGCCGCCCATGTCATCGGCGGCGCCTCGGCCATAGAGGCGTCCGTCCACCACCACGGGCTCGTGTGGGTCCGTGCGCCAGTTGGCCAGGTTCACCGGCTGCAAGTCCAAGTGTCCGTAGATCAAGATGGTGGGCGCATCGGGACCGGCGTGCAGCCACTCTGCCGCCACACAAGGCAGGGCCTCGGGCAGCTCCAACAGGCGCGCGTTGTCCAGTCCCAGGGCCTCCAGATCCTCTCGGATGCGCTCGGCCAGCTTGCGTACGTCCCCGAAGTAGGCTTCATCGCAGGAGATGGCAGGAATACGCAGGTAGGCGCAGAGCTGCTCCAGAGTCTCATCAAAGGCCTGGTCGGCCCGCTTGGCGACGCGCTCCGCCGTGTTCTCTGCAGTCATTCTCTCTCCGCCTCTGGGCTGGGGTGCTCGCGCAGTGCGGAGCGTAGGTGCTTGTAAAACTGTGCGATGTGTCGGCCGTCGACCAAGGAGTGGTGTGCTGTTACACAGACTCCGACTTGGCCATTGTCGACCTTCCCCCAAAGGATACGAGGGATGCAGTCGTCTGGGTCGCCAGGCATGGCGTGCTGCACGCTGTGTACCGTGCTCCAAGGCAGGCAGCTCAGGTACAACATGTCGGCCCGAAGGGGGCCCTTGGGCAAGAGCTTGCCGTGCTCGCGGGCGCTCTGTATGTGCGCTGGAAGAGCGTCCAAGAAGGCCTGCCGGTCGGGGTTCCAGAGGATCTCGCAGAACAGAAATGCCCCGTCCTCTGTAGCGACTGTGCAGGTGGTGTCCACGCGGGGATGGCGCTCGATCCAGTCCTGTCCGTCCACCACGATGCGGTCCCGCAGCTCGGGCACTTGGTTGGCCGCGTGAAGGATGGCCCAGAGAATGCCGCTGAAGTACTCGCTCTTGGGCAAGGCCACCGGTACTTGGGTGCACAGGGTGAACATGGGACTCTGAAAGCGTCGAAAATGGGCGTAGATCTCGGCTCTTGGCCCTGTGAGGGGATCACGCCTCAACGGTTCTCCCGGTACCAAGAGATGGTGCGCCTCAAGCCCTCGTGCAGGTCGACCTGGGCGCTCCAGCCCAGTCCTTCCGTGGCCCGCGAGGTGTCCAAGCACTTGCGGGGCTGGCCGTCCGGCTTGGTGATGTCCCAGAGGATCTCCCCCTCAAAGGCGCAGTGCTCAGCGATGGTGTGTACCAAGCGTTTGATGGTGAACTCCTCGCCGTTTCCGATGTTCACCGGCTCCGGGCTCTCCCACTGCTCGGCCATCGCGATGACGGCTTGGGCGCAGTCCTCCACATACAGAAGCTCTCGGGTGGCTGTGCCCGTTCCCCAAGCGGTGATGGACTCGGCGCCGGAGTCTACCGCCTCCAAACAGCGGCGAATCAGTGCAGGCACGACGTGGCTAGAGCGGGGGTCAAAGTCGTCCCCAGGCCCATAGAGATTGGTCGGCATGGGGAACACGCAGCGCATGCCGTACTGCTCGTGCAGGGCCCGTCCGTGCTCCATCATCAAGCGCTTGGAGAGCCCGTAGCCGGCGTTGCTGGGCTCTGGATAGCCTTGGAAAAGGTCCGGCTCTCGCATGGGAATGGGCACGATGCGGGGATAGGCGCAGACGCTGGAGACGCCCACGAAGCGCTCGATCTTGGCCCGCCTGCAGGCCTCCATCAAGTGGGTGCTCATCAGCACGTTGTCGTGCATCACGTCTGCGGCGTGGGCCCGCATGTAGCCGATGCCGCCGCCGTTGACGGCCGCGTGGATGACCCAGTCGGGCTTGGAATCGCTGAGCAAGTCTGAGCAGGCGGCGGCCTCGCGCAGATCGTATTCCTTGGAGCGCGGCACGCTGCAGGTGTAGCCGCGGGCAGTCAGACCTCGTACGATCCAGGACCCCAAAAACCCGGCACCGCCGGTGACCAATACACGGGACACAAGGCTCCTCTACACGTTGGAGTAGGGCTTTCTAAACTCCAAGAGACTGAGCCCTCGGACCATCTCATGTACGCCTTGCTCCATGCTGATGGAGGTGCGGAAGCCCGTGGCTCGGATCTTCTGGTAGGAGACCTCGTAGTCGCGCTTGTCCGCATCGCTCCCGACTTCGGCGAAGTGGCAGGCAAACTGGATCTTGGACTGGAGCAGACGCACGATCTCCTCTTTGGTGAAGTTCATGGAGTCATCGCCCACGTTGTAGACGTTGCCTTGCATCGTCTCCCAGTTCTCCAGGGTGTGTTCCACGCAGCGCGCCATGTCGCGGACGTGGATAAAGGTCCGGCGAAAGTGCTTTTCGTAGACCAAGAGATAGCGCTGAACCAGGGCCTGCCAGGTAAAGTCGTTGATCATCAAGTCCAAGCGCAGCCGCGGCGAGAGTCCGAATGCCGTGGCGAATCGGTAGGAGCTGACGTGGCCGCGGGCCATACAGAGGTATTCGGCCTCGGTCTTGGTCTCGCCGTAGAGACTCAGGGGGTTGAGCGGGGTCTCCTCGGTGCAGACGCCTTGCACCTCTCCGTAGTTGCTGCCGGTGGAGGCGTAGATGAGCTTGGTCTGTGGATCCAAGGCCTCCAGCACCGACTTTGTGCCGCCCACGTTGACCGCCACGGCACGCTCAGGCTCCTTCTTGCACAGCGGATAGCCCACCAGCGCCGCCAGGTGAACACAGGCCCAGGCACCATCCAGCTCGCGCTTGAGCAGCTCGGTGTCCAGCACATCGCCCCGGGTAAAGGAGAAACGCTCGTGGATGAAGAGCTCCATCAGCGACATGGGGCCGTACATCAGGTTGTCCACGACGTGGACGCGGTAGCCAGCGGCCAAGAGCTGACGGACCACCAGAGAGCCGTAGTAGCCGGCCCCTCCTGTGACGACGATGCGGCGCTCAGAGTTGTTGCTCATGCCAGGATCTCCTGCAGTCGGGCGGCCAAGAGCGCGCCATGTCCTGCGTGAAAGGCGTGGCTGTTGCCGACAAAGAAGCCGCGTTCGTGGACGGCATCAGCAACAGGAAGGGGGCCCCCAATACGCGCGCCAGGAACCCGCTCGAAGGCAGGCTGGCGTGCGAGGTTGGAGCCTGAGATGGGGCGGGTGGCGATGCCGCTGGACTCCAGTGCGGCCATGACGGGCGCACGCTCGATTCCTTCTTCCAGAAGCATGGCGAAGGAGAAGGCCGCGTGGGTCTCCCCTTCTCGCATCGGGAAGCAGCGCAGCTTGGGGGCCAGGGGAGCCAGGAGCTCACACCAGTGGCGGTGGTTCTCGCGGCGGCGCTCCAGCCAAGGCGGCAGTCGCTGCAGCTGAATCAAGCCCATCGCGCCGGCCATCTCCGTGGGGCGCAGGTTCCAGCCGGAGCTCACGAAGAGAAAGCGTGGGTCGATCTCAGGGTGCTTCTGCTCCCAGTCCGCTTTGTCCTCGCGCTCCCGCACCCAGCCATGGGCCCGTAGGCTGCGCATCGCATCGGCCAGCTCAGGATCGTTGGTGACCGTGATGCCGCCCTCGACCGTGGTGATGTGGTGGGAGAAGAAGAAGGAGAAGGAGCCAGCGTGGCCCATGGAGCCGGCGCGCCCCAATCCAGCGATCTCGGCGCCAGGAGCCGGACAGGCATCTTCCAGCACCACGAGGCCAAGCTCCCGCAGGGCATCGACCCGAGTGGGCTGACCGAGCATGTGAACGGCCAGGGCTGCCTTTGTGCGGGGTCCCATCGCGGCCTTGGCGGCGGCCGGGTCCATGCACAAGGTCTGGGGATGCACGTCCACCAGAACAGGCACCAGTCCGCACTGCTGAACGGGAAACAGGCTGGTGCTCCAGGCCACAGCGGGCACCAGGACTTCGTCGCCGCGCTGCAAGCGACCGGTCTCGACCATGGCCGCAAGCATCAGCAGGTTGGCCGAGCTGCCTGAGTTGCTCATCACCCCGTGCTTGGCCCCGCACCAAGCAGCCCATTCGGCCTCAAATTCTCGCACCTTGGGGCCCATCGTGACCCAAGTGGAGAGCATGCATTGAAGGGCCGCAGTGACCTCGTCTGCGCCGAAGCTGACCACTTGTAGCGGCAGTCCCTGGCTGGGGTCATGGCGCTCGGTGGGCAGACCGGCCATCTCGGCTTCGATCAACGCACGAATCTGGGACAGGCGATCCATGCCGAAGGATAGCAGTACACTGCCCGCCACCACTGAGGGAGTCTGCCGATGAGTGCACCACGCTGGGACCTGGAGCCGCTGTTCAGCGGCGGAGCCGACGGTTCTGCCTACTTGGACGCCGTGAGCGAGACCGAGGCCAAGGTCGAGGATCTCTTGAGTCGGGCGGACGCTCTGCCGGCCCTGCCCGCGCAGATCGCGGATTGGACAGCTTGGCTGGTAGACGCCGAGCTGCTGAGCGCCAAGGCGCATCAAATCTCCACTTTTGCGCACTGCTGTTTCTGTGAAGACGTGAAGAACAAGGCCGGGGAGCGCGCGGCTGCCCGCAGCGGGGCCCTCTGGAACCGCTTCTCCCGAGCCTGGGTCCCCGTTCAGGACGCCATCGCGCGCGGCAGTCAGGAAGGCTTTGATGCGCTGATCGCGCGTCCGGAGATCGCCGAGCAGCTGCCCAAGCTGCGACGCATGCGCGACCAAGGCCACCTGCTCTTGCCCTTGGGCGAGCAGGCTCTGGCCACCGAGCTGTCCCGTGACGGAATCGGTGCATGGTCCCGCATGTACGACAGCATCAGCGGCCGCTTGACCGTCACTCTGGGAGAGGAGTCCTTGAGCGCTGGACAGGCCCAGAACCGCCTGGGCAGCCAGGACGCCACCGTGCGTGACCAAGCTTACGAGGGTCTGCAGGAAGCATGGACTTCGGCAGAAGACGACTGTGCCCGTGCCCTGACCCACATCGTCGGAGCACGCCAGACCATCAATGACCGGCGAGGTCTGGACGAGCTCGCAGACACCCTGGCAGCCAACCGCTTGGAGCGCGCCTCCCTGGACGCCATGCTCGAGGCTTCCCGGCGCGCCCAGCCCATTCTGCTGCGCTACCTCAAGCTCAAGGCCAAGCTGCTGGGCCTGGAGCAGATGTCCTGGGAGGACCTGGCCGCACCCCTGCCCAGCACCGCCGCAAAGCAGGACTGGCCCCAGGCTGAGTCCTTTGTGATGACCCACTTTGGGGCCTACCATCCAGACCTTCAGGCCTTCGCCGGGCGCGCCTTTGGCGAGAACTGGATCGAGGCCGAGGACCGCGGCGGAAAGCGCCCTGGAGGCTGGTGTGCTTTTGCACCTGGCATCGCCCAGAGCCGCATCTTCATGACCCACGGCGGCACCTTCCGCAGCACGGTCACCTTGGCCCATGAGCTGGGCCACGCCTACCACAACCACGTGACCGCGGACCTGCCCCCCAGCCAGCGTGCGATTCCCTCCACACTGGCCGAGACCGCGTCCATTTTCGCCGAGTCGCTGGTGCGGGATGCGGCCCTTCGCGCGGCCAAAGATGACGAGTCCAAGCGCTCGATGCTGGATGCCCGCTTGATGGCCGGCGTGAGCTTCCTGATGAACATCCCGATGCGCTACGACTTTGAGCGCGCGCTCTACCGCATGCGCCGGGAGGGTCCGCTGGATCCCGCGGCCCTGCGTGAAGAGATTGTGGGCATTCAGAAGCGCTGGTACGGCGAGGCCCTGGAGCGCTACGACCCCAGCTTCTGGTGCGCCAAGCTGCACTTCTACATTGGTGGCCGCAGCTTCTACAACTACCCCTACACCTATGGCTACCTCTTCGCCCAGCTGGTGTACCGCCAGGTCATGGAGCGCGGCCCCGAGGCCCACCAGGACTACATCGAGCTGCTTCGCCGTACGGGTTGGCAGGGCGGTGAGGACCTGGCCATGGAGACCCTGGGCTTGGACCTGCGGGATCCAGAGACCTGGTGGCAAGCGATTGCCCCGCTCGAGGACGACTTGAAGGCCCTCGAGGCCCTGGTCGCAGGGTGAGCTTTGGGGGTTTGCCAGTCTTGGCCCGCTCCTTGCTTTGTGCTCGGGTGAATCCCACCTGAGCAGGCCCAAGCATGCAGTCCCTCTCTCTTCGACTCTCTTCGATCGCCGCCCTGGCTCTCCTGGTCTGTGGGGCTTCGGCCCAGGCGGAGAGTCCTCTGCAGATGGCAGCCTCCTCAGCGGCTGGGACTGTGCGCCCCAGCGACGTCCAGGCGGCCAACAAGGCCCTGGCTGAGGCGGTGCGCTGCACCACCCGCACCGAAGCGACGCCCTTTCCGGGATGCGGCCCCTTGGAGCAGGCCAGCGCTGAGCGCGTGCGCTTCCCGGAGCTGAAGGACTCTGGCCGTCCGGGTGAGTGGACCCAGACGGTGGAGCTGCGGCTCAACGATGGCAGCTGGAAGCACTACGAGGAGATGCACCGCTCCTTCCACGGCATGCTGTGGGTGCCGGAAGTTGGGCTCTATGTGGGCTACGCGGCCTGGTATGGGGAGCAGGGCGGGGTGGTGATGGTGCACCCGGAGAGCGGAGCGCTGGAGGTGGCCGCCGGGATTCCACAGCTGACCCCCGATGGCGCGCTCATGGTCGTCGCGCACACGGGTGTCTTCGACGACGGCCATCTGCGGGTGCAGGTCTTCGCGATGGAGTCCAAGGGGCCCCGAAAGCTTTCGGAGCGCAGCATAGTGGTCCGAGCGGACACCGTGGAGCGGGTGGTCTTGGTCCAAGAGCACAGCGCGGCCGTGGTCTACCTGCTGGACTGGGATGGCAAGAGAGCAGCGCTGTCGGTGGACCTGAGCGAGCACTGGCCGGCCAAGGCCGCGGATCTACTCTCGGTGGAGGCCTGTGAGAAATCAGAGAACGCCCGCTACGTGACGGGAGACCAGGTCTTCCTGCGTGCGGGGCCCTCCAAGCAGGCCGAGGTGGTGGCCGCGTTGCCCTGGGGAAGCTGTGTGCAGCTGCAGGAGACGCCTGGCGACTGGGAGTTGGTGCGCATGGCGGACCAGAGGGGCTTTGTGTCCTCCAAGCTTGTGGCCGAGGCGGCGCCGGCCCGTCTCGCCTCGAGCAAGGACTTCGTTCAGACGTTCTGCCAAGCGGGTCCACCAGGGCCCGAAGGCTATGGCGGCCCTGAAATGAAGAGGGCTCTGCAGGCCAATGAGCGAGCGGGTGTGCCGTCCTACTACGCCCGACCCTTCTGGGATGACTACTGCGTCAGCCTGCGTCCGACCGAGACCCAGGTGTCCCTGGGGGGCTTTGAGCGCACCGACAGCGAGAACATCAACGTGCGCTTCGCCACTTGGACTCTCGCGTTGGCTCCAGAGAGCGCCTACCGCAGCCACAGCTCGGCCGCGGTGCTCAACGCGAGCCCGCTCTTCCGGCCCACTGTTGAGGCCCACAGCCCCAATACGCAGCGGCAGCTCCCCAGCAGCGAGGGCTACCAAGCTCTGGGTCAGGTCTTTGGCTCCAAGGAGCTGCGAGCCGCCAGTGTGCCTCCGGCCGATGTGCACCTGCTTCAGGTCTTGGTTCAGGAGGAGGGACTGCTCGTCTCTTCCTACGAGCTGCACCAGAGTTTGGGCGTCTCCCAGGGTGGCTTTCCAGGAGGCCAGTTTCAGCTCAGCGAAGACCTGAGCCAGGCCCGCTTTGACCGAGACCTGCCCGGTGCGGTCTTGGATCCCTGCACCGGAGAGTTCTTGCCCACCAGCGTGAGCCAGATCGCCTACATGCCGGGCAGCGGACAGCTTCACGCCAAGGTGACTCCAAAGGTCCAGGAGCGCCTGAAGCAGTGTGTGGCCAGCCAGTCCCCCGAGAGCCTGCCTCAGCTGCGCTTTGTGCTGCTCGTGGACGAGAGCCATGGCGGCAAAGCCTTGGCTGCAGTGGCCGGGAAGGCTGAGCGGAAGCTGCTGTATTCCAGCGATGAGATGCCCTCGAATGTGGTCTCCCTACGTTGGTCTGCAGATGGTGTGGACCGAGCCTTCTTGCGCGCCGCACTCGTAGCGGACTGTGGGTTCAACTCTTTCCACATCTTCCAGTTCTACGACGGCAGTGCCTGGCAGCGCGTACAGGTGGAGGCCTGGGACTCCAACGATTGTGGAGCCTGAGGGGTGCGAGAGCACTCAGCAATGGCTGTCGGTGCTAGAGAGCCGCCGAAAGCTGACAGCCTTGGCTGTCTGTCGTTGGGGGCCGACAGAGATAGAGCATAGAGCCGGCCTGGTTTCCCAGGCCGGCTTCTGGGCACCACAGCAGGCCCTGGCACGGGGTATCTGCCGGGGGGAGGGGAGCGCTCACCGCTCCGCACCTCCACAAACGTCTAAAAACTAAGGGACCACCAGCTCCATGCCCGGCTGCAGCGCGATGCCGCCGTTCAGGCTTGGGTTGGCGTCTTGGAGCTCCTTCCAGCGTGCTTCGGTCCCGTAGACCTTGCCGGAGATGCCGGCCAAGGAGTCACCGGAGCGCACCGTGTAGGTGCGTGCGCCGGTTGGGGCTGCTGGAGTAGGAGGGGTGAGCACCGGGTCGGCGCCAGGAGTGACCTGAGCATCGGGCCCGAGGGCGTCGGGTGCGATGACCACGGGGGTGTCGAGCTCGGGGCTCAGCTCAGGGGTCTCTGGAGCGCTGTCGCCGCCAAAGGCCAAGGTCATGCCCAGGCCGAAGAGGCCGATGAAGGCCGCCACGGTGGTGGCGCTCATCCAGAGGCGGGCCTTGTCGGTCTCCTCCTTGGCGATGCGCTCCAGGCGGGTGTTCTCGGCCCGAAGACGGCGGGCTTCCTCTCGCAGGGCTTTGACCTCGCCGGCGGTGCGGGCAGTGATGCGCTCGCTGCGGGCAGCGTCGTCGCGTGAGGCATCGCGTGCGGCCTCGAAGCGGCCGCGCAGGGTGGGATCCACCCGCATGCCGCAAGCCTGGGCGCCGTCGAGCTCCTTGATGGCGTCGCTCCAGCGCTGCTGGGAGCCAAAAACCTTCGCCAACAGGAGGTGCGCGGCGGCGTCGTGGGGGTCCAAGCAGAGCAGCATGCGCAGGCGGTCCCGTGCGCGTCCCAGGTGTCCCTGTCGCGCCAGAACAACCGCCTCGTCGTAGAGGTCGGAGCTGGCATCTACGCCGTGAGAGTCGAGCACAGATGCGATGCCCTTCACGCCGTGAGGGGTGCCGGTACCGCGGGGTGCCTCGTCAAAAGGAATGGGATCCAGGGCGGTCATGTTCGTCTAGCCGGGCGGGGGAGGGAGAGGGGGGGGATCGCCAAATGAACACGCTTCTCTGGACATGTCAAGAGTTTTCATCAGGTGAGTCCTCAAGGATCGGCCACCTTGCTCCTACGCCCTCGCCGGGTCACTCTCCTTCCATCTTGTGGACTCTGCTGGCGTGTAACGGTGGAATGCCCCTCTTCGAGGCGCAGCAGGTGGACCTGCGTCTGCCGGAGACCGTCACCTTGGTCGCGGGTCTGGAGCGCGAGGCCCTGGCCCAGGATGCGCTGTTGGAGCCGGTTTCGGTGGCGCTGGAGATGGCTCTGGAGGACGCCCAGCTCACCCCCGAGGGGTCACAAGCCGAGCTGGCCTGCTGGTCCAAGGGCTGCTTTCTGAGCTTGAAGGGTCAGGTTCAGGACTGGGAGCGCCCCGACGCTCTGCCCGCTCAGCCGGGGCACCTGACCTGGTCGGTGGGGCCCGGTCACAAACGGCAGCTCATTGGGGAGGAAGAAGGATCCTTGCTCTTGGGGGACCGCAGCGCGCTGCAGCACACCCGCGAGCGTGTTCCCCTGTTGCCGCCGCTCACGGGCCAGGGCATGGTGCCGGAAGGGGCACTGTGGCTCTACCTGGTGGACTTGGAGCGGGCCCTGAACCACATCGATCGCCGCCTGGCCCGTGCCCCAAGTGCCGACGCACGACGCCTGCGCGTCGCTTTGGCGCAAATCTCACCGGCCCTGGCAGCCGGTGAGATTCAAGTGGAGGCCCTGGGCTTGTCCCTGACCCCAGAGGAGCAGGGCCTGCGCCTGCGCGTTCGAGCCTCCTGCCCAAGCATCTCTCAGGCCCGTAGCTTGGCCGCCGCGCTGCGTTTGGGGGTGCTGACCTTGCGCCGGGGTCGCAGCCCAGAGCACTCCGCAGCGCTGGCGCGCCTGCCCATTCACGCCCACGGGCGCATGGTGGATCTGGAGCTGGCCCGGGTCCAGGATTTGCTGCCCGAGGGTCTCTGAGAGACCTGCTTCAAGAAGAGCGCCGGTCAGGTGAACCAGGGGCTGCGCTCAACTTGGGGGGCGCCGGCCAGCAGGCCCAACAGGGGGCGGGCGTTCAGGGTGCTCCAGTACAGGTCTGGGCCATCGCGCCAGTCCAAGGCCTCCGCCAAGGTCTTGGCCGTGTAGGTCCCTTCCACCTTCACGTGGCCTCGGGCGCGGGCGAGGGTCTCCAAGGTGCCTGGCCCTGGCCAGCCGTAGTCGGGGCCCAGGCGTGTATCAACGACTTGAATGGAGGCAGGCTCCTCCCCCACCAGCTCGGAGATCTCTTTGGCCAAGCGCTTGAGGCGCCGCAGACTCAGCCAGCTCTCGGGGACCACACGCACGCCGTGAACCTGGGTGCTCAGTCCGCCCATGCGACAGCCCAAGGCGAGCCCCAGCGCTGAGCCCCCGGTGCCCAGTGCGATGGCGATGCGCTTGGGCTCCGGCAGCAGGCCCTCCCTGACCTGCTCGGCCAGCTCCAGGCCGGCGCGCACGAACCCCAGGCTGCCAAAGCGGCTGCTGCCTCCAGCTGGAATGACGCTGCCCTTTGGCGCGGCCATCAGAGCGGCCTTCGCCTCGGGCAGGCCGGCCATCAGGCGAAGGCTGGCGGCGTTCTTGAGGGTCACGCGCAAGGAGGTGGCAGGCAGGGGGGCCCAGATCCGGGGAACGGCCAGGGCGTGCACCTTGTGGCCCATGGCTTGAGCGTGCAGCACCGTGGCCAGGACATGGTTGGAGCCGCTGGCGCCGATGGTCGTCAGCTCTGGGGGGGCCTCGTGGAGCAAGAACTCCAGCTTACGCACCTTGTTGCCACCGTAGAGGGGGCTCAAGCCGCCGTCGTCCTTGAGCCACAGCCCGGGCCGAAGGGCTTCCAAGGAGGACACTGGGGAGGGCGTCGTGCAGAGGTGGACGCGTCGCTCAAGGGGATCGCCGGTCTTCACCGCGCCGCTCATGGGGCCAACCAGGAAGCAGGGTTCTCCATGCGCTCTCGCAGCAGCTCCAAGCTGGAGGTGCAGTACAGGCCGTCCTCTACCCGCTCGTCCAGGGTCCACTTCAGCACGGCGATGTCCCGGACCACGGGCGCGCCGTCCACGACTCGGAGGGCCTGATGGGTCTTGCCGACCACGCAAAACAAGGGACAGTTCCCGTACTCGTAGAGGTGGTGGTAAGCGGCATCCAGCTTCACGCTTCCGAGGTTGGCGACAAAGACCGAGCAGTACATGGGGTCGTCGGCGAGCAGGGCCGCTGGCGCCATGTTGTGGAAGTCCAGCCACTTCAGCAGGCGAGTGGCCATGGCCAACAGGGGCCTGGGCAAGGCCAAGAAGATGCGCAGCTCTTTGTCGATGGGCGAGAGCTCGCTGCCTCGGGCCGCTCGGATGTCTCCTCGGAGCAAGGTCACCGCCTCGGAGATGGACTGGCCCTGGGGAAAGGTGCGCTTGACGGTGCTGAAGGGGTGATCGTCGTCCAGGGACTTTTTGGCCGCAAAGGAGATCTGAACCTCGTCTCGTTGGTAGAGACGCTGGCCGCTCACGAAGCGGTTCAGGCGCGGCCGCTCGTGCAGAGTCTCGGAGATGGCCAGCATGAGCAGGGGGAAGAGGCTGAGGCGGTGACCCAAGCGCTCGCCGGTCTCTTTGAGCCAGGGCAAGGTGAGGCTCAGATCCAGCTCTTGCTCGAAGAAGACCACGGACTCGCCGGTGGTCTCCATGATGAAGGGCATGATCGCCCGTGTTCGGGGCACATCCTCGACGAGCTTGCCGTCGTGTCGGGAAAACAGGGGCATGGTCCGAGTCTACAGGTCTTGGGTCAACAGGTCGCCCTCTCTCAAGCCTGCGGCCCGAATCGCCGATCTTCCCAACACACTGATCGGGAGAGAGAGATGTCCGTGGCCTACGCCATCAGAGAGACCATGGTTCAGACGCTCTTGGACCTGCGGGCCTCTCTGTCCGACCCCAACTACACCCCGCCCATGTTGCCCAGGGCCGCCATGGACGTGATGCGGCTGTCCAGGCAGACCAATGTGGATCTCTCCCGGCTGGCACATGTTTTGGAGCAGGATCCACTCTTGGCGGCCTCTGTTCTGCGTGTCGCCCAGTCTCCTGCGTATGCGCGGCGTTGGGAGCCTCGCAGCGTTCGCGAGGCCTTGGGGCGCTTGGGCATGCGGGGCATGCGCGCTGTGGTGATGGAGGCTGCGATCAAGGCAGTCCCCTTCCCTGCAGGGCGTTGGCAGAAGCAAGCCAACCAAGTGCAGAAGCGTTGCGTGGCCATGGGACATGTCGCCCGCGCCGTGGCCCAGCTCCCGCAATCGGGGGTCGATCCCGAAGAGGCCTTTCTGACCGGCTTGCTCTCGGACGTTGGCAAACTCGCCGTCTTGGGGCTCATCGCGGAGCAGGGTTTGCCCATGGAGCGCAGCGGCAGTCAGCCCGTTCTGGAGGCCTTGCACACGGACGCTGTGGCCTTGCTCGCCCGCTCTTGGCACCTGCCGGAGCCGGTGCGCGATGTGCTGGTTGCCCACCACAGCTTGGCCCTGCAAGGGGAGCTGGGCCGAGTGGCCTGTGTGGTCCGTGTGAGTGAGACGCTGGTCGATATGGCGGATGACCAACACCGCTGGGTGCCCGCCGAGCTCAACGAGACGGGCTACCGGCGGGCGCTGCGTGGCTGTGGGCTTCAGGAGCTCCCTGTCGCTGAGTTGCTCTTCGTTGCCAAGCGAACCCTTGCGGCAGGCGGCTGAGAGGGCTCAGGGCCTAGCTGGGCGTCTTGACGCGCTACACTTGGGGCATGTTCTTGTTCCTGCTCGCTTGCGGCTACCCCGATGGCCCCCCTGGTCCTCCTTCTACACCGAACACGATGGACACGGCCGCCTTCTCGGCGCCTGTGGCCACCACAGCCAAGGTGCGTGAGGTGCCCGCCGATTCGGTGGACGGCACCGCGACCCTGAGCAGCCCCATCACAAAGAAGGCGCCGGTCTCCCTGAGCATCGAGGGCACCGTGGTCGCCATTGTGTGGCTGGTCAACGGCACCGTGATTCCCGGGGCCACCGGACGCAGCCTGGATCCGGTCTGGTTCAAGGCCTCCGACCGAATCCAGGCCAAGGTGGAGATCAGCGACGGGTCTACGCGCCGCACCCTGGAGACAGCCTCGGTCAAGGTGGACAACTCCCCTCCTGAGTTCACCGTCGATCAGCGTGACTTTAGGCAGATCGAAGGCTTTGTGGTCGCAGCAGAGGACGCCGACGGCGATGAGCTGACCTGGTCGCTCACCGGTGGCCCTCCAGGCATGAGCGTGAACCCCAAGACCGGTCAGCTCAGCTACCAGGCCACTCAGGATGCGCAGGGTGGCACTTACAAGGCCCGCATCGTGGTCAAGGACCCCAGCGGCTACAAGGACGTCTGGCCCTTGAGTCTGGACGTCTCCGGCGGCAAGCAGGACAGCGTAAAACGGCGCTACGGCGGCGAGTAGTTAGATCTGCTCTTCGGGGTCGGTGAGCACCCCGGAGTAGGTCTCCCCTCCTCCGTCCCACTCGGCTGTCTTGTCCTGTTCGGACAGCTCGAAACGCTTGCGCTCGATCGAGGCCACCACGCTCTGGACCAGAGGCTCCAGCAGTCCGACGCCCACCAGCTCCAGGTCTGCGAAGCTGGCGCTGGGCACGACGAAGCGCTGGTGCATGGGACGCACCGTGCTCAACCAACGGTTCAGGACCCCCTCCAGGTTTCGGCCGCGCTTGGCCACATCCCGGCGGATGCGACGGGTCAGGCGCAGGTCGTCCGGGCAGTCCACCCAGACCTTGATGTCCATCAGGTCCCGCAGCTCTTCGTTCTCCAAGACCAGGATGCCCTCGACCAGGATCACCGGGCGAGGAAGCACCCACTCCGGCTCAGGCTTGCGGGTGTGGGTTGGAAAGTCGTAGTCAGGAAGGGCCGCCGCTTCACCGATGCGCAGCGCAGCGATGTTCTGCGCGAGCAGGGAGGTGTCCAGGGCGTCCGGGTGGTCGTAGTTGAAGGACTCAGGGTCCTGGACGTTGTAGTAGTAGCGGTCGTGAGAGAGCAGCAGGCACTTGTCCGGACCCAAGTATTCCTGCAGCCGCTTGGCGATGGTGGTCTTGCCTGAGGCGGTGCCACCGGCGACTCCGATCACCAGGATGTCTTCTTCGTCTCTCTTGGACATCGTCGCGCTCCCTGTGGGGCTGTGGCTCTAGTCGCTGGCTCGCAGCGCCTCGATAAGCCGCTCCAGCTCATCAGGGGAGCTGTAATCGATCACGATTTTCCCGCCCCCTCCCCTGGCCTTTGGCTTGATGTCCACCGCGGTGCTCAGGCTTCGGGAGAGCAGATCGGAGACGTAGCGCAGGGCCTTGTCGGCCTTCTTGGCGCCGGCCTTTGGCTTGCCCTTGGCCTTGACTTGGCTGCGCACCAAGGCTTCGGTGGCGCGAACGCTCAGATCCTTGTTCAGGATCTGAGCCACGATGGCCTTGAGCATGCCGCTGTCTTCTACGCTCAACAGGGCCTTGGCGTGGCCCGCTGTGATGCGGCCCTCGCGAAGCAGGTTCAGCACCGAGTCTGGCAGGCGCAGCAAGCGCAGGGCGTTGGCCACCGTCGCGCGCTCCTTGCCCACCTTGTTGGCCACCTGCTCCTGGGTGTAGCCGTAGTCCTGCTGTAGGCGACGGTAGCCGCGCGCGGCCTCTACGGCGTCCAGATCCTGGCGCTGGAGGTTCTCCACCAAGGCCAGCTCAAGCTGAACGTCCCCTTCCCCGGCGTCCGCCCGCAAGACCGCTGGAACGGTCTCCAGGCCCGCCAGACCGGCAGCCCGCAGTCGACGCTCACCGGCGATGAGCACGTAGCCGCCGCCAGGCTTGGACCGCACCAAGATGGGCTGGATGATGCCGTGTACTTGGATGCTGTTCTTGAGGTCCGTGAGGGCCTGGGGATCGAAGTGGGTACGCGGCTGCTCCGGGTTGGGCTGGATCTCCGCCAGCGGCACCTCCAGCACCCTGTTCCGGGTGCCGATCTGAGGCTTGGCCTCCATCACGTCGTCGGGGATCAGGGCGGCGAGGCCGCGGCCGAGGGATGAGCGGCGGGTCATGCGATCTCCTGGGAGCTTTCGGGGAGGACGTGGCCGTCGAGCAGCTCGTCGGCAAGGGCTGCGTAGGCTTGGGCGCCGCGGCAGTTGGGGGCGTAGGCCAGGATGGGCAGCCCGAAGCTCGGGGCCTCGCCCAGGCGCACGTTTCGAGGAATCACCGCCTCGAAGACCTCACCGGAGAAGACCTCGCGCAGCTGCTTCTCTACATCGCGACAGAGGTTGTTGCGCGAGTCGTGCATGGTGATGACCAGGCCCTCTCGGCACAGGCCCGGGTTTAGGGCGCGCTTGACCTCGGACATGGTGCGCAGCAGCTGTCCCAGGCCCTCCAGGGCGTAGTACTCGGCCTGCACGGGGATGAGGACGGAGTTGGCGGCGGTCAGCGCGTTGATGGTCAGGAACCCCAGGGAGGGGGGGCAGTCCATCAGCACGAAATCGATGTCCTGAGGCAGACCCTCCAGGGCGCGGGCCAGCTTGGTCTCTCGGGCCAAGGCACCGGTCAGCTCGACCTCGGCGCCCACCAGCTTTGGACCGGCTGGCAGCAGCTCGAGCAGCTCTACGCCGGTCTCCATCACCACGTCATCGAAGCTGGCTTGGCCCAGCATCAAGTCGTAGATGCCGTGCACCACCTCTCGCGGGTCGTTGCCCAAGCCAGAGGTCGCGTTTCCCTGGGGATCCAGGTCCACCACCAGCGTGCGGTAGCCCTGCATGGCCAGGCCTGCGGCAAGGTTGATGGTGGTGGTCGTCTTTCCGACGCCACCTTTCTGGTTCGATACAGCGATGATCTGGGGCATGGCGCACCGGGGGATTGGGGTGCTCCAGAGCTGGCGCACCGCGGGGGAGCCCCACCATAGTGCTCAGCTATTGACAACGCAAGAGCAGTGCTCTCAAGGATCCTTGAGGTTCAGGGACTGTTCCACGTGGAACATCTGCACCTGTGACCCCCTGGATGGCCCCCCTCTCTGCTCTCTGAGCCGGCCACTCAGTCCAGGCGTCGGAGCTGCAAGAGGCAGCGGGTGCGGCCGTCGCTCAGAGCGTAGTGTTCCACGTGGAACATCTCGAAATCCGCCGGTGCCTCCACGTCGTCTTCGGCGCGCATCAGCGCGACGTGTCCACCCGGGGCCAGCAGGCGACGGGCGTCTTCAAAGACCCCGGCTGGAGGCTTGTAGGCCCGGGAGACGATGCCTTGGTAGGCCCCGTCGGGCAGGGTCTCGCTGCGTCCATGGTGGATCCTCGCGTTGCTGAGGGAGCCGAGCACCCGCTTGAGGAAGGCCACCCTGCGCTGGCGAGACTCGACCCACTGCACCTGGAGTCCAGGGTGCCTCGCAGCCAAGGCCACGCCAGGGAAGCCGGCACCGCTGCCCAGGTCGGCCCACAAGGGCCCTGGAGAGCCCTCAGGGCCCATCTCTGGCCTTAGGGCACCCATGGCCAGGGCGGCGTCCTCAAAGTGGGGCTCCAGGGGACCTGGGCCCACCAGGTCCATGGCCTTTCGCCACTTGGCCAGCAGGGTCATGTGGGCTTTCTCGGCTGGGAGAAGGTCGATGTTCAGGGATGGGCTCATGTCTGGTGCTCCGAGGACGCTTTGGCCGCATTGGCCGCCTTTTTCTGGTGCAACTGACGCCCCAAGTGGAAGGCCAGCACCTGGATGGCGGCTGGCGTGATGCCGGGAAGGCGCGAGGCCGACTGCAGGTTGGCGGGCTTGTAGCGCTCCAGGCGCTGAATGACCTCGGTCTTGAGACCATGAATGGACCCGTAGTCCAGACCATCCAGGGGAAGCTGGGCCAAGCGTTCTGTGCGTTTGGCGCGTGCTTGTTCTCTCTCAATGTATCCCGCATATTTGGAGTCGGTGTCCACCTGAAAGGTGGCTTCTTCGTCAATCTGTGGGAGGTCTAAGACGCTGGAGAGCTGGGCGTAGGACAGCTCTGGGCGCCGCATTAGGTCGATTCCTTGGGTGGGGCGGGCCAGCTCGGTGTCGATCTTTGCCAGCTTTGCCCGGGTCGGGGCGTCCGGCTTGATGTACAGCTCTCTGAGTGCTTTTAGTGCACCGTCTATCTGTATTAGTTTGGCTTGGAATCGCTCCCAATCCGCGTCCGGAACGAGACCCAAGTCTCGGCCAATGGCCCGCAGTCGCCGGTCGGCGTTGTCCTCGCGCAGCAAGAGCCGGTGCTCGGCTCTGGAGGAGAACATGCGGTAGGGCTCACCGCCCACCCCGCGGGTGCACAAGTCGTCGATGAGCACGCCGATGTAGGCCTGGTGCCGGCCCAGGATGAAGGGTGCGTCTTGGGCGGCGCTCACCCCAGCCACGAAGCCTTGTACGGCGGCCTCCTCGTAGCCGCTGGTGCCGTTGACCTGGCCGGCCAGGTACAGGCCCTTGATGCCCTTGTGCTGGAGATCCGGGCCCAGATCACGGGGGTCAGCGGCCTCGTATTCGACCGCGTAGCCGTACTGAAGGATCTCCGCGCGCTCCAGACCGGGGATGCTGTGGATGACCTGGGCTTGCACCTCTTCCGGCAGCGAGGTCGACAGCCCGCTGATGTACACCCGATCGCTCTGGTGGCCCTCGGGCTCCAGGAAGAGCTGGTGCCGCTCGCGGTGGGGAAAGCGGTGGATCTTGTCCTCGACGGAGGGGCAATATCGGGCGCCGGTTCCGGTGATGTTGCCGCTGAACATCGCCGACTTGTGCAGGTTCTCGGAGATGAGCCGGTGGGCCTCTGGGCTGGTCCAGGTCAGGGTGCAGATGACCGGCGGGAGCTCCCGTGGGGTGGGGGTGAAGCTCATGCAGCCCTTGACCGTCTCCTGCTCTTCGGTCTTCTCCCAGTCCACGGTGTCGCGCTTCAGACGGGGCGGGGTGCCGGTCTTTAGGCGCTGCAAGCGCAGGCCCGCGTCTGCCAGGGCTTGGGCCATGTCTTGGGCGCTGTGCTCGCCGATGCGGCCGCCGGCGGTGGCAGACTGGCCTCGGTGCATCAAGGCGCCCAAGAAGGTCCCGGTGGTCAGCAGGACCTTGGGGGCGTGGACCTTCTCTCCGTTGGCCAAGATCACACCTTGCACCACGCGATCCTCCAGGATCAGGGTGCTGGCCTCGCCTTCGATCAGGCTGAGCTTCTCCAAGGCCAGCAGCCGCTCGGCCATGCGCTTGGGGTAGGCATCGGTGTCCACTTGGGCTCGGCTGCTCTGCACGGCCAGTCCCTTGCGGGTGTTCAAGCGGCGGAACTGCACGGTCGTGGCGTCGGCCACCTGGCCCATCCAGCCACCCAGGGCATCCAGCTCGCGCACCAAGCAGCCCTTGGCCAGTCCGCCGATGGCGGGATTGCAGCTTAGACGGGCGATGTGGTCGCGAGAGAAGGTGATCAGGGCCACCCTGCGGCCCATGCGCGCAGCGGCGGAGGCGGCCTCACAGCCAGCGTGGCCAGCACCGACGACGATCAGGTCATACTCGTTCATGCGCGGCGGATAACAGGGCGGCTTGAAGCCGGCGCCTGTGTTTCAGGCTCAGTGACCCTGGGCGAACATGACCTCGGGCGGGCCAAGCACCGGCTCACCCAGCCAGTGGGGCGCGATGTCGGCCACAGCGGCGTTGGCGAACTCCCGGGAGAGATCGCTCAGGCCGTGCTCCTTGCTGAGCACCCCGGCGTAGTCGTCCTGGTAGCGGAAGAGCACCTGTCCGTGGGCATCGACCAGGGCCAAGCCCAGCTCAGCGCGCACGGTGTAGGGCTCGGAGACGTGGTCGACCATCACCGGCAGGCCCTCGGCCCAGACGAGCTCGCCCACCATGTGGGTGTTGGTCAGGGGGCTGCCCTCGGCTTGAATGACCCAGGTGAACAGGGTGGCATCGCCGCCCATGGCCTGTGCCGCCTGGGAGAAGGCCTGGCTCAAGGAGGTGTTGGGGTCGGTCAGGGCGTTGCTCAGGTGCACCTGTTGGGCCATGTTCAGCTTGCCGTCCATGAAGCGGGCGTCCCAGTCGTTGGGCAGAGCCTGGTGGAGGGCCCCGGGCACGGCGCTCCGGTAGGCGTAGGGCAGCTCGGCGAGCTCCTGGGTGCGCTCGATGCGGCCCTGGGCCAACCAAGGGTCCAGGCGCTCGCCTACGCCGTCTTCCAGCTCGGCTTGGGGCAGCTCGGCGATCACGATCACGGGGGCCACGCGAATCACGCCCGTCACCAGCTCCGGGTGGAGATCCCAGTCCAGGGCGTCCGTGGGGCGCGGTTGGTGGCTGGCACAGGCGATGGAGAGCAGCAGGAGCATGAAGGAGCCTTTTCGACGGGATCCGCGGGAGCGGCAAGAGGGCAACGCCCTCTTGGACAGTCCGCTTTCGCTTTTGGTTCCAACCCAGGCGAAAAAAAGTGCGGAAGGCGGGTCCAGGCTACCATTGAGCCGTGCGATCCGCCCCATCTAAGCCCCTGCCAAAGCTCCTCTCTCGGCCCGTGCTGGCCGCGTTGCTCTGCTTGGGGCTCACCTTGCCCTTCTTGGCCAAGCCGGTGCACGTCGACGACGCCAACTTCCTGATGCTGGCCCAGGGCGCCCGCCTGGACGCCTGGCGGCCCCATGAGATCCCGGTGAACTGGCAGGGCACCCTGGAGCCGGCCTTCCAGGTGCTGAGCAATCCCCCGGGCATCGGCTGGTGGCTGGCTCCGGTCGTGGACGCCCCTGTCTGGGCCCAGCACCTCTGGATGCTGCCGTGGCTGCTCTTGGCCCTCTGGGGGGCTGGAACGCTGGGCAAGGCCTTGGCCGACCAGAGAACGGCCGCGATGTTGCTCCTGGGAAGCTCTCCAGTGGTCCTGCTGGCCTCTCAGTCCCTCACGCCGGACTTGCCCCTGCTGGCGTGCGCTGTGGCCGGTCTGGGGGGATTCTGGGCCTTGGGTCCACGGGCTGCATGGGGCTTTGGCCTGCTGACTGGCTGCGCGGTGCTCTTTCGCTACTCCGGGCTCACCCTGTTGCCCCTGTTGCTCTGGGCCGGTTGGTCCAAGAAGCGTTTGCCTCAAGCCCTGGCTGGCTTTGTGCCCCTCTTGGCCCTGGTGGCCCACGACCTGCATGCCTACGGCGACGTTCACCTGCTGGCCATGACGCGCTTCCAGAGCATCGCCAACACGCCCCGGGATGTCCTGCGCAAGGGCATCGCCAGTCTGGCCATGCTCGGTGGAGCTGGTCTCTTGCCCTTCTTGAGTGGGAGGCGGGGGCTGGTGGGTGCGGTACTTGGGGCTGCTCTGGGTGGCGTGGGGGTATGGATCTCCAGCCTGAGCGGAATCGGTGCGGTGATGACCGTGCTCAGCGTGGCCTCGGGCGGGGGAGTCATCGCAGCCCTGTCCGCGAAGAAGGGTGTGGATCGCTGGCTGATGGCTTGGGGGCTGGGAGGCTTGCTCTTCCTGCTCTCCCTGCGTTTTTCGGCCACCCGCTACTGGCTGCCCTTCCTGCCTGCCCTGGTGATCGCCGCGCTGCGTCTTCGGCCCAACAGAGGTGTGCTTGGGGCGACGGTCGCGCTGCAGGCGATCCTGGCGCTGCTCTTGTCTGTGGACGACCAGAACCTGGCCTTGGCACAGCAGGAGGCGGCGGAGTGGATCGGCCCTGGCCCGGGCTCGGTCTCCGGCCACTGGGGCTGGCAGCACCACATGCAGGCCCAAGGATGGACGCCCCTAAACGAGGACAGTGTGCCCATGGGCCGCTTGGCGGTGGCCGAGAACCCTTGGCCCCAGTCCCCGGATCCCCAGACCTGCCTGCAGCGGGAGAGAAGCCTGTCGCTGCCCGACCGCTGGCCAGGACCCCGGGTACACAGCGCCCTTGGGGCGGCCAATCTGCACGCCCATGTGGTGGCGGGCGATCCCCCTGTGGAGACCTATGCGCCATGGACTTGGTCCAATGAGCCATATGAGCGGGTGGCGCTCTACAGCGTGTGTTCGCCTCAAGCTTCCGAGGGCCTGCCCGAATCGTGGATCCCGGGGACGCCCTGGGTGCCCTGAGGTGTCCAATAGACCAAGCAAGTCTTGAACTCGGTGCAAGTCTTCTGTCCTCGGGCTAGAATACAAGAGATGGCAACACCCCTTCCCCCACCTCCCCGTCAGCACTGGTTGCTCGAGCAGCTGGATGCCCTGCAGTCCGAGCACGGTCGCGAGCGCTTGCTCAAGGCCCCGATGGCTGTTGCTGGCGCGATCAACGACCGCAGCCAAGACGCCGATGGACTGGCGGGAGCGGTCGCTGGGCTCATGCAGCACGTAGGCCTGGGGCAGCTCAAGGTGGAGCTCCGTGTGCAAGCGCCCGGCCTGCTGCCCGGTCAGGAAGGCACCGCGACGGCCTACCGTCACCAGGGAACCTGGTTCATCGGAATTGAGGGGACACGGGCCCGCTTCGGCGCCGATCGTCGCGGCTTTGGGGCAACCCCTGGCGCCCTGGCCCACCAAGTCACCCACGCGTGGCGCGCCTTCCACGGCATGAGCGTGCCAGATGCCGACCTGGAAGAGATCCTCACCGAGCTCACGGCCATCTACCTGGGCTTGGGCCTGTTGACCCTGGACGATGCCCCGACGGGCAAGCCCTCCACCTCCTTGGGGTCACTGACCTTGAGCGAGAGGGCCTTCGTCCTGGGCGCCGTCCTGGCCACCCGAGAGCTCCCCCGCCGACAGCTGCGGGCCTTGCTCGACTCGCTGACCTCCGAGCAGGGCGAGGCGATAGAGACCGCCCGGCAGCACTTCATGGGCAAGGGCAAGCGCGCCCTGATGGAGCTGGTGCTCACCCGGGAAGAGACGGAAGAGGTGGGCTTGTTGCCCGTGCCGACCAAGGGCGCCTCGCCGGTTCATCGGGTTCAGAAGCATCGGGCATTTCCGGGGTTGGCCGCTGGTTTTGCGGCAGGGCTTGGTGGCGCGCTTATCGGGTTTGCCGCCAGTGGAAATCCTCAGCTGCTGATCCTGGCCCCCTTCGGCGCGATCCTCGGCGGCTTGGGTGGTTGGACCCTTCGCACCAGCCGGTGTTCGAGCTGCAGCAACGCCCTTGGAGATGACGAGATTCTCTGCGGCCGCTGCGGTGGCCTGATCATGACCCAGGACTGATCGGTCTTGCGTTGGTCGCAATGACCCATGCAGCTCGCGCGTAGAATGTTCCGGGCGGTGTTCCCCGCTGCAGTGTTCCACGTGGAACATCGGGCCGTAGAACACCTCTTGGAAGCGCAGGAGCACGGGTGAAGGACTTCGCGGAGAGCCTGGCCGACCAGGCGCTGTCCAACCTTGTGAACCAGTTCGCGCGCCCCCTGGACTTCTTGCGAGAGCTGGTCCAGAACAGCATCGACGCCGGCTCCCCGCGGGTCGCGATCTGGCTCGCCTACGAGCAGCCCAAGCCGGGTGAGAAGCAAGGAGTCCTGGAGATCCACGTCGACGACTCCGGCGAGGGCATGGACCGCCGCATCATCGATGAGCACCTGACCCGCCTCTTCTCCTCCTCCAAAGAGGACGACCTGACCAAGATCGGCAAGTTCGGCATCGGCTTTACGAGCATCTTCGCCATCCAGCCTCAAGCGGTGCTGCTCCAAACCGGACGCCATGGCGAGGCGTGGGAGGTGCTCTTCCACGCGGACCGCAGCTTCCAAGTGGGGCCCCTGGACCAGGCCATCACGGGCACGCGCATCATCCTCTTCAAGCGCATGAACCCCGGACAGGTGCCAGCCTACGTGCGGGACTGTCGGTGGATTCTGGGCTGGTGGTGTGAGCACAGCGACACGCCAGTGACCTTCTGGGACCGCACCCAGGAGGTGGAGGAGGAAGACGCAGCGGACCCCTTCGCGGCGTTCTCGAGCGGCCGCAGCACCGGCCCGGAGCAAGTCAATACGCCCTTGGAGCTCAAGGGTGCGCTCTTGGACAAGCGCTTGGACCAGGGGCGGGTGAGCGTGATTGTCGGTACAGGGCAGGCGCCACGCTACGCCTTCTACAACGGTGGCCTGACCTTGCTCTCGGTCAACAACCCCGAGGTGCTCGGAGGCCACGCGCCGCGCCTGCGACACCTCTCCTTCAAGCTCAAGTGTGATGCGCTGGAGCACACTCTGACGCGAGACAACGTCATCCAGGACGGGGAGTGGAGTCAGGCCATGCGTGTCCTGGTCACCGCAGCGGACGAGCTTCGGGAGTCTTTGGTTCAGGTCACGCGGGCGGCAGCGGAGAGGGGCGAGGACCTTGAGGCTCTGCACCGGGCGTTGACGCAGGAAGTGCGTGTTCCGGGGGGACAGAAGTGGTTCGCCTCCAAGCGCAAGGAGCTGCTGTTTCTGGACCACCAAAGCAAGCCCTTGAGCATGGCCCAGATCGAGAGACAGGAGGGCCACCAAGGTGCTGTGCTCTTGGAGGGTGGAGATCTGCGTCTGTGCGAGGCCCTCGATGCACTGGGCGTACACCGTGTGAGCGGTGGGCCGGCCACACACGGCTTGTTGGAGGCCGCGTGGCAGAAGCCTCTGTGGGCGCCTTGGGCCA
The DNA here is from genome assembly GCA_913060515.1 of uncultured Pseudomonadota bacterium. Classification (GTDB taxonomy): domain Bacteria; phylum Myxococcota_A; class UBA796; order UBA796; family CAJQPC01; genus CAJQPC01. The sequence continues at coordinate 3,562 of CAJXRZ010000064.1, read as the reverse complement.
CACCTCGGGTGCTCATTCCCGTTCAGGAGCTCTACCTGATTCCGGACCCCACCCGCGAGGGCATGCTGGACGACCGGGAGCGCTTGGTCTTTGGACAGCTTCGGCGGCTGTTGGATCAGACTCTGGGCCGGCGGGTTCAGCTGCTCATTGGGGACTTTGGAGGTCCCGCGGCAGGGGCGGGCGGTCCCATCGCTCTGGAGGGGCCCGGGGACGGAGAGGTCTTCCAGCGACCCGAGAGCCGGTGGTTACAGATACCGACCTTCTTGCGCCGCAGAGTGGTGCTGCTCAACCGCTACCACCCCAGCGTGCGTCTGCTGGTCACAGCAGGCGCCGAGGCCTTGGATGTCTCCTCCTTTGGCCTGGCTCAGCTCATCTTGCACGAGGACGCCTTGGAGCTTGAGAGCGTGTACCAGAGCCTGCTACAGAACGCCCACTCGGCCGGACAGGAGGGCCTGTGAGTTCCCTCGAGGCCTTGCTGGAGCGCTCCCGCAAGCCGGGGGCCTATGTGGAGCGGCGGCGCTTCACCCTCTCCCGTGAGAAGGCGGTCGAGAAGCAGCGGGCCTACGCCCTGCGAAATGAGACCCAATACATCTTGGAGCTGGTGCAGGCGGCGGTGCTCGCGGGAGCGAGCTTCATCGCCATCGACATCAAACCCGAGACGATTCTGGTCGCGTTTATCGGTGGTCGGCTGATACAAGAACAAGAGCTGCAGTCCATCTTGGACTACCTCTTTGCAGACCGTGGCGACCCCAAGCTGCGGCACTTGGTCCAGCTCGCCATTGGCATCAACGCTCTGCTTCAGCGCAAGCCGCGGGTCATCCGTATGGAGTCCGGTGACGGGGAGCGAGCCGTTCGTCTGGAGCTGGACACCAAAGGCAATGGAGAGATCGGCCAGCCCGCCGAACCCATCTCCGGCACCTACATGCTCATGGAGCGGGACCTGAGCTTTTGGGAGAGCCTCAAGCGCGCACCAGCGGTCACGGAGGAGGAGAAGCTGGTGGCCATCGCTTGCAGCCACACCCCGGTGCCCATCATCATCAACGGCAAGGCCCCTTTTGGCTACACGGCCAAGCGCGAGGTCAAGCTCTTCGGCATTCACAAGCAGCACTTCTTTGACCGGGACGGCGTGCGCGGGGTCCTGGCGTTGGACGACCGTCCAGGGGCCACGGCGCGCTTTGATGTGGTCATCGGTGGCTGCATCATCGTGCAGCTGGAGCTCTCTGAGTTGGGCACCGTGCCCATGAGCAGTGGATTGCGCGGCGTGTTCTACGGCGTGGTGGCCGATGACCGCCTGCGTAAGACCGCAGACCAAGCGGACATCGTTCGCGATGCACGCCTGACGCGAATGCTGCGGGTGCTTCAAGAAGAGGCCCGGCTCTTTGCGCAGGAGGCCTACGGTTTGGCCGCCAAGCAGATCCCCATCCCCGCAGCGCCAGAAGACGAGGACACGGACGAGGACATGGGCGAGCCACCTGCCATGGCCCCGCTCGGGGACACCTTGCCCTGCCTGGGGCCCGTAGGAAGCGTGTCGCTGAGCACCCTGGAGGAGGCCCCAGAGGTACCGGTGTTCTGGATGGATCCCTTGGACCGGGAGCGGCTGGCCTCGGTCGCGGACCCGGCCGTCTTTCCCTTCTCCGTGCTGATTCTGGAAGAGCCTGAGCTGCGCTCTCTGCTGGCGTCCATTCCTGCACTACGCATCCAGCGCTTGAGCTCGGCGGCGGATGTCGTGTTCGTGAGCCGGGTGCAGGTGCGCGATGGCTCTGGGAGCAGCGTCTCCTTTGCGGTCGACGAGCTGGGCTTGCGGGGCACCCTGGAGCTCACTGCCCACGGCGAAGGACCTCGGCCGCCTTGGGGTGGCCCGGGCCAGGTTCCTTTGTGCATCTCGCAAGGGGAGCGGGCCCAGGTGCTCACGGGTTTGAGTTTGCCCTTTGACGGAGTGAGCGCGCGCTTGAGTGTTCAGGCCCAAGTGGACCCCGAGCAGCTGGAGTGGCTGGGCACTCTGACCCGGGTGGTGCAGGCGGAGCTCTGGCGTCTGGTTCTGGCCTGTCCCGCTGAGCCAGCCTGGAGCCGGTCCCTCTGCGCCGGACTGCTCGGCAGCCAAGCCCGGCCACGCTTTGAGCGCCTGGACGATGGGCAGGTACAGGTTCACGCCGCTCTGCCGCCTGAGTGGGGCCCAGCGGGTCGGTCCCTCGCCGAGCGCCCTCTGGATGCCGCTGGATGGACGCTGGAGCGCGTTGTGGCGCTGTGGAATGGTGGTGGCAGTCAGGCTGCCTCAGATGAGCTCCTGGGGGCCTTGGCGCCCTTGTTGGCGGCGCTGGGTGGTGCCCGTCTGCACGCGGAGAGCAGTCAGGCGCAGCTCGTGCTGTCTCTGGGTGCGGAGATGGACGCGCGAGAGCACTATGCCTGGCGTCCGGTGGCCGAGGTTCGGGAGCCGGTGGCCCGGGTCTTGGTGTGTGACTCAGCGGCGCCCTTGCCTGTGCCTGACGCTTGGTCGCAGCGGGTGGGGCCCACAGCTCGGGTTCGCATGATGTGGATCGGTGAGGCCCCTTCTGGGGATGCCCCTTGGTTGGCTCTGCTCCAGGCTTGGCAGACCGAGTCGCCGGCAGACTGGCCGCAGCAGATGGCCCTGGCGGAGGCCTTGGGGCAGAGCTTCGATCCGGTCCTGGTGGCCTCGGATGGGCGCAGAGCTCGTAGCCTCTCTCAGTGGGTTTCCGATCCAGCTCTGCGGGTGGCCGCCTTTGGCGGGGTGGGCCTGAGGGAGTCTTCCACTCTGAGGCTTTCCGTCGACCCCCTTCGCGCCATCGAGGCCAAGCTGGGCCAAGCCGTGACCCTGCGCTTCGACGACGCTCCTGCGGTGTGGGAGAGCCTGCTGGCGCCTCCGGAGCAGGGAGGATGGCTCTTGCGGGAGCCGCTGCAGATCCCTGGCCTGCGGGGTTGGCTGGGGCTGCGTTTGCCCTATGACGGGACCGGTGGTGTGCTGGTTCGGGACCCGGATGGCGGCTGGCTGGCCATGCCGGAGGTGGACGCACGGCTGCCCTGTCACGGGCTGGTTTGGATCACGGACTCGCGGCCGGTGCTCTCCGCCTCGCAGGAAGAGCTGATGGCTCTGTGTGCGTTGCAGATGTATCAGCGCCTGGCAGAGGGCGTGCGGGCGCGTGGCTTTGGGGCACACCTGGAGGACGCCCGCAAGTACGCGATGCGCTTCTGTTGGCTCTGTGCGCAGCAAGGGCGGGCGCACCTGGGCACCGTTCGGCTGCTGGCTGGGGCCGTGGTCTTGGAGGGGGAAGACGGCAAGCGCTGGGGGACCTTGGATGCCTGGCTGGATGCACCGGAGGGGTCTCGACCGCCGCTGCCCATTGAGTTGCCCCACACCGCAGTGAAGCTCTCCCCCAGTGAGGGCATGTCGCCCGAGGGGGGACTGGTCGCGGTGATTCGCAGTCTGGTGAATCAGGTGGACCGTGGGATTCAGATGACGGTGCAGGTGACGGAGGTGGCCTCACAGGCTGCTGTGATTCTGTCTCTTATACACATCTGACGCTGCCGACGAAGAGGATAGTGTAGA
>CAJXRZ010000063.1 GCA_913060515.1 uncultured Pseudomonadota bacterium | reverse complement strand
TACGAGATTTCTGCCTGTCTCGTGGGCTCGGAGATGTGTATAAGAGACAGGGCGACGGCATCGAGAGCATCGATGAGGACATCGACGGGGACGGCGATCCCACCGATGATGACAGCGATGGGGACACCACTCCGGACTACCTGGATGCTGACGACGACGGCGACGGCATCGACACCATCGATGAGGACATGGACGGAGACGGGGATCCCACGAACGATGACCTCGATGGCGACAGCATCCCCAACTACTTGGACCTGGACGCCGACGGCGATGGCGTGAGCGATGAGGACGAGCTCGACGGCGGAACCGATCCCTTCGACACAGACAGCGACGGCGACGGCGTAGACGATGGCACCGAGGTGGAGCTGGGCACCGATCCCACCGACGCCTTGGGTGACCTGGACGGAGACGGCCTGAGCGACGCCGATGAGATCAACGTCTGGGGCTCGGAGATCGACAACGCCGATACGGACGGCGACGGCATCGACGATGGTGAGGAGGTCAACACCTACGGCACCGACCCTGTGGACGCCGACACCGACAACGACGGCTTGGACGACCAGGCCGAGATCCTGGTCTTTGGTACCGACCCCGATGACGCGGACAGCGACGGTGACGGCCTGAGTGATGGCGACGAGGTTGGCGTGTTCGGGACCGATCCCGACGATGCGGACAGTGACGGAGATGGCCTGACGGACGGCGAGGAAGCCGTGACCTACGGCACCGACCCCAACGACGCCGACACCGACTTTGACGGCATCGACGATGGAGACGAGGTCGACAGCTCGGGCACCGATCCCCTCAGCTCTGACTCTGATGGGGACGGCCTGAGCGATGGTGAGGAGATCAACGAGACCGGCACCGACCCCAAGAACGCGGACTCCGATGGCAGCGGTGTCTCGGACGGCGTGGAGGTCTCCCTGGGCAGCGATCCCAACGATGCCAGCGACGATGCCACTGTTGATCCCAGCGACGACGACGGCGACGGTCTCACCGCCTCGGAAGAGAACGCCCTGGGCACGGACCCCAACAGCGCTGACACCGACGGTGATGGCGTGGATGACGCGGACGAGCTGCTCGCCGGCACGGACCCCCGCATGGACGACAGCGACGGGGATGGCCTGAGCGACGGTGACGAGATCGCCGACGGGACCGACCCGCTGAGCGCGGACAGCGATGGCGACGGCCTGAGCGACGGCGAGGAGGTCCTGGTTTTTGAGACAGACCCCAACGACGCCGACAGCGATGATGACGGCTTGGACGACGGCACCGAGGCCTCGGTCGTGGGCAGCGATCCAAACGATGAGGACAGCGACGGCGACGGCATCAGCGACGGCGATGAGTTCAGCGCAGGAAGCGACCCCCTCTCCGAGGACAGCGATGGCGACGGTGTGAGTGACCTGGACGAGCTGGGCTTGGGCACCGACCCCATGGACAGTGACACCGACGGGGACGGCGTCTCCGATGGCGTGGAGCAGGACGAGGGCACCGATGCTTTGGACATCCTGGACGGCAACACGGGCGTGGACACCGACGGCGATGGCCTGAGCGATGCTCTGGAGGAGCTGCTGGGCTTGGATGCCAGCTTGGCCGACAGTGACGGCGACGGCGTCAGTGACAAGGACGAGCTGCTCTTGGGGCTGGACCCCCTCAGCACGGACAGCGACGGTGATGGCGTGGACGACGGCGACGAGATCACCGCCGGCACCGATCCCCAGCGCGAGGACAGCGACGGCGATGGCCTGAGCGACGGCGAGGAGATCAACGACTACGGCACCGACCCCTTGGATCGGGACAGCGACGATGACGGCCTGCTCGATGACGAGGAGATCCTGATCTTCGAGACGGATCCCAACAGCTCAGACTCCGATGGAGATGGCCTGGACGACCGGGCTGAAGTCCGAGATTGGGGCACCGACCCCAACGATGAGGACACCGACAACGGTGGCCGTACGGACGGAGATGAGGTCAACACCGACGGCACGGACCCCCTGGACGTCTCGGACGACATGAGCGACCGGGACGGTGACGGCCTGACCGACTGGGTCGAGGAGAACACCCTCGGCACCGACCCTGACGACGCAGACACAGACGGCGATGGCCTGAACGACGGTGACGAGGTCGACGCTGGCTCGGATCCCTTGGACTCCGACTCCGATGACGATGGGCTGATCGACGGCGACGAGGTCGCAGAGGGCACGGATCTGCTGGACTCTGACAGCGACGATGATGGGCTGAGCGACGGCCAAGAGGTCAACGAACTGGACTCGGACCCTCTGGACGATGACAGCGACGACGATGGCCTTCTCGACGGCGAAGAGGTCGACACCTACGGAAGCGATCCCAACTCCGACGACAGCGATGGCGATGGCCTGAAGGACGGAGACGAGGTCAACGAGTACGGAACCGACCCCGCGAAGGAAGACACCGATGACGGTGGAATTCCGGACGGTGAGGAGATCGAGCGCGGCACGGATCCCCTGAACGATGCCGACGATGGCGGTGTTTACGCCGGTGGGTGGGGATGTAGCACTGCGCCGGCCAGCTCTCCCTCGCTTGTTTGGCTCAGTGCCCTGCTACTCGGTGGGCTTCTGCTCCGCAGACGTGAGCCTCGTAGCTGAGCAGGTGGCACGAAAGCGCCTTTGAACGAAGATGTCCGGCCCGAGGTTTAAGCCCTGGGCCGGGCTTTTTTTGTCTCTGGGTGCCGGGAGGACCCTACAGCGATCCTACTTCCCCTTGTGTGGGAGTTGTCAATTGGCTATCCTGCAGCGACTGCCTTCTCCCCACCCAAAGAGAAGGATTTGTAGATCTTGAAATCTGGAAAACCCAGAATGGTCAAGCTCTATCTGAGAGTCTTTGTTTGCTGTCTGGATTCTGCTGAACCGCAGCGGCGGACCTCCCTCTTTCAAACCTTCTGGAGAATTCCATGAACCGTTTCACCCTGCTGACAGGCCTTGGTCTCTTTGCCCTTCCTAGTGTGGCTCTTGCCGACGGGAGCCTTGCCGACTGTGCCGACGCCGCGGACAACGACGGGGATGGTCTTGTAGATCTGAATGACGTGGACTGCGATTGCGGAGTGGGCACCAACCTCTTCGAGAACATCGAGTCCTTCATCACCAACCCCAGCTTCGAGAGCTACAGCAGCTGTCCCACCAGCTACTCGCAACTCTATGTGTGTGATGACTGGCAGCAGGCCACGAGTTCAACCTCGGACTATTTTGCCTGTGGCGCTGAGACGAGCTGGGGCACTATCTTCGGGTCCTTCCCGACTCCGCCCGATGGAACGGCATTTGCTGGGTCGCTGACCCGGTCCAGCTACGTCGAGTACATCGGTGGGTGTACCACGGAGACCCTGCTCTCTGGGGAGACCTACACGTTCACCATGTGGGTCTCCGCTTCCACGGGCGGCAGTGGCTACGGGGGAGACAGCTCCGGTGAGATCCAGCTCTTCGGTATCCCGAGCTGCGGTTCCATCCCGATCTCCGCCAGCGGGTCCATTGAGGGCAGCTACGATCTTCTGGATGAGGTGACCGTTTCGCTCGTTGGAGGCGCCGCTTACACCGAGATCACCTTCAGCTTCACACCGACAACCGACTATGAAGCTGTTGTTTTCGGTGGTGCAAGTGACATGACGATCGAGTCCGGAAGTAGCTACAACTACATTCTGTACGACGACCTCACACTCAACACGACCGTGTCCTTCGGCGACACCATCTCCAGCGAAGGGGACTGTGAGTCCGGTTGGACGCTGACCGGGCCTCAGCCCACCGACGTGGACTTCCAGTGGTACGAGTCGGGCGTCGCAATCGCGGCCGCAACGGGTGACACCTACGTTGTGCCCGCCGACACCGAAGGCACCTACAGCCTTCGCGTGGACGACGGCAACGAGTGCAACACTGCGACCAATGTGGTGACCATCGACTGTGACACCGACGACGACGGAGTGTTCGACTACGTCGAGGATCTCAACGGCGACGGAAACTACGACAACGATGACAGTGACGGGGACGGTACCCCCAACTGGCTGGACACCGACGATGACGGTGACGGTGTTCCCACAGTGGAAGAGGTTTACGACGGCGTCGAGAATCCTGAGGACCAGGACTCTGATGGTGACCTGATTCCCGACTACTTGGACCAGGATGACGATGGCGATGCGGTCGACACCATCGACGAGGATGTCGACGGTGACGGCGACCCCACCAACGATGACTCCGATGGGGACGGCATCTACGACTACCTGGACGTGGATGACGACAATGACGGCGTCGACACCATCGACGAGGAGACGCTGGACACCGACGGTGACGGCGATCCCGACTACTTGGATCCCGACGCGGACGATGACGGCGTGGAGGACGGTGTCGAGGTTGATGACGGCACCGATCCCACCGACGTGGACAGCGACGACGACGGGTTGACCGACGGCGAGGAGAAGGACCAGGACACGGACCCTCTGGACCCTGACTCCGACGACGATGGCCTGACGGATGGCGAAGAGGTGCTGGACTGGGAGACCGATCCCAACAACTCTGACACCGACGACGACGGCCTGACCGACGGTGAAGAGGTCCTAGACCTTGGCACGGACCCGAGTGATGATGACAGCGATGACGATGGCTTGACCGATGGCGAAGAGGTCAACGAGTTGGGGACCGACCCCACCAACGAAGACAGCGACGGTGGCGGCGTCCCAGACGGGGAAGAGGTGGAGAATGGCGCGGACCCTCTCGACGATATTGATGATGTAGGTCGCTACATTGGTGGTTGGGGCGGATGTAGTTCCACACCACTCTCGGCGCCGGGTCGTGGAGCTTGGTTGGTGGCTCTGCTTGTTGGAGGCCTCCTTCTTCGCCGTCGTGGCTCTCCTCAAACCGACTCTCAGGCCTGAAAGTCAGGTGCATTTTTGGCGGCGAGTGTGGTAATGCTCGCGGCAACAGGAGTTACTAGTGAAAACCCGTACAGCCTTTTTTCTCGGTTTCGGCCTCTGGGCCCTTCCAAGCGTCGCCCTCGCAGAGTCATCTCTCGCCGACTGTGCGGATGGTGTGGACAACGACGGTGATGGCGACATCGACCTCAACGACAGCGACTGTGCCTGCGGTAGTGGCACGGAGCTCTTCGAGGACATTGAGTCCTTCATCACCAACCCCAGCTTCGAGGACTACTCGAGCTGCCCGACTGGCCCCTCCCAGCTCTCCTACTGCGACGACTGGCAGCAGGCGTCTTCGGCGACCTCGGACTACTTCGCTTGTGGTGCGGAGTCTAGCTGGGGCGGAAGGTACTGGGGCAGCTTCCCTACGCCACCAGATGGCACCGCCTTCGCGGGCTCGCTGACAAACAGCAGCTACGTGGAGTACGTAGGCGGCTGTACAACCGAGACCCTGGTCTCGGGCACGACCTACACCTTCACGATGTGGGTCGCCGCGCCGGTTGGTGCTGGGACCTACGGCGGGACCACAAGCGGGGAGATCCAACTCTTCGGTATCTCGAGTTGCTCGAGCATTCCTATCTCTACTTACGCCTCCCTCGAGGGGAGCTACGACTTGTTGGACGAGGTCACGGTTTCGTTGACCGGTGGCGCGGCGTATCAGGAGATCACATTCTCTTTCACGCCGACCACGGACTACGAGGCCGTCGTCTTTGGCGGGGCCAGCGACATGGTCCTGCAGTCCGGGTACAGCTACAACTACATCCTCTACGACGACCTGACCCTCAACGCGACGACGTCATTCGGCACCGAGGCCTCGGTCTCCGGCGACTGTGAGTCAGGCGGGTACACCGTCTCTGGGCCCGTGCCCACCGGCGTGAGCTACCAGTGGTACCTCGACGGCGTGGCCATCTCTGGAGCAACCTCCGACAGCTATGGGGTGCCTGAGGCTGGTGACGGCGACTACACCCTGCGGGTGGACGACGGCGCGAGCTGCAACACGACTACCAACACGCTCTCCGTTGAGACGTGCGTCACGGACACGGATGAGGACGGCGTCCTTGACGAGGACGAGGACATCAACGGTGACGGGAACTACGACAACGACGACTCCGATGGCGACGGCATCGCGGACTACCTGGACACTGACGACGACGGCGACGGCATCCTCACCGCTGATGAGAACTACGATGGCGACGATGAGCCTGGCAACGATGACTCCGACGGTGACGGCACCGCGGACTACCTGGATACCGACGACGACGGTGACGGGGTACTGACCGAGGACGAGGACACCGGCGGGGATGGGGACCCCACCAACGATGACACCGACGGGGACGGGACCTGGGACTACCTGGACTCGGACGACGACGGTGACGGTGTGGACACCATCGACGAGGACATCGACGGCGACGGCAGCTCGGAGGACGATGACACCGACGGTGACAAGATCCCCAACTACCTGGACGACGATGACGACGGCGACGGCATCTTGTCTGAGGACGAGGACCTCGACGGTGACGGAGATCCATCCAACGACGACTCAGACGGCGACAAGACCCCGGATTACCTGGATGTCGACGACGACGGTGACGGCGTGCTCACCGAGGACGAGGATGCGGACGGCGACGGCGAGATCGGCGACGATGACAGCGATGGCGATGGCCTGCCGGACTACCTGGATCCTGACGCAGACGGTGATGGGATCGACGATGGCGACGAAGTCGACGGCGGAACGGACCCATACGATGAGGACTCGGACGACGACGGCTTGGACGACGGCACCGAGCTCACCCTTGGAACCGATGCCTTGGACGCGGACGGCGACCTGGACGGTGACGGCGTCTCTGACGCGGACGAGGTCAACACCTACGGTTCGGACCCCGATGATGCCGACTCCGATGGCGACGGCCTGACCGACGGTGAGGAGGTCAACGACCTGGACACCGACCCGACCAACGGGGACTCGGACGGCGACGGCCTCTCAGACTACGATGAGGTGAACACCTACGATACGGATCCCAACGACTCCGACTCCGATGGTGATGGCCTCACCGACTTGGAGGAGGTCGAGACCTACGGCACCGATCCCAACAAGGCGGACACCGACGACGACGGCCTAGATGACGACGTTGAGTTGGACGAGACCGGCACGGACCCATTGGACGATGACTCTGATGATGACGGCTTGCTCGACGGTCGTGAGGTGAACGAGACGGACACTGATCCGCTGAACGAGGACTCCGATGAAGGTGGCCGTACGGACGGCGAAGAGGTCGACATCGACGGCACGGATCCCAACGACGTCAGCGACGACATGAGTGACCGGGACGACGACGGCATCACGGACTGGGTCGAGGTCAACGAGTCCGGTACCGATCCGGACGACGCCGACAGCGATGACGACGGCTTGGACGACGGCACCGAGTACTACACAGAAGAGACCGATCCGAACGACGCCGACTCTGACGACGATGGCCTGAGCGACGGCGAAGAGGTCAACGAGGAGGGCACCGATCCTCTGGACGATGACTCCGACGATGATGGGCTGCTGGATGGAGAGGAAGTCCTGGACTGGAACTCCGATCCACTGGACCAAGACACGGATGATGACGGCCTGGACGACGGAGCCGAAGTCAACGAGCACGGCTCCGATCCTGTGCTGACCGACACCGATGGAGATGGGCTGGACGACGGTGCCGAGGTCAACGAGCACGGCACCGATCCCGCAAACCCAGACACCGACTCCGGTGGCATTCCAGATGGGGAGGAGCTCCTCAACGGCCGCGACCCCCTTCAGGCTGACGACGACACCGGGAGCTACGTGGGCGGCTGGGGTTGTACCTCTACCCCCGCAGGCTCAACCGGTGGCCTTACCTTCCTTGCTGCACTGTTGGCCGGCGCGTTGATCGCACGCCGCCGCCGCTAAAGAGAGAACGCTGATGTTGATGCTGCTGATGAGCCTGGCCCAGGCTCAGGATTTTTCGAACGGGCAAGCGCCCGAGGGCTTGAACGGCCAGCTCTTCCGTCCGAGCTTGGACGCGAAGAACACGCTTTGGACCAATGATTCACTGCGTGCTCCGAACAAGTACACCTTCGGCAAGGCCATGCTCCACTATGCCAATGACCCCGTGGTCTATGTGCGAAACGACGGCGAGCGAACCGAGCTCGTCTCTGGCATTTGGCAGCTGGATGCGATGGTGGGCCACACCCGTGGTCCGGTGCGCTTCGGTCTGCAGTTGCCGGTCTACTTGCGTTCCTTCGGGGAGGCGGCTGGCGGTGAGAGCGGCTTGGGTGACCTGGCCTTGGATGTGAAGTTCACGGCCTTGGACCGCACGGTCAAGCCCGTTGGTTTGGCGCTGGGCGGACGGGTCTTTGTTCCCACCGCGACGGTGGTAGCCCCCTTGGGCAACGAGACGCTCGGTTGGGAGATCGAGGCCATCGTGGACAAGGAACTCACCGAGAAGTGGCTGCTTGCGGCCAACGTCGGTACCCGCGGAGTACCGACCGTCGAGCTGGAGAACCTGACCTGGGACGACCAGATCTTCCTTCGTGGTGGTCTTGGCTACACGGTGAACCCGAACCGACTCGGCCTGAGCGCCGAGGTGGCCTCGCAGTTCAACTACAACGACTTCAGCAACCCAGCCGGACGACCGATCGAAGGCCTGCTGGGCTTCTGGAACCGTCTGACACCCAACCTGATGCTGCGTGGTGGTGCTGGCGCAGGGCTGAACTCCGGCCTGGGTGCACCCAAGTACCGCGTGATGTTGGGACTGGGCTTTGAGCCAAGTCTTGTTTCCGACCGTGATGGAGACGGCATCTTCGACGACGTGGATGCCTGCCCAGATACGCCTGAGGACGTGGACAACTTTGAGGACTCCGATGGCTGCCCCGAGGCGACCCCGGTCACCGTCAAGGTGGTAGACGGCGAAGGGGCTGAGGTTCCTGGCGCTACTTGGACCCAGGGCAGCGCCAGCGGTGCAAGCGGCGAGAGCTTGGAGCTGGACGAGGGCAAGTACAGCTTCTCTGCCAGTGCGCAGAGCTTCGGCGAGAACACCATCGAGAAGAGCATTTCCGGTGGTTCAGGCGTTGAAGTTGTTATCGAGCTGGGCGTTTTGCCCGGAAGCTTGATCGTCACCGCGGTGGACGAAGAGGGCAACGGCATCCCCGACGCTATCTGGACCCACGATAAGCTCAGCCCTGGTGGCGAGAAGACCGGCGTGGCCTTTGAGGCGAACCCTGGTGACTACGACCTTGTCGTGAGCGCACCTGGTTTCCGCCAAATGACCGGAACCGCATTGGTGGTCTCTGAGGAGCAGGTCGAGGTCCAGGTTGTGCTGGTTCCGGCCAAGGTCGAGATCTCGGCGGAGCGCATCGACATCCAAGATTCGGTCTACTTCGAGGTCAACAAGGACATCATCAAGTCCGAGAGCTTCGAGCTTCTGGACGAGGTCGCTGAGACCTTGATTGCTCATCCTGAGCTGGTCTTGATTCGCATCGAAGGACACACCGACAGTCGTGGTGCGGCCGATGCCAACAAGGACCTCTCGCAGCGTCGTGCGGAGTCTGTGCGCACCTACCTGGTGTCCAAGGGCGTTGAATCCGAGCGTCTTGAGGCGGTTGGCTACGGTGAGGAGAAGCCTCTGGAGCCTGGCAGCAGCCAAGCTGCCTACGCCAAGAACCGTCGCGTGGACTTCTTCGTTGCCGAGCGGAGCGACTGATGTTCCGCTGATGTCCTGTGCCCTGGGCTGATCTGTTACCAGTGCTTCTTGTGATTTTGGAGAGTCAAGAATGCATTGGTACCTGATCGCCCTGGGTGTTGGCGTCTGCGTGGCACTGCAGCCCACCGTCAACGCTGCCCTCCGACGCGAGGTCGGTGTGGCTCCGGTGTTGATCCTGGGCACCGCTCTGGTCCTTGTGGCGTCCATCGTGGTGGGCTTGGCTTGGCCTGAGCCAGCCCGATGGGACCGGGTTTTGAAGGTTCGGCCAGATCTATGGTCGGGTGCGATCTTTGGAACGTGCATCATTGTGGGGGGCATGATGGCGGTCCCCAAGCTTGGGGCAGGTCCGGCGCTTGGACTGATCCTTCTGGGGCAGCTCACATTTGGGCTACTCATCGATCACTTTGGCTGGTACGGCGTGCCCCAGAGCCCGGTGACCTGGACCAAAGGCCTGGGTGTGGCAGTCATCTTCGGCGGCTTTCTATTGGTCAACAAGGGATAGGAGAGGGCATGGACAACCTGCTCGTTCACGGCGACAACCTGCCAGCGCTCTTGGGTCTCCACAGCACCCACCGCGGCAAGGTTCGCTGCGTGTACATGGACCCGCCCTACAACACCGGTCAGCGCCAGGGACAGGGGGAGTTCGCGTACAAGGACTCCCGGGAGAGCGCGGCTTACCTGGATTTCTTGGGTGCGCGAGTGGAGGCGTGTCTGCCCCTTCTGGCGCCCAACGGGAACCTCTTCATCCAGCTGGATGACAACGAGCTGGACTACGTCAAGGTGCACCTGGACGGCTTGCTGGGGCGCGAGCAGTTCATCGCACGCATTACCGTCGATGCCCGCTCACCCTCGGCCTTCTCTACGGTCAACAAGGGGTTGTTCAAGGCCAGCGAGTACCTGCTCTGGTACTGCAAGGACCGCAGCAGCTTTGAGAGCTACCCTCTGCGTGTACCCAGGGCGCCGGACTCCGCCTACCGCATGTGGTTGGACAATCCGCAGGATCCCCCGGAGCAGTGGACACTGTCCTCGTTGGCGAAGGCCTGTCCCAAGGATGAGCCCTTGGAGCGCTTCCAGGTGCGTATGGCAGCCCGTGTCGCGCGCCTGGCCAGCATCTCGGACACCAAAGCGGGAAAGGCCACCTTGGACGGCAAGGCCCGCTCCAAGGCCAACCCTGCTTCGGTCGTTGTCGTCGAACGCCCAGGTCGGGAGACCCAGTACCTGTTGCGCGGACAGCAGCTGCTGTTCTACGGAAAGCAGGTTCAGGAGATCGACGGTCAACGCTGCGCCTCTCGTCCCCTGACCAACGTCTGGACCGACATCGCTTGGGAGGGCATCGCCGGCGAGGGCAAGGTGCGTCTAAAGGGCGGTAAGAAGCCCGAGCGCCTGCTTCGCCGCGTGATGCAGCTCACCACCCAGCCCGGCGACTGGGTCCTGGACCCCTTTCTGGGCTCAGGCACTTGTGCGGCTGTGGCCCACAAGATGGGCCGCCAGTGGATTGGCATTGAGCAGGGGCCCGTGGCGCTGGAGGCCAGAGGACGTCTGGAGCGTGTGGTCGCTGGACAGGACCGCAGTGGGGTGACCAAGGTCACAGGCTGGCGTGGGGGCGGTGCTTTTGTGTTCCAGGGCCTTGGGGAGAGCGGGGGCTGATCCGATCTCGGGGCCAGAAAGGAGACCCCGATGCCAAAGGCACAGCTCGCCGAGGACACCCAGGACCTGGGATTCCTGGACCTATTGGACCCTGAGATTGAGTACGACCCGGGTGAGGACAGCCAGGAAGCCACGGTCGAGGACCACAAACGCGGCTCTGCGCTGCTCGGGATCAAGGAGTTGGTCCCGAAGTTGACCTTGATCGTCAACGATTCCGTGGCCACGGGCAGCTACGAAGACCACTCTGCGGAGGGGGTCGATCTGACGGTTTACAGTCGAGATCCAGACCTCTCAGCTTCCCTCTCTGAGACCATGGACGGTCCTCTCGATGGGTCGTTGGAGGGGGAGCGTACCCAAGACCTGAGCATTCCGGTTCTGCCCCAACCCAGAGAGCGCCTCTCCCTTGAGGCCCACCGGGCCGCCATCGCGGGTGAGCCCCAGGATGCCCTCCAGGCCTACTTCATCGCGAACATGGACGCCCGGGAGTGCGCCGAGGCGCCGGAGTTGGCGGCCGTCGTGCTCAGGGCCCGTCATGACCTGCACTTGCTTGGACCCGATGACCTGGACGCCCAAGGAATCGCAGACTTTCGAGAACAGTGTTTGCTCGGGCTTTTGCGGAGCGCACCAGAGGGCAATACCCCAGATTTACGTTTGGCGTGGCGCGCCGCCCTCAAGTCCCTGGGGGAGCTTTACGACTGACGCACGCTCGGGTGTAAGGGTGTGCAAGCTCGCGATACACTATGTGTGCCACGTCCGAGGAGACAATCGATGGCGACTGTTCACGTTGTGGACGATGACCTGACACTTCGCGTCCTGTTGGAGAAGCTTCTCCAGTCACAGGACTATGAAGTTCAGACCCATGACTCTGCAGAGTCCTTGCTCGAAGCTGCCCAACAAGGCGCCCGAGGGGTTGTGTTGTTGGACCTGCACATGCCCAAGGGCATGTCGGGTTTGGAGCTCCTCCAGGAGCACGCACCAGAGCCGGTGTGGATGCCTGTGGTGGTCCTGACCGGTCACGGCAACGTGGACGTGGCGGTCTCCGCCATGCGCGCGGGCGCCGATGACATGCTGGAAAAGCCAGTGGACCGGGACCAGCTCTTCTCCAGGATTAAGCCCCTGATGGAGAAGGAAGAGCGGCGCTATGCCCTTCGTGGCGAGCGCTTGGAGATGCAGGGCTGCTTGAATGAGCTAACCCCCCGCGAGAGCGAGGTCATGGTTCTGCTCTTCAAGGGCCTGACCAACAAGGACATCGGAATGGCGCTGGGCATCTCGCCCCGCACAGCAGAGGTCCACCGCGGCCGCGTGCTGAACAAGACCATGTCCGACGGTGTCACAGACTTGGTGCGCCAGCTGATGCGCTTGGGCTTGGCCCCAGAGTAGGTGGCTGCGATAGGGGACCCTCCCTGATTGAGGTCCCCCATGTCCCCGTCCGCGCCCTACGTCCCTCAGCACCCCATTCGCTTGGTGACCGCTGCGTCCCTCTTCGACGGACACGACGCGGCCATCAACATCATGCGGCGGATTCTCCAGGCCAGCGGCGCCGAGGTCATTCACCTGGGCCACAACCGCTCGGTGCAGGAGATCGTAGACACCGCCATCCAAGAGGATGTGCAGGGTATCGCCATTACCTCCTACCAAGGGGGGCACGTCGAGTACTTCAAGTACATGGTCGACCTGTTGGCGGAGCGAGGGGCCAAGATCAAGGTCTTTGGTGGCGGCGGCGGCACCATCCTGCCCAGCGAGATCGACGCGCTGCACGCCCACGGCGTGGCCCGGATCTACAGCCCAGACGACGGACGCAGCCTGGGACTGCAAGGCATGATCAACGACCTGCTCGCTCAGTGTGACTTTGCTGCCCGCAGCGCCGAGGACGTGGCCATCGCCTTGCCGCAGGTCGCCGAGCACAGTCCGGCTGCGATCGGCGCCTTGATCACGGTCGCCGAGAACCTGCCCGATGCGCGCGAGGCCCTTCGCGCAGAGCTCAAGACCCTCATTGGGGACGCCGTGATCCCGGTCTTGGGCATCACCGGAACAGGCGGGGCGGGCAAGAGCAGCTTGGTAGACGAGCTGCTGCGCCGCTTCTTGTTGGACTTCCCAGAGAAGCGCCTGGCGGTGCTCAGCATCGACCCCAGCAAGCGTCGCTCCGGCGGCGCCCTTCTCGGGGACCGCATCCGGATGAACGCGGTGGACTCGCCCCGCATCTACATGCGCAGCTTGGCCACCCGCCAAGCCAACCTGTCCATCTCCGAGCACGTGCGCGACAGCATCGAGATCTGCAAGGCGGCCGGTTTTGACCTGGTCATCGTGGAGACCAGCGGCATTGGACAGTCCGACACCCAGATCGTCGATCACGCCGATACCACGCTGTATGTGATGACCAGCGAGTACGGCGCCGCGACCCAGCTTGAGAAGATCGACATGCTGGACTTCGCGGACTTGGTCGCCATCAACAAGTTCGACAAGCGCGGCAGCATGGATGCCCTGCGGGACGTGCGCAAGCAGCTGCGTCGCAACCGGCAACTCTGGGACACCGCCGACGAGGATCTGCCGGTCTACGGAACCATCGCCAGCCAGTTCTCGGACCCGGGCGTGGACCGGCTCTACGTGCAGCTGATGAGCAAGCTGGCGGAGAAGACCGGCACGCCCCTTCAGCCGGGTCTGGTCCTGGGAGAGAGCGACTCCGCCAAGCGCTACGTCATTCCGCCTGAGCGCACCCGCTACCTGGCTGAGATCTGCGAGCGCATCGACGGCTACCGGCGCCAGATGGAGCAGCAAGTTGGCCTCGCGCGGACCTGCTATGCCCTGTACGGCAGCATCCTGCATCTCTTGGGTCAGGAGCGAGGAGACCAGGTTCTCCCGGAGCTCTCCGTCTCTGGAAACCCCTCCGCGGATGCCCTGGTTGAGCACTACATGGGCCTGCGAGGCCAGATGCACCACCAAGCCCGTGAGGCCCTGGTCGAGTGGCCCAGCGTGCTTCACCGCTACGCCCAGGATGAGTTCGTCTTCCAGGTTCGCAAGCGAGAGATTCGCCTGCCGCTGACCTCGGAGAGCCTGAGCGGCACCAAGCTCCCCAAGGTGATTCTGCCCACCTACAAGGACTGGGGCGACATTCTGCGTTGGCGCATGGAAGAGAACCTGCCCGGCAGCTTTCCCTACACCGCTGGAGTCTTCCCCCTCAAGCGCGCCGGCGAGGACCCCGCCCGGATGTTCGCCGGAGAGGGTGGGCCTGAGCGCACCAACCGGCGCTTCCACTACGTCTCGAAGGGCTTGCCGGCCAAGCGCCTGAGCACCGCCTTTGACAGCGTCACCCTCTACGGTGAGGACCCGGACAAGCGGCCCGACATCTACGGAAAGGTGGGCAACTCCGGGGTATCGGTCGCAAACCTGGACGACGCCAAGAAGCTCTACTCGGGCTTTGATCTCTCCAGCCCCAGCACCTCGGTCTCGATGACCATCAATGGGCCAGCGCCCATGGTGTTGGGCTTCTTCTTGAACGCGGCCATCGACCAAGCCTGCGAGAAGTACATCAAGGAGCACGGACTGGAGGCCGAGACCCAGGCCAAGATCCAGGCGATCTACGGCGAGCGTCCTCGGCCCAGCTACCAGGGCGAGCTGCCTCCGGGCAACGACGGCTTGGGGCTGATGCTCTTGGGTGTGACCGGAGACCAGGTGCTGCCCGCCGATGTCTACGCGGAGCTGAGCGCTCAGACCCTCAAGGCTGTGCGCGGCACGGTTCAGGCCGACATCCTGAAGGAGGACCAGGCACAGAACACCTGCATCTTCTCCACCGAGTTCGCCTTGCGCATGATGGGCGATATCCAAGCTTGGTTCATCGATCACGGCGTGCGCAACTTCTACTCCGTGAGCATCAGCGGCTACCACATCGCCGAGGCTGGAGCCAACCCCATCACGCAGCTGGCCTTTACCTTGGCCAACGGCTTCACCTTCGTGGAGTACTACCTGAGCCGCGGCATGAAGGTGGACGACTTTGCCGGCAACCTGAGCTTCTTCTTCTCCAACGGCATGGATCCCGAGTACGCCGTTTTGGGCCGCGTCGCCCGTCGGATTTGGTCCATGGCCATGCGCGAGAAGTACGGTGCAAACGCCCGCTCTCAGAAGCTGAAGTACCACATTCAGACCAGTGGACGCTCCCTGCATGCTCAGGAGATCGCCTTCAACGACATTCGCACCACGCTGCAGGCGCTCTACGCGCTGAACGACAACTGCAACAGCCTGCACACCAACGCATACGACGAGGCCATCACCACCCCCACAGAGGAGTCGGTGCGGCGTGCTCTGGCCATCCAGCTCATCATCAACAAGGAGCTGGGGCTGTCCAAGAACGAGAACCCCATCCAGGGCAGCTTCGCCATTGAGTGGCTGACCCAGGCCGTGGAAGCAGCCGTGTTGGAGGAGTTCCGACGCATCAGCGACCGAGGCGGGGTCCTTGGCGCCATGGAGCGTATGTACCAGCGCTCCAAGATCCAGGAAGAGAGCCTGTACTACGAAGGACTCAAGCACTCGGGAGAGCTGCCGGTCGTGGGCGTGAACACCTTCTTGGACGAGAACGGCTCACCGACCATCACCCCAGACGAGGTCATTCGCGCCACCGAGGAGGAGAAGACCTACGCCATCAGCAGCCGGGACGCCTTCCAGGACCGCAACCGAAAGGCCTGCACCGATGCTCTGGCCGCCTTGCAGCAGTCCGCTCTGAGCGGTGGCAACACCTTCGATGCCCTGATGCAGGCCACCAAGGTGTGCACCTTGGGCCAGATCTCAGGCGCGCTCTACCAGGTCGGGGGCCAGTACCGCCGCAACATGTAGGGCTAGCGTCCGGGCCCAAGGCCTGGGGGAGCTCCCCAAAGGAATCAGAGCAGTCCCGAGGTGCAAAACACCTCAGGAGTGCGCTCCCTTATTCGCAGCTCTCGTCATCACAGACAAACTGCGCATCGTCGCCGTAGCTGTAGATGGTCGTGCCGATCTCAATGTCGCTCGGGGTGTTGTCGCTGCTGCTGTCGACGACCCCAAAGTCGCAGATGTCAGAGGTGAAGCTCTGCTCGCTGCCTGTGGTCGAGATGCGCACGCCGCCGCCGCGTTGGTCCGCATCGTTGCCGACAAAACCAGCGTTCACGCTGGTTGAGGTGGCCGAGCAGGTGATGGTGCTGCCGCCGTTGAAGAAGAGCCCGCCGCCGCGGTTGGCGCTGTTGTTTTGCACCAGAACGTCTTCCAGGTCGAGCACGCGGCTGTCGGCGACATCGTAGGTGTCGGAGAAGCCGATGACCTCGAATGCACCACCGTCTTCATCGGCCTCGCAGTACTCCACCGTGCCGTTGGACAAGGTCAGAGTGCCGTCGGTCAAGTAGACACCGCCGCCATCCTCCCAGGCCCAGCCGTCTTCCATCAGGAAGTCGTCCAAGGTGACCTGGCAGCCATCGCTCATGTAGATCAGGCCGCCCTGCTTGGTGCCGATGCCGTCGCTGAAGACCACGTCGGTGCCGGTGACGTCTGCGGCCGCCTCACAGCGCAGGGTTCCGCCCTTGCGGGACTTGCCACGCTGAAGGGTCAGGCCCTCGATGTTGACGGTGCCTGCGCCCTTGATGCGCAGGTTGGAGCCACGTCGGCCGGCGTCCAAGACACTGGTCTCCGAGCCATCGCCGATGAGGTCCAAGTCGTAGGAGGTCGTGATGATGGCGTAGTAGCTGGAGCCGCAGACGCGCAGGCTTCCAGGCTCAGTGGCATTGAAGTCCACAGGCGCCTTGTCCACGCCGGCTGCCCAGGTCGAGGTCAGGTCGGTCAGGGTGCCGGTGGTGGTGCCCAAGAATGCCACCGTGCCGTCCTCGGAGGTGGATGAGTCACAGTCGTTGTCTTGATCATCGCAGGTCTCGACAGCGCCGGGGTAGACGTTGGCGTCGTAGTCCTTGCAGTCGGTGTCATCGAGCACGTAGCCAACAGGCTGCTCACAGGCGAAGTCGATGTAGCCGGCGTCCCCAAAGCCGTCGCCGTCGTAGTCCACGGTCCAGATCGTGTCTGGGTTGTAGAAGGCGTCTTCGTCGTCGCAGTCCTGGTCGTCCAGCACGTAGCCGGTGGGGCCATCACAGGCCTCGACGCCGGTGCTTGGGTTGCCGTAGCCGTCCATGTCGTCGTCTGCGTACCAGAACTGGCGGTCGATGGCGGTCTCGCCGTCCACGTCGCCGTCACAGTCGTTGTCCACCAAATCGCAGACCTCGTCCGCGCCGGGGTTCACCTCGGGGTAGTTGTCGTTGCAGTCCCCAGGATCCGTGACGTAGCCTTCGGGGGCCAAGCAAGCCTCGACGCTGTTGCCGATGTAGCCGTAGCCGTCGCCGTCTGCGTCCTTGTAGAAGGGCTGCAGATCCACGCTGCCGTTGTCGAGCTGCCCATCACAGTCGTTGTCGATCCCATCGCAGATCTCTTCGGCGTCCGGGTTCCGGCTGGCGTCTTGGTCAGCGCAGTCCTCATCCCGGTTGTAGCCATCGCCGTCTAGATCGTCGTCCAGAGTGGCGGGCTCGCAGTCGTCGTCCTTGCCGTTGTACGCGATCTCCTCGCGCTCGGTGTTGACGTAGAAGTCGGCATCGTCGCAGTCCGTGTCGATTCCGAAGCCGTCGGCGTCCAGGTCGTCATCGGGGGTGAACAGGGTGCAGTCATTGTCGATCCCGTCGTAGGGGATCTCCGTTTGGTCTGGGTTGACCGCGGGATCGTTGTCGTCGCAGTCATCCAGAGCGTCGAATCCGTCTCCGTCCGCGTCCAGAATCACCGGTGAGGTGTCCTCGACGACGGGCTCTTCCTTGGTACAGGCGAAGGACAGAAGGAGCAGCAAATGCACGGGGATCTCCGATAGGGAGCCAAGGTGTACCCTAAGAATGGGCCCTGTGGCGCGGGACTGCAAGATTTGTTGAGTCCTGTCTCCTTGTTTGGCCGATGCAAAGGGCCGCTTAGGGGAGGTCCGCTGTGCTGAGCACGGTCCAAGCGCGGGTCTGAAACATGCTCGGATTTGGCAATCGGATCATGCCGTTGGGATGGGTGATCGCCTCGCCCGCGTCGTCGTACACCAGCACGAGGCTGCTGTTGGTCTCGTAGACGTAGCCGTAGCCATACTCGCCGGCGTTGCTGACCAGAGACTTTCCGCTCGCCGCCCAGCTTCCGTATGCGCCGTGAATGGACCCCTCGATGTCACCCCAGCCGCTTCCGGCTGCGGACTGAATGTCGCTCCTGAGCGTGTCCAGCTCGCCGAGTCCCACGCCCCAGTTCATGGACTCAAAGCGTGCGCCAGGGGTGGTGGCTCCCCACTCGGACGCGTCCATACCGGAGCAGTCGGTGTAGCTCTCGGTCACGCTGTAGGCGAAGCTCGCCGTTAGGTCGGTCAAGCCCATCTTGTCGGTGCGAGAGTCATAGATCTCTCCAACCCACACACAGGCGTAGCGGCTGTCCTCGGTCTCGAAGTAGGCCGCCTCGTAGAGACTGACGACCAGAGTCGGTGGGCTGGAGCCGGTCCCGGTGTCGAAGTAGTCCATGCCCCCGCTGAAGCCCGAGGTCACCTCCATCACCCAGTAGTCGGGCTCGAAGGTCACGGGGTCCGCATCGGCGTCTGAGTCCGCGTCCGAGTCCGCATCGGAGTCGGCATCGGAGTCCGAGTCCGAGTCCGCATCGGAGTCTGCATCGGTGTCGGAGTCAGCGTCTGCGTCGGTGTCGGCATCCCCCAAAAGCCAGGTATCGCCAACAACTTCGTCGCCTGCATCACGCCCACCGCAGGCCAGCGCGAGCAGCGCGCTGAGGATCAGTGAGATGCGGATCATTGGGGTACGCACAGGGGCTCCTTGGCTTGGATTCCGGGTCCCGGAAAGTAGCGGCGGGAATCTAGGCCCGCAAGCGATGGCTGTGATGTTTTGCCCCATTCCCCGCTGGCCTTGGACAGCGCCACGCTTTGCCGCCACAATGGTGCCAAGACAGGCTGGCCCTTGCCAAGAGCGGAACAACGAATTGGCCCCTTTAGGTTGCTCCAAGAGCTGGAGGCCGGTGCGGGCGTCTCTCTTTGGGCGGCCCGACGCGACGACGGCACCCAGCGAGAACCACGTCTTGCAACCCTGAGAATCACCGAGAACTTGGGTGACAAAGAGGTCATGGCCGACCTCCGGGCGGAGTACGAGCTGCTGCGTCTGGTAGACGACCCTCGGGTACCAAAACCGCTGGGTTTCTTTGCCGGTCAGGGTGCGCTCGCTCTGGCACAGCGCCCCGGCATCTCGCTCAAGGTGCTGCTCTTGGAGCTCCGGGATGGCGTCATCCCCATGTCCCCTGCCACAGCGCTGGACTTGGCCCTTGAGATCGCGCACGCAGTCCGTGCGGTGCACGCCATCCTGTTGGACGGCGGGCAACGGATTCCGCACGGTCACCTCACCCCGGCCCGCATCTGGCTCACCGTGGATGGTGAGGTGCAGGTCCTGGGCGTCGGCGCACGCCTGGAGACACCCCCTGGATACCTCCCCCCGGAGTGCGGGGAAAATGGTCCGCCCAGCATCCCTGGAGACCAGTGGCAACAGGCTGCAATGCTCTTTGAGATGGTCACCCTGGAGCCCCTGTTCGAGGACGCCGGCCGTGGGGATGCGGATGAGCGCCTGAGAACCCTGGATGGGGCCTACCCAGCCCTAGCGCGCACCCTTCATCGGGCGCTTGCCGAGCGCCCGGAGGACCGCTACCCGGTGGACCGGGAGTGGATCCGCGCCTTGCATGGTTTGTTGCGAGACGGAGGCGGTGTCAGCGAGCGCAAGGAGCTTGTGGCCAAGCTCTTGGCGGCCCGCCGGGTCCGTGCCAAAAACCCTCCCCCGGAGCCTGCGGCCCCAAAGACTGAGCGCGTCGCGCACCTGAGCGCTCAGGGAGACCCGCAGTCCACGCCGCCAGAGGCGCCCGGGCTTCGCCTCACCCCGCCATCGGCGGAGCTGCCCGAGCCGATGGATCGCGCCAAAGACTGGAAGGCTTTTGAGCCGCCATTGGAGGAGGAGCTGGCGGCCCTTCCGCCGCTCCCTGTCCCGGAGCCGGCAGCACCCCAGGCCGACAGCGAGCAGATTGAGCCCTCTGGCGAACATGTTGAGCCGGTGCGCGGACGCTCCTTCACCGAGAGTCTGGCCATCCTGGCTTTCGTGATCTTGATGGTGGTCGTGGCGCTGATGCTGATCCGGCTGCTGCTGTGATGCCGCTGCGCTGCTTGCCAGTGCGCACGCCGACCTTGCCGCCTGCCACCCACACCAACTGCTACGTGCTGGGCCCCAGCGAGGCTCTGGTGGTCGTGGACCCCGCCTCGCCGTGGGAGGAGGAGCAACAAGCGCTCTGGGCGCAGATTCAGGAGCTTGGCCAAGTCGCCAGCATCTTTCTGACCCACCACCACCCGGACCATGTTGGCGGCGTCGAGGACATGGTGGCCCGCAGCGGCGCTCCGGTCTTGGCGCACCCCATGACAGCGGAGCGTGTCTCCTTCCCTGTGGATCGTCTGGTTCATGAAGGGGACAGGCTCGCGGACTGGACCTTGCTGCACACCCCTGGGCACGCAACTGGGCACCTCTGTCTCTGGCGAGAGGAGTCCGGCGAGCTCATCGCGGGGGACATGGTGGCCGGCGATGGGACCATTGTGCTCGAGCCCCCAGAGGGGGACTTGGCCCACTACTTGGCCAGCCTGGAGCGCCTCTCAAAGCTGGAGCCCCAGGCGGTCTACCCAGCCCATGGGCCCAAGCTGAAAGCCGAGGTTTTTGCGCGCTACATCGCGCACCGCCACGCGCGCACGGTGCAGATCAAGGCGGCTCTGAATGCCCAGTCCCAGAGCGAGCTGGAGTTGGTGGCTCAGGTCTACGGAGAGACCATCCCCAAGTTTGTGTACCCACTGGCCGCGCGCCAGGTGCGGTGTCACCTGATCTGGCTGCAGGCAGAGGGCCAGGCGAGCGCCTCCGAGAAGGGGTGGACAGCATGAGCGAGAAGAAGCGCGGGAGCGTGCGCCAGGACGTGGACGAGCTGCTGGCGGAGTCCGCTGCAAAGGTGGGAAAGCTGGTAGGGGACGGCGAGCGCCAGGCCTTTACCCGAGGGGCCAGGCGGCTCTCGGAGGGGTTGGCGGCGGTGGCCGGGGAGCTCTTTGATGCCGCGGCGGATCAGTCAGCGCGAGCCAGACCTCGACGGCGGCGTGCTTCCAAGGAGCCGCGCGTGGCCAAGAAGCCCGTAGACAAGAGCTGAATGAGAAGGGCCAGGGTCTTTCCCTCCTGAATCAAGCCCCTCAAGACTGGGCCCTGAGCCAAGGCCATCTGCTTCCACTGCAGGATTGGCCAGGAGGAGACCACGAATGCGGGGACCAGGACCAGGAGCCAAGTCCAGTGGAGCTTGCGCTGCTGTAGGGCGGCGGCGAGCACGAACCAAGCTGGCAAGGCGAAGACCACGTGGTGCTCGTAGGCGTAGACCGGGGTGAGCACCATCAGGACCAGGAGCGCGCTCACGGCGGCCCAGCGATGCAGGCCTCTTGGAGTGCGCCAGGTCCCGCCGAGGAGGACCAGGGTGAGCAGGCCGACGGTGGCTGTCGTGGCGGTCTTGGCCGAGGCGCTCAGGGCGTTTTCCCCAGGCCACACTTGGGCCCAGAGGTTGGCGATGCTGTGGTTTCCGAAGAGCTCGATGGGCACCGATAGCCCGCCGTAGCCGCCGTCGGAAAAATCAGGAAGCACCTGGGTGAAGAAGAAGATCTGGTGTTCCAATCCCACCACCGGGAGGCTCAGCAGGGAGAGCAGAACCGCCGTCCCGCAGGCTGCCAGAGTCTCTCGCCAACGCCCTTGAACCAGCCACCAGAGCACCAGCAGACCGGGGGACATCTTGAGCATCGCCGCCAGGCCCACCAGAGCGCCACCGGCCCAGGGTTTCCAGTCCTTCGGCGTCTCCGACTCGCTGAGGACCAGGCCCCACAAGGTGATGGCCAGCACCGGCAGGTTGGCTTGGCCCATCAGGTGGTTGTTGGGGATGGAGGAGGCCCAGGCGAGCACCGCTGCGCCGATGAGCCAGGTGCTCTCTTTGGGCACCATGCGCCAGAGCGCCAGTCCCGCCAGCAAGGTGGCCAGGGCGTCTACCCAGAACCACAGCTTGTAGGCCCCGTGCAGATCCAGCGCCCGGGTCCACTGCATCGCGAGCAGGAAGGGGGGTGGGTAGAAGAAGGGATGCACCGACTTGCGGGTTCCCTCGGCTTGGGCACGGGCTTTGAGCTGCCGCTTCTCGTAGGGATTGTCCCCAAGCGAGGCCACCTGAACGCCGTAGTAGTAGCTGGCAAAGTCCCGGCCATGCCCGGCGTCCTGGACCCCCTTCCAAGCCGGCTGGTTGGAGACGAGGTGCAGCAGCAGGCCGATGATGAGGGCCAGCTTTGGGAGCAGCGCGCGCAGAGTGGAGTTCACCCGGTGTTGCTAACGCGCGCTCAGGTGCCCGTGGGCGAGCAGCGCAGCCACCACTCCAGGCGCACGCGGTCGTCCTCGTGCACGCCGCCATTGGGGGGCATGGCGGGTGACTCCCCGGTGCTGGTCAGCAGGATCATGTCCTTCTGAGCCCAGACCTGGTCCAGGGTGTCGAAGGTCACACCCTCCGGCGCTTCATGCCGGTCGGGTGTGGTGCTGGCGTGACAGCCCTGACAGCTGCCGGTGATGAAGCCCTGGCCAAAGTTGGCCCAGCGCACCACCGGCGCATCTGCGCAGAAGCTGTCTTCTTCGAGAACGGGGTCGGAGTCCACGAGGGTCTCCGGCTCCGCGCATGCCAGCAGGAGCCAGAGCATCAGCTGAGCAGGCCGCCGAGCGCGCCGAGCATGCCGCCGCCAGCAGGCTTGTCGCCGCCGTCGTCGCCGTCGTCACCGCCGCCAACAGCGCCGGCCAGCATGGGGGCCACGGCCAGGATGGTGCTCAAGGTGCCAGGCTCAACGCGGCTCTTGAGGAAGTTGAGGATCAGGGGGGCGACCATGGCGGCCTTGCCGGCGTCCACGTCGAACTTGTTCAGGATGCCGACCACCGCGAGGGTGTCCTTGGCTTCCTGGCCGCCCAATGCGCCGGCTGCTGCACCGAGCAGGCCAGCTGCGCCGCCGCCGCCGCCGCCAGCCAAACCGCCGAGCAGTCCGCCCAAGCCACCGGCTGCACCGCCGCCCTCGTCTCCGCCGCCCAGGAGGCTGCCTGCAGCGCTCTGCCAACCGCCAAGCTCAGGAACGGCGCTGCCGATCGCGGCTGCCTTCTCGGGATCCTCGTCTGCGACAGCGCTCTGGACGCCACCGATCACGGTTCCGGCCAAAGCCTGTGCCTGGTTTTCTTCGAGTCCGAGGGTGCCTGCAAGCTGTGCAATGAGATCCATGTTGAATCCTCCGATTGTGTTGGGAGACAGAGGGTAGCCCCTGCGAGGCGCGCTGCCATTGCTTTGTCATGACGGTGCCATGACGGCAACTTGCCTTCAATGCGATACTTTCGCCGCCTGGAGGCACACAGTGAGCGGAATTTTCTTGGGTCAGGACGTAGACGCACAGGCACCTTTCAACCTGCGCACCAAGGATCTCCGAACCCACGGTGTGGTGCTCGGCATGACCGGATCGGGAAAGACCGGCTTGTGCCTTGTGCTGCTCGAGGAGCTGGTGCGCGAAGGCATCCCGATCATCGCCCTGGACCCCAAGGGTGACCTTGGAAACTTGGCCCTGCTCTTCCCGGAGCTCAAGGCCGAGAGCTTCGCGCCGTGGGCGGATGGCAAGGACCCCAAGGCCCTCTCGGAGCGTTGGAAGGGCGGCCTGGAGAAGTGGGGCTTGGGTGCGCCAGCGGTGGCCCAGCTCAAGGAGCAGATGTCGCTGTCTCTGTTCACGCCGGGCAGCTCGGCGGGGCTCACGGTCAACGTCCTGGGTGCGCTCAAGCGCCCAGATCAGCAGACGCTCGACGACCCCGAGGCCAGACGGGCCCTGATCGCAGGCATCGTCTCCGGACTCCTGGGCTTGGTCGGCGTCAGCGCGGATCCCGTTCGTGACCCCGAGCACATCGTGCTCTCCAAGATCATCGAAGGGGCTTGGGTCAAGGGCCAGGACATCGACCTGGAGGGCCTGATCCTGCAGCTGGTGGACCCTCCCTTCTCCAAGGTGGGCGTCTTCCCCTTGGACTCCTTCTTCAAGCCTGATGCGCGCATGAAGCTGGCCATGGGCTTCAACGGGGTCATCGCCTCGCCCAGCTTCGCGACCTGGACCCAGGGCCGCGACCTGGACATGAACGAGCTGCTCAAGACCGGCGGGCCCACCCCGGTCAGCGTCTTCGCCATGGCCCACCTCTCCGAGCCGGAGCGCCAGTTCTTCACCAGCCTGCTCCTGGGCCGTCTGCTGGCCTGGACCCGGACTCAGCCGGGCACCGAGCGCCTGCGCGCCGTGCTCTTCTTCGACGAGGCCGCCGGCTACCTGCCGCCGCACCCGGCCAACCCGCCCACCAAGGCGCCCATTCTCACGATGATGAAGCAGGCCCGAGCCATGGGCTTGGGGGTTGTCTTGGCCACCCAGAACCCGGTGGACCTGGACTACAAGGCCCTCTCCAACGCTGGGCTGTGGGCCGTCGGTCGCCTGCGCACCGAGCAGGACCGCAAGCGCGTCCTGGCGGGTGTTCCTGGGGATGGCTTGGACGAGCGCGTGGCTGGACTGGGCAAGCGGGAGTTCCTGGTGGCTCTGGCCAAGGGGGGACACAACGTGGTCGCCTCCCGACATGCCATGTGCTTCCTGCGGGGTCCGCTGACCCTCAATGAGATTCGCACGCTGAGCGCGGAGTCACCCCAGAGCTCCTTGGACCGAGCGCCGAGCAGCGTGGCCTCGGGCGGGGGAGGAGTGGCACCTGCTGCAGCAGCACCGGTTGCCAGCGCCGGGGCGCCTGTCGCTGCGCCGGCTCCTGCTTCTTCCTTGGACGATGGCCTGCTTCCAGCGCCGCCCCCCGTTCAGGTTCCGATGCGTTTCTTGGATCCTCGCGTGGCCTTCTCCGAGCGCATGGGCGGGGTCTTCGCCGACAAGGCGGAGGCAGCCCGTTCCGATGGCAAGGTGGTCTTTAAGCCCGCGCTCTACGCCGAGATCGTGCTGCGCTTTGACGAGGATCGGGTCGGTTTTGTGTTGGATCAGCACGAGCACCGGATCTGGTTCCCGCTGCACGGCAGCCTGCCCAGCCAGCACATTGGACTGCCCCTGCAGCCCGAGGACAGCATGGACCAGGCCCCAGCGATAGGCGTCTTTACGGCTCTGCCGGATTGGATGGACGAGGCCAAGGAGCTCAAGGCCCTGCAGAAGCGGGTCGTCGAGGACATCTACCGCCAAGAGACCTCGGGCATGTTCGTCTGCAAGCCGCTCAAGCTCTACGGCAAGGCTGGTGAGAGTCGGGCCGATTTTGAGATGCGCTGTGAGTCGGCCATCGATGAGCTCGCCGACGCCAAGGTGGCCAAGCTGCGGGAGAGCTACGAGAAGAAGGCCGATCGGCTCCAGGCTCAGATCGCCAAGAAGGAGGACAGCATCGAGCGTTTGCAGTCCGATCTCAAGGCCCGCCAGGCCGCCGAGGTCATCAATGTGGGCGAGATGGTCCTGAGCATGTTCACCGGTCGGCGCCGCAGCGTCTCCGGTGCCGTGAGCCGCCGCACCACGTCGATGCGGGCCAAGACCCGGGTGACCGAGGCCTCCTCGGCCCTGGAGCGCCTGACTGCCGATGTGGAGGATTTGGCCGCCGAGCTGGAGGAGAAGATCGCCGCCATCGAGGACGGAGAGCGCAAGCACATGGACGCCATTGAAGAGCGGGAGGTCCGGCTGGAGAAGGCCGACATCCAGGTTCGTCAGTTTGGTGTGCTCTGGGTGCCGGCCAGTCGGCGGATTTAGGCAGACGCCCGTAGGTTTTGGCACAAAGAATCGATTAGACTGGTTGCGCCAATGGGCCTGGCCCCAGGAGAATCCTTTGCTATTCCTCATTCTTGCATCCCCTCTCGCTCAAGCCACCGAGTGGACCCCCGAGTCCAAGAAGGTGGTCTACGTCACCAAGACCCAGGCCATGAGCGCCACGCCCGAGCAGTGCTTGGCGGTCGCCACGGACTTTGACGGGTGGAAGAACTGGACCGCCTGGACCGCCGAGCGGGATCCCGAAGCGGAGTGGACCTACACCAACGTGGACGGCATGGTCGGAGACGAGATGACCTGGAACGGCCCTGAGCTGGACAGCGGCCGTACGGTGATCACGGGCTACACGGCGGCCTCCGAGGGCACCGCAGGCGTGATGGACTTCACCACGTTTTTCGGCAAGAAGCAGACCCCCAGCATGGGTCGAATCACCTGTGCCCCCGGTGCCGATGGAGGAACCCAGGCCACCTGGGAGTTCCAGATGAAGGCTGGGCTGATGACCCGCATGTTCCGCGGCAGCATCGAGAAGGCCATCGGCGGCGACTTTGTGGTCGGCTTGGCTGGCCTGACCGAGGTGGCCGAGAGCCTCAAGGCGCCGGAGCCAGCACCGGTGGTCGTGCCCCCAGCGGACGAACCCATGCCTGAGCCCACCCCAGAGGAGCCCGTTGTTGAGGAGCCCGCTGTTGAAGAGCCCGCTCCCGTTCAGTAGGTCCCCGGAGAAGGCGCCGTTCAATAGGCGCCTACCCGGTCCTCGTCAGGGAACGTCCAAGCGCGAGAAGCGCAGGATGGACCCGGCGATGACCACGACGAAGAGGATGGCCAGTGCGCCCATGGGCTCCATGGGCCAGTCCACCTCTTCGTAGCCCTCCCAGCTCTCCCAGAGGGCTGCGCTGGGCATCCATGGGGTGACCTGTGCAGGCCAGCCCAAAGAGAGAAGGGCGTCGGCGCCCTTGAATCCGGCGGAGAGCATCAGCTCGCCGATTAGACCCAGGATGGTGCCAACGACCACGCCGGCCACCGAGGGGGCGAAGGTGGACACCAGCATGCCGATTCCCAGAAGGGCACCGTCACGCAGCCAGCACACGCCGTATCCCTTGGTCACGCCGATAATCTCGGCCTCGTGTCCCAGGAAGATCCAGCCGCCGGCCAGGGCGAAGAGGTAGGAGATCAGCAGGCAGGCGCCGGCGTAGATCCACAGTGCGCTGAACTTGGCCATCAGCACGCTGGCCCGAGAGACCGGGCGCAGCAGCAGGGAGCGCAGGGTGCGGTCGGACCACTCCCCAGCGAAGAGCTGCGCGGTGACGAGCAGCAGGACCATCGGCATGATCAGGATGTTGCGGCCCGTGAGCGTCCAGTCCAGCACCGTGAGCGCTTGGTCTGGAATCATGGACTGCATCATCGCGGCGTTCATGTCCGGTGCAGCGGTGGGATCGACCGCATCGGGCTGCATCCAGACCAGGATTCCGGTGACCATCAGGGGAATGAGCGCGGAGAGGATCAAGCCGGCCCAGCCGCTGATGCGCGTGATGATCTTGAGCATCTCTGCGCCGACCATGCGGTGAAAGTATGCAGGCATCAGCTGATCTCCTGGCTCTTGGTCAGGTCCAAGAAAACGTCTTCCAAGTCGCGTCCAGCGCCCAGGTAGCTCACGGGAATGTCCTGCAGCACCAGGGCCTTGTTCAAGGCGACCCCGTCCAGGCCGTCCAGGGTTACGATCAGGCCCAACTCTCCCTCGCCGGTGACGCTGGCTCCGGGCAGCTCCAGGATGGCTGCGCGCAGGGCGCTGACATCGGGGCTGCCCACTTCGATCTGCAGTCCGCCAGAGGCGTTGAGCAGCTCGTCCACGTCGCCTTCGGCCACCATGCGGCCGTGCTGGATGATGCCCACCCGCGTGGCCACCGCCTCCACTTCTTTGAGAATGTGGGAGGAGATGAAGATGGTCAGGCCATCGTCGTTGGCCAGGCTCGAGATCAAGTCACGCATGGCCTTCATGCCCTGGGGATCCAAGCCGTTGGTGGGCTCGTCCAGCATCAGCAGCTTGGGGTCGGCCAGCAGTGCGCGGGCAATGCCCAGGCGCTGCTTCATGCCCATGGAGTAGCCAGCGACCTTGTCCAGTCCGCGCTTGGCGAGACCGACGCGCTCCAATGCAGGGGCGACTCGGCTGTTGGGGACTCCGGCGTAGGCGGCCGCGATCTTCAGGTTCTGCTCGCCGTTGAGCCACTCGTAAAAACGCGGGGTCTCGACCAATGCGCCCACGTGACGACGGCGGTTCACCGGATGGGTCTCCCCGAAGATCGCCACTTCACCCGAATCTGAGCGAATCAGTCCCAGGATGCAGCGCATCGCGGTGGTCTTGCCGGCGCCGTTGGGGCCCAGGAATCCGTAGACCGAGCCTTGGGTGACGCTCAGGTCCAGGTTGTCCACGGCGAAGCGATTGCCGTAGCTGCGCCGCAGGTTGCGCACCTGCAAGGCAGGCGTGTCGGAGGAGGCGGGCTGCGCCTCGGCTTTTTGGGCCAAGTCCATCTTTTGGGGGCTCCGGGGAAGGTTGGCCGGTCTCTATCCGGGTTTGCGGACTCGGGCAGGTACCGGCGTGCAAGGCCAGGGTGTCGCCAGACGCTACGATGGGGACCGCTGGAGTTGTTTCATGTCCTGGGCCCGCCTGGTCCACTTTCTGCGCGCCGAGCGTGCCGAGGCCCGGTGGCTGGACGTGGTGGTCGCTCTGGTGGCCTGCGGGGTGCTGGCTTGGCTGGCAGCCAGCGTGCCCCATGCGCGCTTTGTGGACTTTGTCTCCTTCTCGCAGCGCGCGGAGGGCTTGCGTCGGGGAGAACACTGGATGCACCCCTTGTATCCGGTGGGCTACCCCCTGCTGCTCTCGGGCCTACAGGCGCTCTCTGGCGACGTGCTGGTGGCCGGCCGGGTCATCTCTGTGGCTGCAGGTGTTGGATTGAGCGTGGCCCTGTCACGCTGGACCAGTCCCTGGCTCGCGCTGGTGGTCTTGGTGCAGGTGCCGGTGCTGACCTATGGCGCCACCGAGGGCACTGACTTGATGGCGGCCGCCCTGGCGATCTCGGCTGTCTTGGCGGGGGTTCGGGGGCGCTCCTGGCTGGCTGGCGCGCTCTTGGGGGGCGCCTGCATGTGCCGCTACACCGGAATCGCGGCGGCGCCGATCGTGCTCTGGTTGGCGGGTTGGCGGGGGCTCGTTGGCTTTGGGCTGGCCACGGCACCGCACTGGCTCGGCGCGGCGGTACTGGGGGGCTCTCCTTGGCCGGACCAGAGCTTGAACATGCGCATCGGGCAGGGGCCGGGCGGAGGACCTGCGGCGGGCCCGGTGGAGCGCTTCTTTGTGGGCTTGTGGCAGGTGAGCCACTCCCTGAAGACTTGGCCCGCTCTGGTCGGTGTGGTGGGGCTCATCGTGGGTGTGTGGCGTCGAGACAAGCGCGCCATCTATCTTCTGCTCTACGGCCTGTTGCACTGTGCGGGATTGGCCTTGGCATTTGGCAATCCCAGGTTGGCTCTTCCGGTGCTCGTTGTGATGGGCTGCGGCTGGTTCTGGCTGCTGCCGCGCCGGTGGCTGGTCCTCGCGCTGCCCGTGTTGTTGTGGTGGGGCTGGCCTCGGGCGCGGGAGATTCCCGGAGATGCGGTCTTGGTCGCGGAGGTCCAGGAAGCGGCTCAGGGGATGGAGGGGCCATACGCCAGCTCAACCGCTTGGTTCTACAGTGAGCAAGGGGGCTGGCTGCGGGCGCCTTGGGCCATCTGGGAGGCCGCACAGCCAGGCGTGTTGACGCCGGAGAAGCTCCACACCTGGTGCAAGAAGGTGGGCATCCGCATGGTGGTGTTGGACCGGGCCAGGACGCGCCGGGCGCCAGGCATCCAGGGGCTGTCTATGGGGAAGAAGACCGAGGGCTTTGAGCTGGTGGCCAAAGGCAAGGGCTGGGTGCTGCTTCGGGTGCTGCCTTAGATCTCGGTCGGTACCGTGTCTTCCTCGTCGGCGTCGTTGAGCAGCTCGGTCACCAACTTGAGCAGGCGGGTGTTCGCTTCTCCGACCTTGCGGTGGGCCCGGATGGCGTTCTGGACGTGCTCAGGATTCTCAAGCTCTCGCAGGGCGTCCAGGGCTGTAGCGAGCTCCATAAGAGCGAACTCGAAGCGTAGCTCTTCCTCGTCGAAGTCCTGCTGTCGTGCGGCGTTCACGGGCCCCTCTAAAAACCAGAGTCTACGTCGGTCGCTCCTTATTGACCTGTCAACTCTCTTTCCATCGCCGCGATGAGCTGGCCATTCGCGACTTGAAGGGTCTGCATCGCGGCAGAGAGGGCCTCAAGCTTGGCGCGATCGCGTTGGATGCGCACCCTCAACATCGCCTCGTCGACCGCCTTGCTGGCTGCATCGAAGTCCATCTTCGCCTTCAGGGCGCTCACTGCCGTCATGCTTGTACCTCTCCAGTGATTGCTGGTTCGGCATCGGCGCCTTTGGACATGAGAGCTGGACGGGTGCTCGCCGTTTCGGGGCGTTGGGCCAATTAAATCAGGCTCTGGACAGGAGCAGCGACCGATTCACCCCAGGCGAGCCGCTTTCCACCCCGCTGCAAGCTGGGCGCGACTGAGGCCAGCCAGCTTCGGGAAGTCCCACACGGGGACGTCCAGCAGCCGCCGCAGGTCCTCCAGGTTGGTGGCTTGGGATTCGTCCTGTCCGCCCAGGTTGTTCAGCACCACCCCGACGACCTGCAAGCCCGAAGCCTGCACGGCGGCCACCGTCAGCAGGGTGTGGTTGAGGACCCCCAAGCGATTCGCCGCGACCACCAAGACTGGGAAGCCCAGGGCTTGGGCCAACTCGGGCACCCCAAAGTCCCATGAGATGGGCACCCGCCAGCCCCCCACGCCTTCGACCAGCATCTTTGGGGCCGAGCGGGCGTTGATCCAGTCCAGCAGGAGCGCCAGACTGACCGGGTCCCCGTTGCGCTCCGCTGCCCGGTGGGGGCTGACTGGCTCCACCCAGGTGCGCGCGCACTCCGCCACCCCCCCGCATGCCAGGGCCAAGAGCGCCGCGTCTTCGGAGACGGTGCCGGGAGCGACCCCGCTGGCGATGGGCTTGAGGGCGAGGGATCCGGTGGCCGCCGCGATGGCTGCGGTGACGACCGTCTTGCCGACCTCGGTGTCAGTGCCGGTGACGAAGAGCATGGAGGGGATCATGCCCACCGCTATCCGCCACGCCTGCGGCAAGCATCAGAGTTAGAGCAACCCATGGCCCACGTCCTCATCATCGGCGCCGGCATCTCCGGGCTCTCGGTCGCCGAGTTCCTGCGGGATGCACACCAAGTCACGGTCTTGGAGGCCGGCTCTGAGCCGGGCGGCAAGGTTCGCAGCGAGCGGGTGCAAGGCTTCACCTTCGACAAGGCCGCCAACGGCTGGTTGGACAACGGTCCGGGCATGCAGCGTTTGATTGCGCGCCTCAACCTGGGACAGCAGCTCATCCAGGCTCCACAGGGTGACCCGCGCTACGTCGTCTCTCAAGGGCAGATGGTGGCTCTGCCGTCCAAGCCCCAAGGCCTGCTCGGCAGCCCGCTGCTGTCTATTGGCGCCAAGCTTCGCCTGATCTGGGAGCTCTTCGCCCCTGGCTTTGACGGCGAGGAGAGCATCGGTCAGTTCATGCGCCGCCGCATCGGGCCCCAGCCCACCGAGCGTCTGGTTCAGCCCTTTGTGACGGGCATCTACGCCGGCGATGTGGACAATCTCTCCATGCAGGCCTGCTTCCCGGCGCTCAAGGAGCTGGAGGCCGAGCACGGCTCGCTGCTGCGCGCAGTTCGAAAGCAGGGTCCGCCTACTCCTGGAAGGCTCACGTCTCTGAGAGGAGGGGCTGGCGCGCTGGGCCAGGCTCTGGCCGCTCGTAGCCAGGTCCTGTTCAACCACCGGGCCATGGAGATCTCCCACACCCGAGGCCAGTGGACCGTGGTCTCCGACCAGGGCACCCACCACGCCGACGCTCTGGTGCTCGCGGGCCCAGGACACGCCATGACCCAACTCAAGGGCTTGGATTCCACCTTGGCGGGCTCTCTTGGCGCGATCCCCTACGCGCCAGTGGCTGTGGTTTGCCAGGGTCTGCCCAAGGATGGCTGGAGCCCGCCCAAGGGTTTTGGGGTGCTCATCCCCAAGGCAGAGAAGCTCGGCATCTTGGGCACGCTCTTTACCAGCAGCATCTTCCCCTCACGTGCCCCCGAAGATGGCGTGACCATCCGCACCATCGTGGGTGGGGCCCTCTTCCCGCGGCAGGCCGCCCTGGAGCCCGATGCCCTACTGGAGATCGCGCGGCGGGACAACGCTGCGCTGCTGGGGCCTCTGCCGGAGCCCCGGGTGACACGGGTCTACAAGCATGTGCGCGCCATCCCCCAGTACACCCTGGGACACTTGGGCCGCGTGGCGGCCGTGCGGGAGGCAACCCAGGCGCACCCTGGCCTCTTTGTCACCGGAAACCACCTGGATGGCGTGGCGGTGAAGGCCTGTGCGGACGCGGGGGAGAAGCTCGCTGGGGCCGTGATCGCGTACCTCAACACCTGACGCTTGTGTGACAGCCCTTTCGCATCGCGCTGGGTGCTGACAGACTACGTTTCGTTGACGCACCGCCGGGTCCCTTTGGGGCAGGGTGCGCCCGTACCTGCACCGGAGCTCCCATGCTTGTCGCCCTCGCCCTCTTGGCCTGCACCAAAGAAGTTGAAGAGACGCCCATCGAGGACACTGGGACCCCGGTTCCCACGTGTGCGGACGGCTTGCTTCAGACGGCCTGGGTCACGCCGGACGAGGTCCCCGTTTCAGAGCGCAGGGCGATGGCTGCAGACGCCACCATCCCCTTGGCCAACGGAGAGAGCATCACCCTGAGCGAGGGCTGGCAGGGCTGTGAGAGCTGGGTCTTCGTTCCCCACAAGCTCAAGAACTTCTCCGGCGCCTATCTCTGGGAGGACGGACTCGAGGACCTGGTGGAGATGAGCCCAGCGAACGCCCGCTACCTCTTCTTCGTTGACGGTCTCTACCTGGACACCGCTCAGCCACTCTTTGAGGCGCAACAGGCTCGGGTGGATGCCTACTTGGCCACCCTCTCCGAGGAGGACGCGGCCTACTGGGGCGAGCGTCTGCTCGTGGTCGCTGGCAGCACACGCGAGGGTTGGGATGGCTGGTTGCCTGGGACCCTGGGAGCGGATCCCTTCGACAACGGCATGATCATAGACCGCTCGCAGAAGCTGCGCGGGGTCGGGGGCTACGCGGATGTGGAGTTCTTCAACTCCAGCATTGGGTGGTACGACAGCCGCCTGCGCCGCGTCTCCCACGAGGTCGACTACCTGAACTGGGAGGAGAAGCAGCGCCAGGAGATCCTCGTGCACGAGGCCGACTCAGCCCGCGTTCCCTTCTGGGGCGGCGAGGTGCTCGAGCAGTACGAGGACATCACCGTCACCATGCCCGCGGACCTCTCCGCCTACGACACCCTGGAGATCGAGGTCTTGATGGAGTGTCCGGACCGCGGCGAGCTGGAGCAGAACAACTGCGGCGCCTGGGACTACTTGGCCCACATGTGGGTGCTCGGGCCCGACGGCGAGACCTGGATGGAGATGGCCCGCTTCATCACCACCTACCACCGTGAGTCCCACTGGTTCGTGGACGCCACCCACGCCATGCCGTGGCTTGAGGCCGGCCAGGAGTACACCTTCCGCTACGAGTGGGCGCCGTCCTGGAACGTGCAGCCCACTGGCGTGACCGCATCCTTGCGCTTCTCGGACCAAGGCAAGGGCTACCGTCCCGTGGCCACCACGGACATGCACACCGGCGGCAGCTTCAACTCGGCCTACAACGATGGACGCGAGGCCATCGAGGTGGACATCTCCGCCGACGCCAAGCGGGTGGAGTTCATCAGCATCGTCTCCGGACATGGCGGGGCCACCAACAACTGCGCCGAGTTCTGTGACCACCGTCACGACTGGGACGTGGACGGCAGCGTCACCACCCAAGAGTTTCCTGCGGTGGGAGAGGCGGAGGGCTGCTCCTCCCGCGCCGGAGAAGGCGTCGTAGCCAACCAGCCCGGTACTTGGTGGTACGGCCGAGGCGGCTGGTGTCCCGGTGAGAAGGTGCATCCCTTCGTGATCGATGCGACCGAGGCTGGCGCCGACGGCAAGGTCAGCGTGGGGTACTCGGCGACCTACCGTGGGCTGAACATTCCGGATGACAGCGGGAACATTGAGCTGCGGAGTTGGTTGGTGGTTTACGAGTAGCGCGTTTCCAGCGGGCCTCCGCAGGAGGCTCGCTGGAGAACGCGCGCGGCCAGGCGCGTTTCCGAAGGACAACGCGCGCGGCCCCTGGCCGCCGGGATCTAGGGCAATTCCGTAGGAAATGCCCAGGAAACCCTGTCCTGCTGGTGGTGGCTCGCTGGAGAACGCGCGCGGCAAGGCACGTTTCCGAAGGACAACGTGCGCGGCCCCTGGCCGCGGGGATGTGGGGCAATTCCGGAGGAAATGCCCAGGAAACCCTGTCCATTGGTGGATGGGACTGAGCAGCTCAGCGGAGCTTGGTGCCATGTCGACCGGTAGACGAGGTCTGAGCTGGCTCGGACCGGTGCCGTAATGAAGGGTGTGCCAGGGAGTCACGTCTGGCTGGTTCCCGGAGGGGGACTTCGCAGTCCCCCTTGCATGCCTGGCTTTGCCAGTCAGCACCCCCTGGCGACGGGGTAAACCGCAGGTTTCCCCCCACCCCTGCGGGGAACCCCCCATCCTGGCGGGTCGCTGTGCGACCTGCTTGAGCGCAGCGAAGCCTTGCGCTGCGCGCTTCATTTCGATGTCGCTCAAGCAGCCTTGCGGCCGCTTGGGTGGGGAGACGAGGTTGGTCGCGGCGCACCGTAGACGAGGTTTGGGCTGCTTGGGGGCCGATCTAGGCCCAACCGCCTTGAAGAGGCGCTCTTCCTGACTGAGTCCCACCCTGCTCCACCGACATCCGGGGAGCGCCGCCAAGCCACCGACCTCCTCTACGAGCGCGGCAGCTCGTGGCCCCTCGGGCTGCGCCACCTGCGCTGGAACGCAGCCCGCAGGGCGAGGCTTCAGCCAGTGGTGCAGGTCGGCGCAGCCGACCCATTAGGAAGGGGAAGAGGCGCAGCCTCGGGGGGAAAACTGGCGTTTCCCCCAAGCAGGGGTGCAGTGTTTCCGGCAGGAAACCTCGCAAGGGGGCGGCGGAGCCCCCTCAAAAAACACAGCCCGACGCTGCTCCCTGCCTCCTTTGCTCCGCCGAGCCCCCGGTTCGCCTCACCGTGACCTCGTCTCCAGAGCCGCTATGCCACCAAGCTCCGGAGGGCCGCCAAGCCACCGACGGCGACCTCCGGCCCTCAACAACAAACCGCGCTCGGACTGGATTCCCGGGGCATTTCCTGCGGAATTGCCCTAGATTCCGGCGGCCTCGCGCGTTGTCCTTCGGAAACGCGCCTGGCCGCGCGCGTTGTCCTGCGGAAACGCGCCTGTTGTCCTGCGGAAACGCGCCTGTTGTCCTTCGGAAACGCGCCTGGCCGCGCGCGTTGTCCTGCGGAAACGCGCCTG
>CAJXRZ010000062.1 GCA_913060515.1 uncultured Pseudomonadota bacterium | reverse complement strand
GGGGGGGCTGGCTTGGTGCTGGTGGGCACCCTGGACCCAGAGGAGGCCGAGCGCTTCCTGCGCGGACAGCTGGCTCGCCCCCTCTCCAAGCTGCAGTCCCTCACCGGCTACGCGCAGGGCTTGCCCCAGGTGCTCTCGGAGCTGGCGCAGCGCGCGCTCTTGCTGGACCCCGACGAGCTCGTTCTGGCCCTTGAGGAGGACCCGGCGGGGATGCTGCCCCGGAGTCATGCTGAGGCCAAGGCTTTCTGGGGACAGCTTCCCGAGGCGCTGCGGCTGTCCTGCGGTCCCATGGCTTGGGTAGAGCGGGAGGGCCTGCCCTTCTTCGAGGCTGCTGCGCTCTTGGGCTTGCAGGCCTTGGAGTCCCTGTTCCAGGCCGGGGTGCTGCTCAGGGTTCCCGGTCAGGGCGCCACCCTGGCGATGCCTCGATTGCTCAGGGGCTTTGCCCGCCAGGCCGCGGGCGCGAATCGCTACGCCGGGCATGTCCTGGAGCGTGCGCGGCGCCTGAAAGCGGAGGTTCACTCTGACCAAGGCAATCAGGCCGTCACGGCGCTGGTGGCCTTGGAGCCGGAGCTGGCCCAGGTCCTCGCCTTGTTCTTGGTGGACCGGGTGGACCAGGCCGCTGAGCTCCTGAGCGCCGTGAACACCGCCTTTCGCCGCAGGGGAATGGAGGAGGCCATCGAGGCTCTTCAGCGCCAGGTCTTGCCCCACAGCGAGCGCCTCTCCCCGCGCGCAGCCGCGGGGTTCTTTCAGGAGCGCAGCGAGCGTCTGCGCATGGCTGGCGATCTGGCCGCGGCCATGGACTTCGCCCGGAAGGGACTGGAGCAAGCCCGGATCTCTACCGAGCAGGAGGAGCTGGGGTTGGCCTTGGCCCAAGTGGCCATCCTGTACCACCACGGCGGGGACTATCAGGAGGCGCTGCCGGTCTATCAGGAGGCCTTGGAGGTGCTGAGCTTGGCCCCCAGACACCGCGCCACGCTCTTGTCCAACTTGGCCGCGGTCCAGCGGGCTCTGGGACAGGGAATCGCAGCCGAGGCCACCTTGCGCAGCCTCTTGGCCGAGGAGCTGGGCGCCAGCAAGCGCTTCGGTGTGCACCGGGCATTGGCCTTCCTGTACATCAACCGCGGCGAGCACACCCTGGCCCAGGAAGCGCACGCCAAGATGACGCCGCTGCTCCAGGGACGAGAGGGCTCCATGGACGGGGCCATCCTCGGCATGCAGCGGGGGCTGCTGGCCTTGGACCAAGGAGCAGGGTTGGCCGCCTTGGCTGCCCTGGAGCCGGCAGCGGAGCTGGCCTTGCGCATCGGAGAGCACCGCACCCAAGCGATGGCCCTGGACTATGCCGGCGCCGCGTGCTTGCTCCTGCAGCGCACTGCACAAGCCATGGAGCGCTTGGCCGAGTCCGCGCAGGCCTACGCGCTGGCGGGAAGGCCTGCGTTGGCCTCGTGGCCATTGGCGTGGCGGGCCCTGGCAGCGGAGGACGTCGAAGAGGGGAAGGAGGACCTGGCGCGGGCCGAGGAGTTGGCCGGCGCAGCGGATCTCTGTCGAGTGGCCCGGGCGCACCTGCGGCTGCTCCAGGCCAGCGGAGCTGGGAGCACCCCCAGCGCCCAGCGCCAGGCGCGGCAGAGCGCACGTCGTACGCTGGACAGCTTGGCCTCGTTGGCGGAGGAGGGCGCAGAGATGCGGGTGGCGATGCGGTGGGTGCGTGCGCACTGGGCGCTGCACTGAGCGCCGATTCGGCTACTCGGAGATGGGTCCCATCATCCAGATCTGGTTCTTGTTCAGGCCCAGCAGGCCCAGCGCATACTCGTAGCGCTCGTCCAGGGGCACCTTGAAGAGCAGCGCGGGGTCGATCTCGGCGTAGAGCCAGCTCCCCCCTTCGATCTCCTCTTCCAGCTGGCCTGGGCCCCAGCCGCTGTAGCCCAAGCAGAGCAAGAAGGGCTCGCCCTTGCCCAGCACCTTCTCCAGCACGTCTTGGCTGGCGGTGATGGACACGCCGGGCTCGGGATTCCAGCCCATGCGCTCATCCACCGGCCCGGAGAAGACCAGGTAGCCGTTGTCTTGCTGCACCGGACCACCGAAGAGGATGGCCTTGGGCTCGGGCAGCGCGGGCATGGCGAGTTGCTCGGTCACCGCCGACATGTCCACGTGGGTAGACCGGTTGACGATGGCGCCCATGGCGCCTTCGCTGTCGTGGTGCCACAGCAGAACCACGGTCCCCGCAAAGTTGGGGTCCCGCAGCTGCGGTGAGGCAATGAGAATGCCCGGCTTTGCAGCCGGAGAGAGGCCGCTCATCCTGTCGCCACGGGCTCCTTGAGCTGCGTGAAGGCATTTCCAGCGTCGTTGACGATGTCCTCTGTGATGACCACCTCCTTGAGGTGCTCCTGAGAGGGAATCTCGTACATGATCTCCAGCATGACCTTCTCCATGATGGAGCGCAGGCCACGGGCGCCGGCTTTGCGGGTCACTGCCTCGTTCGCGATGGCGCGCAGGGCGTCGTCGGTGAAGGTCAGCTTGACCTTCTCGAACTTGAAGAGCTTCTGGTACTGCTTGACCAAGGAGTTCTTAGGCTCCTTGAGAATGTGCACCATGTCCTCGGCTTCGAGGTGCTGCAGCGTGGCGGTCACGGGCAAGCGTCCGATGAACTCTGGAATCAATCCGAAGTTGGTCAGATCCTCTGCCTGTACCTGCTGGAGGGTGACCTCCCGCTCGGCCTCGGTGTTGCCGACCGACTTGACGAAGCCCACTGTGCGGGTTCCGACGCGCTCCTCGATGACCTTCTCCAGGCCCTCGAAGCTGCCACCACAGATGAACAGGATGTTCGTGGTGTCGACCTGGAGGTACTCCTGGTTGGGAAGGCGCTTGTTGCCGCGCACCTGAATGTTGGCCTGGGTGCCTTCCAGGAGCTTGAGCAGGGCTTGCTGCACGCCCTCGCCCGAGACATCCCTGGACACCGAGCTGGTGCTGTTCTTGCGGGCCAGCTTGTCGATCTCGTCGATGTAGACGATGCCCTTGACCGTGCGCTCCAAGTTGTTGTTGGAGGCGTGGTAGAGGTTGAGGATGATGTTTTCGACATCCTCGCCGACGTAGCCGGCCTCCGTCAGGGTGGTGGCATCTGCCATCACGAAGGGGACGTCCAGGAAGCGGGCCAAGGTCTGCGCGAGCAGGGTCTTGCCGGTTCCGGTGGGCCCGATGAGCAACACGTTGCTCTTCTGGATCTCCACTTCCGTGCCGGCCGCATTCTTTTTGTTGTGCTCCAAGCGCTTGTAGTGGTTGTACACCGCCACGCTGATTTGGCGCTTGGCTTGGTGTTGCCCAATGATGTAGCCGTCTAGGAAGGCCTTAATCTTTGCGGGTGGCGGCAGCTTTTGATGCCCCCACGCGATGGGCTTTTGGCTAGAGTCTTCGCGAATGATGTCCAAGCAGAGCTTGATGCATTCACTGCAAATGTAGACGTTTGGCCCAGCAATGATCTTGTCCACTTCGCGCTGTGGCTTGTGACAGAAAGAGCATGAGAGCCCGCCGGGGTTGCTGTACTTCGCCATTCCATCCTCGCGCAGCGCGGCCGTTTCCTGATCTTATAGCTCCCAGATCGGGCGCGTCAAAGTGTTCGGCACAACGGCTGCCAACCTGTAGGCATTCCCACACCCGGCTAAGATGCCGGAACAAGCAAAAGGCCCGTACATGAGCGCTGGTGCTGACTTTTACGCCGTCCTAGGGGTGCCGCGGGACGCGAGCATGGCTGAGATCAAGAAGGCATATCGGGCCCTGGCGCGGTCTCTGCATCCGGATGTTGCTGGATCGAACGCGGCAAAAGCTGAGCGATTCAAGATGGTTACCCAGGCGTACGAGACGCTCTCGGACCCGGCAGCGCGCGGCGGCTACGACCGACGCTTCCAGCGCAGGACCCCGGGCCGGATGGCCGGAGGCTTCCGTCCTTGGGACGCGTCACAGGCTCCAGCACCTGAACAAAAGGGATCGGGACCAAGCCTGGACGATCTCTTTAGTCAGGACTTTGGCTTTGGCGGAAAACGCACTCGAAGCGCTGCAGGCGCCAAAAGCAAATCGTCTTCGGGCGGCGGCGGAGGGGCATCTCGTTGGCACGAAGGTGGCGCGAGTGTGCGAGGCCGAGCTGCGGGAGGCGGCCAGAACGACTTTGGAGACCGAGGGCCTCAGCCCAGTGGGGCCGGGCCCAACCGTGGAAGCTACGGCGGCAACGGCAACTCGCCGGGTCAAGACATCAAGCGCGTTGTGGACGTGCCGGTGGAAGTCCTGGAGCGTGGTGGCGTGGTGACGCTCCACTACACACGCATGCGTCGAACCGACGATGGACGTGGGCTCTATGAGTACGACGAGATCCACGATTTGAAGGTGCCACCGGGCACGCCCCATGGTGCGACCTTGCGGGCACGGGGCTGGGGACATGCAGGGCTCGGCGCCATCCACGGTGACTTGGTCTGTGACATCCGCGCCGTCGGGGAAGCGAAGAAGAAGCCCAGCGCCAAGACCACCATCAAGGGTGGGCCCGCGGAAGAGATGCGGGTGGACCTGAGCATCAGCCAGGCGCTGTTGGGCGGTCGGGTGGAGATCGATACCCCTCAGGGGCCCATCAAGCTGACCGTGCCCCCTTGTACGAGCGGTGGGGCCATGTTCCGGCTGAAGGGCCGGGGGGAGAAGGACGCGGGCGGCAAAGCTGGAGATGTACTGGTGCGCCTGCGCATCGTCGTGCCCCCTGTCTTGGACGACGAGAGCATCGCGCTCATTGAGCGTTTCTCTGAGCTGAATGACTGAGCTGACTGGCTGAGCTGACTGGCTGAGCTGACTGGCTGAGTTGACTGGCTGAGCCGGTCTATTCGCTGCGGTGGAT
Source organism: uncultured Pseudomonadota bacterium (assembly GCA_913060515.1). Lineage (GTDB taxonomy): Bacteria > Myxococcota_A > UBA796 > UBA796 > CAJQPC01 > CAJQPC01. Next base: position 31,754 of record CAJXRZ010000062.1, on the reverse strand, counting down.
TCTGAGGGTCAAGCTGGGGAAGAGCAGGTCGAAGATCTGCTCGACGTCCCCTGCGTAGTGTAGGCGCAGGTCGCCCAAGAGAGCCGGATCCAGGTCGGCCAAGTCCACGCGGTTGGACTCGGGCAGCAGGACCGCGCTCATGCCGGCTCGGCGTGCAGCGAGAACCTTCTCTTTGACCCCGCCGACCGGCAGGACCTGGCCGCGAAGGGTGATCTCCCCGGACATGGCCAAGCCCTTGGGCAGGCTGCGGTTCAACATCAGGGAGCTCAGAGCAGCGAGCATGGCCACCCCAGCGCTTGGACCGTCCTTCGGAATGCCGGCGCTGGGGCAGTGCACGTGGAAGTCTTCTCGCTTGAAGCGTCCGGAGTCGATGCTCAGCTGGCGGGAGCGGGAGCGCAGCAGGGAGAGCGCGGTCTGCACGGACTCCTTCATCACATCGCCCAGTGAGCCGGTGAGCTGCAGGTTGCCTGTTCCGTCGTCAAAGCCAGCGGCCTCGACATGCAAGACTTCGCCGCCAGCGGGAGTCCAGGCCAAGCCCATCGCTACGCCAGGCCGCAGCACGCCTTCGTTGAGGGTGGGACGGTAGGTGGGTGGGCCCAGGAGCTCGCAGAGGTGCTTCTCGCGGACCAGTAGGGCGCGCTTGCGGCCTTCGACGAAGCGAAGCGCCATGCGGCGGAAGATTCGCTCCAGCTGACGTTCGAGCTCGCGAACACCGGGCTCCCGGGTGTAGCTGCGAACGAGGGTCGTCAAGGCCTCGGGCGAGATTCGGAGCTGAGCTTCGGTCAAGCCGACGCGTTGGCGCACGCGGGGGAGAAGGTGCTGACGGGCGATCTGCGTCTTTTCCTCCTCGATGTAGCCAGGCAGGCGGATGACCTCCAGGCGGTCCAGCAGTGCTGTGGGGATGCTGTGCTCGACGTTGGCCGTGGCGATAAAGAGCACCTGGGAGAGGTCGAAGGGGACGCCCAGATAGTGGTCTTCGAAGCTGTGGTTCTGGCTGGGGTCCAAGACCTCCAGCAGTGCGGCGGCCGGGTCTCCTCGCTCCCCAGAGAGCTTGTCCATTTCATCGAGCAGCAGGACGGGGTTGCGCGTCCCCGCCCGGCGAACGGCCTGCATGATCCGGCCCGGCAGCGCGCCGATGTAGGTGCGCCTGTGGCCGCGGATCTCGGCCTCGTCCCGCACGCCGCCCATGGAGACTTTTTGGAACTCTCGGCCCAAGGCCTGGGCGGTCGTGGCCGCCAGGGAGGTCTTGCCGACGCCGGGTGGTCCCACCAGACAGAGGATGGCGCCGCGCGCATTGGGGTTGAGCTGCCGCACCGCCAAGTACTCCAGCAGACGCTGCTTGGGCTCATCCAGGCCGTGGTGGTCCCGGTTCAAGATCGCCCGGGCGTTGCCCAAGTCGTTGTCATCGACGGTGCTGCGGTCCCAGGGCAGCCCTGCGAGGGTGTCCAGCCAGCCTCGGGTGACGCCGTACTCGGCCGCCTCGGTGTGCAGCATGCGCAGGCGGGTCAGCTCGCGCTCTGCCTCTTCCAGGACCTCGGCAGGCATGTTGGCGGCTTTGAGGCGCATCTCCAGACGGTTCAGGTCGCTCTTGCCATTCGGCTGGCCCAGCTCGGCTTGGCAGGCTGCGATCTGCTCCTTGAGGAAGGCATGGCGCTGCTGCCGGTCCATGCTCATGCGGGCTTGCTGCTGGATGTCGTTGCTCAGGTTGACCAGCTCCAGGGCCTTGGTGGCCTCGAGTGCCAGTACGTCCAGGCGGCTGAGCAGGTCGATCTCTTCTAGCAAGACCTGCTGCATGGGCACGGGCAGCTGAAGCATGCCCGCGGCGTAGTCGGCCAAGCGTTGGGGACCTTCATCCAGGGGAGGCGCAGCACCCATCTCAGTGGGACGGCGCATGTCCGTGCCCAAGAGCTCTTCGAGCACCTGGCGCAAGTAGGCCTCGCTGGCGCCGATCTGTACGGGATTTCCCGGGCTGTCCGGCAGGTCCATGACCTGGCACCACATACCGCGTGAAGCGTGCTGCTCTTCTTCCGTACGAACGACCCGGGTCTGACCCTGAACCAGGATCCGCAAGCTGCCATCACCCAGGGTCACGCTGCGCAGAACCCGGCCTAGACAGCCGACTTCGGCCAGCTGTGCGTCGACCTGGGCGAAGCAGGCGAGGGGGAGATCCTGCCCGATGGCCTCGGCCAAGGCCAGAAGGGCACTGGGCTCGCTGACCACCATAGGGCGGAGCATGCCCGGGAAGAGAACCAGGCCATGGAGGGCGAGTGTGGGGTGGCTTTGCATGAATGCCTTGGGCTCTGAGTTACCCTTGCTTGCGTGGAGCTTCCTGCTACTTTTGGCTCGTACCAGCTGCTGGAGCGCATAGCGACCGGTGGAATGGCCGAAGTTTTCCTTGCGCGCAGCTTTGGTGTGGAGGGATTCGAGAAGCGTTTGGTGATCAAACGCATTCTGCCCCAGCTTGCCCGCAGCCAGCATTTCATCACGCTCTTCGTGCGCGAAGCCAAGATCTCCTCGCTGCTGCACCACCCCAACATCGTGCAGGTCTTTGACCTGGGCCGGGTGGAAGAGGATCACTACATCGCCATGGAGCACATCCATGGCCGGGACCTGACCCGGACCCTGCGTCGCCTGCGCGCCAAGCAGCAGACGGTTCCCCTGGCGGTGGCCATCTACGTCGTCGCCAACGTGGCGAGAGGCTTGGCCTACGCCCACACCCGCTGCGATGCCAACGGTCGGCCCACGCCAATCGTGCACCGGGACGTGAGCCCCCACAACGTGATCCTGTCCTTCCTGGGTCAGGTCAAGCTGGTGGACTTTGGCATCGCGCGTCTGGCCAGTGAGCTGGAAGAGGACGGAGAGCGCGGGGGGCCCGGTGGCGGAAAGTTCGCCTACATGAGCCCCGAGCAGGCGGCCGGCGGCATGGTCGATCACCGCAGCGATCTCTTCTCCTGCGGCATCGTGCTCTGGGAGATGTTGGTGGGGCACCGCCTCTTCCAGGCCGAGGATCCTGAAGAGAAGCTGCGGCTGGTACGCGAGGCCGTGGTGCCCGATCCCCGCCTGCACAACCCCGAGGTGCCCGAGCGCCTCTGGGAGATCCTGCAGAAGGCCTTGGCCAAGGATCCAGCCGATCGCTACGCCAGCGCCAGCTTGATGGAGGAGGACCTGCGGGCCTTGCTCTTTGACTCGGGCATGCGCGTAGACGACGTGGCCTTGGGGGCCTTCCTCAGGGACTTGTTCAGCGACGAGCTTGGACCGGACCCAGGGGTCACCCAGCTCCAAAACCTGGCCGCGGAGCTGGCACGCATCCAGGAAGAGCGGGACACCGGCAGCACGGGGCACAGCGGCTCTACCGGCTCCGAGGTCACCGGAGGCGGGCCAGGGCGCTTGCTCGGCGAGAAGAAGAACGTGGCCGTCGTGGTCGCAGAGCTGGTGGGCTTGACCGACGCCAGCACGATGATGGAGCCCGAAGAGGTGCTGCGGCAGCAGGACGTGGTCATGCGTGCGGTTCGAAAGCTCGCAGACCGCTACGACGGCTGGCTGGATGCCTTCTCTCACGACACCCTCACCCTGCTCTTTGGGGTGCCCAGGGCGCACGAGGACGACCTGGACCGGGCGATGGCCTGCTCCCTGGACCTGCTGCGTGCCGTGGAGCGCCTGCGCGCCAAGGGCCACGCCATGGACTTGGCCATCGGGGTGCACCGTGGCGAGGTGGCGCTGAGCGGGACGGAAGAAGAGCTGCGCTACGTGCCTCGGGGCAACACCCTGAAGCTGGCGCGGCGCCTGGTCAGCTTGGCGGAGCCTGGGGACGTGCAGGTCAGCGACGAGGTGGCCTCGCAGGCGGGAGAGCGTTGGCGTTTCTCGGTGGGCCCCCGCATTCGCATGAAGGGAAGGCGTGAGGAGCTGGCCACCTTCCTGCTCGCTGGACGTCGCCGGAAGGCCCTTGGTGGCGCTCAGGGGCGTTGGATTCGCCGAGGGGATGAGCTGGAGCTGCTGGCCAGTGGCGTGAGCGGTCTGGCGGAAGGACGCGGGGGCTTGATCGCCATTCAAGGCCCCGCAGGAACGGGAAAGAGCCGCTTGGTGGGAGAGCTTCGCCGCCTGACCCGCCGCAGCGGTGTGCCGCTCTATGCCGCGCGCGCCTACCCTTATGGACACGAGCTGCCCCTGGCGCCCTTTCGGGACTTGGTGGGATCAGCCTTGGGCATCGACCCCTTGGATGGGCCCTCCGAGCTGCGGGAACGTCTCTCTCGGTTGGGGGAGCTGGGCATGAGCCAGGCCGACATCGCCCACCTCTCGGCGCTCTTTGGTGTGCAGGCCCGTGGCTGGCATGAGCCCTCCCGCGAGGACATTTTCGGGGCTGGAGCGCGCTTTGTACGGGGCGTGGCCAGCGCCGGCCCGGTGCTCTTGGTGCTCGAAGATCTGCAGTTCCTGCGCCCGGCAGAGCGCGAGCTGCTCGGTCACCTGATGCGGGCCAGCGCTGATCTGCGGGTTCTCTGGCTGGTGAGCGCACGCGGCACCCCGCCCAAGGAGCTGCCAGCCCCCAGCCTGGAGATCCGACTGGGCAACCTGGATCAGACCAGCCTCCGGGCGCTCACCCTGGACCTGCTCGGCGCCCAGAAGGTGGGCGAGCCTCTGGTGGACTTGGTCGCGCGCATCGCCCAAGGCAACGCCCTCTACGCCCACGAGGTGCTCAAGTCCTTGCAGCAGCGGGGGCTCATCACTTGGGACCGTCGCTCAGCCACCCTGCTGGCCAGCGACACCGTCGTGCCCATCCTGCCGCCCACCTTGGAAGGGCTGGTCACCTCGCGCATCGACGCCTTGGACCCCGCCTCAAAGGGAGCCCTCCAGCTCGCGGCCACCGTCGGGCTCAGCTTCTCGCCAGAGCTGGTCGCCGAAGCCGCAGGTATAGAGGACGCCGCGCCCATCTTCGCCGACTTGGTAGAGGCCACCCTCATCGTCGAGGAAGAAGGCGGCCCAGCCCGCTTCGCGTCCGATCTGGTCTGGCAGGTCGTGCGCCGCAGCATCCTGGGCGTGCAGCTGCGCGACCACCACCGCCTGGTCGCCGGGGGCATGGAGCGCCTGTTCAAGGACCGCCTGGCCCCACACTACGAGGCCATCGCCGGACACTGCGCAGCGGGCGGCCGTCTGGCCGATGCAGCTTGGTATGCCTCCAAGGCGGGAGACCAGCAGCGCAACGGCGCCTTTCTGGAGAGGGCACTGGCCACCTACCGAAAGGGCGTGATCTGGCTGGAGGCTGCTGTAGATGGGGGAGAAGACCCAGCGCTTCATGCCCGCGGCGAGGCCACCTTGCACCTCAAGGCTGGCGAGGTCGCCCTGTTGATGGGCCAGCCCAAGAGCGCCGAGCGTCACCTGGTCTTGGCCTTGGACATTGCCTCCGACGCGGTCATCCAAGATGTGGAGACCCGCTGCTTTCTGGGCCTGGGCCGCGTCTTCGCCGCCACGGGCCGCGAGCGCATCGCCGTGGTCAACCTGGAGCAGGCTCTGGCCGACTCCAGGCGCACGCGCGACATCAAGGGTCAGGTCTCGGTGCTCACGGAGCTGGCCAGCCTCAAGAGTGACGCGGGGGACTACGCGGCGTGCGAGATCCTGCTCGAGGAGGCTCTGAGCTTGGCTGGAGATCAGGCCCAGCTCGCCGCCATGGTCCAGCTCGGCCTGGGCAACCGCTTCATCCGGGACGACCGGCCAGAGCGCGCCTGGGAACGCCTGCAGGCCGCCCGTCAGCTCGCCGAGCGCGCTGGGGACCCCATTCTCTTGGGTCGAATCGAAAACAACCTGGGGCTGGCCTTGCACGGTCTGGGGGACTTTGAGGGCGCCCTGCGGCACTTCCGCAGGGCCTTGGAGGCGCGACGGGGCACAGGCTACCGACGCGGCTTGGTCATCAACCTGCACAACATCGGGGACGCGCACCTTCGCCTGGGCCAGCTCGGCCGAGCGCACGCCGCCTTCGTGGAGTCCAGGGACTTGGCCAAGGAGTCCGGCCTGGAGCGGAGCGTGGCCCTAAACAACGGCTACTTGGGCTACTTGGAGGCCCTGCGCGGCGACCCTGGGGAGGGCTTGGCCCTCATTCGCCGTGCCGGCACGCGCAGCCGCTCTCTGGGGGACACCCAAGCCCAGGTCACCGCGAGCTGGCTGGAAGGCCGGGTGCTCTTGGGGCAGGGCAACATCGCTGCGGGCCGAGCCATGTTGGAGAAGGCGCTGGCCACCTCCCGCGAGATCGGCGCCCACTGGATCGCCCGCGACATCGAGGCCGCCCTACTGTGAGCCACACTCCATGAGCACCGCCTTGGCGTCCCGCAGCCCCATCACCCAGGCCTACTGCTTGCCCACGGGCACCCGGCCCATTCCTCCCTTCGACGATCTGCCCAAGGATGCGCAAGTCCTGGGGCGCTCGCTCACGGAATACCAGGACGAGATGCTCGCCGAGGCCGGCCTGAGCCGCGTCTCGGAGCCACCAGCCGGCCCGCACCTGGTCTTCTCGGACCGCACCTGGTTCACCGATGGCGCTCTGCGGCGCATGCTCGCCCAGCTCCAGCCTGGCCAGCGTCTGCAGCTGGACTGCGCCCCTTTTTGGGAGCTCACCGGCGGCTTGCAGGAGCTGGATCAGGACAGCGTCTACGAGCTGGGAATCGCCGCGGCGCCCATCACCTCCTTCAAGGAGCTGGTGCCCGCAGTTGTGGACTTTGAGTTCACCCTCTCTCCGCCGGCCAAGCAGCACGCTGCCATCGCCCACGCTCTTCCAGCAGAGGTCGCCACATCCGATGCCTGCGTGCACCAGATCGACCACTGGCTGCACATCTTGCGCATCAACTGGCTGGCCATGGCCGCCACCATCGAGCGGGAGCGGCGGCGCTTTGCCTCCGAGGGTGTGCTGACCAAGGCCAGCAAGCTTGCTGGGGTGTTGTGGAGGTCCAAGGGGATCAGCCGCGACAAGATCGCCGCCGGACTCTCTCAGATTGGCCCCGACTGCCAGATCCACAGCTCTGCCGTCGTCGAGGCCAGTGTGATCGGCCGTGGCGTGCAGATCGGCCCCATGGCTGTGGTGCGCGGTGCGGTGATTGGAGATGGCGCTCAGATCGAAGAGCACGCCATCTGCAACGCCAGCGTTCTGGGCAAGAACACCCGCTTGGGCCGTCGGGGCATGCTCAACCTCGCTGTCCTCTACGACGGGGCCTTTGTCAGCAATGGCCGGGGCTTTCAGGCCTGCGTCTTTGGCCAGGATTGCTTCGTGGCCGAGACCGTCATGGCCTACGACTTGAGCTTTGGCGCACCGGTCAAGGTCTGGCACCGCGGGGAGCGCGTCTCTGCGGGCACCCACTTCCTGGGCGCGGCCATCGGCCATCGGGCCCGAGTCGGGGCCGAGGTCATCCTGGGCTACGGCGCCGAGGTGCCAAATGACGCCTTCTTGGTCGGCCCTGCACACAATGTGCTGCGCTCTTGGGGGGGCGGCCCGGGGCCTCACCGGGTAGAAGACGGCGTTGCCCGCTCCTGCGCCCCTGCGCCCAAGAGCACGGACCCTTCGGAGAAGTCATGACCAAGCTGAAGATCGCTGTTCCCGTCGTCGGAATCATCACCCTCGCCCTGGCGGCCCTGGTGGCCTGTAGCGGCGGAGAGGCCAAGGATGGCGCTGACAAGCCAAACAAGGGCGCAAAAGCCGACGGCAAGGCTCCTGCAGGTGAATTCAAGGCTCCTGAGCCGGTTCAAGAGGCTCTGGTGGGCGGACCCTATCCCTCCCTGATGCTGACCCAGTCTGTGTTCGTCAAGGACGCCGACGGCAAGCCCAAGCCCGGCCCTGCCCGCTTGGACATCTGGCGCGACACCGGCGATGGCTGGAAGCTCACCCGCCTGGAAGACGGCGACTCCAACGTCTTCCACAAGGCCATTCAGCTCGACGACGGCAGCCTGCTGACCATCGGCGCGGAAGGCGCCAACCTGAAGAAGTGGACCCACGCCGACGGCAAGTGGAGCAATGAGACCCTCTGGTCCAAGGACTGGGGTGGAAAGTTCCAGCGCCTGCGTGACCTGGAGATCGCCGACGTGAACGGTGATGGCGCCGACGACTACATCTTGGCGACCCATGACTCCGGCGTTGTGGCCGTCATCGAGCCCGGCTTGGGCGAGGGGGGCACCCACAAGGTGACCGAGATGGACCAGAAGGCCGACACCTTCGTGCACGAGATCGAAGTCGGCGACGTGGACGGCGACGGCCAGCTGGAGTTCTTCGCGACCCCTTCCGACCGCAACCAAGCTGGCAAGAGCCAGGCTGGCGGCGTGGTCATGTACAAGTGGAACGGCAAGAGCTGGGACAAGACCTGGGTCGAGGAGCAGCACGGCACCCACGCCAAGGAGATCTTGGCCGTGGACCTGGACGGCGACGGCGTGACCGAGCTCTTCAGCGTGCTGGAAGCCGAGATCGACCCCAACGACAAGCGCAAGGTCGTCACCCCTGTCACCGTGCGCCAGTACGTCTATGACGCGGCCGCCAAGACCTTCACCGCCACCGACATCGCCAGCATCGAGGACCGCCAGACGCGCTTCTTGGTGCCCGGTGACTTTGACGGCGACGGCCAGGTCGAGCTGGTCGCTGCGGCCATGAGCTCCGGACTCTTCTTGCTGGAGCCCCCGGCCGAGGACTCCGAGAGCCCCGAGTGGACCACCAACCGCTTTGACCAGAGCTCCGGTGGCTTTGAGCACAGCACCTACGCAGCCGACTTGGACGGCGACGGCATCCCCGAGCTCTACGTGGCCGCGGACACCCAGCGTGAGCTGAAGCGCTACATCTGGAACGCAGAGCGTGGCACCTTCGACAAGCAGCTCTTGGGCCGCTTGGAGCAGGACATTATCACCTGGAACATCACCACCGGGTCGCTCTAAGCGCGCGTCCTATTCGGGCGAATAGGGAAGGGGAATCAACCCTTTCTTAAGGTAGAGGGGGTGGGATGGATCGCCCCCCTTCGTGCGCTGAATCGCGTGCACTGACACCTCGGCCCGCTCCAAGAGCAGCAAGATCTCCCGCCCACGAGGTCTGGCTGCCTTTGCCGCCCCCCAACAGGCCACCACCTGCTGGGCTTGGGCGGCTTCTTGGATCAGGGCTGTGGTGTGTTGGCCTTCCGGCGGGCCCACAATGTCCTCGCCGGCGGCCGCCATCTTCCACAGCGCCGCGGGGGAGGGGGTTCTGCGCGCGAAGAGGTTGAGCAGCACCAAGGAGCCGTGGCCCCACTCCTTGGCGAAGCCGATGCAGCGACGCAGCGTGGGGTCGTCCTGGGTGCCGTCTGCCGTGCTGGGGTTCAGCCCGATGAAACACACGCGGGTGCCGGCGGGATCCCATTGTCGGACCAGGCGGGTGCGGTACAAGCCGCATGGGGAGAGGGTTGCGCGACGCTTCATTGCAAGACTCTGGCACGGGTGAAAGTCTCCAGCACTGGCAGCGTTCCTTTCGCACAGGAGACAGCATGGACTGGTTTCGACGCACCACGGGCATTGGCCAAGGCCACCTGCACCTTCAGCTGATGGACAGCGCGTTGCCGTTGGGCGGGACCCTTCGTGGCCGCGTACGCCTTGAGCTGGTCGAGCCGACCGAGGGCAGAGAGCTGGTCATCCAAATCAAAGCCACCCAACGTGTGCTGCGCACGAAGATGAACCGTGTGAGCACCGTCTCCGGAGGCCGCCGCAGCACGCGCACCTCTCCAGGGCTCTCCCACAGCAACTCCACCCTCTGGTCTCATGAGCTGCGGCTGGAGGGACCGCGCAGCTTTAGGGACGGCGAGGGCTTTGATTTCTCCCTACCGCTGCCTGCGCAGCTTCGGACCCAGCCAGACTTTGGAGACAGCACGGTCGGCGAGATCGCGCAGGTGCTGGACGCTCTTCAGACCCCAGTGCGTGGGGAGCCGGAGTGGACCGTCACCGCCGTCTTCAAGCGGCCGATGGCCATCAACCTGCGGGACAAGGTGGCGTTGGTCGTACGCTAGTTGTGGATCTCCTTGGGCTTTCAGGCTCAACCTGGGGGCCTTGCGGCCGAACTCTCGTATAGGAGGGGTTTCCCGTGCCGCAGACGCTCTACTTTGTACATGTTCCCAAGACAGCCGGTCGCTACCTGGTTGTTCGGGCGCTGAATCATGAGCTGGTGAACTTTAGGCACCTTCCAAAAGGCAAGCTTTACCGAGGTAAACCGACTGGAAAGCTCTACTACGGTGGGCACAATGTCTGCCACAGCCACCCCGCCTCGAGCGTCCGCTACTTCGGGGAGTCCTGCACGATGGACCCCGAATTCCATGCCTCGCGTAGCTTCAGCATCGTTCGCAATCCCTACGACCTGCTGGTCAGCATGTACAGCGCGGGCTGGCCCTACCAGCCCAGCATCACCACACAGACCATGGACAGCTTCGACCGCTTCATCCGCTCCTACTGCGACCCGGGCTTTGAGTGGGTGGTCCCGCTCCAGCAGCAGCACCTCTTCTTCCAGCTGGTTGGGGATGATGGGGCGTGCGCGGTCGATCGGCTGCTGCGCTTTGAGTCCCTGGATGAGCAGCTCGAGCAGCTCTGCGCGCCGATGGGCGTTGAACCCCTGGTCAGCGGCCGCTTCCGTCCCTCACGACGCAGCGCGGAGAGAGACCACCGCAGCTGGTACACCGATGCGCTTCGGGAGCTTGTCGCGCTGAAGTGCCGGCTTGAGCTCCGTCAGCTCGGCTACGACTTTGATGGGGCCACCGGTGAGCTGGAGCAGGAGCGCTTCAACGTGGCCCTGGACTTCGATGTGTGTCGTGCGGTTGCCTAAGGTGCAGGCGAGCAGAAGGAGGAGCAGCATCATGGGCTGAAGACCCAGGGTTCGGTGAGCAGGGGATCGATCTGGAAGTTGTAGAAGGTGTGGAGCTTCCAGAGGAAGTAGACGAGATGGAGCCCGCAGCCCAGCGCGCGCCGTCCAGGTAGCCCCACTTGTCAATCATCACGCTGTGAACCAGTTCCTGTGAAGAAGGAACTTCGCTTCCAAAATTCACGGCGTCGCCCGTCAGCCAGGAATTGCACGCGCCGGTGCTTTGGAAGGCGCGTAAGAGCAGCCCGTTCCGGTTGTAAAAGTAGCTGGGGCTGGAGCCCGACTGTACGCGTTGCTGGACGTCGGGATCTAAGCAGTCCACTTGTCCGTCCACGTCGTTGTCCACCGCGTCGCTGCAGTCCTCGAAACAGATCGGCTGCCAGCGACAGTCGGGATCGGCGCAGTCAATCTGACCGTCCCCATCGTTGTCCAGGCCATCGAAGCAGCGCTCGATGCAGGCAGGATCCGTCTCACACCCCCACTGGCTGCAGTCCTCTTCACAGGAGACGGGCATCTCCCCGCTGTCGAGGTCAGGTTGTTCCTGCTCTTTGGTGCAGGCGAGCAGAAGGAGGAGCAGCGTCATGGGCTGAAGACCCAGGGTTCGGTGAGAAGGGGATCGATCTGGAAGCTGAAGTAGGTGCTGGTCGAGCTCTTTGGTGGCCTGGGCGTTCCTGCTATCCACAGGTCTTCACCGAGCCGGACCCTACCCGGCGCAATGCTCAGCTCAGGTGAGAGGCCCACTTCATGGGTGTAGCTCTTGCGGTCCATGGTGCTGAAGGCGTCATTGTCCAGTCCGTCCCCACAGATCTCGATGCAAGGCTCGACCAAGCCAGAACAGTCCGAGTCCCAGCAGTCCACCAGACCGTCCAGATCGTTGTCCACCCCGTCATCGCAGTCCTCTACGCAGGATGGACTGGCCTCGCAGTCGGAATCCTCGCAGTCCGTTTGTCCGTCCAGGTCGTTGTCTAAGCCATCGAAGCAGTCCTCGGCGCAGGCGGGATCGTCCTCACACCCTAGCAGAGAGCAGTCCTCTTCACAGGTAGCCGGCGCCCCGCTGTCGAGGTCAGGTTTGCCAGTATCGGTCTGCCCTGAGCAGGCCAGATACAGGAGGAGCAGCATCATGGGCCGAAGATCCAGGGTTCGGTGAGCAGGGGGTCGATCTGGAAACTGTGGATGGAGCTGTAGGTTCCAAAGTAGGAAGAGGTGAGCACGCCATCGGCCCAACGTGTCCCGTCTAGATAGGCCGGGGGGCCGAGAACCACGCTGTGAGCCAGGCCACCCGACGACCGGTCATGACTATTGAAGGACACCTGGCCCTTCAGATAGGGCGCGCATGCGCCGCTGCTCTCGAATGTACCAATGGCCAGGATGTTTTGGAATGATGTGAAACTGGAAGAAGAGGCTGGTTGCACCCTCTGGACGTTGTTGGCCAGGCTCAGATGGCCTGCGTGCCAGTTGCATTGCACGTTGGACTCATCCAGGCCGATGGTCGCGGTTCCCTTGGGTTGCCAGATTGTGAGTCGAGACCACTCGTTGTGTAGAGCCAGGGCCGAGTCGGAGTAGCTGGTTGAAGAAGTGAAGTGCTTCGTCTGGGCGCTCCCACGAAGGAGCTGAATTCCAAAGGTCGGCTCGCAGCCTGCAAGTCCCCAGCACCCGGCGTCTTCACAGTCGACTTGGCCGTTGCCGTTGTCATCCAGGCCGTTCGTGCAGTCCAGCTCGGTGCACTCCAGTTGGCAGTTGGCATCCTCGCAGTCCACCAATCCGTCGGCGTCGTTGTCTTTGCCATCGCTGCACTCTTCAATGCAAGGCGCCACCACGCCTGCGCAGTCGCTGTCCTGGCAGTCGGTGAACCCATCCAAGTCGTTGTCCAACGCGTCGCTGCAGTCTTCGATGCAGGGAGCCAAGCCAGCACATTCACTGTCCTCGCAGTCGGTCAATCCATCCAGATCGTTGTCGATTCCGTCGCTGCAGTCCTCCAAACAAGGTGCATGGCCGCGGCAGTCTCTGTCCTGGCAGTCCGTCTTCCCATCCATGTCGTTGTCGACACCGTCACTGCAGTCTTCGATGCAGCCGGGGCTGGCGTTGCAGTCGTAGTCGTAGCAGTCGGCGACCCCGTCCATGTCGTTGTCGATTCCGTCGCTGCAGTCCTCCACGCAGGACGCGCTGCCCTGGCATTCGGGGTCGCTGCAGTCCGTCTCGCCGTCCCCATCGTTGTCTTGGCCGTCGGAGCAGATCTCGATGCAGTCCAAATACTCCTGACACGCAGGCAGCGAGCAGTCATGCGCACACCGATGCGGCTCCCCGCTGTCGAGGCCAGATTGTGCGCAAGCCAACAACAACCACAGCATCTGTCACCCACCAGTAGACACTGTACGAGTTCGTTGCTGTGATCTCAAGTCAAAAGGCCGTTTTCGTCAGCCGTCAGCTCCGAGCCACCGAAGCAATCCCTTCCACACTCGCCGAGACCACACCCTTCTCGGTGATGATTCCCGTCACAAGCTCGGCCGGCGTCACATCAAAAGCCGGGTTCCTACCCGAGCTCTGCTCAGGAACGGTACGCACCCGCATAAAGGTGCCGTCGTCCGACCAACCCCAGGTAAAGCGCACCTCGTCTTGGCTGCGCTCCTCGATGGGGATGTCTGCGCCAGTCGGGCAGTCGGGATCGATGGTGGTGGTCGGAGCCGCCACGTAGAAGGGGATGCCGTTGGCCTTGGCGGCCAGGGCCGAGGTGTAGGTGCCGATCTTGTTGGCCACGTCGCCGTTCGCAGCGATGCGGTCTGAGCCGACGATGACCATGTCGATCTCGCCGGTGCGCATGTAGTGGCCCGCCGCGTTGTCGCAGATGACGGCGTGGTCTACGCCCTCCATGGCCAACTCCCAAGCGGTCAGGCGCGCGCCTTGGCTGCGGGGACGGGTCTCATCCACCCACACGAAGGGCTTCTTGCCTGCGCGCTGTGCCACATAGACCGGGGACATGGCGCTGCCCCAGTCCACAAAGGCCAACCAGCCGGCGTTGCAGTGGGTGCTGATGCGCCCCTTGTTGGGCACCAGTGGCTCGCCGTGCTCGCCGATGGCGCGACAGCAGGCTGCGTCGTCGTCGGCCAGATCCATGGCGGCGGCCACGGCAGCATCTCGTGCGGCCTGGATGTTGTCGCCCTGTCCAGCGATGGCCCCGAGCACGGTCTTGACGGCGTAGAAGAGGTTCTGGGCCGTGGGCCGGGTGGCGTGCACCACGTCGGCGGCGGTGGCCATGTCCTGGTGGAAGGTGGCCGCATCTGCTCTCAGCGCTGCTTGGGCCATGGCGAAGCCGGCTGTGGCTCCGATGGCGCCCGCACCGCGTACCTGCATGGTCGCGATGGCTCTGGCCGTGTCCCGGTAGTCGTTCAGGTCCAGGATCTCAAAACGGTGGGGCAGGAGCGGCTGGTTGATCATGCGGACGGTGCCGCCCTCCATCCAGACGGTGCGCGTGGGGGTGCCGTTGACGTTCACAGAGGGTCCTGTCCTTTGGAGAAGAGCTCGCCGACCACTTGGCGAAGGAAGGCGTGCGCCAAGCCCTCGGCGGCAGCCTCCGCAGCTTCGCGGAAAGCTTGGTCTTGTAGTGTGGGTGTGGAGAAACCCTGGGCGCTCAAGGGGCTGCCTTCGCGCTTTAGGGTGCTGTACTGAATCGGTCCGCTGGACACGTTCAGGGTGATTTCGTGGAAGTTCATTCGGCTGGTGCGCCGGATGGAGGCGCTCTGAGTGCCGCTGACCATGAAGTGGATGCTGGAGTTGGCCGCAGCGGCCTCGTCCGGGAGCGCGACCTTGAAGCCCATGTCGCCGATGTGGCGGCGCACGAGCTCCTCCACCATGGCGGCATCGTCCACTTGCAGGTCGTCCACGCGCACGGTCACCGTACGCACGGCGGCGAGGTTCTGTCGTGAGTAGGGGTCGGAGACCAAGAGCAACCAAGCCTCGCGCAAGACGGGGATGGGCAGCTGGACCTGAGGACCACTGGCCTCGATGGCGAGGACCGCGCGGGCGTGTGCGACTGGGTCACTCTTCTCGAGCCCGGGGCTACGCTGAGCCAGCTCAACGAGCGCTCTCTCCCCTTGAATCAAGGGAATCGCCAAGACGAGCTTCCGGGTCTGCGCCTCTCTGAGGCACACGTCCCACACACCCAGCTCTTCATCGGGGAAGCCCTTGACCTCGGCGGCGCGGGTTCGGCAGATCAGGAGCTGTCGATCGGCGACCTGACGCTGCTCCATGACCTGCGCGGCCTGGGGAGCCGGATCGGCGGGCGCGGGCTGGGCGCTGAGGAGTGTCAGGAGAAGAGGGATCACTTGGCCTTCCTGGATTGGGCCGATTCGGGGGTGGGCTCGGCCACACGGTACCGCAGCCAGCCCATGTAGTTCTGCTCCCACCAATCATCGAAGGTGAGGTTGTCGAAGTCACCGCGCAGCAGCGGTTGGTAGAGCTCGTCGCTCCATTCCCGTCCGGAGATCCAGTCTCGAAGCTGCACCAGCTCTCCTTCGATGCGCAGCACGGTGGCTGAACGGAAGGTCCAGGAGCCGGTGTTGGCGTAGCGCCGACCGCCGGGCAAGTTCACGATGCCAGGCAGGTGACTGTGGCCGCTGACGACCAGCTCGTAGGGGCCGGTCTCGACCGCGTGGCGGGCTTGCTTCCAGATCCCGCCGGGATCCCCGACTTGTCCCAACATCCAGTAGCGAATCTCGGCCTCCACCGCGGCAAGGCGGTCTCCCCCCAAGAGCTTGTCCGAGAGCTCGGCCTGAAGGCGCTTGAAGAAGATCGCTTTGTGAAAACACCAGAAGCTCAGGCGATTCCATCGGGTGTAGAAGTGCTGGAGGGGCAGGCGGATCCAGGTCTTGAGCATTCGCTCGACCAGGTGGTGCATCTTGGTGCGCCATTCGCTGCCGTCGATGTCCACGCCGATGACTGGGTCGAACTCGTAGCCGTGCAGAATCAGGGTCTTTTGGCCAATCTCTACCCCGTGTACCACCGGGATGCGGAGCATGTCCGTGTAGAACTGCAGGTCGTGGTCGTGGTTGCCCAAGACGTAGAAGAGCCGATCCTTTGCCGCCAGGGCGGAGAAGGCGCCGAGCACCTTGCCGTGGGCCCGCAGGATCTTGGTGAAAAACCAAGCCTGAGAGAAGTCCACCGCGTCCCCTGCAACGACCAGGGTCGCGTCCTCGTCTTCGACCTTCTTGAGAAAATCGAGCAAGTACTTGTCTTTTGCGGCGAATGTATCCGAAAAGGTGCCGTCCCCGAGGTGCAGATCGGAGATGACGTAGACCACCCGCTCGGGGTCGATACGCACA
This sequence comes from uncultured Pseudomonadota bacterium, assembly GCA_913060515.1. Taxonomy (GTDB): domain Bacteria; phylum Myxococcota_A; class UBA796; order UBA796; family CAJQPC01; genus CAJQPC01. The sequence continues at coordinate 15,611 of CAJXRZ010000062.1, read as the reverse complement.
TTGCGCCGCCGTACGGCGACCTGGGACCACTCAAAGGCGTGCATTACCCCTCCTGTAGCGCTAAACCGCGCCCCATGACGACCACATCTCCCAAGTTGAAGCCGATGAAGACGTACGGCGGCGGACGCGTGGGCCTGTTGGGCAGCTTCCCGAAGCTCTCTTCCATGCCACGCACCACCCTTCCGGAGATTGCTTTTGCAGGCCGCTCCAACGTTGGAAAGTCCACGGCCATCAATACGCTCCTGGGGACCAAAAAAGTCGCTCGGGTCTCGGGCACGCCGGGCCGAACCCAGCTCATCAACCTCTTTACGATCGAAGAGCGCATGATCTTCGCGGACTTGCCTGGCTACGGCTTCGCAAAGGTCCCCGATCGGGTCAAGGCGAACTGGAAAGCCATGATCGAGGGCTACTTGGGCGGCCGTGAGCACCTCAAGCTGGTTGTGGTCCTGGTGGACTCGCGTCATGGACCTCAGACCCTGGACGCGGAGATGATCTGGGGGCTGCGCCAAGCCAGCCTGCCTGTGTTGGTGCTGGCGACCAAGGTCGACAAGCTCAAGCGCAGCAAGCGTGGCGCGGCGCTCAAGTCCCTGCGGGAGCCCCTGGGACTGACCACCAAGTCCCTGATCCCCTTCAGCTCGCTGGAGGGCCTGGGCACCAAGGAGACCTGGAAGGTGCTCAACGACGTGGCCGCTGGCAGAGATCTGGAGTTCTAAATCCATGGCGCGAAAGAAAAAGGGCGGAGGGGCCGCGTACCGCGGTGACCGCTTCACGAAAAAGGCCAAGGCCCAGGGCTACACCGCCCGCTCGGTCTACAAGCTCGAAGAGATCGACCGCAAGGCTCGCCTGCTCAAGCCGGGCATGTGCGTCGTGGACTTGGGGTGCTTTCCCGGCTCCTGGACCCGCTACGTCTCCCAGCGCGTCGGCCTGAAGGGTCACGTGGTCGGCGTGGACTTAGAGGAGCCCCAGGGCATCGTGGGCAACTTCATCGTGCGCTCGGTCTACGAGGTGGAGCCCGAGGAGTTGATCGAGGCCATCGGCGGCAAAGCCGACGTGGTGCTCAGCGACATGGCCCAGAGCACCTCTGGCCAGAAAGACCTGGACCACCTGCGTCAGATCGGCTTGGTGGAGCGCGCACACTGGCTGGCGCAGCGGGTGCTCAAGCCCGGCGGCTCTATTGTCTACAAGGTCTTTGACGGTGCGGATGCCAATGCTTGTATCGCCATGATCAAGCAGGATTTTGAGAGCTTGAAGCGCTACAAGCCGGAGGCGGTTCGCAGCGTGAGTCGGGAGTTCTTTGTGGCTGGGATGGGGTTCAAGGGCTTCTCAGAGGAGGAGTAGGGCGCCGGCCGAAAACCCAACTTTGACCCCAGAGCAAAAACACCCAGGCCGCGGCCTGGGTGTTTTTGCATTTCGCGAAGCGCCGCTCAGATGGAGCGCAACCAGCTCAGCAAGGTCACGACCTGGGGACCTGCGCCGCCCTTCTCCATGTGCTTCTGTGGAGCGGACAAGAAAGCCGGTCCTGCGATGTCCAAGTGGGACCAGGTCTTGCCTTCGACCACGAAGTTCTGCAGGAACAGGGCGGCGGTGATGCTGCCAGCGGCGCGGCCGCCCACGTTCTTGATGTCGGCGATGTCCGACTTGAGCAGCTCGTTGTAGGACTCCTCCAGCGGCATGTGCCAAGAACCCTCGCCGGAGCTCTTTGCGTGGCCCAAGAGCTCGGCAGCAAAGTCGTCGTCGTTGCTGTACAGGGCGGTGTACTTCTCACCAACAGCCACGACGGCGGCGCCGGTCAGGGTGGCTAGGTCGACTACGTGGGTGACCTCGTCCATCTTGCCGACGTAGCAGAGGCAGTCGGCCAGGACCAAGCGGCCTTCGGCGTCGGTGTTGTGGATCTCAACGGTGGTGCCGTTGTTGTAGGTGAGCACGTCTCCCAGCTTGTAGGAGTTGCCGGCCAGCATGTTCTCAGCGGCGCCGAAGATGCCGTGAACGGTGACGTTCAGGCCCAGCTTCTCCACTGCGCTCATCACGCCGATGACTGCGGCAGCGCCGCCCATGTCGCACTTCATGGTGATCATGCCGCCGCTGGGCTTGATGCTCAGTCCGCCTGCATCAAAGGTCACGCCCTTGCCGACCAGAGCCACGTTGCCCTTGGACTCACCAGCGGGGGTGTAGGTCATGTGCACGAAGCGTGGCTTGCGGTCGGAACCCTGGCCCACGGCGGTGATGCCGACCATGCCGGCGTTCTTGAGGCGGTCGTGGTCCCAGACCTCGACCTGCAGGCGCTCGGTACCCAGCTTGGTGGCAGCTTGGGCCAAGGTCTCTGGGTAGATGTCGTCGGCGGGGTCGTTGATCAGGTCGCGGGCCAAGCTGCGGGCCTGTCCCATGATCAGTCCGGTGAGCACGTCGGCGTCCGGGGCATCGAGGCCCTGAACGGAGAAGTTCTCGAGAGCAGCGGTAGAGCGCGCCTCGGGCAGGTAACGGTCGTAGCGGTAGTTGCCGGCCACGATGCCTTCGCCGATGGCCTCGGCGTGTGCCTTGCCGCCGCCCTGGAAGTTGATGTCCAGGCTGGTCAGCCCCTTCTTGCGCGCGAAGCTGCTCGCGGCGCCAGCGGCCAAGCGTGCGCCGTTTGCATCGCCCTTGCCCGCACCAAAGATGCCGACCCACTTTGCACTCGTCTTGCCCATGCTGCGCACGGTCAAAGAGGCGCCAGCGCCAGCCTTGAACTTCTCATCGGCCACCATGGCGCTCAGAGCGCCACCAAAGGCGGCATCGAGCTCAGCGGGAACGCTCAGATCGCCTTCGGTCAGTACGATGGCGTGGAGGGCTGCGTTGCTCAGGGGTGCGGAAGCGATCTGCATGAATTCACTCAGGTAAGTCGAATAATGACGAGGATGACTAGCAGCACGACGAGGATGAGTCCGCCGCCGCTCATGGCCATCAAGAAGGGGTCTGCCTTGAGCATCTCGAAGTAGCGCTCAAGGGTGCTCTCCGAGTCGGGCTCGGGTCCGTCGTCCAGCATAGGCGGCGAGAGCGGATCTCGTGCGTCGCCAGGGAGGGGGACATCGGTCCAAGAGCCGGCCCCGACGATGTCGTGCAGGGCGTCTGGTTCTGGCAGCTGGGTGGCCTTCTGCATCGCGGGCTCAGTGGCCTCGTTCGGGGAGTACAGGCCTGGGCTGCTGGGTGGATCGATGCTTGGGCTGACGGCCGCAGCGCGCGAGGGGAGCGCTGGCACATCATCAAAGCTGGGCAGGGTCACCACTGGAGCAGGACGCACTGCAGGAGCGGGGAGAGCCACGGTCGGCGGCTCATCATCGAATCCGGGATCGAGGTTGACCGTTGGGACAGCCAAGCCCGGTGCCTGCATCGAGGCCACGTCGAGGGCAGGGGGGCGGCTAGCTGGATCAGCGGTCGGCGCGATGGGCCGGGCCGTATCGGGGCTCAACTTCTGGCCGAAGGGCTCGGTCACCGCGGTCTTGGACTCTTCCTTGCGACCAAAGGGCAGGGCCTGTGGGGCAGACTCAGGCTGTGGTGGCACGTAGCCAGCCGCAGCGCGCACCTCGAAGCTTGCCTCGGCCGTCTGGGGAGGGTGGCCGGAGTCACGGATGGCAAAGGCCATGCGCGCCCGGTAGCGACCGGGATGCAATCCGACCAAGTCGAAGCGAAAGCGGTAGCGGCCGGAGGGGTGGTCCTCGCAGGTGTAGCGGGTCTCCACATCGCGCAGACGCTCTTCGGTCTCGGCGTCGAAGATCGCGATGCCACAGGCGATCTCCTCGTAGGTGCCCACGCCGGTGCTGGCTCCGACGGTCACGCTGTAGGCGATCTCCTCGTCGGTCTCGTAGGTGGTGCTGCCAGGAGGGCGGTTCAGGAGCACCTTGCCCACGCTGTTCACCTGAGGGCGAATCAGGGTGCGCAGCTCTTCCAAGCGGCCCCGCAGCTCTTCCAGACGGTTGAAGCGGTAGGGCGGACTGGGGTGGGTCTGCTCGCTCATGGCGCGGTTGAGCACGCTGGCCAAGCGCTCGGCGAAGCGCACGTGGAAGCGGGGGTTGCTGTCCTCGTCCTGCAAGCGTGTGGTCGCCCGGTTCTTGAGCTCAACCAGGGCGGCCTTGTCCAGTCCCTTGGTGGGCAGTGTCGGGACCTTGCCCTCGGCGTCGCCATCGCGCTGGGTGAAGACGGCCCGGTACAAGATGGCGCAGGCCGCGTAGGTGTCCGCGGCGGTGCTGACGGTGCCACCGGCCAACACTTCGTGGGGCAGGTAGTGGTTGGGCTCCGGGCTGATGGCGTGCAGTTGACCCAGGGCCTTGCGCGCGGCCGGGGTGGCCATGTCCATCAGCAGCACTTCGCCGCGGTCGTTGAGCAGGATGTTGCTGGGCCGCAGGTTGCCGTGGGCCCCCACGGCCTTCTCCAGGGTCTTGAGGTGGTCCAGGGTGGCAATCAGCACCGCCAGGACCTCGGCCATGGAGCACCCTTGGGCGATTCGCCGGTCCAGGGTGGTGGTGAAGCGGGGGATGATCAGCAGGGGAGAGCCGTCCTCCGAAGCCCTGGATTGAAGCGGGGGCAGGAAGACGTGCTCCGCCTTGCCCAGAAGGTCTCCCTGCTCTTTGCAAGCGGTGACACAGGCCTTGAGCAGGGTGTCGGTGAGCTGCACGTCGCCGCGAAAGTCGTCTCGGCCCAGGGGGCACTTGAGCACGAACTCAGCGCGGGAGTCTCCGTGGCGAACCAAGTAGCTCTTTCCCCAGAGTCCGCGGCCCAGCAGGGGACCGATCTGGTAGGAGCGACCTTGGGCGTCGAGGACGAGGTCTCCGGTCTTCACGGGGGCTTTCTCGCAGCAGGTAGGGGAGGGTGTGGGCCCAGGTGAGGCGGGCCCAGAGGGGGTGCAGAACAGTATCGGTCACGGGGATCCGTGTCAAAGCCTCCAGCAGGCTATGTCAGAGGGCGATGATCAAGACCCAATCGGTAGATCCAGCCTCCTACGCCCTGCCCGCCCACGGCAACGGCCCCTACCGCCTGTTTCGCGGCTTGCAAGAGCGCACGATTCGCGACTTTGAGCGATCCTTGGTGGACCCGATGGGCAGTCAGCGGGGGCGCTTGGCGGCGATGCTCTGGGAAGCCCAGGACACGGCCTTTGGGCGCGACCACGCTCTGAGCGCCAGCGACACCTTGGAGAGCTTCCGAGACAAGGTGCCCATCCGCAGCTTCGCGGAGCTCTCGCCTTGGATGAGCCGCGTGCACGCCGGCGAGTCCCAAGTGCTCACCCGCAGTCCGGTCACCAGCCTGCTCAAGACTTCGGGCACCACAGGGGCGGCCAAGCTGCTGCCCGTCACCGAGCCCTACGCCAAGGCGGTGGACGAAGGACAGAGCATCTGGCGCCTGGCTTTGATGCGAGACCACGAGGGCGTGACCCAGGGACGGGCCTTCACCATCGTGAGCCCCCCCTCCGAAGGCACCCTGCCCAGCGGTCTGAAGTACGGCTCCAACACCGGCCGCATGCAGGCCAGGCAGCCCTGGTACGTGCGCGCTCGGGTCCCGGTTCCGGCCCAGGTCGCAGCCATCCAAGACAGCCGCATCCGGGTCTATTGTCTGCTGCGTTTCGCGCTTCAGTCGCAGATCTCCAGTTTCACCACCGCAAATCCGTCGACCTTGCTCCTGCTCTTTCGTCAGATGAAGGAGCACTGGCCCGACCTGGTGCGCGATCTGGCCAGAGGCACCCTGAGTGGCCCAGCCAGGGACCTGCCACGCCGGGTGCGTTGGGGACTCAAGCCCTATCTGCGCCGTCGCGCCCTGCCTGCTGTGCCCGTGCCCGCCGAGCTCTGGGATTTGGAAGTGATCAACTGCTGGAAGGGCGGCCCGGCCCAGTTCTTCTTGCCCCGTCTGCAGAAAGCTCTGGGTGGACCGGTGCCCATCCGCGAGGTCGGTGTGACCGCCTCTGAGGGCTATTTCGCCATCCCCATGTCCGACGGATTCGAGGGCGGCGTGGCCTGGCTTGGCGGCCACCTGCTCGAGTTCATCAACGCCGATGGGCAGCCCAAGTGGGCCTGGGAGCTCAACGCCGGCGAGCGCTACCGGCTGGTCGTCAGCACCACCGCGGGGCTCTACCGCTACGACATGAACGACATCCTGGAGTGCACCGGTCATGTTCGCGGGGCGCCTCTGCTGCGCTTTGTGCGCAAGGGCGGGAACATGCTGAACATCACCGGGGAGAAGGTGAGTGAGGATCAGCTGCTGCAGGCCTTCTCGGCCGTGGCCCAGGACCCTGCCATTGTGGGCTTTTCAGTCAGCCACCGCCTGGCCGAGGTCCCTGTGCTGCGCCTGGCGGTCGAAGGCCCCACCACCGCTGGCTTGGCCGAGCGCTTTGACGCCGCCCTGCAGCAAGGCAACGTCGAGTACCAGGCCAAGCGCGAGAGCGGCCGCTTGGGCATGGCTGAGCTGGTCCAGCTCCGTCCGGGCGCCTACCAGCGCTGGCGGGCGGCGCGGGTGGCTGAAGGGGCTCCCCATGGTCAGATCAAGGACCCTGTGGTCCTGCGGGATGATGCGGCTTGGCAGCGCCTGAAGCTGGCCTCGGAGGGCAGATAAATGAACGAGAAGAAGGCCAGCCACCCCTTGTACGAGAGCCTGGTGCAGGCCCTTGTGAAGCAAGATCCCACTCTGAGCACAGGCAAGCTCTTTGGGATGCCCTGTCTAAAGCAGGGGAAGAAGGCGGCGCTGGGCGCCTACGACGGCGGCGTTGTCTTCAAGCTGGAGGGCCCGGCACACGCGGAGGCTTTGGCATTGGACGGCGCGGTGCTCTTCGACCCAGGGGGCAAGGGGCGGCCCATGAAGGCGTGGGTTGTGGTCGGGCCGGAGCACCAAAGCGCGTGGTTGAGCTTGGCCATGGCGGCCCTGGGCGAGTGAGCTTGGGCTGTGGAATGGCCCGGTAGCTGCATTCGGTCGGCGTGTGGGATCCGTGAGGGGCCACAGAATGTCCCTTCTCCCATGGTTTTGGGGAGAACAAGCAACCCGGAGCCCACCATGACGTCCCGTCTCTTCGCCCTCTCGGCCCTCTCCCTCATCGCCCTGAGCGCCTGCGTCCCCGAGGACAGCGCCTCCTACGAGATGGAAGCGGGCGAGATGGAAGCCACCTCCAAGGGCGGCTCCAAGGTCGATGTCTGTCACATCACTGGTAGTGGCGCCATCAACATCCTGAGCGTCTCCAGCAGCGCTCTGTCTTCCCACTTGGCTCACGGCGACCACGCTGCCGGCACCTACTACTTGGACATGGACGGGGACGGCGAAGGAGACGCCGCCAACACCGCGGCCTGCCTGTTCACCAGCTATGTCGACAACGACGATGACTGTGATGACTCCGATGTCAGCATCAACACCGGCGCCGAAGAGATCTGCGATGACGGCGTGGACAACAACTGCGATGGCCAGGTGGACGAGGAGTGCACCGTCGAGCTGACCATCACGGTGGCCGGCGACAACGGCGTGTGGGGCTGGATCGACGGCACCCCTCTGGTCTTTGACAGCACCTATCCCGACTGGTCCCTGGAGCGGGTCGCGACGGTGGAGGTGGACAGCGGCAGCGACTACGCCGTGTCCTTTTACGTTGAAGACTGGGGCGGCTTGGCCTACTTCGCCTCCTCCATCCGGGTAGACGGCGCAGTGGAAGTGGTCAGCGGCTACGGCGACTTCATGGGCACCTACGACGTGGTCCCCTACGTCAACGAGTACCCGCGCATCGCCGCTTGGGCCAACACCCCCACCTCCTCGGCAGACACGCTGAACATGCTCTCGAACCCAGGATTGACCTGGGGCGACTGGATGCAGGTGGGCTTTGACGACAGCACCTGGACGGCGGACACCATGCAGTGCAGCTCCCCCAGCAACTGGAACACCACGACCCAGCACTTCTACCGGGGCACCTTCACCAACTTGGCGGCCGATGGCGGTGAGTTCGTCTGGTTCAACACCCGTGGAACTGTCGGCTACTGCGGTTCCGCCCGTGGCGGCAACACCGCAGCCGCCTTCCGTACCGAGCTCTCGCTCTAAGGCTGGCCCTCTAAGGCTGGCCCTCTAAGGCTGGCCCTCTAAGACTGTGCTGTGCGCCGGGATCGGCGCAGGCACAGCAAGACCAACCCGGCGATGGCCCATGTGCCACCGCCGGGTTTGCTCTGGCAGCCCTTGGACACCACGGGCTCCGGCTGGCACAGCCCAACTGCGGGGTAGTCCAGGAATACGCCGGGCAGGTTGAGCTCGGAGTCCGGAACGCGCTTGGCCAGGGCCTTGAAGGCGCGGTCGTTGTAGGCCGGGTCCCGTGTCTTCTGCCACAGGCCTGAAGTGCACAGGGCTTGGGGCAGCTGAGGGTTGTCGTCGTCCATCAGCGCGACGGCCTGCTCGGCCTGCTCGGCGGCGGTCCACACAAAGTGGTAGCGCTGCTCATTGGGCGGCGCGGTCTTGGCCAGCTTGGCCAGCTCATCGGGCTGGGTGGCGAAGAGCGGCGCCGGAGGGGTGGGCGCCAGGCGTTTCTCCAGGGTGTAGGCGCCCTCGTAGTGGCCCCCCAATACCCGGAAATCGGGCTCCATCTCGGTGGCCAAGAGCTCCCAGCCTTGCTGCTTGCTCAGGTAGGCGGCGTCCCACATGTGGGTGCCACGCACGTCGTCGCGGCGCCAGAGGTCTTGGGCCTTGTCCTGGCTGTCTCTCAGGGCAATCGCGTGGCCCCGCAGGGTCTCTGGAAAGTAGACAATGGCCTCGTCGATGCGGCCTTCCCTAGCCAGACGGCGGGCCAAGAGGTGGCGCATGCTGGGTGGGATCTGCACAGCGGGAATGGGGTCTCCATACAACAGCGACTCCACCGGATCCGCGCTGTGACCTTCATCCGGCCAGTGCAGGTCCACCTCGGTCTTCAGCTCCTCGGTGGTGAGCAGACGCTCGGCCACCCAAGCTGCGTCCATCCAGTCTCCGGCCGCCAGGAAGCCCTGCAGCGCCCCGGGGTAGTCGCCGGTGCGTACCCGCAACACGCCCAGCTCGACGTTCATGGCACGCTTGGGGTCCGCGTGGTCGTGCTCGCAGTGGGTGCTGAACAGGGGCCGGCCGAGCTCGGGAGACAGGGGCAGCAGGGAGGCGCCGTGGCTCAGGGAGGCCTCGGCTTGAACCAGGTCTCCAGCTTGGAGGTGCAGCTTTGCCTGAATCCAGTTGGCCATGGGGGTATCTGGCGAGCGCTTCAACCACGCCTGGGCGGTCTCCATCTCCCCGTTGCGGTAGGCGACCCATGCCAAGCGGTCGCTGGCGGCCAGCTCTACTTGTTGTTCCGAGGCATCCAGCCAGCGTTCGGTCTGCTCCTCCAGGCTCAATCGGGTCCAGACTGAGCTGCCCGGGTTGGTCATCAGGGCAGCGATGGCCTGTGCCACCAGCGGGTCCGCCGTGGCTTGGCTCAGGTCCGTTTCGCCCAGGACGCGCTCGGCCATTGGACGCAGGTCCTGGCAGTGGGCTTGGGCTCCGGTGGCTCGGTACTGCAGGCAGAGGGACAAGGCCTGGACCGGCTGCTCCGCCCGGGCTTGAACCCAAGCCTCTTGGCGCAGGCTTGCCACGTACAGACCGGCGCTGTCGTGGCCGCTCTCGGCGATCTCGGCGCGCACGCGCTGGTACCACTGGGCCGCCTGCTCGGGCGCATCGGTGGTGTTGCCCAACATGTAGGCCGCCCACGCCCCGCGCCTCCCGCGCGCCTCCGGCTCCAGGCTCAGGACCTCTTGCCAAGCGTCGTGGGCGGCGGGAATCTCCTCGCGGTGAAGGGAGAGCACGCCGGCTTGGTAGAGCTGGAACTCGGGTGGAAGCGCCTCGGGCAGAGGCCGGTCCTTGGCCCGGGCGAGCAGAGCCGCTTCGACCTGCGCAGCGTCGTCGAGCACCGCCTCCAAGTCCACCCGGTCCGCCTCGCTGGTGCGGACGCGCAGCGGGATGGCCAAGGGCTGCGCCTGGGTCTCCTCCGCCAGGCGCTTCATCTCCAGCTTGAAGCTGGTGGTGGGCGTTTGAAGCATGGCTTGGCCCTGCCAAGAGAGCTGCGTGTAGTCGTAGTAGGGACCGCAGGCTTGGGCTGGCAGCGAGACGAGCAGCAGCAGCACCGGCAGGTTTGCATCAGGGGGCATCGGTCACCGAGAGAGTTGGTTCAACAAACGATCTGGCCCAGGCGACAACCTGGGACTCACCGGGCTGCAGGGTCTGCGCGGCCCCTGGACTCAGGTGTGCGCGGCTCTGGTGGTAGCTGCCCAAGGCATCCCAGAGATCTGGCTCTGTCTCCCAGTAGAGCTGCGGCATCTCCAAGGTTTCGGTCCCGGTGTTGTAGAGCTGGAACTGCCAGAGCTTCTCCCCGGTTTCTTGGACCTGGATCTCCGCTTGCGCCACCGGTGTCACCCCCGCCGCCACCGAGGTCAGTGTGGTCAGGCTCCAGCTGTTCTGGTCCTGGGCTGTGGGCAGCCGAAACCAGATCAAGGCCTCCAGATCCCGTGGATGGCGCTGCTCCAAGGAGGCCACCACCTGGGCGACCGCGGCAGGGTCTGCCCGAAGTTGCTCGGCGTAGCCCCCGATTGGCGCGGTCTGTGCCTGCTCGGCGTTGAGGGCGACTCTCTGGCCGGAGCCGTCAAACATCAGGCTGTAGCTGTAGCTTGGCAGAGCGGCGGAGAAGGGAACGCCAACCTGGCCGGCGTCGTCGATGTGGGCCAAGGCCTGCGGATCCAAGAGATAGGTGGGGTGCTTCGGGTCGAACCAGTGCAGCTGCATGACGAAGTGCGGCGCCGCGTGGGCCAAGTCCTCGAAGGCGGGGTCGTCCAGCCAAGTGGGCAGCGCCGTGATGCGAAGCGGCGGCAGGCCCGCCTGGTTCAGGGCCTCCATCCACGCGGCGTACTCCCCAAGACGGGAGGTGGGCAGATCCATGTCCAGCTGCAGGTAGGGCGCCTCAGGGTGGACCAAGGCGAGCTGGGCCAAGGCGTTCTGCAGGGCAGGCAGCGGGTCCTCGTTTGCGGGAGGCGCCTCTACACGCAGGGCCAGTGCGCTGCCGGGGGGCAGGGCAGGGCGCTCGAAGAGCTCCAGTCCATCTTCCCAATCCAGCGTGCCGCCGAGGACCACCAGGCCACGGAAGGGGTGGGTGTGGGCGGCTTCTTGGACCGCTGGGGTCCAGACCTGCTGCCAGACATAGGCGTCTTGGGGCAGGGGACCGGAGGCGGTGGGCGAGGCGCAGGAGAAGAGAAGGAGCAGCAGCATGGGACACGGAAACGACTGTGATGCTGAGTGCTTGCACCAAAGTCCTTACTCAGGGTTTGACAACCCTAACGGGCCAGCTGAGCTCGCCGTTGGCTTGCGCTCGCGCGTCTCCGCCGCGTTGCTCATCCTCGAAGTGCCACGGCACTCCTTCGTCTTCACGCCTTGCGGAGACGCGCTCGGCTGGCACCACCGGACCTCAACTTGACCCGTCAGGGTTGTAGACCCGCCCTTTCCACTGCACACCCTTGCCCTGGGTCTTGATTCCGGAGTGCACGATCAGGACCATCACCATTGCCGTGGCCGGGGCGTGGGTCAGTCCGTAGATCAGCTTGTGGCCGTACTGCCAGTCCATGGCCAAGCGGGTGGCTTGCATGACCAGGATGTGGGCCAGCCCCCACCACAGCCACTCGGTGCCGGTCGCTGCGCCGACCACGGCCAAGATGGGCCCGCTCAAGGTGGTCCAGGCCAGGAAACCCAAGACAAAGGCGACGGTCCCCCAGCTGTAGTGCATGCCCGCGAAGAGGTTCTTGCCCCAGCCCTGCCAGATCTCGTCAAAGCTGGCGTACATCCTAACGGAGTAGATGCGCCGCATGAAGAGACAGTGGTACTTGACCCCAGCGTCCACGCAGGCCCGCGCCAGACCCACGTCGTCCAGGATGTTGTTCTTGACCGCGTTGTGCTGTCCGGCGGCGTCGTAGCCCTTCCGGGAGAAGGCCAGGAGCTGGCCGCTGGCCATGTTCTTGTCGGTCTTCTCGGGGTCGTTGACCTCGTCCAGGCTGTTGCCCAGCAGAATCAGTCCGCCCACAGCCGGCTGCAGCACGTGCTCCCAGAAGCTCTTCATGGTCAGGGTGCCAAAGCCCGTCAACATGCCTAGCTCATTCCGCTGGCCGTAGCCGACCACCCGTGAGACCGCGGTGGGGGCCAGGCGCACGTCTGCGTCGATAAACACCAGCCAGTCGCCGGTGGCGTGTTCTTGGGCGCGCTGGAGGGCCCAGGGCTTGCCGAACCAGCCCTCGGGGATGCCTTCTCCGCCAGAGATGACCCTGAGGCGGGGGTCATCGATGGCCGCAAGGATCTCGCCGGTGCCGTCGGTGCTGCCGTCGTCCAAGACGATGAGCTCCAGGTTGGGATGGTCCTGGGCCAAGACCGCGTCCACGCAGCCCTTGATGTGGGCCACCTCGTCGCGGGCAGGGATGACCACGCTGACCTTGAGCGCCGGATCGCAAGGTGGATCCTCGGGTGCCAGGGCCCACTTGGGGTTCTTGCTGCGTGCGAGCACCTTGAGCAGCGTGGCCCCCCAGCCCAAGATGAGCAAGGCGAGTAGGACGCGGAGGATCCAAGTGAGCACGAGCATGCCCTTCCTATAGCCACCAAAGCCCGGCAGTGGGTGAGGGCGAGCGGCGGAGCGTGTACCCTGAACCCATGTCAAGGGGTCCCATCCGCAGCGCCCACCTGCTCTGGCTCCTGCTGGGGTCGCTGGTGCCTATGCTGCTCTTCTTGGACTTCCTGGTTGGGGAGTCGGGGAGGAGGGAGGTCTTCCTGCAGGCGGATCTGCGCGTGCGCCAAGACGGGGCCCCTCCCTTTGCCCTCGCCGGTCCTCTCACGGGCGAGGCCGCCATTGATGGCTTGCTGGTCGGCGGAGAGGTGCAGCTCACCGAGGGCCGCTATCCGTGGAGGCCCACTCCGCGAGAGGGGAGCTTTACCCTGCGCTTGGACAGCGATTTTCTACAGAATGGGCAGCCGGGTGTGCGCACTCAGGGCTTTGTCGCCAGCTACCAGGAACGCGATCTGGAGCGGGCCGACCGCTGGGCCAGCCCGCTGACCCCCTGTGAAGGGCGAATCGAGGTCGTCGAGCTGCTCACTCGGCCTGGCGCCAAGGGCCTCTCTGCGGTGGACGCAGCGGTGCTAAATGTCGACCTGCTCTGCACCGGCACCGGGCCCGACCTGCTCTGGGGAACCGGCGATGAGCGCGTCTGGGCCATCGAGGGGCCTCTGGAAGTGAAGGCTGGCGTGGGTGGATAGTGCGGCTGCTTCTTGGCCTAGCCTGCATCAGCTCCTCCTCCACGGGCCCGGTTCACCCTTCCGTGACCGAGGTCGCCCCAGCCGCTGCGCCCACCTCCCACTGGGAGCTGGACCTGGACCTGCAGATGGAGTGGCTCGCGCCGGGGGTTTGGCGACATGTCTCCTGGCAGACCTTGGACAGTGGGCTGCGCTACCCCTCCAACGGCCTGTTGATCGAACAGAAGGACCAGGTGCTCTTGATCGACACGGCTTGGGGAGAGCGCTCTACCCAAGCCCTACTCAAGTGGAGCGAGCGCAACCTGGGCCGACCCGTAAGCGCCGTGTTCTCGACCCACTGGCACGATGACCGTCTGGGTGGGGCAGCTGTTCTGAAGACCATGGGGGTGCCCTTCTACGCGCACCCGCTGACGGTCTCGGCGGCGAAGGCGCGGCGCTTGCCGGAACCTCAGGCCATCGAAGACTTGCAGCCAGGGCAGGCAGCGACTTGGTTTGGCCTGGAGGTCTTCTACCCGGGGCCGGGACACACGGCGGACAACACGATGGTGTGGGTGCCCCAGGCAAAACTTCTGGTCGGAGGTTGTGCCGTTCGCTCGGAACAGGCTGGTGGCATGGGCAACACCGGGGATGCCGTGCTCTCGGAGTGGTCGGCGTCGCTGGAGCGGGCCAAGGAGCGCTACCCCCATGCGGAACGGGTCCTGCCCGGCCATGGGGATCTGGGGAATCTCAGCTTGCTTGCCCACACCCAGGCGCTCTTGGCCCAGGGGAGCCAAGCCCCGGCCCACTGAGGCGCCAAGGGCCAGTTAAACTGGGGAGATGCTGTACACCCTGCTTGTCCTCGCCTGCGCCAAAGACACTGAGATTGCGGAGTACACCCCCGATCCCAAGCCCGAGGGAGGCGAGGTGGTCACGGTCACGACCCGCGACTCCGTCGACATCGTGGCGGACTACTACGCGGCCTCCTCCGCGGACCGGCCCCTGGCTGTGTTTGTGCACATGGACCCCCGGGGGGACAACCATCGGGGAGATTGGCCTGGTGAGGTGCTCCAACCCCTGGTGGACGCGGACTGGGCCGTGATGGTGCCCGACCGCCGTGGAGCCGGAGACTCCGGAGGCGTGGCTGAAGACGCCTTTCAGACGGTCGCCGGCGCCTACGACATCGAGGCTGTGGTGCTCAAGGCTCAGGAGGACGGCTTTGGGGCCCTCGTGCTGATCGGCGCGAGCAACGGCACCACATCGGTCTTGGACTACAGCGCTCTGTCTCCCCTTGGTGGGGCTGCAAGCGAAACTTGGCCGGCGCCGGATGCCTTCGTGATGCTCTCCGCCGTGGGGCCGACCACCAACAACCACGCCCTCGAGGACATGCCTATGTTGCCAGGATGGTTTGGTTTTCCGGCATCCGAAGCAGACGACAACGCGCCTTGGCAGGCCGCAGACGAAGGGGACTGGTCCTTCACGGAGTACGACCCCGGGGGACACGGGACGCGCATGTTCGGAGACGCTCCCCAGGCGGCTGCGGAGCTGAGCGCGTGGGTCATCAGCCAAGAGTAGGGCCTAGTCGGCAGTGGGCTCTGGCTTTCCGCAGTCGCAGCCTGCCTCCGGGTCTTCAGGCCGCGAGGCCTCCAGAAAGCTGCGCACGTCCTTGGGATCAATGCCTGGAATGGAGCCCTGTCCCCGGGTCCACATGTAGGCGCACTCATCGCAGACGGGCTCCCCCCGCTTCAGACCCTCGGCGCACCCGCAGTGACCGGTCAGACGCACGCAGTGCACGCAGGGGTCTTTGATGCAGCAGTTGTAGCCACCCTCTGCCGCGCTGGTGGCAATCATGGCCTGGAGCTCGGCGGCCACGGCCAGACGGCGCGCCTCCAGGCTCTTCACGACCGGGGCCTCCTGAACGGGCTCCACGGCGCCGCTACAGTCCAGCAAGGCGATGGCGCCCAGGCAGAACAGAACGCGGCTGAGGGCGCGCATCCAAGGCTTCAACGGGGGGGCTCGACCACGACCCAGACGCTGTGGGTCTCTAGGGTCTCAATCTCGGAGTCGACCTGAACTTGGATGGTGTAGAACTGGTCGTCGTCGGCGACCGGGGCCATCGCCACGATCTCCAAGTCGATCTTGAGGGTCTCGCCGAACTCCAACTTCCCGGTGGTTCCCTCGGGGGACATCTCGGTGACCCAACCCTCGGGATCCACGGTCAAAGAGACGGAGTGGTCCAGAGCCGGGGGCTCTCCGAGCAGGTCTTCCAGTCCTTCGATGAGCACGCTGGTTGCGGGCCAGTCCCAGCTGCCGGTGATCAGCGCTTCGTCGTCGATGGCCTGTCTCTTATACACATCTGACGCTGCCGACGAAGAGGATAGTGTAGA
>CAJXRZ010000061.1 GCA_913060515.1 uncultured Pseudomonadota bacterium | reverse complement strand
GTGCAGGAGTGGGGGTCCAATGGAATGCCGCTGATCTCGTAGCGAACCAAACAAGGCTCCGGCTCATCCTCTCCCGGCTCGCCGGTGTCCCCCGTGTCGTCGCCGCCGCCGCTGTCCCCGGTGTCCCCGGTGTCCCCGGTGTCCCAGCCCGTATCGCCGGTGTCGGGAAACTCTGGGCGGGCCTGGTTCAGGTACTCAAAGGCCAGGAAGCTGCCTGTGAGGGTGCTGTCTTCGGGGTTGACGGTCCAAAGCCCGCGCTGCTCGAAGGTGATGGTGTCGGTGGGCACTTGGTCAAAGCCGGTGTCCAAACCCGTGTCCACAGGGAAAGGGACGCCGTCGGTGTCCACGGGCAGGCTGCCCGTATCTTCGGGTTCAGGGAGCTCCGTAGGAGCCGTGTCCTCTGGCTCGCCCGTGCAGGCGGTCAGAAGAAGGGAGAGCAGCAGGGGCACCAGCACCTCGGGTGAAAGCCTGTCCAAACGCAGATTTGGACCCCGTCACGAGTCCTTGAGTCGTAGTATGGGACCTCGCCTCTTTTCACGAAAGGTCTAAGAATGTCGATGAAAGTCTTGCTCCTCGCTGGTGTCTCCATGGCCGCGAATGTTGAGCTCTCTCCAGGCGATGACGTGGCCACCCTCACAGGGGCGCTGGGTCCAGGTGACCAGGTGACCTTCAACGCAGGGGTCTATGAGCTGGAGAGCGGGCTGAGTTGGTCGGATGTCTTGGGCACCGAAGAGGAGCCCGTTGAGTTCATCGCCGATGGCGAAGTCTGGCTGCAGTACGAAGGCAGCGGGCGGGTCGCGACCCTTTCCAACAGCACCCATGTGCGCTTCTCCGGCATCGGCTTTCGCAGCGTCGAAGGACTCGAGAGTCAGCCCGGCGGCATTCAGGTGGCCTCGTCGACGGGGGTGGTCATCGAGGACTGCCAGTTTGAGGAGCTTGGCAGCACCGCGGTCTACTTCTCGGGCGACAGCCGCGATGCGGTGATCCGGGGCAACCGCATCCAGGACATCCACAAGTATTACGGGATCTACCTGGGCTGTAGCGATGCCAGCTGCTGGAGCACCGACGCCATCATCGAGCAGAACCTCATCACGGACATTGACGGGGACAACGCTGGGGGCATCGTCGTAGACAATGGGGGGACGGGCAATCTCATCCAGGACAACGTCTTGGTGGACATCCTGGGCCCTGGAATCCGCGTGCGCTCTACGGAGTACAACCCCGCCAACGAGGTCATTGGAAACGCCGTCTGGAAGTCCGTGGAAGGCATCTTGGTGGAGGGGGCCGCCATTGTGCGGAACAACCTGGTCCTGTGCATCGAGGAGGAGGGCATCATCAGCCGTGCTTCTCGGGACGCCTTTGACGACGTTGTGATCTCCCACAACACCATCGTGGACACCGGAGAATGGGCGGTCTGCCTGGAGAACTGGGAGTTTGGGTCTGGGCATGTGCTGGCCAACAACGCCATCAACAACCCCAACGGAAAGGCGCTCTACTTGAGGGAGGAGGCGCCTGATGCCGCTTTCATGGGCAACGTCATCAGCGGCTACGTCGAGGGCGTGGAGCGTGGCTTTGACCCAGGGAATGGCTGGAGCGACTTTGCTGGCCAGGTGAACATCTACCCGGCCACCGTCTCGTCCCTGATTGGGGCCGGGGTGGGCGACGCCGAGGCCTACGTTCCGTCCACCGACTTCTCCGGGGTGCCCAGAGATGGGGATGCGCCGAGCGTGGGTGCCTACGAGTTCATCTCTCCGGAGAACCCCGGCTGGGTGCTGCGCAAGGAGTTCAAGGTCTTGGGCTTTGACGAGGGCGTGCTCAGCAACGAGATCGACGGCTGCGGCGGCGGGCGTGATGGCGGCGAGGGCTTTGTGATCTTCGGGCTGTTGGGGCTCCTGGGGCTGGGCCGCTGGCGGCGTCAGGACTAGGCTAGTCGTCCTGACCGGGGAGCTCTTGCAGCACCACCAAGAGCTGGCCTGCGGTGACCTCGTCATCGGTCGCGCAGTGAAGCTCCAATACGATGGAAGGCTTCATCGCGGCCAAGCGCTCGATGGTGCCTGCGCCCTCGACCTCGACCACACACTGGCCGCGCTCGATGCGCTCTCCAACGCGCACCAGGACGTCTACTTCACCTGGCACGTTGGCCCGTACGCGTACTTGCTGCTTTCGGTCGGCAATCATGTCAGCTCCTGCTCTTGCTTCCACTCCGCCTCTCGGCGGTAGATCGTGCGGGCCGTGATGCCCAAGAGGTTGGCGGTCAGGGTCTTGTCCCCGTCGGTGTGGCGCAGTGTCTCCTCTATCATGCGGCGTTCCACCAGCTTGATCGGGGTGCCCACTGTGAAGGTGAGTTGGGGGCGTCCGCCCTTGCCTTGTCGCACGGCCGGTGGGAGCTGCTCGGGCTCCACCAGATCCTTTCGACTGAGAACGACGGCCCGCTCGATGGCGTTCTCCAGCTCCCGTACGTTCCCAGGCCAGCGGTAGGCCGAGAGCATGTCCAAGGTCTCTGGGGTCAAGCCGCGGATGTCTTTGCGGTTCTTCTCGGCGTAGTGGCCCAAGAAGTGGGCGGCGAGCAGGGGGATGTCTTCGGGGCGCTCGCGCAGGGCCGGCACGCGAAGTTGGATCACGTTGAGGCGGTAATAGAGATCCTCACGGAAGCGGCCCGCGGCGACCTCTTCTTGGATGTTGCGGTTGGTAGCCGCCAGGACGCGCACGTCTGCTTGCAGGGTCTGGGTCCCGCCGACGCGCTCGTACTCGCCTTCTTGGAGGACACGCAGCAGTTTGACCTGCACCGAGAGGGGCATCTCGGTGACCTCGTCGAGGAAGAGGGTGCCGGATCGTGCCAGGTCAAAGCGTCCCTGCTTGCGGGCGATTGCCCCAGTGAAGGCGCCTGCCTCATGACCGAAGAGCTCAGACTCCAGCAGCGCCTCGGGGATCGCAGCGCAGTTCACGGTGATCAAGCGGCCGCCGGAGCGCATGGAGCGTTCGTGGATGAGCCGGGCCATCAGGGACTTTCCGGTGCCCGACTCACCATCCAGCAGGATCGAGGCGTCGGAGGGGGCCACTTGCTGGAGCTCCTCCATGACCTGTCGCATCGCTGGACTGGAGCCGACCACGCTCTGGGAGGGGGCTTGCTCCAGGGCTTTGCGGAGACGCTTGTTCTCCAGGATCAAGCCACGCTTTTCCAAGGCCTTGCGCAGCGTGTTGACCAGCTCACGGCGCTTGAGGGGCTTGGTGACGAAGTCGTAGGCCCCGTCCTTCATCGCCTCCACAGCGGTCTCCACTGTGCCGTATGCGGTCATCACGACAAACTCGATGTCCGGGGAGACCTCTCGGGTGGCCCGAAGCAGCTCCAGACCGCTCATCCCCGGCATGTTCAGGTCGGAGACCACCACGTCGGCTCCCTGTGTGCGAACCAACTCCAAGGCTTGCCGGCCATCGGGTGCCTGAACCACTTCCCAGCCTTCGCGGCGCAGGATCCGCTCCAGAGTGACGCGGTTTGCGGCTTCGTCGTCGACGACTAGGATTTTGGGCATGAAGAGATCCTCTGACAGGGACAATGACAATATGCTTTCACTTCGACGTGATGTCAAGCGAGTGACACTTTGTCTCGTGCCGAGGTCAGCGTGCGCGGATATGATTCCAGCATGGAGACCTTCATGACGCGCAGCATCTTGCTTCTCACTGCCCTGGCCCTCACCACCGCCTGCACGACCGTGTCAGGGGACATCGATGGCGAGAACCCATCTGGCCCGAACGCCTTCTTCATTCAGGAAGACGAGGCCTACGGCGAGGATGGACAGATTCAGGTCTGGATGACGGACGTGCCCGACGACGCCTGTGGCACCTACAGCGACTTCTTGGACGACTACTACGACGCCTTGAACAGCTTCTCGGTCGAGGAGGTCGTCGAGGCCTGGAACGACAACCTGCCTGAGCAGACTTGGTTGACCGTCCTGACCTTCCGCGTGGACGACGTGCGGGATGATTTGAGCGGCCTGGAGTTCCAGGGCGTGGACTGGGACGAGCCTCTCGAGGACGACGACGAGATGCACGTCGTGAGCACTTACAAGAACCGCCACGCGGACGAGGACGACTTTGAGTTCGGCGACATCATCAGCGGAGACTACGACTTCGTCGACGACTGGCGTTCAGACGAAGGCAACGGCAAGATCACGGCGCACAGCCCTGACGAGAGCATCCGCGGCACCTTCTCTGGCTTCTTTGTAGAGGACGACGGGGACGACGTCGGAGAGCTGGACCTGCGCTTCACCGCGCAGCGCTGCCGCTCGGTAGAGAGCGAAGTCTACTGAAGCAGGCCCAGCGGGTCTTGGCTCTCAAGCAGCGGAATACTGAGCAGGATTCGCGTCGGCGAGCCCTGCATGAGCTCGACGCTGCCCCCGTGGTCCTCCATGACCTGCCGGGTGATGGCCAGGCCCAAGCCGCTTCCGCTGGACTTGGTGGTGAAGAAGGGGTCGAAGGCACGCTCGGCCTCCTCTTGACTTAGGCCAGGCCCGTCGTCCTGCACCTCGAAGCGCAGGGAGCTGCCACGCCGCTCCACGCTGATCTGGATGTTCTTGGCGCCCGCTTCCACAGCGTTCTTCACGACGTTGAGCAAGGCGCGGCGGACCTGGTTGGCGTCCAACTCCACTGGGACGCCCTCTGGGACCTGCAGGCTGAGGGCGACCTGGGCCACCCGCAGCTCGGCTTCGAGCAAGCGCCGCACCGACTCGAGCAGCTCTTTGGGGTCTGTTGGAACCAGGGCGGCCGCGGGTCGGGTTGCCAAGGTCAGGTAGTGCTCGGTGGTCTGCTCCAGGCGCTCGATCTCGCCGGTGACGGTGGCCAGGATCTCGTTGGCCTCCTGTTGGCGCTCCAAGGGCAGGGCCTCGAGCTCTTCGGCCAAGAGCTCGGCGTTCAGGCTCATGGCGTTCAAGGGGTTGCGCACCTCGTGGGTGATCTGGGCGAGCATCTGGCCAACCAGGGCCAATCGCTCCGCCCGGGCCAAGCGTCCTTGGTCGCGCAAGGCCTGCTCCGCGCTTCGCCGCAGATCCTCATCTCGCTGATGAATGGCCTCGGCCATCTCGTTGATGCGCATCGAGAGCAAGCCCAGCTCATCGTCGCTCTGGATCTGGACGCGGGCGCTGTAGTCCCCGTCAGCGATGCGCTCCACCTCCTGGGTCATCGCTGCGATGGGGCGAAGGGCGATGACGGAGAGCGCGAGCATGGCCAGTCCCAAGCCCAGCGCGACGAGGGCCAAGCTGCCGCTCGCCAAGAGGGCGGCTCTCTGCGCCTCCGAGGTCTCATCGGCCAAGCCGCGGATGCGGCCATCCACTTGGCGAGAGAGCTGGTTGACCCGGATCTCTAGCTCTCCTCTGGAGCGCAGCAGCTCGGGATAGAGGGCGCGGGCCTCCGAGCTGCGTCCGGCTTGGGCCAAGTCGAGCCACTCCTCGGTCAGGCCCAAGAGCTGGCGGTTGTATTCATCGATCACCTGCAGCTGCAGGTCCAGTCCCTCCAGCAGGGAGCGCTCGCTGTCCTCGAGCTCCAACTCCAAGGCCAAGTTGATGGCGGACTGGCCGCTGCTGACGGCGCTGGCGATTCGGTCCTGGTAGAGGCTCGCGTTTTTGCGAAGGCTGGAGGCTGGCCTGGCCTCGTCCCCGGACTCGGTGAGCTCCGACTCCAGGCGAAGCAAGGAGCCCTCCATACTGGTGGCGGCGCGCGCCAGGGGCACGTAGCCCTCGTCCATCAGCTGCAGACCGGCGCCGATCTTGCCCAGCTCCCAGAGCCCCAGAGCCAGGGCCGCCAGGAAGCAGACGAAGGAGACTGCAAAGGCGACGATGATTCGGGTTCTGAGCGGCAAACGCATACACCTTGCCTAACCGTCCTTGCGCTCCATGCAGGATCCACGGCGAATGGTTAGTTGTCAGGGATGCGCCCCATTGGGGCCACCAAGCTCTCGGAGAACATGCTGATGCCTCGTTTGACCAACCTGACCGTGATGGGGGCCTTGGGCCTCTCCCTGCTTGGATGCCTGGTGGCCTGCGACGGCGGTGATTCCACCAAGCCGTCCAACGGCACTGAGCAAGGCACCAACGCCAACGCCGAGGCAGAGGACATCGGGGAGGTCCTGGCGACCGTCAATGGCATGGAGATTGGCTCCAAGGAATTCGCTCTCATCGCTGCCCGTCAGGCACCTGCCGACGGAAAGGCCCTGAGCCTGGAGGAGCGCAAGGAAGTCCTGGACCGCCTCATCGGCGAGCGGGTTCTGTACCAAGAGGCGTTGCGCCAGGGACTGGACAAGGACCCCAAGGTCCAGAAGGTGATGGTCAACACCCTTCTGCGTGAGTCTGTCTACGCCAACGTTCGCAACTCGGACTTCAGCGACGAGGAGCTCGAGGCCTACTTCGAGGCGCACAAGGACGAGTTTGTCGTGCCTGAGAAGGTTCAGATCAAGCACATCCTGATCCGCGTGACCGACGAGCGTCCCGACGCCGAGGCCAAGGCCTTGGCGGACGAAGTTCGTGGCCGCGTCGCTGGAGATCCAGCCAACAGCTTCCGCGATGTGGCGACGGACTTCTCCGAGGACGCCTACAAGCGCCGCGGCGGCGATGTGGGCTTTGTCTCGGCCGAGGGCAAGCCCGGGTTGGAGTCCGCGATCGTTGAGAAGGCCTTCTCCATGAAGATCGGCGAGCTCTCTCAGGTCTTCAAGACCGAGTCCGGCTACTCCATCGTCTACGTCGCCCAGCGCCGCGAGCGCCTGGAGCGCACCTTCCAGCAGATGAAGGGGAGCGTGCTGCGAAAGGTCAAGAACGACCGCCTGAACTCTGTGCTCGAGGAGTACGTCGGCAAGCTCAAGACCGACGCGACCATCAGCGTGGACGAAGCCGCACTGAGCGGTGTGGAGCTCTCCCCAAGCGGACGTGGGCCCTCCCTCCCAGGCTTTACGCCCGCCAGCCCTGAGCTGAGCGCTCCCGCCGGCGATGCCATGGACGCCCTGCAAGAGGCGGCCGGCAAGTGAAGCGCCTGGGCCTCATGCTGGCCCTGTTGGGCCCGCTCACCTTGGTCTCTGTAGCCCCGGCTCAGGCCGAGGTCGTGGACCGCGTTGCAGCAGTGGTCAACAAGGAAGTCATCACACTCTCCGAGGTCTACGACTACGGCGGAGACTTCATCGAACAGCAGGTGCTGGGTGCCCCTCGCAATGATCCGAATCGCCGTGCGCTCGAGCTAGAGGTCCTGGATTTCCTCATTCAGCGCGCCCTGGTGAACCAGGAGGTCCGCAAGCTGGGCATGGACGTGACGCGGGATGAGCTGGAGCGCGCTCTGGAAGACACCGCGCGGGCCAACGGCCTGACCCGTGACCAGCTCCGGGTCGAGGTGGAGCGCAGCGGCCTGTCTTGGGCCGTGTACCGCACCGAGACCGAAGACGCGCTGCGTCAGATGAAGTTCAACCAGTCGGTGCTGCTTCAGCGCATCGCGGTCACCGACGACGAGGTCTTGGACCTCTACCAGCGCCGGGTCAAGACCAACATGCCTGGCGGGGCCCGCACCCTCTCGGTGGTCTTCTTGCCTGGGGCCGCGGACGAGGCGGCAGCAGAAGCCCTCATGGCGCGTGCACAGGCCATCAGCGATGCGGCCAAGGCTGGAACGCCCTGGGAGCAGCTCCTTGGGGAGAACCCCGACTCGCTCTACGCCAGCAGCGGCGGCGACATGGGTGCCCTGCGAGAGGAGGAGGCCGTGCGTGAGATGCGGGTGGTCTTCGACTTGCCCGTCGGTGGCATCAGCGGTCCCATTCTGCTCTCCAACGGCGCCGTGATGGTCGCCAAGGTCATCAGCGAGGAGGCCGGCCAAGCGCCGGACATCTCTTTGGTGGAAGAGGACCTGCGCAACGAGCTCAGCCAAGCCAAGATGATGGAAGAGATGGAGCTCTGGTACGCCCAGGCCCGTCGAAAGGCCAGCGTCAAGGTCCTGCTTGAGCCCCCCGAGGCCATGCTCTAAGCACTCCTGGGAGGCCCCATTCTTGTCATCACCCCCGGAGACCCCATCGGCATCGGACCGGAGGTGGTCGCCAAGGCCCTGGAGCAGAGTCCCGGTGACACGGTCATCCTGGGACACGGCCCTGCTGTAGAGCGGTGGACAGGGCCCCTGCCGCGCGTAGACCGGGTCACCCGCGGCGCCGGCATTCGGCTGCTGGACACCCGCAACGGTGAGACCCCATGCGAGGTCACCGCCATTCGCTTGGCGACCCAGGCCTGCTTGGCTGGCCACGCAGACGCACTGGTGACCGGGCCCATTCACAAGGCCCGCCTCTCGGCTCAAGGCTTCGCCTATCCAGGGCACACCGACTTCCTGGGACACCTCTGCGGCGTAGAGCGCCCGGTCATGGGCTTTGTGGGGGGGAGTTTGCGGGTTTGCTTGGTCACGGTGCACCTGCCCTTGAGCCAGGTGGCACAGGCTGTGACGGCCGCCCGCGTTCTACACACGCTGCAAGTGGCCAATCAAGCGCTGCGGTCCAGCCTTGGGATTGGCCAGCCACGCTTGCTGGTGTGTGGTCTGAACCCCCATGCCGGGGACCAGGGTCTGCTGGGGCGGGAGGAGATCGAAGAGATTGAGCCGGCCTGCATTCAGGCCCGCGCTCAGGGGATGGCTGTACAAGGGCCCGTCTCCGCCGAAGCGGCCTTCCGCATGATGCTCGCTGGGCATGCCGATATGGTGGTCGCGATGTACCACGACCAAGGCTTGGCCCCTCTCAAGTTGGTGGACTTTGGGCGCAGCGTGAACTGGACGATGGGCTTGCCTATCATCCGCACCAGCGTGGACCATGGGACCGCCGATGACATTGCCGGCCAGGGAATCGCCGATTCCAGCAGCATGGTGGCAGCCATGGAGTTGGCGCGAAGCTTTGTGCCTCCGAGCGCCTCGAACCCCTAGGTTTCTGTGAGCTGCAGGGTCTCGCACGCCGTTGCATTGTCGAAGGTGCGCAGGTTGCCGTTGTCGGTCGAGAACACGGCGCAGTAGCCCAAGTTCCCGTTGCTGTCCCAGATGTCGACGCGCCAAGCCATGTCGCCGGAGCCAAAGTCGCTGCAGCGGAACAAGGTGGTCTCGCCCAGGATCAGGTCGTCCTCGTCGTAGACCACATCGAGCTCGGCCACCATGATGTCGGTGTTTCGCTCTGGAGAGAAGGAGGGAGCGCTCATGAAGTGCTCCTCCCGCATCTGCAGGTCGATGGTCTCCCCCAGGAGCACAGTTGTTAGCTGGGCTTCGAGGGGATCTCCGTCGGCACCGATGACATAGGTCCAGCGGTCCGGCGATTGAGAGTCGTCGCAAGCGATCTCAATGGCGGTCGGCCAGACGGTGTCCACGGGGGTCGCGGTGTCGATTGGGCCGCCGCCCCCGCAGTTGGGAAAGGCCAGGCCAAAGAGTCCGAAGAGCAAGGGGGGTCCTCTGTCTTGGAGGCAACATAGCTGGAGAACTTGCGTTGGTCGACGCTCAAGCTCAGCTGGGCTGAACCCTCACTCCCAGAGACAGGACACCCCTGGATGCGCAAGGCAGCCAGGGGTGTGCTGTTGTGCTCAGGTCCGAAGACCTGGGTGCATCAGATCCAGTCCGGAGCGGTGCAAGCAGCGCTGTCGAAGATGGCGGGGTCGTTGCCCCAAGCGATGCAGTCCACGGAGCTGTCGAGGTCCGAGTTGGCCACGAAGAAGTAGGACAGGGAGTTCAGGCGGCCCTCACCACAGACGTACAGGGTCTTGGTGGGGTCAGCCTGAACTTCCGAGACGCTGGTGCTGTTGAGCATCTCCAAGTAGAAGTAGCTCCAGTAGCCGTCAGCATCGAAGTCAGCTTCGGAGTTGCCACCGGCGTCGACCATGTCGTCCGAGTTGTGGTACTCGTGCCAAGGGTTGTTGGACTCTTGGTCGATGTAGAGCTCGACGTTGGAAGCCCAACCGATGGTGAAGACCTCGAACCAGTAGGTGTCGTCAGCTGGGTCACAACCCATTGCCTGGTTGGCAGTGGCGGCATCGGCGTAGGAAGGAGCCGAGCAAGCGTCCAGGTCGATTCCGATTGCGAAGGTTCCTGCGAACTCCTCGCAGCCCTCGACGCTGGTGTCGCCGGTCTCGCCGGTCTCGATGCAGTCATCACCGGAGTCAGAGGTGTCGCAGGGCTTGCCACCGGGGCATGCGGTGAGGAAGATGGCCAGTGAGCCAACAGCGAAGATGGACTTCTTCATGATTTGCGTCTCCTAATTTTTGGGCGGCAGAGCCCGGATCAAAGTATCCGCGGCCAACGGGGGCTGTCGACTGCAGGTTTCGCTGGCCGTCTATCGCAAGTTGTCCCGTGCATCAAGTGCAGCGAGGATCTACCACCACAAGTCCTTGATCTCACAATCTTCTGTCAGCCCCAAGTCCTCCCAGTCTGTCGGCCCTCCCCACTGCCAGCACTGCGCCAGATCGCCGATGTCTGTATCGAAGATGCTCAGGCGCATCGCGGTGTCAAGCTCGGGGCATAGGGCGGCAGTGGAGCTGTTGTTCTGCTGAAGCCGTGGGTCGGAGAGCTGCGCCAGGCTCAGCTCCAGGCGTTCGTAGTCCCCGCTGGGTGAGGCCGACATGGAGCGCACGCTGTGCACCTCCACCGGCAGATCAGGGGGAGCGATCCACCACGTCGCTGCGCTGACCCAGGCCGAGGTCTCGAGCTCCAACTCCCAGAGCGCGGCGTCTCGGTCACAGTCCAGGGTCAAGCTGCTGATACTAGGGGGTGGGATAGGGCCGCTTTCGGTCTCAACTGGATCCGCGCAGGCCATCAGGCTCGCAGCAAGGCAAGTCCAGAGCGCTGAGCTCAGCACGGGCTCTGTTCCTGGTTCATGCAGTGCAGCTCGTCGCCTCGCGCGTCTCTGAGGGTGAGCTGCCAAGCGCTGACTTGTGCGCAAGGAAGCAGCTCAAGGTAGCCGCTGTAGGTCCAGGCCTGGACGCCGGATGTTGTGTCCTGGCTGTCCAAGGACAGGGCTTCGGTGGCCTCGGATTCGGAGCCATCTTCCAGGGTTCCTACTGCGTAGAGACTGGCGGTGCTGCCGGGACCGGTGGTCCAGGCCCGGATCCCTACTTGGCTCCCAGTACAGCGCAGCTCGGCCTGGCGCCACTGGACACTCTGAGCCGGAAAGTCAGGCTCGCCAACGCTGTCGATAAGGCTGTCATCTGCACAGCCAAGGAGAAGCAGGAGCACCGTGGTTCCCGGGAGATGGCTCAGTCTACAGGCTACTCTTCGCCTTCGCCGTAGCGCTCGTACTCGGCCTTGGCGCGACTGCGGAAAATGGCCTGTTCGATGGCATCCATGAGCTGGGTCAGGTTTTCTCCGGTGTACGCGGAGATGTAGAGGGCCTCTGGGTACTCCAGCTGCAGCTCGGCCAGGCGCTCGCTCTGGATACTGTCCAGCTTGTTGAAGACCAAGAGCTGGGGAATCTCCGCGGCCTTGAGCTTCTGGAGAACGGTGTTCACCGACTTGATGTGGACCGCAGCTTCGCCTGAGCCAGCATCGACGACGTGCACCAAGAGATCTGCCTCGATGACTTCCTCCAAGGTGGAACGGAAGGCCTCGACCAGTTCCTTTGGCAGCTCACGGATGAAGCCGACGGTGTCGGTGAGGATGACCTCGCGGTCTCTGGGGAAGCGCAGGCGCCTGGAGGTGGGGTCCAGGGTGGCGAAGAGCTTGTCTTCGGCGTCGACATTGGAACGCGTCATCTTGTTGAGCAGGGTGCTCTTGCCCGCGTTGGTGTAGCCAACAATGCTGACCAGTGGAAGGCCCACTTTGCGGCGTCGCTCCCGCCGCATACCGCGCTGCTTGCCGCGCTTCTTGAGCTCTTTTGTGATGCGGGTCTCACGTTCGTCGGCGCGACGCCGGTTGATCTCCAGCTTGGTCTCGCCCGGGCCCCGTCCACCGATTCCACCGCTGAGGCGAGACATGGCGGTGGGCATCGCGGCCAGTCGTGGCTTGCGGTAGCGCAGCTGAGCGAGCTCGACCTGCAAGCGGCCTTCCTTGGTCTGCGCGCGCTGGGCGAAGATGTCCAGGATGAGCTGGGTGCGGTCCAAGACGGAGAGCTCGGTCTCGGTGGCCACATTTCGTAGCTGAGAAGGGGAGAGCTCCCTGTCGAAGATCAGGACCTCGGCGTCCAGGTGCATGGAGCGCAGAAGCACCTCTTGCAGCTTGCCTTTGCCGATCAAGGTTCTTGGGTCGACCTTCTTTCGGAACTGAAGAATGCGGTCGGCAACCTTCAAGCCGGCCGTTTCAGCTAGGCGCTCCAGTTCTTCAAGGCGCAGGGCGGACTCGACTTGATTCTGGCCGCCCACGCCAATGAGGATGGCCTTGGTTCCTTCGTCCACATCCTGCACGCGGTCGGCGCGGGCAAAGCGGGCTTCCAGATCGCTGATGAAGGCTTGGAAGTCCTCCTCCCACTGGTGCACGCTCTCGCGCTGCTCCAAGCGCCAGATGGACTCCTCGTCCCGTACCTCTTCGGGAGGCAGGACGTAGCCGTACTCGATGGGCCCCGGAAGCCCATTCATACCCGCCTGGACCACGACCACGCAGTCCAGCGACAGAAGGGTCAGGTCGGTGAGGTTGTCCTTGCTCAGGCCCTCGCCGCGCAGGTTGGAGACCACCAGACGCAGCCCACGGAAGCGCCCGCTGCCCGCACGGGCACGGCCCAACTCGGGGATGAAGATGCTGTGTGCGTCACCCACCAGCACGTGTTTGACGTAGCCAAGGCGGTCCACCAGCACGCCGACCTGCCTGCGGGTGTCCCGGGAGATCTCGGTGATCCGTCGGGCCACTGGGGGCGAGAGAAAGCGCCCTTGGGGGATCCGAGATTGGAACAGGGATTTGAGGGACTTGACCTGAGAGGCCTTGAGGCCCTCGGTGTTGCCGTTCAGATCAGGAATGTCAGACCTCCGTCGCGGTTGACTGTGCACCGGGTCCGTACTCGTCAAGGTGAGCATCCGGCGCTATGGCCCTTGCATGGCCCTCTCTTCCCTCTATCGCACTCTGCAAGCGCTCGAAGCGGAGCGCGTCCTCTTGCTCTCCCATGCCCCCGCAGGACTGCAGGCCGTGCTGGTGTTGGATGACCGAACACTTGGACCACCCCTGATCGAACTGCGGGTTGCGTCGTTTACCGACGCGAGTGCGTCCATCGCTGACGCGGCCAAGTCTGCCCGTGCGATGAGCTTGAAGTGCAGCTTGGCCGGTCTGGACGCCGGTGGCGCCGCCCTGGTCGTGCAGGATCTGCCTGGGCTGGACCGCACACGGGCCATGGGCTGGTTGAGTCGGGAGCTTCAAACGCTCACGGGGGCTTGGACCGTGGCTGGGATGGGGGCGAGCTCCCGGGACATGCGCCTCCTGGCACAGGGGGGCGCGTTGGTTGACCCAGCCCAGTCCCCACGAGAGGCGGCCTTGACCCAAGGGGTACTGCGTTGCTTGACGACCCTGGCGGAGAGCAAAGAGAAGGACTTGGCAGACTGCAGCTTCGCCATTCAAGGAGCAGGCCCGCTGGCTCAGCGCGTGGCTGAAGCCTTGTCGGCGATGGGGGGCGACCTGGTCATCGCAGACCATGATCCGGGCCTCGCGCGGCGCGTCGCCGACACCCTTGGCGCCCGCATGGTCCCGGCACATGGGATCTGGTCCTGTGACGTGGACATCCTGGTGCCCTGTGCCCAGGTCGGTCTCATTGGGCCCAAGATCGTTCCTCAGATCCGCGCCTGGGGCGTATGTGGGGCTTCAACGTCTCCACTGGCAGACCTGGAGAGTGCCGAGGCGCTCCACCGGCGGGGCATCATCGCCGTTCCTGGCATGGTCTCTTGTTTGGGAGGCTTGGCCCAAGGATTGGACATGGGAGGCCCAGGGTTGAGCTTGGATGAGCTGGCCACGATGGTCGAGGACCTACTGGAGGAGAGCCAATCCACGGGTCGTTCTCCCAGGGTCATCGCGGAAGAGCGCGCCTGGGAGCGAATCGAGCTTGCGGGCTGAGGGTTGAGCTTGGCACGCGCCTTGCTCTGTTTTTCTACGAGCAGGAGTCTCAGATGTGGTGGATGTGTGCCCTCGTACAAGCCCAGGAAGTTCCCGAGACGGTCGTTGAGGAGACTTGGTCGGATCCAGACCCCGCAGCCGAGGCCATGTTGGCTTCCCAGGCGGAGTTGGCCGCAAGCCAAGCCCAGCTGGCCCAGCTTGAGCAGGCCCTGGCCACTCAGGGTGCAGAATCTCAGGCTCTGCTCGATGCGGCCTCCGTCGCTCTGGACCCCGCTCAGAAGACTGCAGAGCGCAAGGCTGCGCTGAAGGTCTTGGCGGAGTCGGGCAACCCCGCCGTCATGCCGGTGTTGCGGGCCGCCAGCTTCTCGCGCAGCGCTGCCATCCGGGACGAGGCCATGCGTTTGGCCTTTCTGCTCTCGGAAGACGAGGGCATCGCGCTGGCGACCTTTGTGGTCAACTCCTCTCAGCTCAACACCAGCGCACGCAACCAGGGTATCGCCGCTCTGGAGAGCGCCGGCATGGACGGCGCGGGCCGTGCGCTGGTGGAGCTCTCGCGAGACGAGGGCCTGCCGCGAAGCTTGCGCACCGAGGCAGGGGACGCTGCCTCCCGCGCCTACCCGGTCATCGTCGCCGCTTCTGGTCCAGCCGTGGGCAGCAGCGCTCCCGTCGGCGTGGCGCTCTTTACTGCAGGAAACGGTGTGGCCGGCGGCGTGATGCTTGGCTCCGTCGGAGTCTGGGGGCAGTCGGATGCAGCCACGGCCATCGGCGCCATTGGTGGCAGCATGATCGGTGTGGGCACCGGCTTGACCTACGGGCTGACCAATCCCGTGACCGAAGGGCAAGGAGCCCGCTATGCCACCAACGTCAGCTGGGGACTGGTCGGCGCACAGATGACCAACAACTGGTTGGTGAACTGGGACAACGACCAGAACGTGCGCGCCCTGGTGCGGGTCATTGGAGTGGGTGGAGGCGCTGGTCTGGGCTGGGCCCGCATGAAGCACAACCCCACCTTGGATGACGCCATCGAGATGAACGTGGCGGGCGTTGTGGGGATGGGGCTCGGAGTGAGCGCCTACAACTTGGCCACTTACCCGGCCAGGCAGGACTGCTCCTTCGGCGTCAACTGCACGCCAGCGGAGTACCAAACCTGGGACCGCAATCGCTACGGCGCGACCTTGGCCGGTGCGGCGCTGGGCATCGGCGCCCAGACCGTGCTGCGCTCGCAGTTTGACCCCCAGGCCGAATCTTATGCCCTGGCTTCTCTGGTCTCAGGGGAGGCTGCCCTTGCCTCGGCTCTGTTGATCAGCTCGGCTGAGTACGGGATGGATGGACCGAGCAACATAGACACCGGCAGCTTGGCGCTCTTTGCGGCCTCGGCGGGCTTTGGTGGCACCTTGATCGCCACGGAGTTCTACCCAGTGAGCGGTGAGCAGCTGGCCTTGGCCGGGTGGGGAACGGTCTTGGGCAATGGTTTGGGAGGCGGCCTTCCGCTGCTCTTTGGCGCCACCGAGGCCAACACCTTGGCCGGCACGGCCATCGGTGGAAGCGTGGGTTTGGCGGGTGGTCTGGCCTCCCACAAGTTGTTGGACATGAGCGACGGCGACCGCGCCATGCACATGGTCGCGGTGCCGATAGCGACGGCCGAGGGTTTGCTTCTGGGGCAGTACGCTGCCGCCAGGAACACGGACTTCGACAGCTCGCAGGGCCTCGGACTGATGCTCACTGCGGGCGGACTCACCGGACTGGCCTCGACGGCGATCTCTCCCTTTGTGGACCCGCAAGCGGAGAACATGGCGTTCTACGGGAGCTCGGCGCTCTGGGGAGCCTGGTTCGGCACCCTCATGCCCATCGCCTTTGTGCCGAACGGGGACCCCGAAGGTCTCTTGCTGACCTCCGCCTTGGGCATCGATGCGGGGGTTGGGGCCGGCATTGGCTTGGTGGCCCTTGGGGTTGAACCTCGCCAGACCGTGCGTCCTCAGCTGGTCGGCATCGGTGGAGCGACCATGGGGGCGATGATCGTCGCGCTCTCCTCCGACAACGGACAAGCCGTCGCCGCAGGTGCGGTCGTTGGCAGCGTCGTTGGGCTCGGGGCCGGCTCCTTCTGGGAGATGAACCGCTCCAAGACAAACAGCCTTGTGCTGGCCAAGCCCCGCCTTGACCTGCCTGGGCAGTGGAGCGTGATGGCCATGCCCAGTGCGATGGAGGACGGCTCCCTTGGAGGGCATCTGTCCATCAGCGCATCGGGATTCTGAGAGGCCGCTCTACTCCAGGACCAAGACCCGGGAGCTCATCCCGGGCATCCAAATGGAGATGGAGTCGCCGTTGGCGGTGAAGCGGTCGCCGCTGAGCAGGTCCACATAGGTCGCCCCTGGGGTCAGTCCGGCGAAGCTCAGGCTGTTGTCCAGGGTGCGGTCGCTCCAGGAGCGGTTCAGGATGGCCAGCATCTCATCGTCCTGGTGAACCCGCGCCCACGCCAAGACATCGGCCTCCTCCCACCAGATGGTGCGCTCGCCGATGGCCATGGATGGGTGCTGCTTGCGGGCCTGACCCAGGGTCGAGACGTGCTCGTGAACCTGCTGCTCCCGCCAAGACCACTCATCTTCCCAGACCATCATCTGGCGGTTGTCCGGGTCGTGGTAGCCGGAGAGTCCGATCTCGTCCCCGTAGTAGACCAGGGGGAGCCCTTCGTGGGTGAGCAGATAGGTCCAGGCGAGCTGGAGGCGCAGGTAGGGCTCATCCCATTCGGGAGAGTCGTCTGGGCCGCGGATGGGACCGTCTGGGCAGGCGCCGTCCCCGTAGAGGCTGTTGACCTCGCCGGCGGAGTGGGCGATGAAGCGTTCCACGTCGTGGTTGCCCAAGAAGGTGGACATCAGGTAGCCGCGGTAGGCTTCCTCACTTCCTTCAAAGGTGCGCTCCAAGTCCATCAAACTGCTCTCGTTTCGCCCGATGGCCGAGAGGATGGACCAGTAGAGCGTAAAGTCGAACT
Source organism: uncultured Pseudomonadota bacterium (assembly GCA_913060515.1). GTDB lineage: Bacteria > Myxococcota_A > UBA796 > UBA796 > CAJQPC01 > CAJQPC01. Next base: position 19,839 of record CAJXRZ010000061.1, on the reverse strand, counting down.
GGGCGTCGAGCTCCTGCTCGTTGACGTACTCCTTGATCAGCCCGCGGTCTCCGGTGAAGGTCTCGCCAACGGTGTAGAAGTCCTCGTCGCCGCCCGCATGACGGTGCTCGATCTCGCTGTGAACCCGGCTCTGGAAGTTGAAGAAGAGGCTGTGGGGCATGTGCTTGACCGCATCCACCCGGTAGCCGTCCAGCTCGTACTCCTTGACCCACCACATCGCATCGTCCACGGAGACCTGTAGAGGCTCGGTGTCGTAGTAGCGAAAGTCCGGTAGGAAACTATCGAACCAGCAAGTCTCAGGGTCGGTGTTCCACACGTCACCTTGGCAGATGAGCTGCTCGTTGAACCACTCCGGGTTGTCCTGGTAGTAGGGGTGATCCTGGTGCACGTGGTTGGCCACCCAGTCGGTGAGCACGCGCATTCCGCGGGCGTGGGCCCCGTCGATGAGTGCCCGCAGTTCGGCGTCTGTACCGAAGTGCTCCTCGGGCTGGAAGGCCTCGCTGGGCCAGTAGCCGTGGTAGCCGCTGTAGTTCTCGCCACAGGAGTCGCCCCAGGCGCCCTCGCCGTTGTCTTGGGGCGCCGTGAGCCAGATCACCGTGACCCCCAGCTCGTCCAGGTAGTCCAGCTTGTCGATGACCCCTTGCCAGTCGCCGCCCAGGTAGTCCGTGAGGGCATGACTGGCGCCTTCCTGGGTGTTGAGGCTGAGGTCCCCGTCGTTGAAGCGGTCCACGAAGACGTAGTACATCAGGCCCCGCTCCCAGGAGCCCTCGTCGCTCCAGAAGGGCACATAGAGCTGCTCGGCCTGGGCGCCGGCGTCATCCCAGACGTCGATGCGCAGAGTGTGTCGTCCGGGCTCAAGCTCAGAGAAGGTGAGGGGGGTGAGCTCCCCGCGGTACACCTCGGCCCCGTCTAGAGTGGCCACCACTTCGGCAATCTCACCAGCCCCTTCCCCAGGCGAGGCCACCAGCTCCACGTCTACCCGGCCACCTTCGCGGTCGATGTTCAACACGCTGAGCTCGGAGGTGGGCAGGCTGCACTCGGGAACGATGAGCAGGCTGTTGCAGCTCTCTTGGCCCAGGGTGCAGGAAGGGTTCCAGCTGTAGCCCTCGTCGCACTGTTGTGCGGCCGAGAGGGGGTCGCAGACCCAGTCTTCCGTGCGGCCACCGTCTCCGTAGGAGAGCTCGACGAACTTGTACTCGTAAGCGCCTGGGGGAAGCTCCAGGTCAAGGGACCAGCTCCCATCCGTCTGCTGGATCAGCGCATCGGCGCTCACGTCCCAGCCGTTGAAGGATCCGGCGAGCGCGACCGTGTCGGGATCGCCCTGCGCCTGGTAGATGAAGGTGCTGCGGCAATCCACCTCAGGGCCGCTGGTGCCCACCATGATGGGCACCGTGACCTCGGCCAAGTCGGCGCACTGGTCCGCCTGTCCCGGCTCTCCTTCGCTGACGAAGAGGGTGATCTGGGTCTCTCCCTCAAAGCCCAAGTCCGGCACGATCCGCAGAGTCTCACCGCTGATGTCCGCGACAAAACCAGGTCCTTCCTGAATTTCCCAGAACAAGTCCTCGGCCGCGTGGCTCTCGACCCAGGGCGATAGGTCGACCACCAGCGTCTCGCCCTCCGCAGTCTGAAGAACATCGGGTGCATCCAAGATGGGAGCGGGAGCCAATCCGCGGCACCAAGCGCATCCCAAGAGCTGAACGATCAAGACCATCGACGCCTCCAGATTCTTCAGACCGGCGATGCCCCCATTCTGCACAGGTGTGGCCCGGGTTAGAGCCTAAGGATGAACAGCAAGTGGCTAAAGATCGGAGCGGCGGTGATGGCGCTGGCCGTCATCATGGGCGCCTTTGGGGCACATGGACTTGAAGACCGGGTCACCCCAGATCGCCTGGGAACCTGGAACACAGGGGTCCGGTACATGCTGGTCCATGGACTCGCACTGTGCGGCTTGAGTCTGTTGCCTAGCACCCCCCGCGCAGTGGGTGTGCTCTGGACGGTGGGGATCGTCGTTTTTTCTGGCAGCTTGTCCGCTTTGGTCTTGCTGGACATGGGCATCTTGGGCGCGATCACGCCAATTGGCGGTGTAGCCTTTATCAGCGGCTGGATCGCCTTGGCCGTTCAGGCCGAAAAGGCGCTGTCAACACCGCAATAGAGTGCTTGATTCCGCGTATCCCGTGCATCCCTTGGTACGAGGAAGCCCGCATTGGCGGTAGGCTTCACCCAAGTCAACTCACCCCCCGGATTCGATGCTCCCCGTTTACTTGGCCGCTGCGGCCTTCGGCATGGTTCTCATTGGTGCCTCCGTCATCTTCGGAGGCAAAGATCTGGATCACGACGCTGACGGCGGGATCGAGGTGGACAAGGACATCGACCTGGGCCACGTCCACGTCGGCGATGCCCACGTAGACATGGACGTCGAGCTGGAGGCGGAAGGGGACTTCGACGCGGATCAGGACCTGGCGGACGTCGCCCATGGCGCGTCCAAGGAGCTGGATCTGAGCTCGGCTGGAGATGCGGCCGACCTTCTGATCTTCAACCCCTTCCTCTCTCTGCGCTTCTGGACCTACTTTGCGGCTTCCTTCGGCGGCATCGGCGCTGTCCTGAGCCTCTTGCAGGTCTCCGAAGTGGTGCACATTCCCTCGGCTATCATCATGGGCTTGGGCATTGGCTATGGCTCGGCCACCGTCTTCCGTTGGCTCAAGCTCAAGTCCTCGTCCTCTGAGACCCGCTCGGACACTCTGGTGGGCACCGAGGCCGAGGTTGTCTTGGACATCCGGCCGGGCAAAGCGGGCAAGGTGCGGACCAAGCTTGGGGGCAGCGTCGCGGAGTTCAAGGCGGAGAGCCAGGACGACTTGAAGCGGGGAGAGAAGGTGCTGTTGATCAGCTTGGACGGTCACATCGCCCAAGTCATCCGCATGCCAACCTTGGACGACTTGAGCGTCTCCGACGCGACAGCGGAAAAGAAGAAAGCTGCGCTACGCGCCCAGAAGCGGCGGCAGCAGCAATGAGTGAGCAAACCCAAAGGAGCAGAATGCCTGCGTTTAGGAGTAGCAATGGGAATCGGTGAGGCCCTCGTTGGGCTGTTGTGCGGCAGCGCCGTCGCGGTGATGACCATCGGCTTTATCGCCGTTGTGGCCAAGCAATTCCTCTACATCTGCGAGCCCCATGAAATCCTGGTGTTCTCGGGTGGTCAACGCGTCGAGAACGGCGTGGAGAAGGGGTACCGCGTGATCTACGGCGGTCGGGCATGGGCCATTCCGGTCATCGAGCGCGCTGAGCGCATGGACTGCCGGAACATTGCCATTGATATCCACACGACCAACGCGTACTCCAAGGGCGGAATCCCCCTGAACGTGCACGCAGTGGCCAACGTGAAGGTGTCCAAGAACAACGACTTGGTTGGCAACGCCATCGAGCGTTTCCTGGGCCGTGACCCCTCGGAGATCAAGCGCGTGGCCAAGGAGACCCTGGAGGGTCACCTTCGTGGCGTTCTGGCTACCCTGACCCCGGAGGAGGTCAACGAGGACCGCCTCAAGTTCGCCAACGCCCTCAAGGACGAGGCCCACGAGGACTTCGACAAGCTGGGCCTGCGTCTGGACACCCTGAAGATTCAGGCTGTCTCCGACGACGTGAACTACCTCAACTCCATCGGTCGCAAGCAGATCGCCCACGTCATCCGCGACGCCGAGGTGGCCGAGGCCAACAACCTCTCCCTGGCCGAGCAGTCCGAGGCGCGTGCGCGTCAGGCTGGCGAGGTCGCCAACTCCATGGCCCAGACCAAGATCGTCGAGGCCGAGAACCAGGTCATGCAGATCAAGGCCGAGCTTCTGGCAGAGGCCCAGTCCGAGCGTGAGCGCACCCAGGCGGCTGCCGCCCAGGCCCGCGCAGAGGCTGAGCTGGAGCTCCAGGACATTCGAAAGAAGCTGGAGGAGTTGCGCTTGAACGCAGACGTGGTTCTGCCGGCTCAGGCAGCGCAACAAGCGGCATCCTTCCGGGCCACCGGAGATGCCTCCTACTCGGAGCAAGAGGGTCGGGCTGCGGCCTACGTGCTCTCGTTGATGACTGAGGCATGGAAGAAGGCTGGCTCCGATGCCAAGGACATCTTCTTGATTCAGAACTTGGAGACCGTCCTGAACACTGTGGTTCAGCGAGTCAATGCCATTGAGATTGACGAGGTCAACCTGCTCGACAACGGCGATGGAACGGCCTTGCCTGCCCACGTGGCGTCCTACCCGGCGATGGTCGCCAGCATCCTCAAGGAGCTGGAGGCGAGCACCGGTGTCGACGTGGTCGGCATCCTGGGAAGCGCTTCAAAGCCAGACCCGATGATCATTGAAGCGAAGGAGGTGAAGTAATGGAAGAGATCCTCACTGCACTGGTGGTTGGCGCCATCTTCCTGGGCTTTGGTGGTTTGGCTCTGTACCTCACCATCAAGAACCTGCTCTTCATCGCGGGCCCCAACGAGGTCTTGGTCTTCTCCGGAACGACCTGGGTCGAAGGGGACCCCAACAACCCTGGCTACGTGCTGCGACGCGGTGGTCGACGCATCCGGATTCCGCTCTTTGAGACGGTCTCCAGCATGGACCTGACCAACATGACCGTGGATGTCTCGGTCACCGGCGCCTACTCCAAGGGCGGCATTCCCCTGAACGTTCAGGGTGTGGCCAACCTCAAGGTCGCTGGCCATGAGCCTGTCCTGGGCAACGCCCTTCAGCGCTTCCTGGACCGCCCCCGCGAGGAGATCATCCGCGTGGCCAAGGACACCCTGGAGGGGAACCTCCGTGGCGTACTCAGCCAGCTCACCCCGGAAGAGGTGAACGAGGACAAGATCGCGTTCGCTGAGAAGCTGTTGGAAGAAGCCGAGGAGGACCTCTCCGCCTTGGGTCTGGTGTTGGACACCTTGAAGGTGCAGAACGTCAGCGACGAGGTGGGCTACCTGGACTCCATTGGTCGCAAGACCAGCGCGGAGCTGCTGCGCCGCGCCAAGATCGCAGAGGCCGAGGCCAACGCCGAGTCCATGATCAAGGACGCCGAGGCACGCGAGCGTGCCCGCATCACCGAGTGTGAGGCGGAGATCGCCATGGCCCGGGCGGACATTGCCCGACAGGTCAAGGATGCTCAGACCCGCAAGGCGGCCTTGGTCGCCAAAGAGGTCGGTGAGGTTCAGGCTCTGGTGGCCCGCGCCAGCTCCGAGATGATGGTTCAGGAGGCACGCGTCGAGCAGATTCGTCGCCGCCTGGAGGCCGACGTGGTCGCCCCCGCCCACGCGGACATGGAGGCCAAGCAGGCCGACGCAAAGGCGAAGGCTGCCAAGGTCATCGAGGACGGAAAGGCAAGCGCCAACGTCCTGGAAGCCATGATCGTGACCTGGAAGCAGGGTGGCGATGCGGCCCGCGACATCTTCCTGATGCAGAAGCTCGAGAAGGTGATGGTCTCGCTGGTCGGCACCATCCAAGAGGTGAAGATCAACAAGATGACCGTGCTGCCCAAGGGCGACAAGAACAGCAACGCCGCCAAGGCTGCGACCTTCTCCGAGGAGATCAAGGCCGGTGTGGGCGTGGACCTGCCTGCCTTGCTCAAGAAGCTCGGCGGCTGATCTCTGCTGAAGTGACCGTGGCCAGCTTGGCCTCGCATACGCCGGATCCACAAAGGTGGGTCCGGCGTTTGCCTTCCTGGGGTCGGGGGGTGATGTTGGGGGCCATGATCACCCTGCTCCTCGCCCTCGCTTGCGCCAAAGACACCCCCAGCGATGGGGTGGATGACACCACGGACACGTCTGTAGAAGAGGGACCGGACTCCGATGGCGATGGGGTGCCCGACGCCCAGGACTGTGCGCCGGATGACCCAGCCAAGTACCCCGGAGCCGAAGAGCTCTGCGATGGGCTGGACAGTGACTGCGATGGCAGTCCCGCATGGGGCGAGAGCGATGAGAACGGGGATGGGGTCATGGACTGCGAGCCCTGCTCAGAGGCGGGCTTCTGGGATGAGATGAAGGGGGCGAACAACCCCGCATCCAAGGTGCCCGGTCTGCTCACCGAGGATGCCTGCACCTCCCAGGACTACAGCTACGCGACCAAGTGGATGTTTGAGCGCTTGGACCCCGTGGACGACCTGGTCGAGTGCGTCTACACCGGTCGCATGGTCTCGGTGGCCGAGGGAAAGCCAGAAGGCGATGACATGAACACCGAGCACACCTGGCCCCAGAGCCAAGGGGCCAGCGACTACCCGGCCCGCTGCGATCTGCACCATCTCTTCCCGACGGACTCCTACGCGAACAACCGCAGAGGAAGCTTCCCCTTGGGCGTTGTGGACGGCAGCGGAGACTGGAGCGAGGGCGGCTCCAAGGTGGGGGAAGACGCCAGCGGCGTAGAGGTGTTCGAGCCGCGGGATGAGCACAAGGGAGACGCCGCCCGAGCCATGCTCTACATGCAGGACCGATACGGCGCGGATCTCTGGGGCAATGAGGCGCTCTTTCTGAGCTGGGCTGCCCAGGATCCACCCTCAGCCCTGGACATCGAGCGAAGCCTGAAGATCGCGGACTATCAGGCTCAGGCCAACCCCTGGGTGGTCTGCCCCCTCGTGCCTCCACAGGACTGAGGCGAGGGAACAAAGACGGCACCTGCATCGGTCGCCTGACCCGGCTAAGCGATGGGCTCCACTGATATTGGAGGCACCTCATGAAGCTCGGAACTCTGCGCGCCGGTGGCCGCGACGGCACCTTGGTCCTGGTCAGCCGCGATGGCACCCGCATGACCCCTGCGACGGGCATCGCGCCCACCCTCCAGTTCGCTTTGGACAACTGGGAGACCCTCTCCCCAAAGCTCACCGCGCGCTTCAACCAGCTGGAGCTGGGTGAGATTGCCGGAGAGGCCGTGAACCTGGCGGACTTCCACAGTCCCCTGCCTCGGGCCTACGAGTGGATCGACGGCTCCGCCTACATCAACCACGTGGTGCTGGTCCGCAAGGCGCGCAACGCCGAGCCACCCGCCACCCTCGAGACCGACCCTCTGGTCTATCAGGGCGGCTCCGGCGTCTTCCTGCCGCCACACGCAGACATTCCAATCGCTGACACCAAGTGGGGCTTGGACTTTGAGAGCGAGGTCTGTGTGATTCTCGGGGACACCCCGCAGGGCGTCAAAGCCAAGGATGCCGAGCCACACATTCGCTTGGTCATGATCTGCAACGACATCACCTTGCGTGGGCTGATTCCTGCAGAGCTCAAGAAGGGCTTCGGTTTCTTCAACGGCAAGCCAGCGACCGCGTTCTCGCCCTTCGCTGTGACCCCGGATGAGCTGGGCCCTGCTTGGCAAGAGGGGCGCATGCACCTGAACGTCAAGACCCTGCTCAACGGCGAGAACGCTGGTGACTTGGCGGCCGGACCCGAGATGCACTTCTCCTTCTTCGACCTCATTCAGCACATCGCGCGCACCCGCGCCTTGACCGCTGGAACCATCTTGGGCTCGGGCACGGTCTCCAACATCGACACCTCCAAGGGCTCCAGCTGCTTGAGCGAGGTGCGCATGCTCGAGACCATCGCCACGGGGACCGCGACCACCGAGTACCTCAAGCCTGGCGACCACGTCAGAATCTGGGTGAGCGACGGGAACGATGTCGAGGTCTTCGGACACATCAGCCAGACGGTCGTGGCCGGCTCCCAGCCAGCTCCCGGAAACTGAATGACCCTGTACGGCTATTGGCGCAGCTCGAGTTCTTGGCGGGTGCGCATCGCACTGCACTACAAGGGCTTGGACTTCGAGAATGTGCCCGTGCACCTGGTGCGCGAGGGCGGCGAGCAGCTCCAGTCTGAACACCTGGCGCGCAACCCCATGGGGCAGGTGCCCGTCCTGGAAGTAGACGGCGTCTACTTGGGTCAGTCGATGGCGATTTTGGAGTACCTGGAGGAGCAGCACCCTGAGCCGGCGCTGTTGCCCAAGGCCCCCTTGCAGCGCGCAGAAGCCCGTCGCATCGCCGAGGTCATCAACTCCAGCGTTCAGCCCATGCAGAACCTGTCCTTGGTCAAGCGTCTGCACGCAGACTTTGGCGCCGACAAGGTGGCCTGGATGCGCAGCGTCATTCAGGACGGCATGGACCGCCTGGAGCAGAGCGTCGCGGGCACCCCTGGCCCCTTCCTGGTGGGGGATGCGCCCAGCTATGCTGAGGTCTGCCTGATTCCCCAGCTCTTCAACGCCCGGCGCTGGGGCTGTGATGTCAGCGCCTGGCCCACCCTGCTGCGCGCCGAGATGGCCGTGCAGCAGCACCCCGCCTTTCTGGCAGCCCAACCCGACCGTCAGCCTGACGCACAGTAGGAGACTTCAATGGAGCCCGTTGGAATCAAGACCCTGGAATGCATGGTCTACATCGTGCGCGACTTGGAGCGCAGTCGCCGCTTCTACGTGGAGCACTTGGACTTTGCCATCGCCGGTGAGTCCACCCCTGAGCACGAAGCGGCCAGTGGAGAGCGCACCATTCTCTTCCAGGCCCACCGCTGCAAGGTCTTGGTCGTCGCGCCCGTGACTGAAGAGAGCCGGGCCGCCAAGTGGCTCAAGACCCACCCGGCCGGTGTGGCCGAGCTGGTTTTCCAGGTCCAGGACGCGGACAAGGCGCTGAAGCTCATCGAGTCCCGCGGTGGCACCCCCATCTGCGATGTCGAGGAGCAGGTGGACGGCGACGGCCGGGCCCTCAAGCAGTTCGGCATCACCACGCCTTTCCAGGCTGTGTGGCGCTTCGTCGAGCGCGTGCAGAAGGGTGGCCTCTACCAGGGCATCAAGGGTCGGGAGCTCGGCGAGCACAACAGCCTGCGCTTTGGACACTTTGACCACATCACCAGCAACTTCTCCACCCTCTCTCCTGCCCTGCTCTGGATGGAGCACGTGATGGGATTTGAGCGCTACTGGGGCATCAACTTCCACACCGTGGACGTGGACCCAGCCCGTACCAGCGGCTCGGGCCTCAAGTCCGTGGTCATGTGGGACCCCAACAGCGGCGTGAAGTTCGCCAACAACGAGCCCCAGCGGCCCTTCTTCGACGCCAGCCAGATCGCGCTCTTCGTGCAAGACCTGCGCAGCGACGGCATCCAGCACGCGGCCATGACCGTGCGCGACATCATCCCCGCAGTGCGCCAGATGCGAGAGAAGGGGCTGCGCTTCATGCCCACCCCTGCCAGCTATTACGACATGATGCCGCAGCGCATCGAGCAGTCCGGCATCCAGCGCATCGACGAGGAAATCGAGACCCTGCGGGAGCTGGAGATCCTCATCGACGGCAAGGCTGAGCATGCCTACCTGCTGCAGATCTTCATGCAGGAGGCCGCTGGGCTCTACGAGGAGGCAGACGCCGGTCCCTTCTTCTACGAGGTCATCCAGCGCAAGGGCGACAAGGGCTTTGGGGGCGGCAACTTCCGCGCCCTCTTCGAGTCCATCGAGAGGCAACAGCGAGCAGAGGGCCGAATCTGATGTTGGATCGCATGGTCGCCGGCCAGGTCCCGGCCAAGCACCACATCACCTTCGAGCAGCCTGACGGCTCCCTGTACTGGGAGGAGTGTCTGACCCGTCAGGCATTTGATGGCCCCTACAGCATCCTGTACCACCAGCACCGTCCTCATGAGCACATGCCCATGAAGACCGCGCACGGCTACGCCCAGCCCCAGGCTGCGGCAGATCAGGCCTTGGCCAAGCGCCACTTCAAGACCCAGGACATGAAGCCCCTGGGGGGGCCGCCCATCGACTGCCGACTGCCCTTGATCTTCAACAAGGACGTCATCGTCGGCACCCTGCACCCCTCGGAGTCTGACCCGGTCTACGCCATCAACTCCGACGGCGACGACTTGTACTTCATCTTCAAGGGCAGCGGTGTACTGCGTACGCCCTTCGGAGACCTGCGCTTCAAGCAGGATGACTACGTGATGGTGCCCCGAGGCGTGGCCCACCGTTTCATCCTGGATGAGGGCGTAGAGCAACACTGGCTGAGCATCGAGTGCCTGGGCAACCTGGGCCTGCTTAAGCAGTGGCGAAACCCCCTCGGACAGCTGCGCATGGACGCGCCCTACTGCCACCGCGACTTTGAGCGGCCTGAGTTCCTTGGTCCAGTGGACGACGGGATTCGGGAGTTGGTGGTCAAGCGGGCCGGCGTTTTTCACGGCTTCAAGCTGCGGAACTCCCTGACCGATGTCGTGGGCTGGGACGGCACCGTCTACCCCTGGGTCTTTCCAATCCTGAACTTCCAGCCCCGTGCGGGCTTGGTGCACCTGCCCCCGGATTGGCATGGCACCTTCGGAACCCGCGGTGCGCTGATCTGCAGCTTCGTGCCCCGTGCCGTGGACTTCCATCCCAAGTCTATCCCGTGTCCCTACCCGCACCACAGCGTGGATGTGGACGAGTTCTTGTTCTATGTCCGAGGGAACTTCACTTCCCGCAAGGGCGTGGGTCCCGGCAGCATCAGCATGCATCCCCGTGGCATCGCCCACGGACCGCATCCCGGCGCGTACCAGGCCAGTGTGGGCCACCGCGAGACCACGGAGCTGGCTGTGATGTTGGACACTGTGGAGCCCTTGGTGCACACGACTATTGCAGCTGGAGTTGAAGATCTGAACTACATGAAGAGCTTCTTGGAGGGTTGAGGAGTCGCCTCCAAACAGGTGTATCCTCAGATAGTGTTTGGGATAATTGGACCTGTTTTTCTCTCGGGCCTCATAAAGGCAGCTCGGTGTCCGATCCCCGGTGTACCTCCCACCCAGGCTCAGACATGCATGTACCATCAAGGCGTACTTCAATCCTTATGGCGGGGCTTGCCGTCGGCCTCGTCTTCTTGGCCAGAGAGGTGACCCCGGCTGGGTCCGCTGGACAGCCGAGCGCTCCCGAGCGGCCAAGGCTCCAGGTGCGGGCCGGGAGCGGCGAGTTGCTGACCCAAGCTGCGCCAGAGGCGTTTGCCGAGGCGTTGGTCCTTCCAGGCCAGTCCGAGTCCAGCAAACAGCCGACCTACTTCTCAGGTCAAGTAATGGTGTCGGCTCAGGCAGCCGAATCGCTCGTCCGCACCTCGGACCTCCGGATCTTGCGGCCGGCTGGACCAGCGGGCTTCGCAGTTGTCGCCGTGCCGGAAGGGCAGAGCGCAGCGCAGTTCATGGCCAGCCTGGATGCGGCTGGAGTACAGAGCGCTCCGGTCGGCAGGGTCTTCGGCGCCCACTCCCAGAGTTCCTCCGAGGCCCCAGGTGTTTTGGAGAAAAGGTGCCTCTCGAACGAAACCCCCAAGCTGCGTGCGGAACCGGCTCAATGGCACTTGGAACTTATGGAAGTCCCAGTGACCGGCCTCTTGGATCTGTCTGGTGTGACGGTCGCAGTGCTCGACACTGGGGTGGCCTACGTGGACGACGGGGAGCTGCAGGCGGCACTGAGCTTAAGTACCTCTGCCATCGTCGCGCCCTATGACTTCGTCAACGCCGACGCAGTGGCCACCGATGACCACATGCATGGCACGCACATTGCTAGTCTGATCGCCAGCAGTGGCTCCGTTGAGGGGGTCGCCCCTGGGGTCACGTTGATGCCTGTGAAGGTGCTCGACGAGGACAACTCGGGCTCGGAGGTCGCGCTCCTTGACGGCATCGCGTGGGCAGTGGCCAACGAGGCTGATGTGATCAACCTCAGCCTCTCGTTCGGAAGTGACTACCGGGCTTCACCCGCACTGGTCGCTGCATTGGATGCTGCCATCAACTCGGGCGCAGTGGTGGTCGCAGCTTCAGGAAACAGCGGCGAGAGGCTGGTTACTTGGCCGGCCGCCCACCCTCAGGTCATCTCGGTGGGGGCGACCGGCTACGGCAAGGGAAGCAAGGCCGAAGACTGGATCGCGGACTACAGCAACCGCTCAACCACCCTGGATCTCTTGGCGCCCGGAGGCGATCTGAGCGTGGACGCCAACAAAGACGGCTACCCAGACGGCATCCTGGCCGAGAGTATCTATCCTCAGGACCCCAGCCAAACGGGGCTGTGGTTCATGGCAGGCACATCCCAGGCGACCGCTCTGGTGAGTGGCTCGGTGGCGCTGGCATTGGCCAACGGGGCCGAGTCCCAAGACGTGTTCTTCCTTCTTCAAGGGGCCCACAAGGTCAAGGGGAAGATCGAGGAAGCCGAGGGCTCAGGAACGGTGCATTTGGACGGAGTCTTGAAGGAGTCTTGCAGCGATCGGGACAAGAAGATGGGCCCCTTCCATGTTGCAGTCTTGCCAATGGCTGAGATGGAAGATGGCCTTGTGCAGCCCTACTTTGTGGTGACCGTTGAGAGCGAGGCCGGCAAGAGGGCCAAGGATTTGGAGGTCGTCGCCACCCTTTCAGGCTCTGCAAGCCAGACCCTGAGTTGCAAGACCGACAAGGAGGGGGTGTGCACCCTGGAACCCGAGCCCATGTTGGATGGCGAGCAGGGGTTGGTTTGGTCGGTGAGCGTCGACACCATCGTCGACAAACATGACCGTACGCACCACCCCACAGCCATGTTCTATGTGAGCGATGAGTTGGAGATCTTCCTTTCGGCGATCGAACAGGACGAAGTCTTGTCCGAGGGCGGCATCGGACCTGAGGGATTGCTGTGGGCTTGGGAGGACGAGGAAGGGGAGATCACCGCCTACAGCGCCAACGCTGGCGGCTCCGGCCTGGTCACGGCCCCCCTCGGGCTGGTGTTCACGCCCAAGGCTTTGCGCCTAAGGCAGTCGAGCGCTTCCTATGCCTTGGACCTTGATGGCTCCGGTTTGGTCACTGCGCCCCTTGGCTTCTTCTCTATGCGTCTCTTGACCCTCTCAAGCCTGGACGGATCGGGTCTGGTCACGACACCCTTGGGATTTGCCTCTCGGACCTTCATGGTGCTCAATGGCCGCGGTGGTGGAGACTTCGGGCTGAGCAGTGCGACGCTGAACAGACCAGACCATGGCAGCGATGCCCTCCTAGGCTTGTCTTCGGGTGAGAGTGTTTGGATGGTTAGCACCAGCGCCGAGGTCCCCTTGCTGGACACAGCTACCGGCTCCTTCCTGGGCTCCGGGGGCTGGGTAGACAGCCTTGGCTACAGCGTGGTCGACCAGCTCGCGGGTAGTGGAGCGGTGTGGGCAGACGCAGGCTCCTTGGGAGTCATCGGTGCGTCGACAGGGGCCCACCTGTTCGAGCCCCTGGCTATTGAGTCCGAGGACAGCGACTCCGAGGACAGCGACTCCGAGGACAGCGAGAGTCCTGAGTCCACGGAACTGTAGAGCACTTTTTTCTCGTCTTCGTCTTCGCTGAACGAGCATCCCCTGAATCCCATTTCAAAATGGGGTTCAGGGGATGTCGCTGTTCGGGGGGGCGTGCATCGATTGGCCTCGGTTGTCTGCGCCACGGACCGAGCGCCGGGACCGAACGTGGGGAAGGCCTCGCCTGCCTTTATAAGGATGGAGCAGGTCTATCAGGAATGAAAGCCAAACGAAAGCATGGCATACGTAGATACGCGTATAATTCAGACCGCTCCAGCCCTCAACACTTCGACGTGTTGACCGATCTACGGGGCTCCTACTCCCCTGGATTCCATCATGCGCGTTCCTTCTCGTCGTACATCCCTTCTCCTGGGCGGCCTGAGTATTGGCTTGGTGTTTCTGGCCCGTGAAGTCACCCCAACGGCAAGCAGCGGTGAGAAGGAGGCTCCAGTAGCTAAGGTGCGTGCTGGGGCGGGAGAGCTACTGGCTGCTGGCTCTGTGGTCGACGATGGGGCCTTGGCCTCGCCGGCGGTCTACGTGTCCGGCCAGGTGATGCTGCCCGCCGGGTCTCTGTCTGTGGCAGAGGCGCATGGGGCCAAGATCATTCGTTCAGCCGGGCCGGGTGGTTTCGCTGTGGTCAGCGTGCCAGGGCAGGGCAGCGCGGAGGAGTTCGTCGCCCAGCTTCGGTCCGAGGGCATCTGGGATGCGGCTCCCGTGGGCGTGATGAGAGGGGCTGGCAAGGGTGGAAAGAAGGACAAATCGAGCGCTGACACCACCACTGCAGATAGCACCGCTGTGGACACCGCCACTGCAGATAGCACCGCTGTGGACACCGCCACCGCGAGCACAGACAGCACCACCACGGCGAGCACGGACACGACCACCACGGCGAGCACGGACACGAGCACCACGGCGAGCACGGACACCATCAAGGCGAGCACGGACACCACCGTGGTCAAGACCTCCGTCACCGACTCCCCCCAGTGTGACCGCTACGAGGCCGCTGTCCCCGTCGAGCCGGCACAGTGGCACCTGGAGGCCATCAAGGCCCAGGCCAATGGGAGCAAGGACCTCTCCGGCATCACCGTCGCTGTCCTGGACAGTGGCGTGGCCTACCAGACCAGCGCTGGATTCGAACAGGCTGCAAGCCTGAGCGGCTCTCGCTTCGTTTCACCCTACGACTTTGTGAACCTGGACGCGGTGCCAAGCGATGACCACATGCATGGAACGCACATCGCCAGCCTCATCGCCAGTGATGGCGCCGTGGAGGGCGTCGCTCCAGGTGTGACGCTCATGCCCGTGAAGGTCCTGAACGAGAACAACGAAGGCACCGAAGTCGCGCTGCTCGACGGCCTGGCCTGGGCGGTGGCCGAAGGCGCCGACATCATCAACCTGAGCCTGTCCTTCGACCCGGACTATCGTCCGTCCAAGGCCCTCATCGAGGCGTTGCAGGCGGCCAATGAGGCAGACGTGGTGGTCGTCGCAGCGGCCGGAAACGATGGGCTGCGCACTGTGACCTGGCCGGCGGCCCATCCGATGGTGATCTCCGTTGGTGCCACGGGCTACAGCACCAGCAGCGCAGCCGCGGACTGGATCGCGGACTACAGCAACCGCTCTACAGCCCTGGACATCCTGGCACCGGGCGGCGATCTGACGGCGGACAACAACGACGACGGCTACCCAGACGGCATGCTGGCCGAGTCCATCTACCCCCGAGACCCCAGCCAGACCGGTCTGTGGTTCATGGCTGGAAGCTCCCAAGCCACCGCGGTGATCAGCGGAGTCGCCGCTGTTGTCCTTGCGAGCGGCGGGGCGGCCGAGGACATGCGCCTTATTCTTCAGGACGTTCTCTGGATTTCAGGAGACGCCGCGGAGGGTGAGAGCTCGGGTGTGATCGATGTGGAGGAGGCCATCGTTGCCGCCTGTTCTACCTCCTTCAACAGCATCGGTCCCTACCACCTCGCTATCCTGCCAGAGGCCAAGGTCGCCTCCGGTCAGATCCAGGCCTCCTTTGTGCTCCAGCTCGAAGACGCCGCGGGTTGGTCGGTAGAGAACCTGGAGATCCTGGCGACCCTCTCGGGCTCCTCGACCGGCAGCTACAGCTGCGTGACCGACGCGACTGGCAGCTGCACCATCACCCCCGATTCGGCCAGGGAGACCAAAGACGGCCTAGCGTGGGCCTTGAGCGTGGACACAGTGGTGGACAAGTGGGGACGCACCCACCACCCCACGTCGATGTTCTACGCCAGCGATGAGCTGGAGCTCTTCCTGGCCGCTGTGGACGCGGACACGAAGCTCGGAGCGGAGGGCGGAGACCCCTCCACCCTGTTGTGGGCGTGGCCGGACAACAACGGTGATCTGACCGCCTACAGCGCCAGCGCGGGTGGCTCGGGTCTGGTGACCACCCCTCTGGGCATGGTGTTTACGCCCAACGCCCTGCGCATGGAGTCGTCCAGCACAAGCTACAGCCTGGATCTGGACGGATCGGGTCTGGTGACCACGCCCCTGGGTTTCTTCTCCATGCGCCTGGTCACCCTCTCCGCCATGGATGGCTCGGGTCTGGTCACCACCCCACTGGGCTTCAGCTCTCGCACCTTCATGGTCCTGGACGGGAACGCCACGGGCAGCTTCACCTTGAACGGCTCGACGGTCCACGAGCCCTTCCAGGGCAGTGACGGCTGGCTCGGACTCTCTTCCGGTGAGAGCGTCTGGCTGTCCGATGGCAGCAGCGCAGCGGCGCTGGTTGGCTCGTCTACTCAGGTGTTCCTCGATGACGGCGCTTGGACGGATACTCAAGGCTACAGCGTGGTTGACCAACTGACCGGAGGCGGGGCTGTGTCGGTTCCGGCCGAGGTGCTGGGAACCAGTCTCTCTTCTTCGGCCGTAGCGTTCACTCCCTGACAAGGTGTACAGCATGTTCCTTATCGGATTCAGTTCAAATAGCCTCAGTGGTCCAGAGCTGAGATCCGATGAGGGACCATGCTGTCCCCAAAAAGTCCGGAGATGAGAACTCAACTCGGCCCTTGGCGCTTGCTCCATGAGCTCGGCCGGGGCGCTTTTGGAGTGACCTACGCTGCTCTAGACGGTGCTGGACGCCAAGCTGCAGTGAAGGTCCTGCCTGGCCCTGCGGATGCGGAGCTCAGGACCCTGCGGGGGATCGCTCACCCCTGCATCCCGGCGGTGCTCGATGCGGGTGACCAGCCGGTGAGCTGGGTGGCCTTGGAGCGTGTTCTCGGCAGTCCTCTGAGTCAGCGTCGGCCGGAGCACATCACGCCAGCCCAGGCGCTTCGGTGGTGCGCTGAGCTGATGGACGCCCTTGCCCATGTGCACCACGATGGCTGGCATCACGGAGACATCAAGCCGGAGAACCTGCTGATCTGTGCCAAGACAGGTGGCTTGCGGCTGATTGACTTTGGCTTGAGCCACACCCAGTCCGGTGGCACGCCAGCCTACGCCGCTCCAGAGGTCGCCTCAGGCCGCGGTGGTCAGGGCGCGGACGTCTACAGCGCGGCGCTGGTCTTCTGGGAGCTGCTCTTTGGGGCGCTTCCGTGGCCTGAGCTGGGCCCAATCGAAGCCTTGCTGCAGCGACGCGGTCAACGCCCACATCCGGAAGGAGCGCCTCATTGGCAGCAGCTCTTCTTTGAACGGGCCTTTGCCGTTCAGCCCAAAGACCGCGCTACCGCAGCGGAGCTTCGACTCCAGTTGGTCGACCAGGGTGCGCGCTTGCCGCTGCTCAGTCCAAGGGACCTGCGTCGTAGGCTGGCTGCCGTTCATGTGCCCCGCCCGGAGGATGTTGCGCTTGAAGCCTGGGTCGCGAAGGGCGGAACTCTGGGGTGGAGCGTGCCCCAGCAAGCTGGCCGTGATCATCAGGTGACTCGGTGCCTGTCCGCCTTGGCCGAGGCTGGGAAGGTGGGCGTCCTGCTTCGCTCCAACGGTGAGCAGTGGTCTGGGGTTGGCTGTGCCTTGTCTGCACCGCAGCTGGGTGAGCCCGTCGCTGTGCCCTCCGAGCAGGACCACAGGGCTCGTATTGTCGCTGCAGCCGAGGCCATCTGTGCGCGCAGCACAAAGCGCCTGAGCCTGCTTGTTCCAGACTGGGACTTGTTGGATTCGGCCAGCCGGCAGGTCATCGAACTGCTCGTCACGACCCAGCGGGCGGATGTGTTGGCCTTTGGTGAGGGCCCCTTGCCTGGCCAGGACACCGTTGACTGGATGCCTTGGGATGCCTTGCAAATCCAAGCCTTGGCAGGCCGGCTCTTGCCCGGACTGTCGCTGGAGCTCGGAATCTGCCAGGGGCTGGTCGAACAAGGGGAAGGTCGGCCAGGAATCTTGGCCCAGGCCCTGGTCCACGCGCTCGGCAAAGGAGCCTTGCGGCGGGGGAGTAGGGGCTTCGTAGCGGACGCCTCCCAGATCCTGGAAGGCGCAATGGCGCAGGACCCTCTGGGGGTGGCAGCTTTGCAGGGCTCCGAGAGGGAGCTGGCGCAGCTCCTTGAGCTGGCTGGATGTGTGCCACTGGAGGCCTTGGAACAGATCTGGCTGCTTGGCCAACGGAGTCTGGAGCTGTCGATCGAGCTGCTGAGATCTGGTGGAATGCTCGAGGAGCACAGCCAGGGTGTCGGACTCTCCTTAGGAGCTCAAGGCCGCCTCCAGGCCAAGGACCCACGCCTGCACAGCGCAGTGCTTCAGTGGGCGCTGGCCAACGATGTGGCAGGCGACCGAATCCTCGCGCTCGCCCTGGGAGGAGACTCGCTGGAGCTTGCTGCTCAGCTCGCCCCCAAGGCAGTCCGCGGGCTTTGCCCGTCGCGTTGGCAGCGTGCGGTTCGCTTGGGCCAAGGGGCACTTCGCAGGGTTCCCAGCGCTGAGTTGGCCGATTCGCTGATTCATGCCCACCTCTGTGGCGGGCAGCGCGCTGAGGCGGAGGCTCTGCTCTCGGCCTGCACGATTGCTGGTGGACTTGAGGTGGCTCAAGCACGCTGTGGTGCCGGAGAGCTGGAACTTGGCCGCGCGCTCTTGTCTGAACTGGGCCCCCCAGAGGAGAGTCTGAAACACCGGCTTGCTTGGGCAAATCTACATTTCCGAAGTGCCTCTTACCTAGAGGCGGCCACCGTAGCGGCTCAGCGTGGCGAGCTGTCGCGGGCACGAGATCCGGAGTGCTGGGGTGGCTTGGCCTTGGTGCATGCCCAGTCTCTGCTCGCGCATGGGCAGGCAGCGGAAGCCCTGGAGGTCGCCAGCCCGGTCGGTTTGCCAGAAGAGAGCGCGCGCATCTTGGCTTCGGTCCGCGGTCGAGTGCTGATCGCATTGAATCGCAGCTCCGAGGCCATCAACGTCCTGGCGCCGCTTGCTGCCCGGGGAGGAGGCCTTGGCCCCCTTGAGAGAGCGCGCACTCTGCTCAATCTAGGCACTGCCCTGTACCTGGGCTCAGAACGTAGGCGGGCTGTGTCTGCCTGGGAGGAGTCCCTGCTACTCTTCGAGCGCCTGCAATCCAAGCGGGACGTACTGCGTCTCCAGGTCAACCTCTGCTTGGCTTGCCGGGAGAGTGGGCGAGGGGAGCGGGCCGTTCATGTTGGTGGCGAGGCTGTCGCCGGCGCTCGAGCCGAAGGATTGGCGAATCTGGAAGCCGTTGCTCTGGGCAACCTCGGAGAGGCCCACGCCTCCCTCAAAGAGTGGGACCAGGCCGAGAAGCTCTATGCCCAGTGCGGTGTTCTGGCCGCCGCCCACGGAATGGTGGGAGAGATGGTTGAGCTGGCCCGGCGAGAGGCGGAACTCTCAGCGTCGGTCCGTAGGGAGGATGCTCAAGCGCGCGCAATGAAGGCCGTCAAGTTGGCTCAGTCGGCCAAGCTTGTCGGCGAGACCTCGCGTTCCAGGGTCTTGCTCGTCTTGGCCAGAGCGCGTCTTGGCTTGGGCGAGGACATTGACGACAGCCTCAGTGAACTGGAAGGTCCGCTGGTGGAGGCCGGGCTGGCGAGTGACCTGGCCTTTGTTCGGGGCTGGGCTGCGCGCTCCTACATGGAGCTTGGCAGAAGCGAGTCTGCTCGAGCCCTGCTCGACCGAGTGCTCAGCTACGCCCAAGAAGTTGAGCACGTTGAGCTTGAGCTGCAGGCTCTTGGTTTGTTGGATGAGCTCGGTGAAGCCTCCATTGAGGACAGCGACACTGCTCTTGAGCACCTGCTGGATCTCACCAAACATCTGCGCGCCGACTTGGGCTTGGATGAGCTACTTCAGCAGGTCTGTGAGGTCTCGCTGGAGTTGATTCCGGACGCAGAGAGGGCCTTCGTTGCCCTTGGAAATCCCCCAGAGGTCGCCTGTTCCGTGGTGCGGGTCGGCGTGGTTGAGCCAGCCCCAAGCATGAACATCCTACGACGGGCTGTGGCTTCGGGGCGGGAGATCCTGGCCACGGATCTTGGGGAGAGAGGGGACCTTCAGGCCTTCAAGAGCGTCGCCAACATGCGAATGCGCAGTGTTCTCTGTGTGCCGCTGATGCAGGGCGGAGACAGCATCGGCGCGCTCTATTTGGACAGCTACCGTGCGAGCCAGGGACAGCTTCGACGCACTGCCCGAATCTTGAGGGGTTTGGCGACTTTTGCGGCGCTGGCTGTTGTCAGCGCGCGAGTACGTGAGCGTGAGGCCCAGCAGCGGCGCATG
>CAJXRZ010000060.1 GCA_913060515.1 uncultured Pseudomonadota bacterium | reverse complement strand
CCTCTTCGTCGGCAGCGTCAGATGTGTATAAGAGACAGGCTGCATGGGCCCAGGCCCTCTGGACCTCTGACTCTTGGGCCGAGGCATCTGCCAGTTTGCTTGAACCCGCTCCGGACCAAGACCCAGAAGACTGGGGTTGGCCACGATGGACGCCGCCACGGCGCTGGCCATCACCCAGGCTCCGACCACGCTGGGATGCATGTGGTCCATGAAGAGCTCGCGCCCCCCCTCTCCGCTGGCAAGAAAGGCGCCCGGCAAGTCCACTTGCAGCAAGCCATGCTGGGAGACCCACTGGGCCTGTGCTTGGCGGTAGGGGTGCCAAGGCAGCACCTGGTCGGCGCTGGGCTGGTCCATGGGCGCGGTCCAGGCGCCGACGTCCCACTCTTGGGCCAAGGGCGCCATCAGCACCTGGGCCCCCCTGCCCTGGGCCTGCCCCAGCAGGGTGTCCAGGTTCTCCAGGTAGTCATCCAGCGGCACCCGACTCAGGTCGATGACTTGGTCGATGTCCTCCAAGCGCTGGGCTTGGTTGGCGCCGGTTGGCATGCCCGGCATCAGCACACGGTTGCTCTCCTGGTTCAGCCCGGCTTGGTAGGACACCCAAGGCTGACGCAGCGCGCAATACAAGCGGCTGCTCTCCAAGGCCGAGGGCTCCGGATTGGTCAAGGCCATCGCTGCCCGGTCCTGGAAGGCATCGATGTTGCAGTCCGAGAAGATGTTGTGGACCACCAACAGGTCTGGCTCATAGGACCACCCGACCTGGTCCATCAAGCCCAAGGTCTGCTCCGTAGAGTAGCCAGGGACCCCCATGTTGATGACCTGAATCGGTTCATCAAAGGCCCGGTTCAGCATCTCCTCCAGCTGCTCGGCGTAGGTGAAGCCATCGGGCTGCCCCCAACCGAAGACCGAGCTGTCACCCGTCACGGCGATGCGGATCCCAAGCTTGCCCTCGGGCAGGTGCTTGGAGCGCAGCCCCAACGCGTTGGTCGTGGTGTTGCCGGCCGGTGACTCAAAGAGCCGGTTCGGCTCCAGCTTCCAGAGCAAGACTTGGTCTGCCACCATCGTGTCCCAGCCCGATGCGCTGGGTGAGATGGGGGTGCACTCTGGCCCTCCCATCGCACGCGAGGCCACCTCGCCCAGCCCCAGCAGCAACAGCGCCGGAATCAGCGAAAAGGCCACCTTTCGCGCGGTCGAAGGCATCAGTGCGCAGGTCCCGAACCATGACCTGGACTCAGCGGCGGTCCCTGCCCTGGCCCTGGCGGCGGACCGGGTGGTCCCTGTCCGGGTCCCCCCTGTGCGCTGCGCACCAGCACCTGGATCTCAACGCCACGGACGGGTCCGTCTACCGCCACCGGCGACTCGGTTTGGCCCATTCCACCGCTGCCCGAGGCGGCATGGTAGCCCTCCTTCTGTGCGCCAGTGCCGTCGTCCAGGGCACCGAAGATGAGCACTTCGCCGCCTCTGGGCACTTGGATCTCAAAGTCCTGGGTGCGCTCGCCGTTTGGCGCTAGACGCAGCTCCGTGATGGGAGACATTCCAGGGGGCAACATGCCCCCACGCTGGTCCTGAGCGTCAAAGACGGAGATGTAGAGCGCACGGCCGACAAAGGGCTCGTCACGACGCAGGGTGCCGGAGACGGAGACCAACTCCAAGGCCTCCACAGGGTCTGGGGTGTGCCCGGTGTCTCCCTTGGCGCACCGAACCCCAACCGCTGAACCCAAGACCAGGTCGTGAAAGCGGTTGGAGACGCGCATGTTGGAGGAGAAGGTGTTCCACCCCCCGCCGCGCATCACGTGGTTCTCGCCGGCGCTGGGTCCGCTGGGGTCCCGTCTCGCAGACGCAGTGTAGACCCGAGGATGGTAGGCATCAGCCACCCACTCCCAGACGTTTCCGGAGAGGTTCAAGTGGCCGTAGGGCCCTGCCCCGCCTTGATCCACCGGAGTGCTGTCGCTCAAGCAGAGCTTCGGCGCACCTGCTCCCAGGGTGGCGTGGTTGGCCAGCGTGCAGCCCGGTGAGGCCTCTCCCCAAGGGTAGGGCCGTAGGTCCTGGGCATCACACCTCTGCGGATCCGAGCCCAGCTCACAGCCGCCCCGCGCGGCCTTCTCCCACTCCGCCTCTGTGGGCAGACGCATCTCTCTGGCCTGGCAAAAGGTCTGCGCCTCCTCCCAGGTCAAGCCTTCGGCTGGATGCTCTCCCCGGCCAGATTCAACCCCTCCCTCAAATCCTCGAGCGTCCGGGCCGGCCGGCGTCCAAGTTGGGCCCATTACCTCCCGCACCAAGGTCGTGCTGGCCTCGAAGGTGTCCAAGCAGAAGGACGAGACGTAGACCGCGTGCACGGGGGCCTCGTCTGCGCCGGCCTGCTGACTGGATGACCCCATCAAGAAGTTGCCCGCGGGCACCAGACTCTGGCCTGGACCACAAGCGTGCTCCCCTCCCCCCTCAACAGGGAGCGCGAGTTCAGGGCGCCAGCTGCTGGCCAGAGACTCCGCAGCAAAGGTCGGGCCCCTTTGGGGACCAGAGCTGGGAGGCGGCTGGCTTGGCCGCATGGGCTGGGTACCCGCTTGACCTGAGCCGCTGTTTTGGGGCACAGGTGCAGCGCCCGGCAAGGCGGCTGGAGGGGGATCCGAGCAAGCAAGGGAGCCCAACAAGCCCAACAGCAAGCCTGCACTCACTCCGGCGCGGGGGGAGGCTCCCCACCCTTGAGGTTCTCTGGAACGACCACCGCTTCCGTCAGGGTGTTCTCGGGAGGCGGCCCCATCGGGAGCTGGGACATCCACGTGGCTTGCTGACCCGCGGTGATGTTGAGGCTCAGATCCGACCCGTTCAGGCTCAAGGCCTGCTCAGCACCCGAGAAGCTCGAGTTGGGCAACTCCCCTTCTACGACCAGTG
The DNA here is from genome assembly GCA_913060515.1 of uncultured Pseudomonadota bacterium. Classification (GTDB taxonomy): domain Bacteria; phylum Myxococcota_A; class UBA796; order UBA796; family CAJQPC01; genus CAJQPC01. The sequence goes on along the minus strand of CAJXRZ010000060.1, from coordinate 35,461 downwards.
CGTAGAACTTGCCCGGCAGCGCGGCCGGTGCTGCGATCTCCAGGCTCTTCCGGCCCTTGAGTGGCTCAATGTGCACGACGCGTGGACGCACCATTCCAAAGTCCCCCTTGACCAGCTCGATGAACTGAAGCTCGGCCGTCTCCCCGAAGCCGTCCACCGTCACAGCGATGGTCACGGAGGCATCCCCCGCCTCGAACTGTGCCTTGGCAGGCTCCCCAGGCGCGAGACCGGGTGCAGCATTCTCCTGCTCAGGCATCTCTGGAGCGATCTTGCCCGGTGCGTTTGGAGAGAGGTGCAGCTCCCCTGGGAGGCGCTCGGGCGCGGCGTTTGCGGTCCCTTCTGCACCCGGGCTCGCAGCGGGTCCGGCCGATGGCCCAGCCTGGGCCTCGGTCTGCGGTCCAGTGGGTGGTGCGACCGGGGCCGGCTCAGGGTCCGAGCAAGCAACCAGCGCAAGCACGGCGAGGGACGGAAGGACAAGGAGAGGAAGGCGCATGGCGTGGAACTCGGTCAGTTGAGAGGCTGTTTTATCACGCGGCTTGGTTCAGGCCCCAGCAACAGATCCTCAAGCGCGGCCGCTTGGCGAGAGAAGGCCAGCCATGGAGCCAAGAAACCCAGCCGGGCGCCAGCCGGGGACCCAGCCGGGACCCCAGAGCAACAACAGGAGCCCCGAGGGACTCCTGTTGGATTGCGGGCCCCGTTTGGGGAACGCTTTAGAGCAGACCCTGAACGGTCTTGCCCATCTCAGCGGGGCTGCGAGACAGGTGGAAACCCGCCTCTTCCATGGCTGCGTACTTGGCCTCGGCCGTGCCCGAACCACCGGAGATGATGGCGCCAGCGTGACCCATGCGGCGACCCGGAGGTGCCGTAGCGCCTGCGATGAAGCCAACCACAGGCTTGTTCATGTTGTCCTTGGCCCAAGCGGCGGCCTCTTCCTCGGCGCTTCCGCCGATCTCGCCGATCATCACAACGATGTCGGTGTCGGGGTCGTCGTTGAAGAGCTTCATCGCGTCGATGTGACGGGTACCGATGATGGGGTCACCACCGATGCCGATGCAGCTGGACTGGCCCAGACCCAAAGCGGTGAGCTGGCCCACAGCCTCGTAGGTCAGGGTGCCGGAGCGGCTGACCACGCCGATGCGACCGGGGGTGTGGATGTGACCGGGCATGATGCCGATCTTGCACTGGCCGGGGGTGATGATGCCGGGGCAGTTGGGACCAATCATGCGGGCGCCGGAGGCGTCCAGGTAGGCCTTGACCGCGATCATGTCGCGAACAGGGATTCCCTCGGTGATTGGAATGACCAGCTCGATGCCAGCATCGATCGCTTCCAGGATGGCGTCGGCAGCGAAGGGAGGGGGCACGAAGATGACCGAGGCGTTGGCGCCGGTCTCCTTCACTGCTTCCTTCACGCTGTTGAAGATCGGCACCTTGGAGTTGAAGACCTGACCACCCTTTCCGGGGGTCACGCCTGCCACCAAGTTGGTGCCGTAAGCCATCATCTGGGTGCAGTGGTAGCTACCGGCAGAACCGGTGATTCCCTGGCAGAGCAGACGGGTGTCAGAGTTGACGAGAATGGACATTTCAGGCCCCCTTCGCAGCGTTGACAGCGTTCACAATCTTCTGAGCACCGTCCGCCATGGAGTCAGCGGAGATGACAGCCAAGTCGGAGTCGTTGAGGAGCTTCTTGCCTTCCTCGACGTTGGTACCGGCCAAGCGCACGACCAGTGGAACCGTCAGGCCCACTTCCTTCACCGCGGCCAAGCAGCCAGCAGCGATGACATCGCACTTCATGATGCCGCCGAAGATGTTGACGAAGATGCCTTCGACAGCCGGGTCAGCGGTGATGATCTTGAAGGCCGCGGTGACCTTCTCCTCGGTGGCTCCGCCGCCAACATCGAGGAAGTTTGCAGGCTCAGAGCCGTAGAACTTGATGATGTCCATGGTGGCCATGGCCAAGCCTGCCCCGTTCACCATGCAGCCGATGTTTCCATCGAGCTTCACGAAGCTCAGGTCGTACTTGCCAGCCTCGATCTCGGAGGGCTCCTCCTCGTCGAAGTCGCGCATCTCCAAGTTCGCCTTGTGGCGGTACATGGCGTTCTCGTCGAAGGACATCTTGCAGTCCAGAGCGACGACTTCGCCAGCGCCGGTGACAACCATGGGGTTGATCTCAGCCATCGCGCAGTCTTCGGCCATGAAGGCCGTGTAGAGCTTCAGGATGAACTTGACGGCGCTCTTGTAGGCGGCGCCGGTGAGTCCCAGGCCAAAGGCCAGCTCACGGGCCTGCCATGCACCCAAACCGGTGATGGGGTCGGCGTGTACCTTGAGGATGAGCTCAGGGTTGTGCTCAGCGACCTCCTCGATCTCGGTCCCGCCTTCGACGCTGGCCATCACGACGACCTTGCCCACGTCGCGGTCGAGCAGCACACCCAGGTAAAGCTCACGAGCGATGTCGCAGCCGGCCTCGATGTAAACGGTGTTGACCTTGGAGCCTTCGGCGCCGGTCTGCTTGGTCACCAGGGTCTTGCCCAGCATGTCGCCAGCAGCTTCTGCAGCGGCAGCGGCACCCTTGACCACGCGAACGCCACCCTTGCCGGGGACTTCTTCGGCGCCGGCCAGAACGGCCTGGATGTCAGCGTCGCTCACGTCACCCAAGAATCGGCCCTTGCCGCGTCCACCGGCGTGAACCTGGGACTTGACGACAACAACGGGACCACCGAGCTTCTCAGCTGCGGTAGCGGCTTCTTCCGCGGTGGTGACCACGTGTCCTTGAAGCACAGCCACCCCGTGGCGTGCCAGGATCTGCTTGGCCTGGTACTCGTGGATCTTCATGTGTGACCCTCTCAGTTCGATCAGATTTGCGGCGCGTCCCAACAGGAGACGCGCGCGAGCCCGCAAGAAGTAGCACGGCGATCGGCCCTAGGCCTGAGCCTCACTCAGAGAAGACAAGGGGGTAGCCAAAGGTCTCGCCATCCGGCAGGTCGTGCGCCGGGAACTCCGCGTACTTCAAGCGCTCCTCGATGCAGCCCAAGAGTCCGGATTCCAAGCCGCCATCGTCCACTATGCGCACCGCGCTCACCCGCCCATCACAGCCGGCGGTGATCTCCAGCTCGGCCCGTCCAACCGGCCATTGGCCGCTCACACAGACGCTCAGGCCGGGCAAGGCCTTGTCCATCCCAGCCTTGACCTGCTCGTGGCTCAAGCCCCGGGAGGAGGAGAAGCCGGCCTCTGTGCCCTGGGCATCGGCGTCCGTGGGCCCAGCCAAGCACTCCTTTGCAGCAGGCAGGACCAATCCCGGCGCAGTCGAGGTCACCGTACTGGCCTTGACGGCGCCCCCCTTGCTGCGCTTTTTCCGCGGCTTGCTGGACTGAGCCACCGCAACGGGCTCCTCTTGGGACGCTCGCTCTGGGACAGCCTCCCTCCCCTTCCCCACCACCAAGACCTGACCCACGTCGATCCGGTCGTCCTCCAGCCCGTTCCATTCCTGGAGCTGCTCCACGCTGACCCCGTGGGTCTTGGCCAACTTTCCCAGGGTGTCGCCGCGCACGACGGTGTGCTCGATGGGCGCTGGGGTGCAGGAGAGCCAAGCCAAGAGAAACAAGAGCATGGACACAGGTTAGCTTGATGCCATGCTTCGTCCCCGCCAGATCCGAGACGCCGTTCGCGCACTGGAAGAGGCAAACAGCTACGCCCAGTGGCTGCAGGCCGCCCACGACTACGACGCCGTCACCGGCGGAGATGCCTGGAGGGACGCCGATCCCGAGGACTCGGTGCAGGCGGTGGCCATGCGCCAGAGCGCCGCGCGCTTGGCCCAGCTCAGGACCTCGGGGGACGCGGACGGCTTGGTGGAAGCCCTGACGGAGGCGGTGTTCCGTCATCTGGGGGAGATCCGAGCGGACGAACACTACAGCGGGGCCCTGGCAGGCCCAAGGCGCCTACTGGTCGACCTTCAAGACGAGATCGAGGCCAGCCTGCTCCACTTGGCCCGCAACCCGCCAGCCCACATTCCTCGGGCTGGTGTCCTGGCGCGCTTCCGTCGCAGCCAGCGGGTCTTCGGCCGCAGCGCGCTCCTGCTCAGCGGCGGCGCCACCTGGGGTTTCCATCACCTGGGCGTGGTCAAGGCCCTCTTCGAGCAGGATCTGCTGCCCCACATCATCTCCGGCGCCAGCACGGGTGCGATGATCGCTGCGGGCGCGTGCTCTCGCACCGACGAGGAGCTCAAGCAGATGTACGCCGACACCGGGGACATGCGCCTGGACGGCTTGCTCCCCGTGGGTCTGCGGCGGGCATGGCGCTCCGGCGCATGGCTGGATCCCGAGCGTCTGCACGCGGTGCTCAAGCACAACTGCGGCAACTGGACCTTCGCCGAGGCCCAAGCCCGCTCCGGCCGCATCCTGAACATCTCGGTCTCCCCCGCCCGCACCCGCCAGCGGGCCCGGCTGCTCAACGCCTTGACCAGCCCCCAGGTGACCATCGCCTCCGCGGCCCTGGCCAGCTCCGCGCTGCCCGCGCTCTTTCCACCCGTTCAGCTACAAGCCCGGGCACCGGGTGGCGAGATCCGCCCCTACATGGACGGGGAACTCTGGGTAGACGGCAGCTTCCATGGGGATCTTCCAAAGAACCGCTTGGCCCGCCTGCACAACGTCAACCACTTCATCGTCAGTCAGGCCAATCCCCACGCCATGCCCCTGGTTCGGCACCACGGCCAACGGGGAATCGGGCCGACCTTGGCCGGCTTGGTGGGCAGCACCGCACGCACCCAGGCGGCCCACGCTGCGGACCTGGCCAGACGGGCCTCGAAGAAGGGCACCGCCTCCCAGCTTGCTGACCGCGCCCACGGTTTGGTGAGCCAGGACTACCGCGGGGACATCAACATCCATCCCCCCTTCTCCTGGTCTCTCTACAAGAAGGTGGTCGCCAACCCCTCCCGAGAAGACTTGGCCCACTTCATCGCCCAGGGGGAGCGCGCCGTCTGGCCGCTGGTCCCCAAGATCGCGCAGCAGACCCGATTGGGCCGCACCTTCGCGGCATGCATCCGGATTTTGGAGTCCACATGATCTGGCTGCTCTTGGCTTGCGCCAAAGACGTCGAAGAGACCGCTCAGCCCATCACCGACTACAGCCAGGCGGGGCCCTACCAGCCCGCCCAGCGTCGCATCACCCTGGATGGCGAGCGGCCCCTGACGGTCGAGATCTGGTACCCCAGCGAAGAGGCGGCCTCTGGCGGTCCGGTCGCCGAGGTCTTCCTCAGCGACCCGGAGCGCATCGTCGCGTACCAGAGCGCGATGCAGGGCAGCTGTGCCACAGAGCAGACCCAAGCCGGTTGGGAGCTGCAGCCCCTGACCACAGAGCAGCCCCTGCTGGTCTTCTCTCACTGCCACGAGTGCCTGCGCTTCTCCTCCTTCAGCGTCGCCGAACACCTGGCCACCTGGGGATTCGTCGTGGCCGCCGCAGATCACGTCGGCAACAGCTTCTGGGAAAAGGACACCGAGCAGGCCTTGGGTCTGAACACGGACACCCTGGCGCTACGACTCTCCGACCAAGAGCGCGTCTTGGACGCCCTGCTCTCCCAGGACGCCGTCCCGGTGGACCCCGAGCGCCTCGCCGCCTTCGGACACAGCTTCGGCAGCGTCACCTCTGGCCTGCTCGCCCAAGAGGACCTCCGCATCCAAGGCGCCCTGGGTTTGGCCGCGCCGATGGAGAACCCACTGCTCCCGGGGGTCGAGACCTCCACCCTCGACAAGCCCCTGGCCATCCTGCTCGCAGTCGAGGACAACTCGATCACGGCCCTGGGAAACCAGCTCATCGTCAGCAACCTGGAGGATGCGCCCAACACCACCTACCGCCTGGATGTGGCGGACGCTGGGCACTGGTCGGTGAGCGACATCGCCGGGATCCACCCGGACGTTCAGGCAGGCTGCGGAAGCGACGAGCGCATGACCGACGGTGCCGACTTTGAGTACCTGGACCCGGCTGTGGGCTCGGCGATCGCCGGCCACTTCACTGCAGCCTTTGTGGCCGAGCTGCTGCTGGATGATGCCGGCGCGGTCTCGGCCCAGGACTTTGATGGGGCGCTCGTGGAGTGACGTTTCCGCGGGCTTGAGCGCTCACGGAGACCACTTGTGACAACTCCCGACGCATCTCTGGGCGCCTCGCGGCTTCAATAGATGCAGACTCGAAAGGAGCCCCTCCATGAAGCGCAAACTGCCCCTCGTGATCGCCGCCTTGCTGGTGTTCGTCGGCCTGCTCGCCGTGCAGCTCAACCCCGGCGCCCATGCCGCAGCCGCGGCCGCCGACGCAGATCCAGGCGTGGGGGAACACCTGGTCGGTGTGGATGTCGACGCCGTCGACTGGAAAGCCAAAGACAACACCTACTGGGAAGCCGCCCTGACCCCGGCCCAGTACCAAGTCTGCCGCAAGGCCGGGACCGAGCGCCCCTTCACCGGCGCCACCTTGAACAACAAGAAGGACGGGGTCTTTGCCTGCAGCAGCTGCGGTCAGCCCCTCTTTCCCGCCGAGACGAAGTTTGAGTCCGGCACCGGCTGGCCCAGCTTCTACGCGCCAGTCTCCGAGGAGTCGGTGACCATCAACGCCGACGTGAGCATGGGCATGCTGCGAGAGGAAGTGGTCTGCTCCCGCTGCGATGCGCACCTGGGCCACGTCTTCAACGATGGTCCCAAGCCCACCGGCAAGCGCTACTGCATCAACTCGGTGTGCCTGCTGCGCCAGGACGCACCTGCCGCCGACGCCAAGCCCCAGGCGAGCCCTTCAGCTGGCCACTCACAAGACGACGGACACGGTCACTGAGCGCTGGCCCTTAGGGCTGGACAAGGTGACCTCGTCGCCGGACTCCAGCTCTGAGAGGGCCTTTCCCAGAGGAGAGGCCGGAGAGATCACCTTGATTCTCTGACCGGAGAGCGCCGCTCCACTCCCCCCTACCGGGGCCATGAACAGCCAATCGGCGCTCCCTTCAAGCTGGAAGAGGGCGCCGACTTGGATCTCGGTGCAGGGCCGCGCTTGCAGCTGCTCGAACCAGGACGTGAGCTGACGCAGCGAGGCGACGCGCACCGCTTGCCCCCTGGCCAAGTACGAGGCCTCGATGGCGCGGGTGTCGTACTTGCCTTCCTGCTTGGTCTCCGCGTTGGTCGTCTCGTCCCGCGCGGCGGCTGAGGCCTGCTCGATGGCGGCCAGCTCTTGGCGACAAGCCTGTTTCAGTGCATCAATGGCCTGCGCTTTTTGCATGACAGCGGCCTATCTCGTAGCAGCCCTTTCGGCCCAGAGGTCCCAATGCCCTTGATCTTGAGCTTCCTCCTGGCCAGCGCGCCCACCTCCCAGGTCCTGGCCGACGGCAGCGTTCAGGCCAGCATTCATGTGGATCTGGCTCCGGAGCTGGTGTGGCCACAGATGGACTCCCCCAGCAAGATCGCGGCGCTCTCCCAGGCCGGCGGCATCGAGAGCGAGGTGAAGGAGGGCGAGTGCTGGCTGCTACACCGGAAGATGGACCTGGTCGTCTACACCATCGACTGGCACACCAAGGCCTGTCCCACCACCTCCGGCTTGATGGAGACACTGGTGGAAGGCGAGGGCATGAAGTCCTACCAGAGCCTCTGGCAGGTGTTGCCCGATGGAGAAGGCAGCCTGATCCAGATCCAGTCCAAGACCTTGACCTCACTGCCGGCGCCCCCAGGCATGGTGCAGAAGGCCGCCATCAAGGAGAGCGAGGCTGGTCTGCGGAACATCAAGGCGGCTTTGGAGGCCAATTAGCGATCCGCACTTCACAGGGTCCCCTTCCGGGTACACACTGAAGACACGCATGGAGCTGTGATGTTCGCTTGGCTCACCCTGGCACTGGGAAGCATCCCCACGAGCACCATCTTGAGCGATGGAACCGTCTCCTCCTCGATCTACATTCAGGCGGACCCCGAAGACATCCGAGCCCGCTTGGACAGCCCACGGACCCTGGCCAGCTTGGCGGCTCAGGGCGACCTGGAGTCACAGGTCTCCACGACCCAAGACAGCGAGGGCCGCGCCTGTTGGCTGCTCACACGGCGACGCGCCGGAGCCATGTACCAAGTGGCCTACCGCTCCCACGCCTGCTTGACGGACGACGGCATGGTCGAGACCTTGGTCGACAGCGAGGATCTGAGCGAACAGAGCACCCGCTGGCAGATCCTGCCCCAGGGAACAGGCAGCTTGGTCGTCCTGCAAGTGCGTACCGAGACACGCTTGCCCGTCCCAGGCAGCTTGGTCCGGAACGCCGCGATTCGAGAGGGCCAGGCCAGCTTGCTCCGCCTCCAGGACGTGTTTGAGGGCTCAAGCGACTAGAAGAGTCGCCGCGGACTCCTTGACCCTGCGCGACGCCAGCGGAGGACAGGGGGCCACGACCCGGCGCATGTTCTGACTCCAGGCCATTGACGCACTCAAGCTCACTGACCCCAAAGAGCACTGAGCACTGCCCCGCCTACTCCTCTTCCGAGGTGTCCTCGTAGAGGGTGGGCGACTTCTTCAGCAGTCCCAATCCAGGGCCTCCCATCAATAGGCCGAAGAGGGCATCCTGAGAGTGCTGCTTCCGCTTGGCACGCTCCTCTTGAGTCATCGGCCGCACAGAGGGGCGCAGACCGTTCAGGAGCTCGTACTGAGCCATGGTCAACCTGAAAGGGCCACCATCGACGTACCATTTTGTGTTGTCGCGGGTCCCGTCCCCCGGAATGCCGTAGCGACTGCGGACCTGTACACCGCAAGATTGCTCGCACCTTGGACAGCGGACAATCTCCACGATGCGCATGGCGTGACTTGAGTCGGTGAGCGGCAGCCTGGTGACGGCGTGCAGGTCCATGTCTCGAATCAGCTCGAAGAGTCCCGCTGACGGCTCTGGTGCGAGGCGAGCGACCATCACGAAGCGAAGCTCCAATCCATGGGTCGGACACCGAAGAACCTCGGTCGCGCGACGAATGAAGAGCACGGCCACAACGGGCACAGCACAGCAGATCAAGCCGTAGATCAGCAAACTTGGCAGCTCTGGGACGACAGTGCTGCCCAGGACCCGAGGCCGGAAGAAGAGGTCGAACCACCGGGCGGGATGAAGCGCTTCCTGCCAAGTCACCTCGAAGTTGTTCCAGGTGGCCGATGAACTCCAAGTAGCCATCCAGAGCAGCGAACTGATGACGCTGATCCCCGCCCAAGCGCCCTTGTGATTGCTACGTGACCACGTCACCGCAAAGTGATGCGCCGCCACCAAACAGCCGCCGAAGACGAAGAGGCAAGTCAGGTCCCCGTACAAACCGACTTCAGAGGGCACCTGCCCCCAAAGAAGGCCCAAGCCAACGGCAAAGAGCAAGCAGAAGCCTGCGGCTGGCAAAATGCGCCAGCCGAAGACTTCCTGATGCTCAAGCAGGCCCAGCGGAACTGGGCCTACATCCAAGCTCGCTGACTCAGGCACAAGCCCCCCCCGGGGCTCCTCCAGCTATGCGGAGAAGCCGTCGATGATCCCATTGAAGGTGGCGCTTGGCCGCATGGCCGCCGCTGCCTTGGAGGGATCTGGGTGGTAGTAGCCACCGATGTCCATGGCCACACCCTGCACGGCGTTCAGCTCGGAGACGATGGCCTCCTCCTTGGCGGCCAGCTCGGCGGCCAGAGGAGCAAACTGCTCCGCCAAGCCAGCGTCCTTGTCCTGCGCGACCAGGGCTTGCGCCCAGTACATGGCCACGTAGAAGTGGGTTCCGCGGTTGTCCCGCTCGTTCACCTTGCGAGAAGGCGACTTGTTGTTGAGCAGATACTGGGTGGTCGCCTCATCCAGGGCATCGCCCATGATGGCGGCCTTGGGGTGGTCAAAGACCCCAGCCAGATGCTCCAGGGAGACACCCAGGGCCAAGAACTCTCCGAGGGAGTCCCACCGCAGGTGGTTCTCTTTCTCGAACTGCTGCACGTGCTTGGGAGCAGAGCCACCCGCGCCGGTCTCAAACAGCCCGCCGCCCTTCATCAGGGGAACGATGGACAGCATCTTGGCGCTGGTTCCCAGCTCCAAGATCGGGAAGAGGTCGGTCAGGTAGTCACGCAGAACGTTGCCGGTCACCGAGACGGTGTCCTGGCCCTTCTTGACGCGCTCCAGAGTGAACTCCGTCGCCTTGGCTGGGGAGAGGATCTGGATGTCCAGCCCACTGGTGTCGTGGTCCTTGAGGTAGCGCTCTACCTTCTGGATGATCTGTGCATCGTGTGCGCGGTTCCAGTCCAGCCAGAAGATGGCCGGAACACCGGTTGCGCGGGCGCGGGAGACGGCCAGCTTGACCCAGTCCTGGACGGGGGCGTCCTTGGTCTGGCAAGCACGCCAGATGTCGCCAGCCTTGACCTCGTGGGAGATCAGGACCGTGCCAGAGCTGTCCACGACCTGCATGGTGCCGTCGGCCGAGACCTCGAAGGTCTTGTCGTGGGAGCCGTACTCTTCGGCCTTCTTGGCCATCAAGCCAACGTTGGATACGCTGCCCATGGTGGTGGGGTCAAAGGCACCGTGCTTCTTACAGAAGTCGATGACCACCTGGTACACATCCGCGTAGGAGCTGTCCGGGATCACCGCCTTGGTGTCCTGGGTCTTGCCCTCGGCGTTCCACATGCAGCCGCTGGTGCGAATCATCGCCGGCATGGACGCATCGATGATCACATCGCTGGGCACGTGCAGGTTGGTGATTCCGCGGTCCGAGTCGACCATCGCCAGCGCAGGACCAGCGTCGATGTTCTTGCGGATGGCGGCACCGATGGCCTCCATCTGGTCGGCGCTCAGAGAGTCCAGCTTGGCGATCAGGTCACCAAAGCCGTTGTTGACGTTCACGCCAAGGGCATCGAAGACGTCCCCGTACTCCGCAAAGAGGTCGGCGAAGAACACGCGAACAGCGTGACCGAAGATGATGGGGTCGGAGACCTTCATCATCGTGGCCTTCATGTGCAGCGAGAACAGAACGCCGCTCTTGCGCGCATCTTCGACCTGCTCAGCCAAGAAGCTCAGCAGAGCCTGCTTGGACATCTTGGTACCGTCGATGATCTCACCGGCGATCAAGTCAACGGACTTGAGCGTGGTGGTGACCTTGCCCGCCGCATCGACGTGTTGAATCTCGACCGTGGTCGCAGCGTCCACGGTGACCGAGAGCTCGTTGGAGCGGAAGTCACCGGAGCTCATCGTGGCCACATGGGTCTTGGAGTCGGAGCTCCATGCGCCCATGCTGTGCGGGTTGTTGCGGGCGTACTGCTTGACGGCCTTGGGAGCCCGTCGATCAGAGTTGCCTTCGCGCAGCACGGGGTTCACCGCGCTGCCCTTGCACTTGTTGTAGCGCGCCTGGATGGCCTTCTCAGCGTCATCCTTGGGCTCAGCCGGGTAATCCGGGACCGCAAAACCGTGGTCCTGGAGTTCCGTGATCGCTGCAACCAACTGGGGCACCGAGGCCGAGATGTTCGGCAGCTTGATGATGTTGGTGGTGGCGCTCTGGGTCAGGGCGCCGAGCTCGGCCAAGTGGTCCGCGACCTTCTGGTCTGCAGGCAAGGTGTCGGCAAAAGCAGACAAAATGCGAGCGGCCAGTGAGATGTCGCGGGTCTCAACCTTGACCCCGGTCGCGCCAACAAAGGCTTGAACGACGGGCAAGAAGGAGTAGGTCGCCAGCGCAGGCGCTTCGTCCGTCTGCGTGTACAAAATAGTCGGGGTCATGATCTACCTCAGTCCCGGTTCGGCTGGTTCTCGGTGATGTACTTGCAGCGGTAGATCGCTACGCCCTTTCCGTTGCGGAAGTTCACCCGCTCATCAACGATCTGGGCGACGATTCCGGAGCAACGGCTCAAGCCGAAGAGCACCGTGTAGTAGTCGCTGTTGGCCAAGCCCACAGCCTGCAGCAGGGTGCCGCTGATGGCGTCGACGTTGGGGTATGGGTTGGAGACCTTGGGGTTCTCCTTGAGCACCTTCACAGCCCGCTCGCGCATGGCGATGGCGGTCTTGTAGAGGGGGTCATCGCCGCAGATCTCCTCACCCAGCTTGTACTGGATGGTGGCCCGCGGGTCCTCGGAGCGCAGCACAGCGTGGCCGAATCCGAAGATCAGGCGCTTGTTGGCGAGCTCGTTGCGGACAAAGGCCTCGACCTCGTCCTTGTTGTTGGTGCCCACCTTGCGGAGGAAGTTGAGGCAGTCCTGGTTGGCACGACCGTGACGGGGTCCGTAGAGCCCAGCCATCGATGCACCCAGGGATGCGTACATGTCTGCCAAGCCCGAGGCCACCGACTTGCCGGTGAAGGTGCTCAGGTTTCCGCCGCCGTGGTCCAAGTGCAGCACGTAGAAGACGCGGAGCAGCTTGGTCAGCTTCTCGGGGTCTGCATCGGGCACGCCCAGCATGTTGACGAAGTTCTCGATCAGGCCAAGCTCAGGCTGCGAGGCGATGGGTGCGCCCCAGCCCTCACGCAGGCGGAAGATGGCGGCCACGAGGGTCGGCAGCTTGGCGATGACGTTCATGCCATCTTCCAAGTAGTCGTTGTTCGCGCTCTTGCCGGTCATTCCCAAGAGGTTCAGGCCCACGATGAGCCACTCCATGGGGTGGCCTTCCTTGGGGAGCTGAGCCAGGGTGTTCAGCACGGCTGGGCTGACCTGGGCGCGTGAGACCAGCTCGGCCTTGAAGGCCACGAGCTGCTCGTCGGTGGGGAGTTCCTTGTTCAGAAGCAGGTACACCGCGGCTTCGGGATCTACGTTCCAAACTTTGGAGACAGGGTAGCCGACATAGTGCAGCCCCTTGTCTGGGCTCACGAAAGAGGTCCGCACCGTGCCCACGGGGAATCCGCGAAGGCCCGTGTTGAGATGTGCCTGGGTGATCTCGAAGAGAACTTCGTTGCTGTCCGACATGCTGCGACCTCGCTGCTTCAATGGGGCGAAATGGGCCAAGGGTGTATGGCAACCCAGAGAGCGTGTCAAGCGCGTCCCAAGGGCCTCTCTTTGGCCATGGCAGCCGCTTGGTTGCACCGACGGTGGTAGGCTGGGCGTCGCTCCAAGGACGCACAGTTGAAGCTCGTTCATTCCGCCTCCCTGACCGACGTAGGCGTACACCGGCAGGCAAACCAAGATGCCTGCATCGTCCTGCCTGATCTGGGTCTGCTCGCCGTCGCCGACGGAATGGGTGGCCTTGAGAAGGGCGAGGTCGCCAGCGGGGCAGCCATCGCCTTGATCCGCGATGCCAAGCGGGCTCTCGCAGAAATCATCACCCAAGTAGACGCCGACCCATCGGTGCGAAACCGCCTGGCCCTGGGCGGCGCGATGGAGCAGGTGGCCGAGCTTGGCTCCTCCCGTGTTCAGCAGCTCACCCAAGGTGCGAACAGCGGAACCACTCTGGTCTTGGGCATCGTCGCTGGAGGCCATCTACTGGTCGTCAACGTCGGTGACAGCCGGGCCTACATCTTGCGCCAAGGCAAGATGCGCATGCTCACCGACGATCACACCGTCGCCGCTGCGCAGCTGCGTTCCGGCATGATGAGTCCAGAGGAATACGAGACCTCCCCCTACCAGCACATGCTCTACCAAGCCCTGGGCATCCGGAGTGAGCTGGACCCAGACCTCTTCGACGAGCCACTGGCCCATGGTGACATTGTCCTGCTCTGCTCGGATGGCCTGACCGGGCCCATCACGGACGAGGAGATTGGCGCGCTGATCTTGGAGCACGAAGACTTGGACGTGGCCGCGCAGAAGCTCGTGGACAAAGCCAACGAGCGCGGCGGACCCGACAACATCACGGTGACCTTGACCCGGATCGAGGATCCAACCCTGCCTTCGGCCACTGAGCTGGAAGAGGACCGGCAGCGCTTGGCCGACGGCCGACTCTCGCTTCCTTTGACCGGCTACGACCTGCGCGTTCTGCGCCACTACTTGGACTACCGCGCGCTCTCTCGAGGAGAAGAGGTGGATCTGGGTGAAGGGCTCCAGCTCGTCCTACGCGGTGCCATCGCGGAAGAGGGCGTGATGCGTGGTCCAGGCGAGGTCGCTGGAATCGCGGCCTGGATTCGTGGCGGCGACCCCGAGCTGGCCATCGCTGAGCTGGACGGTGCGGCTCTGGTGCTGGACTACGAGGCGCTGCGCGAGCTCGAACGCCGCCGCCCCAAGACGGCCGCGCGCTTCTTCAGGGGACTGCTCGGCGCCGCCTATGCAGGTGGCGGCTCGACCCCACGCTGAGGCGGCTCAATCGGCGTAGTCCGGCATCACGTGACTGCGCCGGTGCTCAAAGATCAAGCTGGTCTCCACGCCGCGGACCTCCTCGCGTGCGTTGACCGCCATGACCTGCTCACGCAGCTGCTCGGTGTCCCCCGCGACGATGTGGAGGGCGTAGTCCTGCCTTCCAGCTAGGTGGTAGACGTCCAAGACCCAGGGCGCCATGCAGATCTGCTCCGCGAAGCCCTCCCCCATCTCCGAGCCTTTGTGAACACGCACAAAGACCATGGCCTGGATCTGTAGACCAAAGGCGCGGTGGTCCACGTCGGCGTGGACGCCGCGCAGCACCCCCTGTTTGCGCAGTCTCGCGACACGCTCGTGCACCGTCGACGACGCCAAAGCCACTTTGGTGGCCAACTCCTTGAATGGCCGCCGAGCATCTTCCTGCAAGAGCCGCAAAAGGGCGCGGTCGATTCGGTCTAAGACTGGAAAACTCATGATATTCCGTAAACTATTCGGTAGAAGAGCCATTGGGCCGGATGTATCTTAGCAGAGCCGACGGGAGACCGGTCGAATGAACGAAGACAGCATGCCGCAAAGTTCCGCCACAACGCAGCTCATCGTGGGTTTGGCCCGCGCTCTGCATGAGTCGGGTGTGCCCTCCCACAGACTGGAGGACACCCTCGAGGCGGTCTGCCGCGCCTTGGGCGTGGACGTGGCTGTGTTTGCGACCCCCACATCGCTGATGCTGCAAGTGGACGGCCAAACCCACATGTTGCGCGTCAGCCCCAAGGAGAACAACCTCTCGCGCCTGGTCGCCGTCGACGCTCTGGGCGCTGCGCTCAGCCGAAACCGCCGCACCGTGGAGCAGGCTCTTCGCCGCCTAAAGCTCATTGAGAAGCAAAAGGAGGGACCCTACCCGGCTCCGGTGATGGGCATCGCGCTCGCGCTCAGCTCGGCGATGGCAGCCCTTCTCTTCGGGGGGCCCGCCATCGAGGCCCTCTTGGCTGGCTCACTCGCCGGCCTGCTCTCTCTGCTCAGCGGACGCATGGCCCGCAACCCGCACCACGCGCGCATCGCCCACCTGGTCTCTGGGACGCTCATCGCGCTCTTGGCAGGCCTGGCATCAGCCTTCTGGCCAATCTCACCCGAGCGCGTCGCGCTGGCCGCCCTGATCATCTCCGTCCCTGGGCTGACCCTCACCACCGCCATCGCTGAGCTCGCCAACGGGCATCTCTCGGCAGGCAGTGCACGCTTCGCTGGTGGCGCCCTGGTGCTCCTACAGCTGGGCCTGGGGTGCGCCCTCGGACTCAACATGGCGGGGGCACTCCTCGATCCCATGCTGGGGCCCGTCGCAGAGACGCCAACATGGCTTCGCTGGCCAGCTGTCCTTGCCGCTGGGGTGTCCTTCGCAGTGCTCTTCCAGGCCCGCAAGGCCGATCTCCTGTGGATCGTGATGGCCTCAATCATCGCCATCGAGGGCACAGGAATGGCCGTAGAACTCCTGGGCCCACGCGTCGGTCCTGGCATCGGCGCCTTTGTCTTGGCGGTGTTCTCCAACGCCCAGGCCCGAACCCGAGATCTACCTGCGAGCGTGACTCTGGTCCCTGGAGTTCTGCTCCTGGTGCCTGGAGCCATTGGCTTTCGCAGTATGCAGGCGCTCTCCCAGAGTCAGACGCTGGACGGCTTGAGCGCACTGGTGGAGATGATGGTCGTGGCTGCGGCTCTGGTTGGCGGGCTGTTGGCAGCAAACGCAGTGTTCCCGCCTCGGCGCCCACTCTAGGAATGTCCCGGTCAGGGCACGCCGGTCGAAAACCGGGTGAGCCCAGGCAAAGCCTCGCCCCGCGAAGGCACACCAGGCCCAGAGCACAAAACCCCCTGCCGAAGCAGAGGGTCTCATGTTCGAGAGCGAAGGCTTAGGCCAGGAAGGCCTTGACTGCCTCGACCTTGTCGACCTTCTCCCAAGAGAGACCGTCGCGGCCAAAATGGCCGTAGGCCGAAGTGTTCCGGTAGATCGGTGCCTTGAGGCCCAAGTGAGCAATCAGGTCAGCGGGCTTGGTTGGGAAGAGCTCACGAACACACTCGGCCAGCTTCTCATCGGAGACGGTGCCGGTGCCGTAGCTGTCCACCATCACCGAGACGGGCTCAGCGACGCCGATGGCGTAGGCCAACTGCACCAAGCAGCGGTCTGCAAAGCCCGAAGCCACGATGTTCTTGGCGGCGTAGCGGCCAAGGTAGGCAGCGGAGCGGTCCACCTTGGAGGGGTCCTTTCCGGAGAAAGCACCACCACCGTGCGCGCCATGGCCACCGTAGGTGTCGACGATGATCTTGCGACCGGTCAGGCCAGCGTCACCCATGGGGCCACCCACCACGAACCGACCCGTTGGGTTGACGTGGTAGACGGTGTCGGCGTCGAGCAGATCTGCAGGAATCACCTGAGGGACCAGGTCCTCGCGAACGTAGCGCTCGATCTCCGCGCTCTCGACGTCCGGGCTGTGTTGGGTGGAGACCACGATGGTGTGTACGCGGACGGGCTTGCCGTTCTTGTACTGGATGGTCACCTGAGACTTGGAGTCAGGACGCAGCCAATCGACGTTGGACTTGCGGTGCTCAGCCATCTTCTCCACCAAGCGGTGGGAGAAGTGGATGCTCATGGGCATGAGCTGCTCGGTCTCCGTGCAGGCGTAGCCGAACATCATGCCTTGGTCACCAGCACCCTGCTCGGCGTGCAGGCCGTCGTTCTCGTTGACGCCCTGCGCGATGTCGGGAGACTGCTGCTCCACGGCCACCATGATGGCGCAGGTGTTGCCGTCAAAGCCCTTGTCCGAGTGGTCGTAGCCAATCTCATTGACCACGCGACGGATGATTGGGGGGATGTCCACGGTGCCCTTGGAGGTGATCTCTCCGGCCACACACACGAAACCCGTCTTGACCATGGTCTCGCAAGCCACACGGCTGTGCGGATCCTGTGCGAGGAAGGCATCCAAGATCGCATCCGAGATCTGGTCGCACATCTTGTCGGGGTGGCCTTCGGAGACGGACTCGGAGGTGAACAGGAAGTTCTCAAGCGCCATAGGGCAGGTCCTCATTGCGCGATGTGGCCGCGCATCGTGGTGGTCGTGAATGTTCGGGATGTCGCCGTATTCGCTTAGGGCGATGTACGTCAATAGCTTGTTTACCCCGGAAGGTAACAGGGCCGCTGGTCCGCTGGTCTTGGCTATCAGTCGTCCTGACTTGCGCGACGATCCCGCAGGATTCCAAAGATTGCAAAAATAAGGGTCAAGGCGCCAACTGCCAGGAGCACCTGGACGCTCGCTTCGCCTTGCGCTGCCAAGTCCCCTGCCGTGGATGGGAACAGTGTGTCCATCATCGGGAACAGGATGACCCGGTCACTGCGGGTGCTGTTCAGGTAGTGCACCACTATGGCGGTCACAAAGAACACGGCTGGCGGGATGATTCGCAAGGCCCGATTGTACACCCAAGAGTCTCGGACGCAGGGCTGGCGGCCCTAGAATTGGTGCCTATCTTTGGGCCATGTTCAAGAACGACTTCCTGATGCAACGCATCGCCGAGCTGGCCTCGGGTGTGGCCAGAACCCTCGGCCTGAAGCACGCACAGCAGCAACAACAGGAAGACGGCGGCTTGGACCAAGCCTCGATGAGTCAGCTTGGCCTTCCCCTCAGCCTGCTGACCCTGCTCTCACAGCGGGATCTCCGGCTGCGCTGCACTTCTGGAGGCGAGGTAGACGCCTTCCGCGCGGCAACCGCAGGCGCACTGCTCTCCGCCGCCGCCGCCCAATACCCCGAACAGGCCGAGAGCCTTCAAGCGCGCTCTCTGGACCTGCTGCTCTTGGCCATGGAAGAGAATCAGGAGATGGACATTGCCCAGCTCAGAGCCCTGGCCATCCTCAACCTGGATGCCTTGGGTGAGGATGTCCCTCAGGAACTCAGCCTGAGGGCGCAAGCCTCTGGGCTGCACCCAAGTCCAGATGAGACCGGGCGCGCCTGAGAATCAGCGCTCGAGCGTGATGTAGCCAATCATGCCGATCTCGCCGTAGCGATCCATGTCGGCGTTGTCGAAGAACTCCAGCTCGATGTCGTCTCCATCGACCTCGCCTTCCAGCTCGCTGGAGTAGTCCTCGACGTAGTAGTCCCCGTCGATGGCCCAACTCTGGAAGTTGATCTCACCGGTGAGCTCTCCATCCTCGTCCACGGACCCTTCAATCTCGATCTCGAGGTCGTACTCGCCGCCCTGCTGCCCGTAGTAGATGCAGGTGTCTTCCATGGCGAAGTTGCCCTCGTCGTCCACTTCCAAGGTGATGTCCATCTCGCAGATGGTCCAGTCCCAGTCCGGCAGCGACCAGGTCAGCTCGCCATCGTATTCTCCGGCAGCGGGGTTGGGATCGGGCTCAGGCTCGCCCGTGTCGACCACGCCCGTATCTCCGGTGTCATCCCCCAGGACGACGGTGCCGCTCGAGGTGCAGGCCAAGGTCAACAGAATGGACATCAGAGTCATGGGTACCTCCATGCGGGCCGTCTATGGCCGCAAATCGCCCACAGTGTACCCCGCCCAAGGCCCGGTTGGGTCCAGCCCAAGTTAGGGAGTTGTCTCAAGGAGCAAGCGATGCGCATCGCCATGATTGGCCCAGACCTGGAAGCACAAGGTGGCATCGCTACTCTGGCCCGTACCTTCATCGAGGCCAAAGCGATGGAGGGGCTGGAGATTCGCTACTTCCCCACCGTCGGCGAGGGCAGCAAGCTGAAGAAAGTCGCCCAGATGGCCCGTGGCCAGAAGGACTTTCTGAAGGGGGTTCTGGGAGACTGGAAGCCGGACATCGTACACATCCACGTGGCCGATGGCGTGAGCTTCTACCGCAAGATGGTCTACTTCGAGCAAGCCCGCGCGATGGGTCTGCCGGTCATCCTGCACAACAACTTCGCCTTCCTGGAAGACCTGGTCGCCAAGTCACCTGTGCACGAGAGCTTGGTGCGTCGCGCCTACTCCGAGGCCACCCAAGTGCACGTGGTCAGCCACGACATGGCCCGCAACATCTCGGATTGGACCGACGGCGCCGCCAACATCAAGGTGCTCTTCAACCCGGTTCCAGCTGAGAGCATCCCCTACCCTGGCCCCCGCGGCGACAAGGAGTCTCCCATCGTGCTCTTCATGGGCCGCGTGGGTGAGCGCAAGGGCATCTTCGATCTGATTCGCGCCCTGCCCGAGGTCTCCGCACGCATCCCCAAGATGCGCCTGCGGGTAGGCGGCGACGGCGACATTGTCCGGCTCAATCAAGAGATCGCCACGAACAACCTGGAGCCTCACGTAGAGGTGCTGGGTTGGATTTCAGGACAAGACAAGCTGGACGCCTACACCACGGCCGATGTGTACTGCTTGCCCTCTTACGCAGAGGGGCTGCCCATCTCCGTGCTCGAGGCCATGGCGGCCGGACTGCCCGTGGTGAGCACGACGGCCGACGGCATCCCCGACGCGGTGATGCACGGCGAGACCGGCCTGCTCTTCGAGGCCGGAGACATCGGCGCGATGGCTGAGCATCTGGTGACCTTGCTGGCGAATCCGGGCCTGCGAGATGCCATGGGCACCGCTGGCAGAGAGCGTGTGCTCAAGGTCTTTGACGGAGAGATTCTGGCCAAGACCCTCCGTGGATACTGGGAAGAGGCGCTGCGCTAGGCCCGCTCTTTGTCGGTCTGCTCCTGCTCGGACTTCAGCCCGGCCGCGATGCGATTGGTGGCGATCTTCGCGGGCAAGACCGGCACGATCGCTGCGGTCAAGAGCACGCCGCAGAGGGCCGCAATCAAGACCAGGTCCTGGCCCCAGAGCACCACACACAGCGCGATGCTCACCACGATGCCGATCAGCGAAGAGCCCAGCATGAGTCGGCCCGCGATGCGGTTGGCGGGGTACCAGATGCGCTCATCAGAGAGGGTCAGCGGCGTGCGAAAGCCGTAGCCCTGGTTGGGCGCGACGTGGCCGCGCACCATCGGCAGCACCACCTTGATGATCAGCAGATAGCAGCCAAAGATCAGCGGCAAGAGAACGTACAACTCGGTCATGGTCCAAAATCCCGGTCCTTCTCAGCCCTGATAATGCGGAAACCCCGAAGGTCGATCGGAGAATCGTAGCGAAGCGCGCCGGCCTGCCGTGGGGCAAGGGAGACGACATCAACCTGGGCGGTCTTCGCTGTAGATGCGGCCCTTGGGCTCCAGATCAACAGCGAGCGCAGGGCCTCAGCCTCTCACCAAGATCCAAACCCCGCCGACCACCATCACCACAGCACTGGAGATGACCACGCCAGTGAGGGTGGTCGCGACGGAACCCACATCGGGCCAGGCGGAGAGCACCGGCACCAAAGAGGCCACCAGAGTGCCCAGGCTACTGAGGACCAGGAACCCGCCCCCAAGGCGGTTGACCCGGTACCAGACCTCTTCATCCCCCAGGGTGCGCTTCGAGCGGAAGCCGTAGAAGCGGTTCGGCGGCACCTTCTGAAGAATCAGGGGCAGGCTCAGGCCCGCTATCAGGAGGTAGCTGCCCACAATCGTGAGCAAGAGAACCCCTGCCCCCAGTGCGTCATCGGGCTGCGTAGGCACGGGGTGCTACTTCGAGCCCTTGCCCGGGAACTTGCCAGTGGCCTCGTAGTAGGCCTGCTTGGCCAGCATGCCCAAGAACTTGGAGTCTTCGACCAAGTAGCGCTTGTACATGCGCTTGGGCTCTTGCCAGAGACGGTAGGTCCACTCAATGCCAGCCTTGGCCATCCAGTCCGGGGCGCGGTCATACACGCCTGCAGCGATGTCGAAGCTGCCGCCGACACCCAACACAAAGCCCACCCCAGAGAGGGCCTTGCGGTTGCGGTCCACGAACTCCTCCTTCTTGGGAGAAGTGATGGCGATGAAGAGCAGCTGGGCGCCGCTCTCTTCGATCTGACGGGCGATCTCTGGCTCGTCTTCCTGCTTGTAGTAGCCGTGGTGGTGACCCACGATCTGCAGGCCTGGGTAGCGCTCTTGGTAGACCTCGCGCGCCTTCTCCAGAATCTCGGGCTTGGTGCCGAGCAGAAAGACCTTGTAGCCCTTCTTCTCGGAGACCGGAAGCAAGGCTTCGAAGAGGTCAATGCCTGCCACGCGCTCGGGCAGGTGCTTGCCGAAGAGCTTGCTGGCCCACACCACGGGGGTGCCGTCGGCGGTGACCAGGTCACAAGCAGCGACGATCTCGCGGAAGTAGGGCTCGTCCTTCATCTTGACGAGCTGGTCGACGTTTACGCCACAGCCCTGGTGCAGAAGGCCGCTGGCGATGAACTGCTCGACGCGAGCGACGGCGGAGTCCATGTCGACCACGTCGAACGCACAGCCAAAGAGATCCACGCGTCTAGGTGGGGGTCCGGGGACTTGGTCTTCACGCATGTTCATCTCCTTGGTCCGGCACCGGACCTATGCTCATCATCGACCGCAGCGGGCGAGCGTTTAGGCTCTTCGCCGGTGGTCTAGGACTTGGACTCGTCTTTGACGATCATGTCCGGGACAGCGCTGGAGCCGCCTGGCCCGAAGGCGTTGTATGCCTCGATCCGGTCCCAGTTCTCACGCATCCACGCGATCTGCTCCATCAGGCCTTCCATGAAGTCCTTGTCTGGGTTGTAGCCCAGGAGCTCGCCGGCCTTGGTCACGTCCGCGCGCAGGCGCTTCTTGGTGTCCCACTTGCGCACACCGGCCCACTTGATGCCGGCAGGGTTGTTCGTGGCCTCATTGATCATCTCGGCCAAGCCCTTGATGGTGGTCTCCCGGCCGCTGGCCAGGTTGAACTCTTCACCGATGGCCTTGGGGTTGGTGCCCGCGCGCAACAGACCGTCGACGATGTCGTCCACGAAGGTGAAGTCGCGGGTCTCCTCGCCGGTACCGGTGATGGGCAGAGGCAGCCCCTTCATGGCCCAGTAGGTGAAGTTCGGAATCACGTTCCGGTACTGACCGGGGATCTCGCCAGGGCCGTAGCTGTTGAAGAAGCGGGCCTTGACGATGGGCAGATCGAAGTGGTGCCAGAAGAAGTTGCCGTAGAGCTCGCCCAGCATCTTGGTGATCTGGTACGGGGTCGTCAGGTGCATGCTGACGAAGTCTTCCTTGAGGGGCAGCGGCGCCGAGGAGCCGTAGATGCTGCAGCCCGAGCTGGCGTAGACGAAGCGGTCAACACCGGTGAGGGTGGCGTACTCCATCAGGCGAAGGGTGCCCATGCCGTTGACCATCAGGTCATTCTCGGGGTGATCCACCGAGTTCTGGTTGGCGAAAAAAGCCGCCAAGTGAAAGACGATGTCTGGCTTGTCGAGGTGGATGCGCTTGAGCTTCACCTCGTCCAGGATGTCGCCTTCGACGAACATGACGTTGGGCAGGCTGGGGATGTTCCAGCGAGCCGAGGACACCAAGTTGTCCAACACCAAGACCTTTTCGCAGAGGGGCGAGATCGCGCGAACAAGGTTGGAACCGATGGCTCCAGCACCGCCGGTGATGAAGACGGTCTTGCCCTTGTAGGCGGCGAGGTGATCAAAGCCTTCGTGCAGGTCAGCCATTGTCGATGCTCCTTGGTTCCATGGGGGTCGTACGACCTTGTAACCTCAGGGTAGACGAGAGGAAAGTGGGTCGGGTGCCCAAAGTGCGTAACGCCTGGACGACTTGCTGCGTGTGGAGGGTGAGGAAAGGAGAAAAGCATGACACGGGCACTGGTCATCGGCGGCGGTCTCGCCGGGCTACTCACGAGCATTGAACTGGCGAACCACGGCATCCAAGCCACGCTGATAGAGCCAAAGGCGCCAGGAGGAAGGGCTCGAAGCCAGCGCCTCTTGGGTCAGACTTTCAACCTGGGTCCACACGCGCTCTACCGCAGAGGCCACCTGATGAGGATCCTCTCAAAGCACGGCTTGACCTTGCTTGGCGGAGATCCACTGGCCCTAAAGAGCACCCTGAGAATGCAGGATGGCCTGCACCCACTGCCCGGCAGCCTGCCTGCCCTTCTCACCCACCCCGTCCTGGCCGGGGCCAGAATCAACACCCTGCTCAAGCTGGCCCTTCGTCCCAAAGACATGGACGTCGACACCTGGCTGAGTGACCTGCCCCCTCTCCCCCGCTCCTTCCTCTACGCCTTGCTGCGCCTGAGCACCTATGCCCCAAACCCTGGCTCCCTGAGCGCGCCGGCGGCCTTCGACCAGCTCCAGCTCGCCCAAGGCGGCGTGCTCTATCTGCACGGCGGCTGGCAGAGCCTGGTCCAAGGCCTGGTGGAGAAGGCCAAGGAGAAGGGGGTCACCCTTGTGCGGGAGCGGGCCACCGAAGTCCGGGCCGGATGGGTGCGAACAGAAGCTGGCACCCACAGCGCAGACGAGGTCATCGTGGCGACCACGGCCCCCACCGCCCAGAAGCTCACGGGCCTGGAGCTGAGCCAGGAGCTCGTGCTTGCCTCCTGCCTGGACCTTGGATTTGCCGAACGCCCAGCGGGCCCGAGCTTCTGTCTGGATCTGGAGCGGCCCATCTACGCCTCGATGCACTCCGACAGCGCTGCCCTGGGCACAGGCGCTGTGCTCCACCTGATGCACTACGGCCGGTGCAGCCGCCAAGTCCTGGAGCAATGGGCGGATGCGCAGTACCCAGCTTGGCGTGAAGCCCAGACCAAGCGCTGGCTGCCTGCGCTTCAAGTCAGCCACGGACTCCTGCGCGCTGGCGTCCCACGTCCAAGCGCAAGGCAGGCCCCAGGCCTGCTGCTCGCAGGAGACTACGTGGGCCCCCACGGCATGCTGGCAGATGCCTGTGCAGCCAGCGCGGAGCAAGTCCGGCGCGCGGTCTGCGATGCCCAACAAACAGCAGCGGCATAGGTAGGTCCAATGGAATGGATGCAAAGCGCGCTGGCGTCCCAAGGGCGCATCTGGGCCCTGGGCTTCCGCATGCTCGGTGCCCCACAGGAAGCCGATGATTTGGTCCAAGACACCTTGCTGCGCTTGGCCGAGCACCCACCGGCAGACTTGGAACGGGCCCTGGAGCCTTGGCTGCTGACCGTGGCCGCAAACCTGGCCCGCGACCGGCTGCGCAAGAGGAAGCTGGCCCAGGCCAAGCGTCCCTTCGTGCCCGCTCCCCTCCCCCCAAACCGTCTCGACGCCCAGAGCAGCTTGGCCATGCGAGAGAGCGCGAGTGTGGGGTGGTTGTTGGCCGCTGAAGCCCTGACCCCCGAGCAGCGTCTGACCTGGCTGCTTCGCGAAGTCATAGAATGCTCCACCGCCGAGGTCGCCGAGCTCACTCAGCGCACCCCAGGCGCCGTGCGGGCTTGTCTGCACCGCGCCCGAAAGGAGCTGGCCCAGCACCCCATTCCAGAGGTCAGCGCTGCCAGCGCTCAAGCCCACAGCCTAGCCCTGCTCTCCTTCGCACAGGCCATGCAGCGGGGCGACCTGGAGACCGCCAAGTCCTTCCTGGCACCCGAGGCTCTGTACCTGGCGGACGGCGGCAGCCAATACCCCGCCGCAGGCCTGCCCCTTCGTGGCGCCGAGCGCTTGGTTCGCGTCTTCGCGGCCTTGCAGTCCTCGCTTGGGGAGGTGCGTGTCGCGCCGGCCTGGGTGGCGGGCATGCCGGGCCTGTGGATCCAGGTTCTCAAGCCCAAACCTGGACTTGCTCCTGCCTCCCTGGTGCAGGTGGTGCTCGATGCGCAGGGGCGCATTGCGGCGCTGACGACCCTGATGGATCCTGAGCGCTTGGCGCCGTGGTCTGCGGTGATCTGAGCTGCGCAGCCTCAACGCGCCCGGTTCGTCTGAATCAAGCGGTCACCCGGCCCGACATAGCCATCCCGGTCCATGTCTCGCCAGAGCTCCGGCAGGGTCTCCAGGTCCATGGCCAGCTGAATGCCCTCTGAGCTGTCAGGCCCAACATAAACCCGCTCCAGTCCGGCCTCGTCTACAGCATCCACGTCAACGATGCGGTCCAGCGGCATAAGCAGCAAGAGCGCGTCATCTTCCAAGACGCGGAAGTCCCCCTCCACACACAGACGACTGGGCTCTACTTCCAGGATGACGGGCACGCCGCTGTCGGTCTCGCCGCGCATCTCCAGAGCGTCGATGTAGAGAAAGACCCCCTCGTAGCGTCCGCGCTGCAGCTCAATGAAGGCCCCGCTGGGACGCAGCAGGTTCAGGTCTTCTCCCAGAAAGCCGCCCAAAACGCCCTCTTCCGTCTCCGCCGCAGCAGCCTTGGCGCGAACCGTCGCCCGATCCCAGTGCACGCGAGAGCCATCCTCGGACTGGCCGATCAGACCCGCATTGCCAGGGTTTCCAACGGCAGTCCCGTCCCGTGGCCCGGTACAAGCGAGCCCGGAATAGGCAATCAACATCATCAACATGGGGTGGTGCCTTTGGACAGGGGAATCAGCTGCAGATTGAGTTGATAGACGCGCTCAGCGACGATCTGACCGTCTTCGACGGCGGCGTCATCACAGATGTGTAGCAAGCGCTGCTGCACGGCGTCGAGCTCGGCTTTCAAGGTCGGAAGCACGGATTCGGGCACGGCGACGGTGAGCCCGAGCAGGTGTCGCTCTCTGGCATCGACCGTCTCCAGGGCCTGGGTGGCCCGTCCGAGCATCTCGCGGTGGTAGTTGCTGGCGACCAACCATGCGACCTCGTGCGGGGTGGCCACGCTGGTGTCGACCGCAGAGACGGACTCGCCCTCGCGGACCAGCATGCCCAGCTCAAAGAGCGTGTCCAAGGCCTGTTGTGCTTCTTCCACGCGGATGCCCGGAACGAGGCGTCCGGCGATCCACTCGGGGTCCGCTCGAAAGTCCTTGCAGAGGGCCATCTCTCGAATCGCTGGGTAGTACCAGGTGGAGAGGTAGCGAAAGAAGTCCACCTCCGCCCGGCGGGCCTCTCTGAAGCGTCTGCAGGCGGCCACTTGTGTCCACGCAGTGTTCTTCTCAGCATGGGTGGAGGCTTGGTCGAGCTGAACGAGGGCCCGGAAAAAGTCCGCGTCCTCCCCCGTGAGCCGAAGGGCCAGCAAGAAGCCCTCGACCGTCAGCGAGGTCAAGTTCCGACGCCCAGCGATGACTTCCTTGAGCAGCGAGGGCGAGCGCACCCCGGCCTTCCTGGCGAACAAGCGATGGGAATAGCGGTTGTCCGCACCCTTTTGGGCGTCAAACCACTCCCCCAGGTACTTCCGGTAGTCCAGGTAGGTGGTCACATCTAGGTCGGGGCCGCGTCTCATGCAGGCACAGTACACGCCCATGAGTACACCCGCGACCCTGATCTTTGTGTCGCTGTATGTGATTTCAAACACTTAGGGAGTACACGTATCCCAAACGCGTACAGAGAGGACAAGGGCCTTGAGTACAGCGCAGACCGGGAGCGAAAAAAAAGTGGAATGCACTGTAAGCAGCCCACGTCCATGGCCGTTGTCCATGCCCCTGCCCAGCCAACGGAGCGCATCAATGTCTCGCTTGCACCTCGGTCTGCCCATTCTCTTCATGCTCGCTGCCTGCACCCAAAAGGAGCCGGCCATGGAAGAGATGGACTACGAGCTCACCGAGGTTGAGACGGAAAGCGACCAGCGTCGCAACGGGTACCTGGCCCAAGAGAAGGCCGAAGCAGAGGTTGTCGCCTCAAGCGATGAGGCCTCCGCTGACCGAGACCAGGGCCTCCGCGCGAGCGCCACTCCCGCCCCCGCCCCCAAAGCCGAGCCCACTGAGCGCCGGTACTTGGAGGACTCGGACGAGGAAGAAGCAGCTCCCGAAACGGAAGCCCTCGACGACTTTGCCTGGACCGATGCGAGCACTGTCAGCGAGGTGAGCGTCCAGCGCGCCTCTGGTGTGACAGGCGGCCGCACCCGAGGACCGGTCTTGGCCAAGGGCAAGAAAGAGAACAAGCCCGCCAGCATCGCCGTAACTGGCACCGCGAGCACCGTTGTCGCGGATCTGCCCCCGGCGCCGCCGCCTGTGGTGAAGCCCACCGTTCCCGACGTCGTCTCCGACGTCACGCTGCCCCCGGTCGATGCCAACGGCGACGGAACCGAGGCCTACGTGCACTACGGCGTCAACGACATGACTCTGGTGGACAAGGACCGCTTCTCGACCTTCGCGGTCGACGTGGACACGGCCTCCTACGCCATCACCCGCCGCAAGCTGGAGTCCGGCATGTTGCCCCCGACCAGCGCAGTGCGTGTGGAGGAGTTCGTCAACGCCTTCCACTACGACTACACCGGGCCAAAGTCGGGCAACAACGACGGCGCCCCCTTCGCCGTACACATGGAAGCAGCGCCCAGCCCCTTCGACTCCACCCACCAAGTCCTGCGCGTGGGCGTCAAGGGCCTGGAGATCGACGTGGACGACCGTGAGCCCATGCACCTGACCTTCCTGGTCGACACCAGCGGCTCGATGTCCAGCGCCGACAAGATCGGCTTGGCCAAGCAGTCCCTGCACACGCTGACCGAGAACCTGCAGCCTCACGACACCGTGGCCCTGGTCACATACGCAGGCAGCACCCAGGTCCTCCTTAAGCCCACAAAGGTCAGCGAGCAGCGCACCATCCACAGCGCCATCGACTCTCTGTCCACCGGCGGCGGAACACACATGTCTACCGGCATGGAGTTGGCCTACAACCTGGCCAGCGAGACCGCCGTACGCGGCCATGAGAACCGCGTGGTGGTGCTCTCGGACGGCGACGCCAACATTGGGCGCACCAACCACGAGGACATCCTGGCGGTAGTCGGCCAGTTCGCCGAGGAGGGCATCACCCTGTCCACCATCGGCTTTGGCATGGGCAACTACAAAGACGTGCTCATGGAGCAGCTCGCCAACCAAGGGGACGGCAACTACGCCTACATCGACTCCCAGGCCGAGGCCGACAAGGTCTTTGGTGAGGACCTGGGCGGCACCATGCTGACCATCGCCAAGGACGTGAAGCTTCAGGTGGAGTTCAACCCCGACGCGGTCATCGCCTATCGCCTGATTGGCTACGAGAACCGGGACATCGCCGACAAGGACTTCCGCAATGACCGGGTAGACGCCGGTGAGATTGGCTCAGGCCACGACGTGACGGCCTTGTACGACGTCGTACTTCGCAAGGACGCCTCCTCCAAAGAGCTGGCCACCGTGCGTGTGCGTGCCAAGAAGCCCGGCGCCGACAGCGCCGCCCGCGAGTGGGCGACCGTCTTTGACGGGGAGATGCTTCACAGCGAGTACGCCCAGGCCAGCAAGGATTTCCAGCTCGCCTACTCCGCTGCCACCTTCGCAGAGCTGCTTCGCGGCAGCCCTTACGTGGTCGAGGTCAGCTTCTACGACGTCTTCGCTCTGGCCAGCCGCGCCAGCCGTGGTCTGGACGAGGACAAGGAGCTGCTCAAGCTCATCGACACGGCTGCAAAGCTGAGCGGAGAGCGCAGCCCAATGGTTCGCCGCTGAGGGCTAGTGGGCTTCTGTTCTGGTCCAGGCTGAGATGGAGTCCGCCAGTCTGTGCCAGTCGACCGGCTTGGTCAGAACGCCGTCCATGCCTGCCTCAAAGCAGGTCTGCGACTGGCTGTCGTAGGCGTTGGCTGTCAGGGCCAGGATGGGCGTTCGACGGCCTGCTCCTTCGAGTTCACGAATGGTCCGTGTCGCATCCAGACCGTCCATGATGGGCATGTGCCAGTCCATAAGAACCAAATCGAAGCGCTCCCGCTTGAAGCACTCGACCGCCTCGGCCCCGTTCTCTGCAACCTGGGTCGTTCCACCAAGTCGCCGAATCATGCCCACCGCCACCAGTTGGTTGACGCGGTTGTCCTCGACAACCAGGACATGGGCCTTGAGCGGCACGCTGGGGATGCCATCGCCAGAGAGAATCGGCTCGACAGACTCTTCAGGCTTGGCGCAGGCGACCAAGGGGATGTGTACAGAGAAGCGTGAGCCCTTGCCCGGCAGAGATTCGGCCGAAATTCTGCCCCCCATCAGCTCCACTAGCTGCCGCGAGATGGCCAAGCCCAGCCCCGTGCCGCCGTAGCGTCGCGTCGTGGAAGCGTCCGCTTGGGCGAATGGGTGGAAAACGGACTCCAGCTTGTCGGCGTCAATGCCAATGCCCGTGTCCGATACCGAGAAGGCCAAGGTCGGCGTCTCCGCCGAACCCCCGCGCCTTATGGCGACGTGCACCCGCCCCCCTGCTGTGAACTTGACCGCATTTCCAACAAGGTTGAAGAGCACCTGCCGCAGGCGCGCTGGGTCTCCAGAGAGCCACTCAGGCACCTGGGGGTCCATCTCATAGGAGAGCACGACATCCTTGGCGTGGGCGTTGGCTTGAAAGAGCTCGACGACCTCATCGACCAGCAGACGTGGCCGGAAGGGCGCGGCGTCCAAGACCAGCTGGCCTGCCTCCACCTTGGAGAAGTCCAGAATGTCGTCCAACAGGCCCATCAGCGCCCGTCCACTTCCAAAGATCCTGGCCGCGTAGTCCTGCTGAGTTCCGTTCAGCTCGCTGCCCAATAGAATCTGAGCCATGCCCAGAACCCCATTGAGTGGGGTGCGGATCTCATGGCTCATCGAAGCCAAGAACGCCGACTTGGCCTGGCTCGCTTTGGCCGAGGCCTGTGCCTCACGGTCTGCACGTTCAATGGCTTGGACCAGCTCGGCGTCACGCCGGCGTCGCTCACTGATGTCCCGTTCAATGGCCATGAAGCCCTGAAACACGCCATCCTCGTTGAGCATCGGCTGGGCGTCGACCTCGATCCAATAGGGGGCGCCTTGCTTGTTGTAGTTGAGCAGCTCCTCACAGAAGGGCTCCGCGCGATGGATTGCTGCGCGCATGCGAGCGACCACTTCCAGATCGGTGTCTTCGCCATGAAGCACCTCGCCGGGCTCCCACCCAACGACCTCCTTTAGGAGGTACCCAGTGATGCGCGTGAAGCCGTCGTTGACCCACTCGATGCGCCCCTCCGCGTCCGTCACCACCACAGCGTTGTCGGTGCGTGAGACCGCCATGGCCAGTCGCTGCTGATGCTCGCGCTCTTCTCGGGCGTGGGTGACATCCAGAGCCACAGCGTAAAACTGGCCGCCCTCTACCTTCGTGAAGGAGTGCCAGCTGAGCCAGCGGTAGCTTCCGTCCTTGCAAATGTAGCGGTTCTCGAAGTGGCGGATGGTGCTGCCCGCCGGCCTGAGACGCTGGATCTCTTCCACCGTGCGGGCGCGGTCCTTGGGGTGGACAAAGTGAATGAATGACTGCGCCGTCAGCTCCTCCAAGGTCCAACCCAAGGTGCGGGTCCACTCTTCGTTCAGACGCAAGAAGCGGCCGTCTTCCGATGCTGTGCAGACCATGGCTTTGGCGGTGTGGAAGAGGCTCTCAAACTCCTGGGCCGTCTCCAGCGCCTCTTGGAGTTCCAGGCGCTGCTGACGCTGCTCACTCAGGTCTTGGAAGGCCCCAAAGATGCGGACCGCTTCCCCATTCTTATGCTCCGCACGCCCCTGGGCTCGCACCCAGATACGCCGCCCCTTGGCCGTGATGAGGGGCAGTTCAAAGTCCCAACCCTCCCCCGTTTCGATGGCCCGATTGACACAGGCGGTCACCTCGTCCTGCACTTCCGGCGCATAGAACTGGATGGCCTCGTCCAGGGTCGGTTGTTGGTGCTCCTCCAGCTCATGGATTCGGAAGGTCTCCTGGCTCCAGCGGGGCTGCATCGTCTTCAGATCCACCTCCCAACCACCCACCTTGGCCAACTTGGCCGCAGCCTGCATCACTTGCACACTGGTTTGGTGAACCCGACGGAGACGCGTCTGTTCTGCGGCGTGGTCAAAGCCGGGGAAGGTGATGACCAGACCGCGCTCCCAGGCGGTAATGATGGGCTGAAGGGACAGTCCTGCGAGAAGGACTCTTGGTGCCGCTGCCTCACCACCGTCCAGACGCGATCTCAGACACAGAGCCAGCTCCGGGAGAAACTCACCCAGCTCTACGCCTTCCCGCAAGCCCACCTCCGCAGCCCTGCTGTTGGCACCAGAGACCTGCCCCTGGCCGTTGACCATGCAGATGGGGTTCGGACTCTGGTTCCAGATCAGCGTGATTGGTGGTATCGACATGTTCAACCCTTGTGATCTGCTCAGAGCAAGGCCGAGCGGCCCGAATCTACCCCAGTCGGCCCCCAGTCCGAGCACGGAAGAGAAGTAGAGCGCCAAACGGGAACTTGGACATCTCTTCCACACTTTCCCAGAGGAGCATGCCCTAACGATCCAGCGAATCCTCGATGGCCTTGTGCAGCGCGCTCCGCATCTCAGAGGGGACCGTATGAACGACCCCTGGGTAGAGGGTCAGCTCCGTCGGGTAGCCGGCCTCCTCGAAGCGCAGAGCGGCCGAGATCGCGCCGGCCGCGCTGACGACCGGGTCCGCTTCTCCATGCAAGATGCGAAGCGGTGGTCGGGGCCCAGCCTTGGGCGGCGTGACATCTGGCCACATCCCTCCCATGGCGATGGCCCCCTGAACCTGCTCAGGGTGGTAGGCGGCCAGCGCCATGGCCAGCATCCCACCCTGGGAGAACCCAAAGACCACAGCTTTGCCGTTGGGGGACTCCTGCTGGATCCAAGCCGCCAGACTAGCAGCCTGCTCCGCGATGCCCCGCCCGTAGAGCACAGGGTCTCCCGCCAGGGAGCCACCGAACCAGGTGCCACCCTTTCCTTGGCGTGTCGGAGCCAGCGGAAGCAGCGCCTTGTAGTTCCCACTCGCGCCATCCAAAACGCCCGAGAAACCGGAGGGATGGGCGCCACGTCCGTGGAGGCCTAGGACGATGGCTTGCTGCGGATCAGGGGTGCCCACAATGACCTCGACGACGGTGCTCGAGACCAGGGCCTGCACTTCTGGCGCAGTCGAGGCCACCGGCGCCATGCTGGGAGCGGAACACCCCATCCACCCCAGCAGAAGCAGCACTACTCTTTGTCCAGACGACGGCTGAGCTTGGCGTACATATCGTCGACTTTGTAGCGATCTTCCTGGGACATGCGCTCAATGCCGCTGCGCGGGTGCACGTTGAAGAAGCCCGTCATGGCGTAGGGCAGGTGGTAGCCCCAGCGCAGGCTGTCGCGCATGCTGGCGAAGCG
Source organism: uncultured Pseudomonadota bacterium (assembly GCA_913060515.1). GTDB lineage: Bacteria > Myxococcota_A > UBA796 > UBA796 > CAJQPC01 > CAJQPC01. Next base: position 3,260 of record CAJXRZ010000060.1, on the reverse strand, counting down.
GTCGATCATCGCGAGCACAGGCTCGACGTTGTAGCGGGGGTTGTCCAAATAGAAGAGCAGGAGCTCAAGCGGACAGTTGCCCGCCCCCCGGCCCATGCCGTGAATGGTGGCGTCCACAAAGTCCACGCCCTCGTCGATGGCGGCGATGGAGTTGGCGAAGGCCTGCTGCTGGTTGTTGTGCAGGTGCACCCCGACCTTGATGCTCTCCCCCAGGTAGTTCATGTACTTGCGGACCAAGTAGCGAACGTGGAAGGGGTACAGGGCACCGAAGCTGTCGACCAGAGCCACGTTGTCCACGCCGCTGACAGCCAGGCGCTTGAGGAAGTCGTCCACCTGCCGCGGCTGGAGGGTGGAGACGGCCATGACGTTGCAGAAGGTCTCGTAGCCTTGGTCCTTGGCGTGATCGAGCAGATCCAAGGCCTCATCGAGCTGGTGGGCGTAGCAGGCCACCCGGATCACATCGATGGCCGAGTTGTGGGCTGGACCGATCTCCGCCTTGGTGATGCGTCCGATGTCGCACATGGCCGAGAGCTTCATGCGGCGGTTGGAGTCCACCACGTGTCGCAGGTCGTCCTCGGTGCAGAAGCGCCAGGGGCCGACCTCTTCCCGGGAGAAGATGCCCTCGGAGGTCTTGTAGCCGATCTCCATGTAGTCGATGCCGCTGGCCTCGAGCGCCTTGAAGGTGCTTTGAACCAAGTCATTGGAGAACTGCCAGTCGTTGCAGATCCCCCCGTCGCGGATGGTGCAGTCCAGCACCTTGATTCGGCGACGCCGGTCGGTGACCAAGCCATCCGGGCAGCAACTTACGCGATAATCCAGACCCAAGGGGGCTCCCAAGCAGACCCTCAGGCTAACCACCAGAGCCGCACTCCGCCTCAAGGGCTGCCAGCAGGGTCCGATGACCCGGGCACGAGGAGAGCCCAGATGCGGTCCAGTCTGAAAACCCTGCAGCGCCTTCGCAAGCTCCGAGAGGACCAAGCGGCGGCAAAATTTCGAAGTGCTCAGGCCGTGGAGAACCACGAGTTGAAGCGCCTTGTCGCGCTGCGAGAGGCCCAAGATCTCAACGCGGGAAAGACGGCTGCCTGCGCCGCGCAGGCCCGCACCCTGGGCAAAGCTGCGCTCAACATGGAGCTGCAAGCTCGCCGCCAAGGGGAGACCCACCGACGCGCCAAAGTGGCTGCGGACGCACGACGCGCCCTGCTCCAGCTGCGCTCCAGAGAGCTCAGCTCCTTGGAGAAGCTCGAAGAGCTCTTGGCCGAGCAGGCTGCAGAGCAGGCACGCAAAGCCGAAGCCAAGGAGCTCGATGCGTTGGGTCGGCAGCTGATGCGAAGGAAGGCGGCGTGATCTTTCTCTTTGCCCTACTGCTCTCCTGTGGCTCGGAGGCCATGGGACAAACCCGCTCTGCGGACGGGCCCAGGGCCCGGGCCTCCGCCGAGGTCTTGCTGGGCGAGCTGGACAACCGCGAGAGAGCGCTGGACCGCCGTGAGACCAGCCTGGTGGCCCGCGAGGAGGAGCTTCGGACCCTGGAGTCCGAGCTACAGGGCCGCCTGGAAGAGCTGGAGGCTGTGCGCAGCGAGCTGAACACGCTGCTGGAGCAGGCCGACACCGAGCGTGAGACCAAGGTGCAAGGCCTGGTCAAGATGGTCGAGGTGATGCGCGGCAGCCAAGCGGCTGCAGTGCTCGTTGAGCTGGAGCCCGAGCTGGCCGTCGAAGTCTTGGACCGAATGAAGACCAGCAAAGCTGGAAAGGCCCTGGCTGCGATGCCGCCTGAGCGTGCCGCGGTGCTGGCCGAAAGAATGACCCGCCGCCCACTGGAGCAGTGATGGATCTCGGAGAGCCGATCGACCTCTTGGCCATGTTGATGCCGCCGCTTCAGCCAGGTCCCCCACCGGCTGCCGCTTTTGATCAGGCCCTGGCCGAGGTCATGGCCTCGCAGGAGACAGCCGAAACGGGCGATCTGGCCTCGCCGGCGCCAGAGATGCAGTGGTCCATGGGGCCCCCGAGGCGACTGCCGGAGCCTACGCAAGCTCAGGTGGCGCATCCAGGAGTGCTCGACCTCCCTGCTCTCTCGGCTGGACCGCTCACACCCCAGCTTCGCGTAGAGCCCGAACTGCCGTTTGAGGAGGCGGACTCTGTGTGGACGTGGGAGGCACCCGAGCTTTCGGCAGAGATGGACCTGGGCACGAGGCTGCCCGCCTCGGAGCTGCTCGCCCTCCAAGAAGAGCTCCCCGAGCCCAGCTTTGCCTTTGTGGCGCCTGCGATCTTGCCCGAAGCCGTGCCACTTGAGGCCCTGGCCTTGGCAGAGAAGCTGCCTGAAAGCGCTCAAGTCGGTCTCGCAGCATTCAGCGAGCAGCCGCTGGCACCTCAGATGCGCGAGAGACACCGTCCCGAGCAGAAATTGGACCAGCCAGCGGAGCACCACCAGAGCCAGGAGCTGCTAGACGCCGCCATGGCGCGCTTGCCCAAGCAGCCCAATCCTGCACCCGCAACAGCAGCCAAGGGCTTGCACCAACGTCTGAGGGACCGCGTTCAGCACCTTGCACCGCAGCATGAGAGCGCCCCCCAAGGCACCCGCGTTCTGCGAAGTGAGGCTGGCCGGGAGAGCCACCCGCTGATGGATCTGGAGCAAGCCGCTGGCGCCCGCTGGACTCAAATCGGCCAGGCGCATCAGAAGCCGCGAAAGAGCGCGCTCTCCCCCACCCTCACCGCGGAGGCACAGCCGACCTTCAGCGTTGAACCGGAGACCCCGCAAGCTGAGCTGGACCTGCCTCAGGCAAAGGCGGCCCCCGCTGCAGCCACACAGGCTCCCGTGGATGCACCAGAGGAGTGGGTTCCAATCCCGAAGTACTTGGAGCTGGAGATCGACGCAGACCTCAGCCTCTCCCTCTCCGCCCATGGCCGTGAGCTGGAGCTGAGCCTGGATGGCAGCGCCGAGGCCCTGGCGCCCCTGGAGAACATGGAGGGTGAGCTTCGAGACAGCCTGGACCGCAGCGGCTGGACCCTTCGCGACTTCCACACCAAAGAGCGCGGCGCCGGCCAGGGTCAAGGTCAAGGAAAAGGCCAAGGTCAAGGACAGGGATTTCAATTGCCCGATATCATTAAAAAGCAAGAAAGCCTTTCAGAACAAATGAAAGAAGGAATGGAAGGTCAAAAGGGTGGTGAAAAAGGTCAAAAGGAAGGTCAGGGTCAAGGAGAAGGTAAAGGAGAAGGAGCTGTCTCTTATACACATCTCCGAGCCCACGAGACAGGCAGAAATCTCG
>CAJXRZ010000059.1 GCA_913060515.1 uncultured Pseudomonadota bacterium | reverse complement strand
AGGGTGGTTCCTGACTTGCGGCTACAAGGCTCAACTTCTATGAACGCGACAGTAAGATCCTCGGAGCCCCTGGACCAGGACAGGGACCAACTACACTCTCACCTGAGGATACCGGTGAGGACCTTGTCGATACCGGCTATTGAGAATTAGATGAGCGTGATCCTTGTATCACTACTACTGTCCTGCACGTCTCCAGAGGGGGACGGTGAGCAAGAGAAACGTCTGGAGCAGTACAAGGAGCACCACATCTCGCAGTTCGAAGTCGGGTCTCCAAACTCGTGTGTCACCGCATCGGTCCTCTATTCGATCAAGATGATTGATCCTGCGTGGTCAGCCGTGCCATTCCAGTTCTTCGACGATGGAGTGCGGAGTAAGCTCGGTGTGGCAGCCAATGACGGACTCTATTTCGAGCCAGTCTTTGAACACCTTGAACGCTACGGGGTGAGTGCCGATACCATCTCCAAGGAGCGCTTGCATCGCTTGGCTCTTTCTGGGAAGCCCGCAATTATCGGCTTGCTTTACCCGGAAGGGAAGAAGCATGCTGTGGTGGTCCTAGGAGTTGACCGGCCCACCGGATTGTTCATCTTGTATGACCCCGGTCTTCCGTGGGTCGATTTGGTCGACTGGAGATGGATATCAGATCGCCTTCCTGCTGGATTCGATACGCTCTACGAGATCGAATCCAATGGTGCTTGGAATTGGGTCAATGCCAGTGACGCTGATTCCACTCTGACTTCACGTGTGCACGACCAGCCCCCCCGTTTTGGGGTGCGAATGATGCCCTACGACAGGATTCACTCTTGGCGTAATCCCAAAGAGCATGCCGAGTTGAGTTCGTTGCCCTTTGCCCTAAGGAGCACACTGGCCGTCGTCGACCCAAGGTGGGGCCGGTTCACCGCAAAGGAGTTCGACCAGTAAATCCGGTCTGAGTCAGCCCTCAGCCCAGAACAAGGCATCGACTTGGAGGCTGCGCTGACCAGTCTTGAGCCCCTTGGGCTGGCTCGGAGGCCCGTTTCTGCGGTAGAAGCCCAAAGGCGAGCACAGCGGGGCCGACCCACCTTGCTGATTGACAAGGAGAATCGTCAACCATATGTGAGAGTGTTGGTTGGTTGGGACGAGCCATTGCAGCATTGGGTTGTCTCGGATCCAAGATACCCCACAGTTCAGATCCAGACTTGGGAGAGTCTGAGCCATGCGCTACTGAGTCACGAATCTGGCATTCAAGCCATCTGGACCTGCCCACTGTCGGAACCTGACTGCCCGATGGACTGAGTCTACTCGTTGTAAACGTACAACGTCCCTGCATAGTTGTCGGTCTCGTCCGTCTCGTCGATGTACTGATCGCTGTCTACATACAGGTGTGACCAGCAGGGATAGCAGCCACCGTACTCCACCAAAAAGTCGGCGTAGGTGGTCTCGCCGGGCTCCAGGCTCTCGACCAGAACAAAGCCGTCGCCGACATCCCCGACGGTGGGCTTGTCCGCGGAGTCCACAAAGAGGTCAATGTAGAACTCATCGACGGTCTCGGTGCCCGAGTTGTAGACGTCCACCGCGTAGTAGATGGAGTATTCGTCCGCGACGTAGTCGAAGTAGCTGATGCTCAGGTTGGGCCCCAGAGCGCCGGCGTCGACTTGGCCGCTGAAGGTGTTGTTGCTCTCATTGCTCTCTTTGACGTCGTCGTTGGAGTCCGCCAGGACAGCGACCGTGTGTTGGCCGGCGCTGGCGGAGAGCACGAAGTTGGCCTGGATGGTCTTTCCAGGACCGACGTAGGAGAGCAGGTCAAAGTCGTCGCCCAGCTCCCCGACCGATGGGGTGCCCGAGGGGTCCAAGAACACATCGACCCAGAACTCGGAGGCACCCTTTTGGCCCTTGTTCTCGATGGTGACGGTCACGGTGACCTCGGAGGAGGAAGCGACGGCCGACATCTTGCTCACGACCAAGTCAGCCTGGGCGGACTTGACCACGGTGACCGGCGCATCGGGGGTGCTCATGCCCTCCCACTCTGCGCGAATGTTGGTGCTGCCCTCGCCCGCGGCCAAGAGCACACCGCCTGCCGCGATCTGGGCGATGCTGCCGGAGTCGGTGAGCCAACGCACCTGGGAGGAGGAGTCGGCTCGGTTTCCATCGGAGTAGGCCGCAATAGCAGCCAGCTGCACCTCGTCCCCTAGCGCCAGGTCCAGCTCCTTGGGCTCGATGGTCAGGCCGAGCAGCTCGGCACTGGTGACCGATGCGTTTAGGGGCACAGAGTCGATGCCTTGCCAGGAGGCCACGATCTGGGTGTCCCCAACGCTCAGGCCTTCGACCGTTCCCTCGGCGTCCAGGCTGTTGGAGACGCTCACCGTTCCGCCGCTAGCGCTCCACTCCACGAACTGCGTAATGTCGCCGCTGGTGCGGTCGGCGTACAGGCCGGTGGCCCGGAGCTGAGCGGTGCTGCCAATGGGCACGATCAGCGACTCCGGCGCAATCAAGATGCCCAGGAGTTCCTTGTCGGCAGCGGTGTCGTCACCCAGGATGCCGTCCTTGGTGCAGGCCAGGGACAAGAGAAAGAGCACAGAGACCTCCGTAATCGGCAGTCTAACAGGCGCTAGCCCGCTCGGCATCGCCGTTTATCGTGGTGGCGATGTAGAGAAAATGGGGGTCCACGGAAGCTTGCCGCTGTGGGTCTTGCAGCTGTACTGGCGCGCCAGCTCGGGGGCGTCCGGGTGGATGTCGGCGCCGACGCGGGCCCTGGGCAGCATGGCCATGCACTGGGGGCCCGGCTCCAGCTTGCTGGCATAGGGTTTGAGTTTCTGCCAAAGGCGCCTGGAGGTGGCCACGCGCCAGCCATCCTCGCAGTGGGCTTGAGGGGGCAGATCCACGCAGGTCATCGGGTTGATGGGCCTGCGCTCGGCGTACTGCATCCAGTACTCTCGCCAGAGCTGCCGCTCTCCATCGACCAAGTAGGGGCCGTAGCGTTCGGTGAGCTGTGCCATGGGTTCAAGGGCTTGGGTAGCGGAGAGCTCTCCGAGCGGAAAGAGCTCCTGTTGCCAGAGGTGCTGAACGCAGCTCTGCCGATAGCTGCCCGACTCCGCACACGAGGCCAAGCCGCCGGCAGCGTCCCCGGCCTCGACCTGTGCCTCCGCCGTCACGAAGAAGCACTCGCTGCGCCAGCGGGCATCGACCAGCATCGCGCAGCCCTCTGGGTCAATGGCCTTGTGCGCTTCCCGAGCTGCGACCGTACAGTCCTCGCTGGCGGGCGGGGGCAGCTGGATGCACAGGGGGAGGGCGCTCTCTAGGCTTGGGGCAGCCAGCGCCTCGCGGAAGAGATCCGCTTCGCTTAGGGCTGGCGGGGTGCAGGAGAGCAACAAAGACAAGAGCATTGGGCAGCAGCCTACCCCAGGGCTGCAAGGCGGTGGGCCAGAGACAAGAGCGGCCCACACCGAAGTGCAGGCCACAGCACAGAGCAGAACGGGCGACCTGCACCGAAGTGCAAGCCGCCCCTTTTCATCGACTGGCGACCCCTCTCAGGATGGCCTGGCCACAATCACTTGCGGTCGTAGTCGCCCACGGTGTCCTTGAAGTAGGTGTAGGGCAGGAAGGGGTTCTCGGAGGAACCGTTTCCGGCGCTGGTGGGGTTGTTGTAGGGCACCCAAGCAAAGTCGGGGTGCTTGTTGTCGTCGTCCCACTTGCCTTCGAGCACGCGGCCGTTGGCGTCGGTCGTCAGGGTGTAGCCCCAAGTCTCGGTGAAGGACTCTGGCATGTCGCCGTCCAGGTGGGTCTCGTCGACACCATCGCTGGTCAGGGTCACGACGGCCACGACGTAGAAGGTGCGCTGGAAGGCGTCGACGGTGATGTTGCCCTCGATGTCAGAGAGGGTACCGTTGCCGATTCCGCTGACCTCGGTGATCTCCTCGATGCTCTGGAAGGGGCCTTCCCACTGGCGGTACTCGATGATGCGGCTGGCCAAGGTTGGGCCGATTCCGTTGAGCTCCTGCAGCTCCTCCGAGGAGGCGGTGTTGATGTTCACCTTTGCTGCGGCGCCACCCAGGGTGGTCTCCTCGACGACAACGCTGGCGTTGTAGGCCGGGAAGTTCCACACCGCATCGCTCGCGGTGGTGTCGAAGACCAGTGGGATCTTCTGCTCCTTCAAGTAGAAGGTAATGAGCTTGTGGAAGGCCGATGGGGTCAGGTCGGAGAGGTCGTCTCCTTCCTTGTAGTAGCGCTTGCCGTAGAAGCGGCTGTTGGTGCTGTAGTGGGACTCGGTGAGGAGGCCCTTGATGTCGGCGGTGGTGAACTCGACGTTCTGGCCCTTGATGTCCACATCCACGGACTGGCGAGGCTCATCGGTGAGGATGGCTGCTGCAGCCCAACCGTTGCAGTGACCCCACCAGCTACCGCCCGCGGGGTTGTAGCTGTTCAAGATCTCCCAGGCGGAGATGTAGAAGGGGTTGTTGCCGGGCATGCCGTCGTTGGCCCACATGGACAGTGCAAACTTGTCCATTGGGGAGAGCTCGTCCAGATCGTAGGACCAGCCGTCGACGTGGGTCATCTTTCCGTTGGCCAGCGTGATGCGGCCGCCGTCCAGGTCCTGACGGATGCCGTCGTAGTACTCGACCAGGATGGTGACGAGCTCCTTCTGCTTGGCGGAGTACTCCTCGCGCTTGGCATCCTTGTCGGCGCCGTCTTCCATCTCGCGCAGCTCGGTGGAGATCTTGTCCATGTCGGTCTTGATGGGGTCGACCTGGTCCTTGATGCGCAGGGAGTAGGTCTCGCGGGTGCTAAAGCCATCTTCGTAGCCGAAGACCAGGCCACCCTTGGCCAGGGGCCACCAAGAGCCGGCCCAGGGGCGGAACTCTTCGTAGACGCCTTCGTCCCAGCCACCGGCGATGGTCTCGGCGTCCAGGGTCAGGGCGCTGTCGATGTCGATGCTGGCGGCCAGTGCGGCGCGGTAGTCAAAGTCCTCTGGGGCCTCTGGCAGCATGAAGGGCATGCTCGCGCGCTTGGCCTCGACCTCGCCGTCGGTCATCAGGCGGGCGTCCAGGTTGTCCGAGACGGTGCGGGTGGGCCAAGGGGCGCCATCCTCGTAGCGGGTAGCGACTAGGTCACCGGAGACCTCGTCGTCGAAGAGCACGTCAGCCACGCCCTTGTCGACCTTGACGGAGTCGAGCAGGGAGCCGTTCTCCAGCACCGTGCTCTTGTCTTCCCAAGAAGCAGTGAAGGGCGCCAAGTAGGTGGGGGCTGCGGTGAGCTGCGACTGGGACAGGGTGCTGTAGCTCTTGCCCAGGTCGGTGGTGTCGTAGGCGGTCTCGACGCGCTCGCCGTCCACGTTCACGAAGCTGATGACGGCAGCCAGACGGTCGCGGTCCTCGCGGAAGACCAAGTAGACGACGGGGTCGCTGTCCAGGGCTGCAGGGTCGTCGTTGAGGCTCTCATCGACGTAGGCGCGCAAGACGGCCAAGCTGGCGACCTCGCCGCTGGCGTCGAGGGCGTACTCGTAGAGCTCATCGCTGCTGTCGGGCACCAAGCCGGTCTCGACGACCTGGTAGGTCCAGACCAGCTCATCGCTCCAGATCTCGCCGAACTGTGCATCGCGGCTGCCGTCGAGAGCGGTGGGGCTCTCCTCGGTGCGCACCATGGCGTTCTTGTAGGAGGCGGCGACGTGGAAGGTCTGACCGGACTCCCAGTCCAGGCTGATGGCGTCGCGGGGGCCGTTGTTGCAGGCGGTGGTCAGCAGGAGAAGTGCGCCGATGCTCATTTCGAGGGCTCCTTTGTACCGAAGTGTATCGGTAGGGACCCGTATCTACGCTCCAATCCGCCTCGGTGCAAGTGGCCTGGCCTTGGCCGTGCCAAAAAGCGGGCCAGGGTGTAAGAGTTCTCAGAAAGTACCGGTGGCGGGATGAAAATTGGCGGCGGCTGTCATATTCTTCGCTCCATGAACACACGTACCCCTTTTGTTGTCGCCGCCATGTCTCTTATCGCTGGGTTGTCCCTGGCTTGTGGAGGCCTGGAGGACCAGATGAATGAGATTGCAGCCCAAGGCGAGATCGTCATGGCCGAAGGCGAGAGCTACGGCTTGAGCAGCGACCAGGACGGCTGCTTGGTGGCTTCCTTGGACAAGGCGGCGGCCTGCACGGGTGGCGTGATGGAGAAGGGCACTTGCCAGGGCATGTCCCAGGTCTTCATGCAGGGTTGCTTGAACACCGCGGCTGCCAGCGCAGGCTTCTGTGACGGCGCGCCTTCTCCCGAAGCCATCATGGACACGGTGAACTGGGGTGTTGCCCAGTGCGAGGCGGCAGGCCGCTCCAGCGAGCAGTCTTGTGCCAACGTGCAGCAGACCCGCGCTGAGTGGTGCAACCAGGGCTGAGCCCTTTGCTCTCCGCTCCAGGTCAGTGAGCTGGAGAGGCGTTGCCGAGGGGCTCCATAGAGCGGACCCCCTTGTTGCAGCCAGGTGAAGCGTTCCGTTGCGAAGGCTCACCGCGCCGTACGCGTCCTGTCACAAAGAAGGGTGGGGTTCCACAGAGATCGCCTTCAAAGGTGGATCATCGGGCGATCTGAAGACGTTGCGGACGCGCCATCGGATGTGCGTCCTGTGTCACTGGGCGCGACATAGCTTGTGGGTGCAAATGGAACTCCCGAAGGAGCCGCACCCGTGAAGAAGCACATCGTCAAGTTCAGCACCCTCTCTCTCGCTCTCTTGCTCCCCTTGATTGCTTGCAACAAGGACGCCGTGGATGACTCGGCCGACGACACAGGCGGCCTAGTTGGCGACTGCGAGCTGATCAACGGCGTGGAAGTCTGCGTCCTGACGGGCATCCTGACCCAGGACATGACCCTGACAGCGGACAAGACCTACTTGCTGCGCGGTGGCTTCTTCGTGGGCGACGATGAGGGGGAGACCACCCTGACCATCGAGCCGGGGACCACCGTCTACGGGGAGACCTCCACCCAAGGCATGTTGGTGGTGACCCGGAACAGCAAGCTGATGGCCGAGGGCACTGCCGAGGCGCCCATCGTGTTCACCTCCTCCAACGCCCCCGGTACCCGGGCTCCGGGAGACTGGGGCGGTCTGATTCTCAACGGAAAGGCGCCCCTGAACGTCTGTGACGGCGTGGACGATGCCCCGGACCCCTGCGAGGCCTTCGGTGAGGGCGGCACGGGCACCTACGGCGGAAATGACGCCGAGGACAGCTCCGGCAGCCTCAAGTATGTGCGGGTCGAGTTCGGCGGGACACTGCTCTCGCCTGAGAACGAGCTCAACGGCATCGCCTTCCAGGGGGTCGGCTCCGGCACCGTCGTTGATTACATCCAGGTTCACAAGAACGACGACGACGGCGTGGAGTTCTTCGGCGGAACGGTCCGGGCGACCCACCTGCTGGTCAGTGGGGTCGGTGATGACTCCTTGGACTGGACCGATGGCTGGCAGGGCAGCGCCCAGTACGTCATCCTCCAGCAGGATGGCGCCGGGGACAACGGCATCGAGGCGGACAACAACGGCGACAACAACGACGCCAGCCCCCGCTCAAACCCGAGCGTCTCCAACGTGACCCTCATCGGCGCACCCGACTCCGAGCAGTCGGACTTTGGTTTGCTGCTGCGGGAGGGCACTGCGGCAGATCTGGACAGCGTGCTGGTGCAGGGCTTCAACGATGCGTGCTTGGCCCTGAATCACGACGCCACCTACCAGCAGAGCCTGGATGGTGCGCTGCGCATCACCAACATGATTGGCTCTTGCGCGACCCCGGTGGAGTCCGACGCCCAGGCGGACAGCTTGGACTTTGACGGCAGCGATGTCCAAGCCTGGCTCGAGGGCTTGGAAGGCAACAGCTTCGTGAGCGAGGCCTTGGTGGAGGACGGCTACAGCCTGACCGCTCCCAACTTCATGCCCACCGCCGCAGCCCAAGGGCAAGGCGCCATCACCGATGGCGTCGACTGGACCGCAGGCTGGACTGACTTCCCTCAGAACTAAGTTTCAACCGAGAGACTTGGAGGGCGGAATGGCCCATAGATTTGCGAGCAGAAGCTTCTCGATTTGCGCAGCGCTTGCGCTGCTCTTCGGCGCCGTGCCTGTGGCATACGCTGCGGATCTGGACACCATGGCCCAGACCCTCTCCGAGATGCGGCGCCAGGTCGAGCAGCTCTCCGCCGACTTGACCTTGCAGAAGGAGGACCTTCGGGGCCGCCTTCGGGCCTTGGACGGTGAGAAGGCCGAGCTTCAGGTTCAGCTGCGGCAGCAGGAGCTTCGCCGCTCGCAGCTTCAGCAGGCGCTGGACAGCGAGAAAGAGGTCCGCGCGGAGCTGGTCGCAGAAGGTCAGGCCCTCACCCCCGCAGTGGTCGAGTCCATCGCGATGGTGCGCAGCAGCGTGCAGGGCAGCATGCCCTTTCGCCTCCAAGAGCGGCTCGATGAGCTGGACAAGCTCGAAGGGGAGCTGAAAGCGGAGACCATCACGCCGCGTGAGGCTGCGCAGCGGCTCTGGTCTTTCAGCGAGGACGAGCTGCGCTTGTCCAAGGAGAACGCCATTGACCGGCAGGTCATCACCCTGGACGGGGAAGAGGTCCTGGTGGACGTCGCTCGGCTGGGCATGGTGGCGATGTACTACAAGACCGAAGCGGGTCAGGTGGGTTGGGCTGTGCGCGATGGGGGCGCCTGGGTGTGGCAACGCACGGACGAGACCACCGAGCAGCAGCAGATTCTCGAGCTCTTCGATGCCCTGGAGAAGCAGATTCGGGTGGGCTTCTTTGAGCTGCCCGGTGCGCTGGTTGCTGGAGGTGTGCAGTGATGCTCCTCGCCCTGTTGACCTCGCTCTTGGGAGGGGCCGCTCAGGCTGCTGACCTGGACGCGGCCTACCAGAAAGAGTTCGCCTACCTCAAGGCCGAGAAGAGCTCCCTCATTCAGGCAACCGAGGCTCTCAAGGAGCAGAGCGAGGCCCAGCTCAGCGCCTCTGAGGCGGAGACCGAAGGGCTGCAGGGTCGCTTGATCTTCCAGACCCTTCAGGCCGACAAGCTGGAGGAGACCCTGAACCAGGCCGAGCGTGCGAGCTTCTCGGCTGAAGAGGACGCCGACCGGGTGGGTGCCTTGCTGATGCAGGCCCGCACCACCCTGGAAGGCATCGAGCTGCCCAGCGAAGTGACCGGTCCCGAGGCCGAGGCCGCTGCCTTGCGTAGTGTCTTCACTGCCGCCTCCGAGCGCATCGCAGAGGGTGGTCAGGTTCGGGTGGAGGAGGGCGCCTTCTTCTTGAACGACGGATCCGAGGCCCAGGGCCAGATCGTGCGCCTGGGCAACATCGCCAGCTATGGCGTCAGTCAAGGCCAAGCTGGCGCGCTGGCCCCTGCTGGAGAGGGCCGCTTGCAGCTCTGGCCGGCCGAGGCCTCCGCTGCTGCACGGGCGCTGGGGGCCGGCGAGCTTCCCGCCAAGCTGCCCGTGTTCTTGTACGAGAACCTGGACAAGCGCATGGAGGAGCAGCCCGCCAAGACCCTGGGCCAGGTAATGGAGGGCGGCGGCGTGGTCGGCTGGATCATCCTGGGCCTGGGCATCGCAGCCTTCTTGATTACCGGCATTCGCCTTCTCATTCTGCGCAGCGCTGGCAAGCCCGGAGCCCTGGCTGACGCCGTGTGCAAGGCCTTGGAAGCCGGGGACCTTCAGGGCGCCATCAGCGCTGCACAGGCCGACGGCGCCGCATCGCGCGTTGCCCAAGCGGTGCTCGCCGCCCGGGGCATGGCCCGGGAGCAAATCGAAGACTTGGCCAGCGAGGCCTTGCTGCGAGAGACGCCGCGCCTGGAGCGCCTGGGGCCGGCCATTCTGGTCATCGCTGCCGTGGCCCCCCTCCTAGGTCTGCTCGGCACCGTCACCGGCATGATCTCGACCTTCGACATCATCACCGAGTTCGGCACGGGGGACCCCAAGATGCTCTCCGGAGGCATCTCCGAGGCCCTGATTACCACCCAGCTGGGCCTGGTCGTGGCCATTCCCGCAGTGCTCTTGGGCAACGCCATCGGCGGAAAGACCGAGGCGGTGCTCTCCGAGCTGGACCGGGCCGCCCTTCAGATGGTCAACGCCATCGACGCGCCCGAGAACGGGCTCAGCAACGCGGAGCAGCAGCTTGCTTGAGCACGCCCTAGAGGTCTGGAAGGCAGGCGGCTTCGTCATGCCCCCACTGGCCATCGCCACCCTCATTCTGTGGTGGACTCTGGGCAAGCGATTGGCCTTGCTTCGCCGTGGCCGGAGCGGTGCCCTGCGCACGCTTCTCGCTTCCGCCGAGGCTGGCACGCTCCAGCCCAGTGGCGTGGTGGACCAGGCCCTCGCTGAGGGGGTTGCCGCCGCGCAGGCGCATCCCACCCAGGTTCGGCCCCGGGTTCAGTTGGTCATAGACCAAGCCCGCCAACGACTCCAAGCTGGCAGCAAGACCATCACCTTGATCGTCGCCATCGCGCCCCTGGCCGGCTTGCTTGGCACGGTGACGGGCATGATTGAGACCTTCGATTTTCTCGCCACGATGACCCTGTTCTCGCGCAGCGGTGGCATCGCCGGCGGCGTCTCTCAGGCCTTGGTGAGCACCCAGGCTGGGCTGGCCGTGGCCATCCCGGGCGTCATCGCTGGGCGCTTGCTGGCCATGAAGCAGGACCGCTTGGAGCTTGAGATCGACGAAGTGGAAGAGCTGCTGGCAGCCCACATGAGCCACCGGGAGGCGGCATGAAGTTTCGGCGCAAGAAGCACCAGGACCGGGACATCGACATCAGTCCGCTGATCGACGTGGTCTTCATCCTGCTCATCTTCTTCATGGTGACGACGACCTTCGCCAAAGACATGAAGCTGGACATCGAGCGGCCCAGTGCGCGCTCAAGTTCGCCAGCTTCGACCAAGGCTGTGCGTGTCTACGTGGACGCGGGTCAGCAGGTCTACGTGGACGATGTCCCGGTCAAGGCCTGGATGCTGGAGTCCCGCATGCGCGAGATGCTGGCGGGTGCCAGTGAGCCGGCTGTTGTGGTCGTGACCGACCGCTCGGTGCCGGCAGAGACCTTGATTGAAGTGGTGGACCGCTGCCGTCTGGCAGGGGCCGAGAACGTGGGCGTCATCACCGACGCCGAGGAGGGTTGAGATGAACATTCCCGCACCCCTGATGGGCGCCCTGAGCATGTTGGCCGGCAGCGCCGGCGTCTTCTCCTTGTTGGTGGGCCTGAACTTGGGCGGGACCGACGCCCCCCAAGTCGAGGAGCGCGCCTCCATCGCACTGGACGCGGCCCCCAAGCCTCCGCCACCCAAGCAGAAGCAGCGTCCTCGCAAGGCCCGGCCCAAGAAGGCCGCGCCCAGCGCACGGGCGCCGCTGCCCAACTTGGGCGCGGGTCTTGGTGGCCTGGACTTGGGCTTGCCCAACCCCGGCATGGGCGCCATGGCCGAAGGACTGCTGGGCGATGTCAGCGATGTGATCATGACCCAGGACACCGTGGATGCGCCCCCGCGGCCCATCAACCAGGCCCAGCCGGTCTACCCCTCCCGTGCGCGCTCCAAGAACATCGAAGGCTTCGTGACCTTCAGTCTTCGCGTTGGGCTCGACGGCTCGGTGGAAGAGGTCCGGGTTCTCGAAGCCCAGCCGGCCGGTGTCTTTGAGCAGGCGGCCAAGGAGGCCTTGATGGACTGGCGCTTTGAGCCAGCCACCTACGAAGGGCTGCCCGTGGCCACCCGCATGCAACAGACCCTGCAGTTCAAGCTCCAGTGAAGAGCCTGCTCCCCCTGCTGTTGATGAGCGTGTTGGGCGCCGCCTTTGGCGAAGGCCTGGCGCAAGAACGTCGTGCGTCCAAGGACGCTGCCGAGGAGGTCCCCAGTGTGGACCCTGAGGAGCAGCTCTCTCTGGCTGCGATGCTCATCGGCGATGGGAACTGGGAGCGCGCAGCGCTGGCCTTGAAGCAGGTCGACAGCAGCCATCCAGAGCTGGATCAGGCCCGCTATCACACCTTGTTGGCCCTGCTGGCCCTGCAGAGCCAGGACAACGAAGCCGCTGTGCGGGAGCTGCGGGCGGCCATGGCTGCTGGCGCCGAGGAGCCCCGCCTCTATGCCCACCTGGCGCGGGCCCTCTCTGGCTTGGACGAGCCGGACTTGGTCGGGGCTTGGCAGGTTCTGGAAGAGGCGAGCGCCAAGTTCCCCGAGCAGTCCATGTACGACGAGCAGCGGGTGCTGCTCCTGGTGCAGCTCGGGCTCTACCAGGCGGCCCGGGACCTGGGCGCCCAGATCCAGGCCGAGCGCGGTCTGAGCGTCGAGACGCAGATCGTCGTCGGCGAGGCCATGCACCGGGCAGGCCAGACGGAGCAGGGGCTGGTGGTGCTGGAGCAGGCCTTGTTGCTGCATCCCGAGCACGAAGAGCTGCCCCTTCACTTGGCCCGTTTGTATCTGGCCGCCGAGATGCCTCTGACGGCCGCACTGCTGCTCCAGCGAGCAGTGGAGTCCCAGCCCAAGCTGGCCCTGGAGGCCGCTGAGTGCTTCCGCCGGGCTGGACAGCCAGAGCGGGCGCTGATGATGAACGCCCGGGTGCCAGACCCCAAGGATGCGGCCCGTCAACGTCTGGGCTTGCTGCTCGAGATCCAGGGCTACGAGCGCGCCATCTCCCTGTCCACCCGCTTGGACCGCTTGGGATTGCTGCAGGAGGACGAGGTGCGCTACGGCCTGGCCTACTCCTGGTACCAGAGCGGCGATGCCACCCAGGCCGACGCCCTGCTCAAGGGCATCTCGGACCCCGCGGTCTTCACTCGGGCCACCGCCCTGCGCCGGGCCATGGAGCTCTGCGTGGAAGACGGGGGATGTCGATGAACCCGCTCATGCTGGCCCTGCTCATCAGCGCGCAGGCCCTCGCGGATGGACAGGTGGAAGGCATCGTCTTCAACGCCGATGGCACCCCAGCCGCTGGGACGATGCTTCAGGTGGGCGGGCGCGTGGTGACCTCGGATGGGGAAGGGGGCTTCTCCACGGACCTGCCAGCAGGAGAGCACCAGCTGGTGATTGGATCGGAGTCTTGGACGGTCTCCGTCCAGGACGAGCAGGTCACTGAAGTGCTCCTCACCAAAGGCGGAGGGGCTCTGATCGAGGCGCCGGCAGAGCCTGTCGTGCTCCAGGATCTGGGTCCCCCAGGCACCCTGGTCGGCACCCTCGTGCACGCCGAGGACAGGCGACCCATGCCCGGCGCCCGCATCTATGTGCGCGGCTTGGATGCCGAGGCTGTGAGCGACGAGAAGGGCAACTTCACCCTGGAGCTTCCGGCCGGAGATCTGGAACTCAGCGTGATTTTGGGGGGCTACAGCACGCTCTCCCCGACGGTCACCATCGCCCCGGAGTCGGAGACCCAGCTCACCCTGGAGCTGATCCCTGCCGGTGTGAAGGGCGAGGACTTTGTGGTCCTGGCTCCCAGGGTGGAGGGCGGCGCGGCGGAGCTGCTGGAGGAGCGCCGGGAGGCGGATACGGTCAACGAGATTCTGGGCGCCGAGGAGATGTCCCGCTCCGGAGACTCGGATGCGGCCTCGGCCCTGTCCCGGGTCACAGGGCTGACCGTTGTCGGCGGACGCTACGTCTACGTGCGCGGCCTGGGCGACCGCTACTCGGCCACCACCCTCAATGGCTCCAGCTTGCCCAGCCCCGAGCCGGAGCGCCGGGTGGTCCCCCTGGACCTCTTCCCCGCCAGCGTCTTGGACTCCGTGGTGATCCAGAAGACCATGTCGCCGGACCAACCTGCCGAGTTCGGCGGTGGTGTGGTGCAGCTGCGCTCCCGCATGGCACCCCCGGAGCCCTTCTTGAGCGTGGGCATCTCCGGCGCCTACCGCCACGGAACCACCTTCCAGCAGGGGCTGACGGGAGAGAGGGGCCCCACGGACTTTCTGGGCTTCGGCGCGGGATACCGGGCCCTGCCCGCCGGCTTGGACGCCGCCAGCGGGGATGAGGCTCTGGTGCAGGGGGACATGTTCACGCCGGGCTACTCACCCGAGGATCTGGAGGCCTATGGCGAGTCCTTGCCCAACCGCTGGGTCTTGAACTCCCGGCAGCTCCCGGCAGACTTTGGTCTGGACATTGGCGCAGGCTTTGGGCACTCCTTCGGAAAGGACCGGAGCGCGGGCGTCCGGGTCGGTGTGAACTACGGCCAGAGCTGGAAGAAGCTGGACTATGAGCGCACCTGGTATGTGCTCTCCGGCGAGGGCATGGAGCCGAGCTCCACCTACCGCTTCCAGTCCACCCAGCAGAGCGTGGGGCTGGGCGCGATGATGGCGGCCGGCGTAGAGCTGGGGCAGCACCAGGTCTCCCTGGTCTCCCTGGTCAACCGGGACAGCTCCTATGAGTCCCGCACCTACGAGGGCTTTGCCCGGGATGAGAACGCCATCATCCGTGAAGGCCGCGTGCGCTGGATCGAGCGTCAGTTGGTGTTCAACCAGCTCTCGGGCGAGCACGTCTTGCCCGTGGACAGCGGCCTGGAGCTGGACTGGCGCTACGCCTACAGCGTGGCCACCCGCTTGGAGCCGGATCGACGGCACTGGACCGATGAGTACCAGGAGGGCTCCGATACCTGGCGTCTGTCCACCCGCTCCTTCGGAAACGGGGTGCTCTACTCGGAGCTGGCCGAGACCAACCACGACGTGGGGGTGGGCCTGACCCAGCCGGTGGCGTGGCTCGACGGCGCTCTGAAGGTGGGGGGCAGCGCCCGGGTTCGGGACCGCCAAGTCGACACCCGCCGCTACCGCTTCTTCGACAAGTTCGCCGCGGACAACCAGGAGATCGACTCGGTGCTGGCAGGGGACAGCTCCGGCTACTTCACCCCGGAGACCATCGGTCCCCAGGGCTTTCAGCTCCAAGACAACACCCAAGCCACCGACAACTACCTGGCGCAGCAGCGAATCCAAGCTGGGTACATGATGCTCAGCGGCGGGACCGGCCCCTGGCGCGCGATGGCGGGCTTCCGGGTGGAGCGCTCGGTGCAGGAAGTGACCACCTACGCCCGCTTTGACCCGGACGCGCCCCCCGTCAAAGCCGCCATCGACAACACCGACTTCCTCCCCAGCGGCAACCTCGCCTTTAGCCTGAGCGACACCATGCAGCTGCGGGCCGCCTATGGCCGCACCGTGTCCCGTCCAGACTTTCGCGAGCAGTCACCAGCCACCTTCTTTGACGTGACCGGCGGCCGGGCGGTCTTTGGAAACCCGGATCTGCAGCGCGCCATTCTGCACAACGTGGACCTGCGCTGGGAGTGGTACCCCCGAGCCGGTGAGAGCGTCAGCGTGGGCCTCTTCGGCAAGCGCTTTGTGGCCCCCATCGAGATGGTCATCGTGCCCAGCGGCGGCAACCCAGTCACCTTCGCCAACGCCGAGTCCGCCAACAACTTGGGCATTGAGCTCGAGGGCCGCAAGGCGGTGCCCGCGGCGCCGGACTTCTTCGTGGCCGGCAACGTCTCCCTCATTCGCAGCCGGGTCACCCTGGCCGAAGGCAGCGGCATTCAGACCTCGAGCGAGCGGCCCTTGCAAGGCCAGTCTCCCTGGGTCTTCAACGTGCAAGCCGGCTACCAAAACCCCGACTCGGGACTGGGCTTCACCGCCCTCTACAACGTCGCCGGTCCGCGCATCCAAGAGGTCGGCGCCCTGGGCATCCCCGACACCATCCTGGAGCCCACCCACGGCTTGGACTTGGTGGTCAGCAAGGGCCTGCCCGCGGGCTTTAAGGTCAAGGTCAAGGGCCAGAACCTGCTGAACTCTCCGGCCCGGGTCACCCAAGGGTCAGAGGAGATTGAGAGCATTCGCTCCGGCGCGCGGATTGGGCTCAGCCTGGACTGGGGAATGTAGGGCGGGGAGGCCTGTGGCATCTTGCACAGCGTGCTGCTCCTCCTGCTCCTGTCCTGCGATTCAGCAGGTGACCTGACCCCCACGGTCGAGGTCATTGAACCCGTCGCCCATCTGGCACGCATGAGCCTGGATCTACGTGGCATTCGGGCGAGCCCGGAGGAGCTGTTGGACGTGCGCCTGAACCCGGGCAAAGTCCAGGAGTACGCACAGCTTTGGGTCTCTGAGCCCGCCTTCGCCGAGCAGATGGCCTGGCACTACAACGCGCGCCTGCACACCGCCGTCGCGCTGCGCTCGACCCCGCGTCGCTTCGAGTTGAGCGAGACCGAACACCGGGAGCTGGGGTGGGCGCCCCTGGAGCACGTGCGCCAGATCATCGCCGAGGACCGGAACTTCAGCGAGGTGGTCACGGCCCAGAGCTTGCCGCTGGGGCAAGCACAGGCACAGGCGCTGGCATGGCCGGAGCCAGCGCAGGCGTGGAGCTTGGAGGTGCCGCCCGATGGCCGGCCCATGGCCGGTCTGCTCTCCAGCCCGACCCTCTGGCTGGTCATCGACGGGGATGCGACCTCGATGAACCGCCAGAGGGCCAACGCGGTGGCCCGCATCTTCCTGTGCGCGGACTTCTTGGACCGGGAGGGGGAGTTCGAGTTCGCCTTGGCCCCCGAGGACCTCCAGGCCAGCGAGGCGGCCGCCCAGAGCCAGGACGCCTGTCAGTCCTGTCACGCCGCTCTGGACCCCCTGGCCGCCGCGCTGGGAGGCTTCTCGGAGCGCTCGGTGAACGAGCCCATCGATGAGGCCGCGGTGTACTCCACCTTCACCCAGGACTGGTTCCGGAGTTGGGTGGAGCCGGCCTACTACGGGGCCCCGCTTGGGGACTTGGCCCACCTGGGCGAGCACATCGCGGCAGACCCGCGCTACGGACTGTGCACCACCCAGTTTGTCGCCGAGAGCCTGCTGGGCCGCGCGCTCCAGGACAGCGACCCGCTCCTGGAGTGGGGGCCCACCGCATCGGTGCAGGACCGGGCGCTCCAGCTGACTCAAAGCGCGCAGTACCGCAGCCCCCAAGGCCGCACGCTGAGCAACGAGCAGCTCTACAGCGTCGCGGTGGACTTGGGGGAGAGGCTTGGGGGCGGTGACCTCTCGCAGCGCCTTGAGCCCTTGCTCTGGTCACCGGAGCGCCGCGTGCTGGCTGGCGGCAGCGATGACTTTGCGGTGCTCGCCGAGAACGGGACCCCCAGTCTGGGGCATCACCTGAGCATGGCGTGGGTGGCCCGGGAGCTGGCCCAGGCGGTCTCCTTGGCGGGCCCCAGCAACGAGTCCGAGGTGCGGGCACAGATCGCTGAGCTGCACACCCTGATCCTCAGCGAGCCGGTGCTGCCGGAGGACCCCCAGGTCGATGCCCTCTGGCAGCTTTACCTGGACGCCGGCGCGTGGGATGCCCCCGAGGTGGCCTGGGACCTGGTGCTTCAGGCGCTGGTCCGGCACCCACAGGCGCTGGTGTACTGATGTGGACTCTCCTGCTGGCCTGCGTGAGCTCGGAGCCTGAGTCGATCAGCGACTACAGCACCCACGCGGCGCCCACTCTGCGAACCCACTGCACGGCCTGTCACGGCGCTCTGCGCTCGGAAGGGGGCGTGCAGCTGCACACGCTCAGCCTGGCCTCGTCGGGGGGAGCGCGCGCTCTGACGCGCATGGCGGAAGGCTCCATGCCGCCCGGGGGAGGGGTCAGTCAGGGAGAGATCGACGCCTTCACCCTCTGGATGGCCCAAGGGGCACCGGGGCAGGACATCCCGGCCCCTCAAGCCAGCCTGCCGGAGCAAGGTCTGGGGTCTCTGGAGGTCAACGCCACCCTCTTGGAGCTGGGCCCCGGGCGCTTTGAGGTGAGCTGGGTGGAGGCCCTGTCAGGGGAGCCCTTCGCCAGCGAGGTCTGGCTGAGCCAGGACGACGCCATCTTCTTGGAGGAGCGGGTCGCTCTGGATGTGGTGGACCGCTGGGAGCCTGCTCTGCGCATCTTCGATTCCGCGCAGGAGAGCTGGACCCAGGATGTGCAACACAGCCGCAGCGATGCCCTGGGCGAGGACACCTGGAGTGAGCGCTGGACTGGCGAGAGCTGGGATGCGCTGGATGCCCGGGCCTTCGACAAGCAGGCGCTGGGGAGCCGGGTTGTGGAGACCCAGGGCGCCACGATGAGCTTCCAGGCTGGGGAGCGCTACCTGGTCGCCCGCGGCAGCCAAGATCCCGAACTGGGTCGGGCTGAGTTCATGCTGGTGCGCACCGAGGCTCTGCCCGAGACCTTGCTGGAGGACGGTCTGGTGTGGACCGAGCGGGTGACCCTGTGGCCCTGACCCGCCGGAGATTCTTGGGGGGCTTGGCGGCCTTGGGTCTGAGCGCCCCGCTGCTGAGTCGGGTCGCCCACGCCGCCAGCGAGCACCGCGTGGTCGTGTACTGGAACGATGGCGGCTGGGACCCCACCTACGTCTTTGACCCACACTTTGAGAGCACGCGCATCGCCGGGGACGCCGAGTCCCTGCCAGCCCAGGCTGGGGGCATTGACTTTGCCGATGCCGAGAGCCGACCCAGCGTTCGTCGCGTCTTTGAGGACTTTGGTGCACGAGCGCTGGTGGTCAATGGTCTGGCGGTGGGCAGCATCTCCCACACGGCCTGCGCCAGGCTGATGTTGACCGGGTCCAGAGACAGCCGCCAGGCCGACCTGGCCAGCCAAGTGGGAGGGCGGCTGGCGGGGGATGCCGCCATTCCTTTCTTGGCGCTCTCGGGACCACGCTTTCCCGGGGACCAGGGACAGGCCCTGCTCTCGGCCAGCCCCGATGCGGTGCAGCTCATCCAGGACACCCGGCAGATGCCCAATGAGGCGTTGGTCCAACAGTATCTAGAAGGAGTGGCCTTGGGGCAGGACCCCAAAGCGCAGGCCTATGGAGACTCCCTGGGGCGTCTGCCCAGCCTGCTGGAGCAAGGCGAGCTGCTCACGGGGGAGAGCGACCTGCAGCGGGCCATCGCGGCCTTGGACGCCGAGCTCTGCCGCAGCTTGATTCTCCAGGCGCAGCTGCCCATGCGCACCGTCTACGACTCGCACCAAGACAACCACGGCAACCAGTCGCGGGCTTTGGAAGGTAGTTTTGGCGATCTGCACACCCTTCTCAGCGCCCTGGAGGCCCAAGGCAGCTTGGACCGCACCCTGGTGCTGGTGCTCAGCGAGATGGGCCGAACCCCCGTGCTCAACGCCTCAGGCGGCAAGGACCACTGGCCCTACACCTCGGCCTTGCTCATCGGTGGAGGCATCTCCGGCGGCCGGGTCATCGGCAGCACCGATGGATCGATGGCGGCCCAAGGCATGGACCGAGAGTCGGGCGCTCTGCGGGAGGACATCTCCGCGCCGACCTCGGCGGACCTGGTGGGCGGGGTGCTTCAGCACTTGGACTTGGACCCCCAGGAGCTGCTGCCGGGGTGCGCGCCCATACGGCTGTGATGGACCGAGACTCAGGGGCGCGGCCTTAGGCTTGGGTCCAGAGCAAAGGCCTTCTCGTAGTAGCGCTTTGCCTCGCTCGGGTTGCCCAACATCTCGTGGGCGATGCCCATCCCCGCCGTCGCCCGGGCGTGGTTCGGCTCCCAATACAAGGCGCCACCGCAGCTCTCCAAGCTCTCGGTCCAGGCGCCCAGCTTCTGCTCTACCAAGCAGAGGTTGAAGTAGTAGTCCTGGAGCAGCACGTCGTCTCCCGGCGCGAAGCCCTGCTTGGGACGGTGGGTGAGTGCCTCGTAGTAGGCCGCGGAGCTGCACGGGTAATCTTGGAGCTCAAAGCAGGAATACCCCAGGCGCCACCATCCCTGGAAGTGGGTTGGTTTGGCGCGAACCAGCGCCTCGAAGTGTTGCCGCGCCTGAGGCCAGTCTTGGTCGGTAAAGGCCGCATTGCCGGCCGCCCAGAACATGCCGGGGGCCAGCAAGTTGTAGCGCCGCTCGTCCTCGAGCAGCAGCGCCTTGGATGTGCGAAGTGCCCCTTGTAGGGCCCCTTGGGCCGCCTTCTTCTCCCCCCCGCTCGTGGCCATGGTGATGCGGCGGTTCTGGAGTCCCAGGTAGGACTCCGCGATGCGTGGGTTTCCAGGCGACTTGGGGTAGTCCGCCTCCACCAGCTGTCCGGTATTGCGCCAGTCGGGGATGCGTTCCAGGCTCAGGCCTGCCCAAAGCAGCGCCAGGGCCACGCCCACGCCCCAGACCCACTTGCCATGGCGCTCGACCAGCTTGGCGCAGCCCCAAGCCAGGATGCCGCAGAAGCCCACGGTCAGCAGGTACAGGTAGCGCTCGGCCATGGTGGAGCCCACCACCTGCACCAGCACGTTGCTTGGGATGGCGTAGCCGATGGCCATCCAGCCCAGGGCCCAGCCCCACATGGAGCGCTTGGGCAGCTGCCAGGCCAGCAATCCGGTCAGCACCAGGGCCAGCAGCAGCCCAGCGATGGCCTGGGGGTGGTCCATTCCGGCCAGAGGGATGTAGCCCAGGCTGCGGTCCCAAACCAAGGGCCGAGGGAAGAGCAGTAGGCGCGCATAGTCGGCGAAGATCCAGAAGATCATGCCCATGGACTCGCTCCAGTCCTGGGCGGCCCAGACCGCGTTGTTCACGAGCTGCTCGCTGCCCTCGCCTTGCACCTTGAGGACGTGGCCGGTCACCCGGTAGCGCTGGATGAAGTAGGGCAGCAGCGGCGGGAGCGTCAAGGCGGCGCTCCAGGCGGCGATGGCCTTGGCGCGGATCTGGGTCCCGCACCACAGGGTCAGGGGGAGCAAGGCCACCGTGACCAGGGCGTTCTCCTTGGTCAGCAGGGCCGCCAGCATGCAGAGCATGGCCAGCGCGATTCGCCATGCGCGTCCAGACTTGGAGAGGGTGGGGGTGCGGGCCAGGTCCAGGCCCAGGCTCAGGACGGCGAGCTGAAAGGCCAGGGCCATCAGCTCGTCGCGGCTCTTGATGTTCGCGCTGACCTCGACGTGGAGGGGGCTGAGTACGAAGAGGGCGGCGCCCAGAGCGGAGGCGCCACGGGCGTGGGTGAGGCGGTGGAGCAGTCCGTAGACCAGCGCTGCGGTGGCCGCGTAGATCAAGACGTTGACGCCGTGGGAGACGCCAGGATCAAAGCCGAAGAACTCGAACTCCAGGGCGTAGCTGATCATCGGCAGCGGCCGATAGTAGGTGGCGTAGCCCTGGAAGAAGCCTTCCCAGTAGCTGGACTCGAGAAGGGGAATGACCCCGGCCAGGCCTTGCTGCACCCAGCGGTTGCTGGAGATGACCGAGTTGTCGTCCAGGGCGTAGTCGAAGCTCAGGGTCTGGGCGTAGAGCAGCAGGGCCAAGGCGGCCAAGAGCACCGGGATCCAGAGTGCGTTTGGCCGCCCCCGACCTGGGGGCTTGGCAGGGCTGGGGCTCGGCTGGGTCGGGGGAGCGCTCAGGGCCGCTTTGGGGGCGGTGGGCGCGACAGAGGGTGCTGCAGCGCTAGGCTTGGACCGACTCTTGTTCTTGCGCTTCTTCTTGGCCATCGTCACCTGCTGGGGGGGAGTCTACGCGATCCCGCCAGAGGTGAAAGCCGGCCATGCCCAGCAACATGGTCGCGGCAAAGACCAAGGCTCCTTTGCCGCCCGAGGCCAGGCTGACCACGCCCGGTCCAGGACAAAAGCCGCCGAGCCCCCACCCCAAGCCGAAAACCACTGAGCCTGCGACCAGGCGCAGGTCGATGTGTTCGTTCTCGGGCATCTTGAAGTTCAAGTCGAAGACGGGACTCTGGCGCCGCATGGTCAGGCGGTAGCAGATCCCAAAGGTGATGGCTGCGCCGCCCATCACAAAGGCCAAGGAGGGGTCCCAGTCGCCGGTGACGTCCAGAAAGGCCAGCACCTTGCCAGGCTGCGTCATGCCCGCCAAGCCCAGTCCAAGGGCGAAGACCACGCCGGCCACGGCCGCGACGATGCTGCGCGCGAGGGTGTTTTGATGCGTCGCACTTGAGGCGTTCATGCTGCGCCCCCCAAGACCCAGTTCATCGTGACCCAGGCGGCCACGCCCCCGCTGGACATGAACAGTCCCACCGCCGCGAAGGAGCGCTTGGAGAGACGGGGCAGTCCGCAGACGCCGTGTCCACTGGTGCAGCCGCCGCCCATGCGGGTCCCGACCCCGACCAGCAGTCCGGAGATGCCCAGGGCCCAGAGGGGGAGCTGGAGGGTGTCCACGTAGACCTGGGGGGCGAAGGCCAACAGGGCCATGCCGCCTGCCAGCAGGCCTGCCAGGAAGCTCAGTCGCCAGGTCCGGTCACCCGATTGTGCCCCGAAGAGCCCACCGAGAACCCCACTGATTCCGGCAATGCGGCCGTTGAAGAGCAGGAGTGTTGCAGCGGCCAGGCCGATCAGGACGCCGCCAAGGGTGGAGGCCAGTGGGGTGAAGTTCTCGATGTCGGGCTCCCGAATGGACAAGAGGATGCTGCGTGGCGCGAGGAGTTACCCTGTGCACCCTGGAGGTGCCCGTGGGTGTGTCTGAGTCGCTTGAGGCCATTGGTTGCAACGTTGTCCTGGAGGAAGAGGGGCGTTGGGTCGGAGTGCGCAGTCCCTTCTACTGGGATGTGGGCTTTACCAAGATGACGCAGGTCATCATGGTCCGGGAGGTGGAGCACCTGAGCTCGGCCGACCTGGATGTGGACCTGACCTGGCTTCAGGACAACGCCAGCTCCTTGGACCCCAGTAGTCTGCCGCGGGGCTTTCAAAAGGGCATCGGTGTCATGGCCTTTTATCACGCCAAGACCGCCGATCCAGACGCCGTCGCCCGTTTGAGCAGCAAGCAGAAAATGGCCTTTGCCAGCTTCTTTTACCCAGCCGGCGTGGTGGGCGGAGAGCTGAAGATGCTCACGAGCACGCCGATGTGGGGCGCGGCGTACTTTGGCAAGTTCCGGTGGCTCGCCAAGAAGGTTCTGACCGGACAAGGACCGGAGAAGGAGCCCATCTCCTGGATGCTGCCCATCGTTCTGGGCATGTGTTTTGGAGCGCCTGTGCTGGTGTTCCTGTGTGGCGGCATCGCCAGCATGCTCTGAGGCAGGAAGACTGGGCGGACTACTGGTCCAGCTCAATCTTGTTGTGCTTGCGCTCTTTGAGGAACTCAGAGAGCGCCTGTCCTCCAGCGGTGTCCTTGCCCTCGACCTTGATGCGCTGGGTCATCTCGCGAATGGGGGCCTCGGCCTCGCTGCGCTTGATGTTGGTGGTCACCAGGTCCAGGGCAGCGCGCAGCCCGTTGGCTTGGCGAAGCTGACGAATCAAGCTGAAGCTCAGGCCGCCGCCACCGAGCACCAGCACGACGATGCCCACCAGCGCGCTCCAGAAGAAGCTCTGCCAGCGCTCGCCTTCGGTCTCGGCTGCAGCGCGTGCGTTCTCCACGACCGCATCGGCCCTGGCCTGCAGGGCGTCCCCCAGGGGGCCGTTCAAGTCCGTGGCGAGCTGCGCGGTGAGGGCGCTGGAGGCGGCCTTGGTGGCCTCGCCGGCGAGGGCGGGTGCTTGGGCTTGGATGACGGGGTTCAGGTCCCGCTCCAGTACCAGCTTGAGGGCGGGGCCCAGATCCTCCTCCAAGGCCTTGGCCAGGGCCGGTCCGCCCTTCTCCGCCAGGCCGCGAACCACCGCCGCGGAGATGCCTGCTGCGATGGCCTCGATGTCCTTCTTGCCTTGGCCGTTGCGGATCTGCGCGAGGGTCTGGGTGACGGCGGCGGAGAGCTGCTCCTGCAAGGCCGGTCCGATCTCTTCCCCGAGCACGGCTGCGATCTGAGGCCCCAGGGCAGCGATCAAGGCCTCGACCTGCGCTTGGATGGCCTGGACCTTCTCCTCGTCGTTCAGGCCATCCAGGGCACCGCCAACGAGGGACTGCCCCAAGGCCTGGGCTGCGGCCTGGAGCTCGGGTTTGGGGTCCCCGTTCTCATCGACCAAGGAGGACTGAAGGCCGGCGCCGAAGTTGGCGCCGACCCGGTGCATGGGGGCACAGGAGAGCAAGAGCAAGAGCATGGCGGGATGCTACACCGTGGCTCAGGCTTGATCCGGCTTTGGCAGGAAGGAGGCCAGATAGCCCTGAAGGTCGGGGGGCCAATCACCGATGGCATCCAGAAAGCCCGCCACGTCGTTGCGGAAGAGCAAGCGCGAGGCCTGCTCAAAGTCTGGCAGGTTCCCACCCAGGGCTTGCATCACGGTGTAGCAGCGCCGCTGAGCGATAGCCGGGTCCTGTACGCCGCTGTCGATCTGGGCCTGCACCAAGCCCCGAAGGGTCGCCGAGGCAGACTTGGGCTGGGCGTTGAGCCAGGCCCAGTGGCGGGGGAGCAGGGTGACCTCTTTGGAGGTGACCCCAAGCTTGGGGCGGCCCCTGGGCTTGGGCGGGGTCTCTGGGTAATCCAGCAAGGCCAGGGCCAGATCCCCGCGCAGATCGATGTCGATGGGCTCACCGTTCATGTCATTGAAGAGCAGGACGAGCGGAGCGTTGTCGCTCTGGTGGTGGGCCCAGACGCGCTCGGCGACTTGGCGGATGGGACCTTGGAACAGGATGCTGTGGCCCAAGAAGGCGGTGGCTTGAACAGCGGTGCTTTGGCTCGACATTGGAGACTCCTTTTATCCGGGTATAATGGGTGATCGTTTTACCTGGGTAAAAAAGATCGCAGCCGAGAGCGTGGATCGGAAGTTAGAGGCCCTGCATGCTCTCCGACGACGTGATCACCGCCCTGGGCGCCACCGGCGCCAAGCTCACACCCCAGGCCTCCCTGACCCGCAAGGCCTACTGGAAGTGCGGCGGCCCCGCCGAGCTCCTGGTCGAGGTCAAGACACTGGCGCAGCTCCAGGGCGTCATGGCGGTGGTGGACCGTGTGACCGTGTTGGGCCGGGGCTCCAACGCCTTGATCCACGATGCGGGCATCTCCGGTGTGGTGCTGTTGCTCAAGGGGGAGCTGGCTGCGCTCGAGATCGCAGAGGACCACGCGTGGGTCGGGGCAGGCATGAAGCTCAACGCTCTGCTCAACCGCTTGGACCAAGCCGGAATGGCCGGCGCCGAGCCCTTCTCCGGAGTTCCCGGGACCATGGGTGGGGCGGTCGTGATGAACGCGGGCACCCGCTTGGGCGAGGCCAAAGACCGCATTGAGTCCGTGGAGGTGGTCCTGCCCGGCGGCGCTGTGGTGACCTTGACGGCGGAGGAGTGTGGCTTCTCGTACCGGCACAGCGCGCTGCCGGCCGGTGCCGTGGTCTCCCGGGCCAAGATCGCGCTCTCCCCCGACCCTGACGGCGCACGCATGGTGCAGCGGGAGGGCTTCCTGGTCCGTCGAAAGGCCACCCAGCCCCTGGACAAGCCCAGCTGCGGCAGCACCTTCACCAACCCCGAAGGGGACTCCGCTGGACGCCTCTTGGACGCCTGCGGTCTGAAGGGGCACCGCATCGGTGGCGCGGTCATCTCCGAGCTGCACGCCAACTTCTTTTTGAACGATGGGGGAGCGAGCTCTGAAGAGCTTCGGCAGCTCATCGTGCACGCCCGCCGGGTGGTGTACCAACAGACCGGTGTCTTGCTCCGCCCCGAGGTCAAGCTGCTCGGGGACTGGGGTCCTGACCCCTTGGGCGTTGACGAGGGCTGCGCAGATAGCGTGCAACCCGGCTGAAGCAACGTCACCCCACAGGGGACGGGGTTAGCTTGCAGGTATGCAAGACAAGCTCATCTTCGTGCTCGGCCCTCCTCGCTCCGGCAGCACTCTGCTCATGCGCATGCTCAGCGCGCACACGCAGATCTACAGCCGCCCTGAGCCCCACCTGCTCACGCCCCTGGCGCACCTGGGTTTCTACGACAACGTAGACCGGGCGCCCTTCGATCAGCTCCAGGCGGCCACGGCCCTCAAGCAGTTCGTCGCGGACATGCCTGGCGGTGAGGACGACTATCTGGACGCCCTGCGGGCCTACACCGACGTGATGTACGGCCGCATGCTGACCACCCAGGACAAGCCCTACTTCTTGGACAAGACCCCGGCCTACGCCCTGATCTTGCCCTTCATCGCGCGGCTCTTCCCCAAATCCCACTTCGTCATCCTGACGCGCAACCCGCTCTCGGTGTGGGACAGCTTCGCGGCCAGCTTCTTCGATGGCGACTACCAGGCGGCCTACGACTTCAACCCGGTGCTCGAGCGCTACGTGCCTGCGATGGCCGACTTTCTGCGCACCGCCCAGGTCCCCTTCGTGCACGTCAAGTACGAGGACATCGTCGCGGACCCCGAGGCGCAGCTCAAGCGCATCTACGAGCACATCGGCATCCCCCACGAGCCCGACACGGTCAACTACGGCAAGGCCAAGCCCGCCGTCGAAGGCGGTCTGGGCGACCCCATCGGCGTGGCCAAGCACTCCCGCCCGGTGACCTCCTCCTTGGAGAAGTGGGCCCAGTCGGCAGCGGCAGACCCCGCCAAGGAAGCCTTGCTCCGTCACATGATCGACAGCCTCTCCGATGAGGACCTGGCCACCTGGGGCTGGGACCGGGAGACCCTGTTTGCCCCTCTGGCCGATGTCGACGCCGGCGAGGCCAAGGCCAAGGCTGAGAAGAAGGCCCGAGACGACCGCTGGGACAAGTACAAGTTCGAGCGCCGCACCCTGGTCGCCCTGCGCAAGAACATTCACCACAACGCCCTGGGCAACGTGGTCAAGAAGACGCGCTTCTACTGCGATGTGCTGCTGCGCGGCGACGGTGAGGGCTTCTCGGCCTACGACGCCAAGCGCTTTGGAGCGGACTCGGACGAGGACCAAAAGGGCTGAGGGTCAAGCCAGGAGCATGGGCTTTTTGTCCTTCTTCTTCTCCGTGTCTTGAATCACGTCTACCCGGTCGTTTTCCACGTCGGTCTTCCGGTCCGTGTCCGGCAGGCCCTGCTCCGGCATGTTGTCCAGGTTCTTGGCGTGCGCCAAGAATCCACCTTGAGGAGCCAGCGGATCCATAGACTGGTCCTTGTTTGGCGAGAGGTCCGGACCGCTGTTTGCCATGGACGCCATGGGGCGGTTGTCCATCTGTGCTTGCCGGGCCGCATCGTTCTGGCGCCTTCTCGCCTTTCTGGCCTCTGCCGACATCCTGGGCATGGTCGCCTTCTTGCCCTGGGCCAACTTGGCTTCGGCTTTGGCCTTTTCAGCCTCGTATTTCGCCAGAGCTTTGTCTTGCATGGTGAGCTGCTCGGACTTGTAGCGAGAGACCGTTGCGAAGATCTTGTGCATGCGCCAGAGGATGGGCAAGATCATCTCAGCGGGCACCTGATCACCGGTCATGGTGCCGTCTTTGAGCCCTTGGTAGACGTTCCGCTCGGCGAAGCTCAGGTAGTCATCCTGGGAGCCATTGAGCATCTTCTTGTCCTTGGACGGCTCCCGCTTGCTCAGGTCCTCCCCATTGGAGCCGAGCGCGCCGCCGACCCTCTGCATCCGTGGGTCATGGCTTCCGCTGCCTGCGGAGTAGAGAAGCGCGCGCAAGTTGCGCACGTCCCGAAGGTCCCCGATTTTTTTGCCCCGCTTTCCGGTCATCTTCTGTTTCTGGTAGCTGCCTTGACCCTTGCCCTTGCCGGCGTGCAGATATCGGGCCCAGAAGGAGCCGGGGATGCCAACGCTCTTGATGCCTGCCTTTACCGCCGAGCCGACTGGCCCCGTGCCGTAGGTCGGGATCGATGTGGCGGACTTGATCATGGCCTTGTCGCGCTTGTAGCGCTGGTAGTACAGGCCACAGGCCAGGATTGCTTGGAGCAGCTCGTTGCTTTCGGTTCCCTTGGCCATGGATTCACTGGCATTGATACGGTGCATCTCTTTCCGGGCCTTTTGGCCCTGTTTTGCGACTTCGTATCCAGGGATGCGGCTCTTGAGCGTGTCGGTGTAGGTGCTCTTGGATTTCATGAAACGGCCGAGTTTCTTGGACTTCCGCTCCTTCATGATGTCCAAACCCAAGTCCAGCCCGCCGTGCTGGGTGGCTCCCTTCAAGCTCTGGTAGACCCGGTCGTTCTTCCTCTTCGCTGAGGCGGCTTGCTTGCTGGCGGCCTGGTCGTCCACGACCTCGATGGAGTCTTGGCGCTTCAGAGGTGGCGGGAGCAGGCCCGCCTCCTGGCCGAGCATCTGGTACTCGGCCTCTTCCACTTCGTCTTTGTGGGCCTGTCCGTTTGGCAACCCGGCCTGCAGCGCGTCCAGGCGTGCCCGCGCATCGTCGCCCTTCTGGGGCAGGTGGTCCAGGGACTCCAGCGCCTCCATGTCGTCTTTGGGCTTGAGTCCATCAGGGAGCTCAGTGGGGTCTGTCAGCTGGGCTTGCGTCTCCTTGTCCAGCGGCGGCAAGCCCCTGCGGAGGGCCCTGGCTTGCTCGATGACAAAGTCCTCGTGGTCGTCGTACTCGAGATGGTTGGCCGCTGTCTTGTAGTCCCACTTCACGTCCATCTTCTCGAGCTGGGCCAGCTTGTCTTCGAGGACCATCATGTCCTCGGTTGTGATGCCTTGCGGGCGCAGGGCTTGCCTGCGCATCTCCATCAACTCATCGTCTTGGTTCTTGTCGTAGCTTGAGTCCAGCTGGCCCTGGCGCTGCTCCAACTCCTTGGGGTCGACCTGCTTGTCATGGAGTATGGCCAGCTTCTCGTCCAGCGCCTGCTCGTCGCTGTCGGGCATGGCGGGCACCGTGTTCTGCAGATGCGCCATCGGGTTCAGCGCATCGTTCCGTGCCTGAAGGTCCTCGGTGTCGTGGTCCATCCCGTCCAGAATGTTCATCCGCTGGTCAAGCTCGCTCTCAGGCGCGTCGGGCGGTGCTGGGACGCCACGGCGCAGTTTGGCCATGGGATCCAAGGCGTCCGAACGCCCCTGCAGCTCTTCCATCGTCGGCTCGGGGTCGTCGTCCACCCGCGAGAACTCTTGTGCGATGTCGTTCTCGAGCATCGAGAGGACCATCTCGTCGCTCTCCGGAAGGTTCAAGACCTGCTGGAGCATGCTCGCGTGTTGCAGGAGGTGATCTTGGGGACCTGGGGCCAGGTGGTCGTCGGCTTGGTCAGCGCCCTGTCCAGCCAAGAGTGGCGTACTGGTCTGTCGGGCGAGGGCAGTGGGTTCTGGCATGGCAGCTCCGTGTCTGCCTTCTCCCACGCAAAAAGCCCTCAGATCCTGTCAGGGATCCAAGGGCTTCATGGCGCAAATACGCATCTTAGTTGGCGCTAAGGCCCTCAATCATGGTCTTCAGCTCACCGTTCTCGTGCATCTCCATCATGATGTCCGAGCCGCCCAAAAACTCACCGTTGATGTAAAGCTGGGGGATGGTGGGCCACTGAGCGAATTCCTTGATGCCGGAGCGGACGTCGGGGTCGGAGAGCACATCGAAGGTCTCGAAGGTGGCCCCGTTCATCTTGAGGATCTGCACCGACTTGGCGCTGAATCCGCAGGCTGGGAAGAACTTGTTGCCCTTCATAAAGAGCATGACTTGGTTCTGGGTGACCAGGTCCTTGATGAAGTCTTGAACGCTGCGTTCGGACATTTCGTCTCCAGGTATGGCGAAGGCCTAAGCCTTGTTGGGCCACTTGCTTGGGGTATAGGTCTTCAGGGCAAGGGCGTGAATATCGCCCTTCATGTGATCCCCGAGGGCTTGGTAGACAAGGCGATGCTGTTGAATGCGCGAGCGACCCTCGAAAGCCGAGGAGACAACCTCTGCTTGAAAGTGCTCTTTGTCACCGGCATTGTCGCTGACGAGAGCCTGGCAATCCGGCAGGCTGGCCTGCAGGATCTCGGCAATCTTTGTGGGTTCCATCATGCTTGAGCCGCTTCCTCGTTCCCGCCCTTTAGCCGCGCTTTGGAACAACCGCGAGGCCATGACGTGGTTCAGCTACATCTTGGTTCCTTGGGCCGCTGTGATTGCAGTGTTGATCGCAGCTTTGTGCTTGCTCTTCGCTCTGCCGACCTGGCTGCTCCCTCGGGGGGTGCGTGAGCGCTACTGTTTCTGGACCAACCGTCTGGCCAGTTGGGGCATCTTGCGCATCGGCCTCTTTGCCCGTCCCCAGCTCAAAGGCAGCGAGAAGCTCCCCATCGGGCAGCCCTACCTGCTCATCTCCAACCACCGCAGCTTCGTCGATGTGCTCCTGCTCATCTGGGCGGGGCACACCCAGGGCATCTCCAAGTCCGAGGTCTTCTGGTTCCCGGTGATGGGGCTGCTCGGCTACCTGGGCGGCGCTGTCTTCTTTGACCGCAAGGACCCCAAGGACCGGGCCCGCGCCAAGGAAGAAGCGCTGATGCTCATGCATTCTGGCCGTGCCTTGCACGTCTATCCAGAGGGCACGCGAACCCGCTCACGCTCGCAGACCGTCCTGGAGCGGGTCTACACCGGGCTGGTGCGTGCGGCCTACGATGCGGGCATTCCCGTCGTTCCGGCAGCGGTGTGGGGGACAGATGCCGTGATCCCGGCCACCAATCGCGGCATACGCTTTGGTCAGAAGGTGTGGGCCCAGTTCAGTGAGCCCATCACCCCCGAGGACTACCCGGTCTTCGAGGACTTCTTCGAGGCCGCTTGGGGCCGGAGCCGAGAGATGGTGCACAAACTCAAAGAGGCCCACCCGCATCCGCAGGTAGACCTCCTCGAGTAGCTCCGGTCTTCGACCGGGCGGAGCGTTCTACTCGGTGGCGGGAGCGTCTCCAGCCTCGGCTGCTGGGGCCGCTGCGCCGATCTCAAACATGTAGGTACGCCGTGCCTTCTTCGTGAGCATGGCGTACTTTCCGGCTGGAACAGCGTCCGCAGGGATGTACTGGGCAGCGCGGTCTCCGTGCTCGGCCATGACCACCTTGCTGGTGTCCAGCTCGGTGTTCATCTCGGTGTACACGCCCTCATCGATCTTGGCGCCGATGTAGAGCCACTCTTGTCCCAGGCTGAAGTGGGTGAGGCCTTCGCGGTCGGGGTTGAACTTGACCTCGGGGGACTCGATCAGCGGGAACATCTGCTGGTTCTCGATGGTGGCCTTGCCGATGAGCACCAGGTACTCGCCCGAGGCGACCGCAGGCCAGGAGCCAGGGGTTCCGGTGGGGTAGCGCACGCTCTGCTCGGTCTCGAACAGGGTGGCCGATGCCACATCGGCCTTGGTGCGCTGGGACTCCATGGTGCCGTCAGCCTTGAGCAGGTATACGCCGACGCCTTCTGGACCGCGCCAGGCGGTCAGCTCGTTGGCGGCCGACTGCTCATCGCCGCTGACCTCTTGGTTGCCCGTGAAGAAGCGGGCCTCGTCGCCGGAGGAGATCACGTAGGTCTGGCCCGCGCAGAGCTCACCAAAGCTGTAGGCGCCGCTGGCGTCTGTGGTGGTCTCAAAGACCTTGCAGGTCTGGTCTGGCGCCTCGGAACGGGCCAGCAGTCGCAGCTCGGAGACCGGAGCTTTGCTCAGCCCGTCGGTGACGGTGCCCGAGACGGAGCCCTTTGTACAAGCGGACAGGGTGATGAGGGATCCGACAGCCAGACAGGCGGCGATGCGGTTCATAAGGTGCTCCTAGAGGGGGGGCCTACAGTGGCCCCCGCATGTCATGGGAGCGACACTACCAGAGGTCCCGCCTTGTGGTAGCGCCTTTTCAAGTCAGAGCGCCGCTTGAGGGGAAGCCCCAGAGTCAGCCGGCGTGCAGGGCCTTGAGTTCGGCGGCCATCGCCAGGGCGTGCTCGCGTACCAGAGCCTGATGATCGGCTTGGTACCGCGCTTCTTCTCCGGGCTTGGCGAAGAGCACACCGCGGCTGCTGTTCACCAGCGCGCCCAGGCCGTCTTGGCGGAAGCAGGGCAGGGTGTCCGCTGCGGAGCCGCCTTGGGCCCCGTATCCAGGCACCAAGATCCAGGACTGCGGCATGGCTGCCCGCAGAGCGCTGGCCTCGGATGGCACCGTTGCGCCGACCACTGCGCCCACCGGACCCAAGGCCTGGGGGCCGGAGCGGCTCTGGTTCCACGCCGAGATCCACCCCGCCACCTTCTCAGCGACCCCATTGGCCTGCATGGCGTCGGCCTCCGCGTTCGAGGTCCGCACGAGGATGAAGAGCCCCTTTCCTTGGGCATCGCAGCAGTCTAGGAAGGGCCGCAGACTCTCGGGGCCCAGGTAGGGAGACAGGGTCACCGAGTCGGCGCCCAGTGGGCCGGTGTCGTCCAGGGTCGCTCGGCAGTAGCCCTGAGCGGTGGAGCCGATGTCTCCGCGTTTGGCGTCCAGGACGACCAGCAGGCCCATGGCCTTGGCCCGCGCGACCAAGGCTTCCAGGGCCGCCACACCGGGCGCTCCGAGCTGCTCAAAGAAGGCCACTTGGGGCTTCACCGCGGCGGCCACGCCAGCGATGGCCTCCAAGACCTCCAGGCCCCAATCCAGCACGGCGCCGGCAGCCGCTTGGCGGAAGGTGGCCCCGTTTAGACCAGCGTACTGCTCCCGGAAATGCACTGGGAGCAGGTGCAGGTGAGGGTCCAGACCGATGCACACAGGACCTTTGTCCTGCACGGCCACTGCAAGTCGTTCAGCGAAGGGCGTCATGGCGGCTCCTGTTTCCAAGGCCTAGCGCGCCGATCACCGGAACACCACCATCAGAAACCGCTCAGATAGTAGTTGTGGGGGCCGCCGGAGTAGCTGTTCAGGCTCCCGATGGGATCCGGCATGGCCGAGCCGGCGCTCATGCCCGTGTAGTACACGGTCTGAGGGGTAGAGGACTCGCCGATGTAGGCGCTGGCGTCGTACACCGCCATCAGCCAGTAGGTGCCCGCGGGGATCGCGGTGTCGGGCACGTCGAAGG
Source organism: uncultured Pseudomonadota bacterium (assembly GCA_913060515.1). Classification (GTDB taxonomy): domain Bacteria; phylum Myxococcota_A; class UBA796; order UBA796; family CAJQPC01; genus CAJQPC01. Next base: position 6,392 of record CAJXRZ010000059.1, on the reverse strand, counting down.
TGTTCGTCCCGGTGGTGATGGCCTGTGCGCTGCTCTCGGTCACCAAGGCGCTGGGCTGGCCGCCGCTCTCTGTGTACAAGGCGATCTGTCCATTGGCTGCGCTCCCCTTGGCGATGATGTTCAGGTGGCTGACCGTCATCGCTGTGCTCACGGTCACGGGGTGGCCGAGCAGGTAGTTCTTGCCGTGTACGGAGCTTCCGGAGAACTCGCTCGTGTAGCCCACGTCAAAGGAGCTCGCGAGACCGGCGCTGATGCTGGCGCTCACGCTGGTCTCTCCATCGCTGACGCTCAGGGTGCAGGTGAAGCTCTCCGCCAGGGCCAGGTCAAACAGAGGCACGGTGTCGCCCGGAAGCGTCGTGGTGCTTGGGCCCTCGGCGTCGGGGAAGTCGTCCGGGTAGAGAGCGCCGTCTGCTTCCCAGGTGATGGTGCGGCTCAGCTCGTCCGCGTCGAGGTCCACCGCAGGCACGCTCTCGCTGCACACCATCGGGGTGTCTCCTTGGGAGGCGTCCATTCGTAGAACTGGGGCGCTCGGCGGACTGTTCTCAATGGTCAGCTCTGCCGTGCCCGCCGCCCCTGGGCCGTAGCTGTCCGATGCGCTCACCTCTGCCCGCCAGGTCTCGCCCTTGAAGGTCTGGCTTGCGGGCACTGAGAGCTCGGTCAGCTCAGGGAGCAGCAGCCCGTCCACAAACCACTGGATCCGAAGGACTGGGGTCTCCCCCTCTGGATCCTCGCTGGGCGCCGTGATGGTGACGACCAGGTCATCTTCGGTGGTCGGCTGCGCGGGCTCCATGAGCAGCTCGGGAGCGGTGGGAGGCAAGTCCACCAAGACGGGACGGGTCTCGGACGCGCTCAAGCCGCCTTTGTCGGTGACCTCGACGGTCAACAGGTGCTCTCCAGGGCTGAGCGCGCTCAGGTAGCTGTAGTCCTGGCCTTCGATGGGCGTCAGGGGCAACTCGCCGTCCAGATCGGAGCACCAGACCACCGCCAGTACTTCAGGGCCGTCTTTGTCGTCCAGGACAAGGGCAGACAGGCGCAGGGGCTCGCCGCGGCCGAACACTGCACCCTCCGTGGGTTCAGCGATGGCGACGCTCGGAGCTTGGTTCTCCGTGCCTGTGTCGAGGGTCGCTGTGTCCGCTTCGAGGAGCTGGGTGTCTTGCGGCTCGGGGACTGAATCGGTGCAGGACAGAGCAGCGATCAAGGAGAGCATGGTTGCCTCATCTTCAGGGAGCCGCGAGGGGTGGAGTCGGGATCCGGTGGACCACTGGGATCAGTAGCCGGTCAGGTAGTAGTTGTGGCGGTACCCTGAGTAGCTGCGCAGGCCGCTGAGGGGATCGGGCATGGCTGAGCCACCGCTCATGCTGACGTAGTAGATGGTGTCCCGAGAGCGGTTCTCGCCGACGTAGGCGGTGCTGTCGTAGACAGCCATCACCCAGTAGGTCCCTGCCACGATGGGGGCGTCGGGCACATCGAAGGTGTTGGTCCCTGAGACAATGGCCTGCAGGCTGCTCTCGGTGACCAGAGCGTCGGGCTGGCCGCTCGCGTCGGTGTACAAGGCGATCTGGCCGTTGGAGGTGGTCCGCTTGCCGATGATGCCCAGGTGGGTGACCGTCATGTCCGAGGACACCGTCACGGGGTGGCCCAGCAGGTAGTTCCGGGCAAGGATGCTTTCGTAGGAGTACTCCAGCCAGTAGCCTTCGTCGAAGAGGCTGTTTGGGTTCACGTAGCCCGCGCTCGCGCTGTCGCTGACGCTGAACTCGCCGTCGCTCAGGGTAGCTGTGCAGGTGAAGCTCTCGGCCAGACCCAGGTCCGCGACGGGGACTGTGTCGTCGTCCATCAGCGTGGTGTATAGGCCCACCGCGTCCGGGAAGTCATCCGGATAGACCGCACCATCCGCCTCCCAGGCCAAGTCCACGCTGAGCTCCTCTCCGTCCGGGTCGATGGCCGGGACAGAGAAGGAGCAGACCAGGGGGTCGCTGCCGAAAGAGGCGTCCATGCGCACCACAGGGGTCGAAGGGGGGCTGTTCTGGATGACCACCTCCGCTGTCACGGTGGGACCTGGGCCGTCGCTGTCGAAGGGGGTCACCTCCGCCCTCCAGACCTCGTCGCGGGTGGTCTGTTCGGCGGGGATCGTGAGCTCGGAGAGCTCGGGTAGGAGGACCTCGCCCACGAACCATAGGACCTCCAGCTCGGGCACCTCTCCTTCCGGGTCCTCGCTCGGCACCGGGATGGTGAGCACGAGGTCATCGAGGGTGGACGGCAGCGCTGGCTCGAGCAACAGCTCCGGGGCGCTCGGAGCGCGGTTCACCGTGACGTTTCGGGTGTCTTGCACGCTCAAGCCGCCCTTGTCGGTGACCGTCAAGGTCAGCAGGTGGGCGCCCTCGCCGAGCACAGTGGTGTAGGCGTAGTCCTCGCCCTCCACCGGCGTCAGCTCCAGCTCCCCGTCGACGTCCGAGCTCCACACAAGCTCCAGAACTTCGGGGCCATCCTTGTCGTCCAGGACGGCGGCGCTCAGGCGCATGGTCGCACCGCGTGCGCCCGCGGTGCCCTCCAGGGGCTCGGCGATGGCCAGAACAGGCGCTTGGTTCTCCAAGCCTGTGTCCAGGATCTCCTCGCCGGTGTCTTCGGGGGCGGTGTCCACCGGCGAGGCGGTGTCTGCGGGGGTGTCAGTGCAGGCCAGGGCTGCGAGAAGAAATAGCATGGTGACTTCAGGCGCGGGAGGGGTAGATGCCGACGGTGGCGATGATGTAGTTCAAGGAAAGGGAAGGCTGTACAAGAGGAATGTCCCCTCCAGCTTCTCCGGTGTTCGCGCCGATGCTGCCCTCGGCCATCGCGACGCTTGGGGCCTCTGTGGTGTAAGGACCGCTGGGTGGAGCGCTCGTACCGAAGGTGCCCAGGCTGGCCCCCGCTGCGGTGGACTGGGTGCCAGGTCCTGCAGCCGCCAAGAAGGGGTGGGTGTGTGGGGGCACGTTGTCGCCGGTCAGGGCGTGGGTCTCGGTGCCGGCAGCCTGCCCCAAGGTGCGGGGGGTCAAGCCCGGGCCATTGCCAGCCCCCATGGGCACCCGGCCGCGCAGATCGGGCAGGGCGAAGGTGGTCTTGCCGTCCCCGCCGTAGGTGGTGCCGAGGATGGAATAAAGCGCATCGTTGGTGGAGATGCTCAACAAGCTGCCGTCGCAGAGAGCCCAGCCTCGGGGCGCAAAGTTCCCTGAGAAGAGGATGATCTGGCCGATGATGGGATCCATGGTGCTCCTAGGCTGGTGATGAAGGCAAGGTCACATGACCTCGGGCGTGCGACCGTTTCAGTTGATTTCACGGGCGCCCAGCTACTGCGAGCCCGGTGCCCTTGGGATAGAACACAGACATGCTCTTCTTCCTCTTGGCCTGCCTCCAGTTCCCCGACACCGACGTCCAGAGCCAGGACAGCGACACAGGGGGGAGCAGTGGCGCTTGCCCCTCCGGCTTTGTGGAAGGGGACCCGGACACCGTGGTGGTGAACAACTTCGCCGTGGACGGTCTGCCCTTGTACGGGGTGGCCGAGGCGCTGTGTGTGAGCAGCGATGGCCTGTCCATGCAGGCGGAGCTGTTGATCGCCGAGGAGCCTTGCACCATCACCCTGAGCGCTGCGGAGGGTGGGAGCGTCAATCTGCCGGATGGGGCGGTGCAGGTGAGCTTGGTTCAGGAGAGCACCTGGACCAGCAATGACATCTACGCCGGCACCTCGACCTTGAATGTCTCGGCCACCGGCGTGCTGGGTGATCTCCAGTTCGAGGCCACGAACGCCGACGGAGACCAGATCAACTTCGGGATGAGCTGGTCGGCTGAACTTTGAGGTGATCCGCCCGGGTCTGGTCACCCTGATGCCCGAGCATCGAAACGCTCGACCTTGAGATGAGCTGGAGTGGCCTAACGTAGAGAGCGGTCGCTGTCCTTGCGTTTGGCCCGCCTCGCACGCACCTCTGCAGAGACCGCATCGTCGTTCTCCACACGGGTGTACTGGAAGATCGCGTAAAAGAGGCGGTCATCCAACGCCGCTTTCACGCGGTCTGGGATCAGGGCTTTCGCTCCTCGGCCAATGGCGAAGAGGGCACCTGAAACACCTCTGGCAGTGCGCTTGTCCACGCCTTGATGTAATCATGGATCGAGAAGACCCGCTGGGTAGCGCAGGTCATTGGGAGTCAGAATGCCGAACATCGCTCGCGTGACCGACATCGCCGTGAATCCCCTAGACGTGCACGGCAAGCCTTGCTGCCCGCACCCTGTGACTGGCCCAGGTGTGATGGGCGGCTCGACCGTCATGGTCGAGGGACAGAACCCCCTGCGCATCGGCGACCCTGGCGTTCACATGGCCTGCTGCGGCCCCAACGCATGGGTCGTTGGCATGGGCTCGGGCACGGTCTACGTGATGAACATCGGCGTGGCGCGCATCGGGGACATGACCATCCACTGTGGTGGGGTGGGTGCGCTCGTCACCGGTGCTGCAAAGACCCAGGCGGGCTGAGCCTTTGAGTCAGGGAAGCTTGGTCTGCCCGAGATGCCGACGGCCGGAAGGGGGCGCGATGATGCAGGCCTTTTTGGGGCCGCTCTCGCCAGAACACCTGCGGTGCTTGGGGTGCGGCACCGCCTACGCCATCGTCCATGGCTTTCCCGTGGTGCTGCCTGTTGGCGTGCCCCACGCCGATGCGCAGGACGAGGCACTGGTCCGCGCCATGGAGGGCCTGCCTGCCTGCCCGCTGCAGGCGCTGCTTCGGGAGCAGGTGGCCTCGCTTCGGCCACCGGTCCTGGACATGGGCTGTGGGATTCAGGACTGGGGACGGCCTGACATTCTGGGGCTGGACGCCCGCCTCTCCTTCCTCAAGCGTAGGGGAGGACCCGGGGTGGTCGGGGACGCGCAGGATCCACCTTTTGCGCCGGAGAGCTTCAGCGCTGTTTGCTTGTTCAACCTGCTGGACTCGGTGCCCAACCCTGTGTTGGTGCTGGCCTGGGCCGATGCGCTCCTGGTTCCAGGTGGGGAGCTCTTGGTGGCGATGCCCTTCGCTTGGTCCGATGTGGTCCCCGAGCGCCTTCGCTTTGACTGGGACACGCTGGTGGCCTGTCTGGAGGGACGCTCCCAGGCCATGGGCTTGCGCCTACGCTACGCCGTTCACAGCCAGTGGCGGGACGTGGCTTGGTCGGGAAGAGGCCAGGGGGAGCCCGCCTTTGCGGTGCAGGTGCTGCGGGCGACAAAGGGGCCGCCGCCAACCCTTCCGCCACTCGCTCCTTAGTGCCTTGCAGTCCGGGGGCTGGGGGGGCATGATAGCGGTGGGTCCGAGCGTCATTCCGCTCTTTGCGACACGACGGACTCGCCACCACCGCCGCACTGGCGCAACCCTCATCGGCCTTTGCGGCCAATCGGAGAGAGCGATGTCCAACATGATCGACAGGAAGGGGCGCCCCAGCACCGGCCAGATGCCCGGCATGGTGGAGGCGATTGTCATCGACAACAAGGACCCCGCCAAGATGGGTCGGGTCAAGGTGCAGTTCCCCAGCTTGCCTGGCGCCGGTGGTGGGGATGGGCCCCCCAGTCACTGGGCCCGCGTCAGCACCCCCATGGCCGGAAAGGACCGCGGCTGGTCCACCATCCCCGAGGTAGGGGATGAGGTTCTGGTGAGCTTTATGCACGGGGACTTCAACCACGCGATCGTGCTCGGTGGCATGTTCAACGGGGTCGATACGCCGCCTTACGCGAACGAGGACGGCGAGAACAACCTGCGCGTCTTTCAGTCCCGCAGCGGTCACCGGGTCACCTTCGACGACACCGCCGGCGCTGAGCGCATCGAGATGGTCACGCACAACGAGGAGATCCGGGTGATCTGGGACTCCGCGAACAAGACCCTGTCGGTCTACTCGGGCAAGGACATCATCCTGGAGTCCAAGGAGACCTTCTCCATCAAGTGCAAGGACTTCGTGCTGGAGGCCTCCGAGTCCATCTCGATGGACGCCGGCCAGAAGGCCGACTTGAAGGCGGGGCAGCAGCTCACGGTGAACGGCGGCGCGATGCTGACCCTCAACGCCAAGTCCATGACCAAGATCAACTGCTAGGAGTCGTGCATGATCAACGGCGTCGTGGTTGGAACGGTCAAGGACAACAAGGACCCTGAGGGCATGCACCGTGTGCTCGTGGAGTACCCGGTGGATGGGGACCAAGCCCCTGCGAGCACCTGGTGCCGCGTGTCCACGCCCATGGCCGGCAAGGCCCGAGGCATGGTGATGCTACCGGACATCGGGACCGAGGTCGTGCTCGGCTACGGGACCCGCTCCATGCATCCCTTCGTGCTGGGCTGCGTCTACAACGGCGGAGAGGACAAAGCCTGTCTCTTATACACATCTCCGAGCCCACGAGACAGGCAGAAATCTCG
>CAJXRZ010000058.1 GCA_913060515.1 uncultured Pseudomonadota bacterium | reverse complement strand
CGAGATTTCTGCCTGTCTCGTGGGCTCGGAGATGTGTATAAGAGACAGGCTGCACCCTTGCTCTTCAGGTCCTCAAAGGCATCGGGTCCAACGCAGTCCGCTGGGTACCAGCCGCCTCGGGCTTGAAGGTCATCGAGCTGGGTCGCGAACTGGGCCTGGGTGAGCGAGGCCACCGGAATCCAGGTGATCTTGCCGCCGGCGATGCGCGTACGCTCGCTCACGCTGTCGTCGCCATAGGGCTGCCAGCTGCTGGAGACCATGTGCTTGCGGCCGTACAAGGTGGCCTTGCCGCCGCCATTGGGCACCCAAGCGCCGTCAAAGACCATGCTGTTCTGAGCGTCGGGCTCATTCCAGCCAAAGTCGTCGGCGTAGTACACAAAGCTGTGGTTGCTGCGCAGCTTGAGCTCCCGAGCGTTGTCGGGACCGCAGACATTGATCCAGCGGGCATCCACAGCGTCCGCCATGGGGCCGCCCTTCACCGATGCGAGCAGCGCCTGACTGCGGGCGCTGTCCGAGACGGAGACAGCCAGAGGCCCTGCATCGTCGATCAAGCGCAGCTCTGAGAGCACCACGTCTGGGTAGCGGCTGCCGGCGGTGGCCTGCACGATGCTGAGGGTGAGCTTCTTGGCCTCGACCGGGGAAGGCAGCGTCAGAGTCTGGGCGTCCGAGATGTCCTGCACCGGAATCTCAACGACTGGGCCGCCATCAATGCTCACCCCCAAGACCTTGACCCGTCCGTTCTTCTTGAAGTGGTCGGGGCTGCGCTGGTAGCCGTTCCAGAGCTCGATGGCCTGGACGCGGGTGACCCGATCCAGCTCGATGGTGATGGACTCCCCCACCCCAAGGTCCGCGGCGCCTTCGACCCAGCCAAAGTCTGTGCGCCCGTCGACCAGATAGCTGGCGTGGTAGGCATCGGCGGGATCCAAGGTGCTCGACGCGCTGATCTTCGCGGCCACCGCCCTGGGCGGTCCGAGGCGTAGATCCTCCCCATTGGCCATGGCCTTTAGACCCATCAGGCACACCGGTCCCTCTGCCGACTTGACCTTGACAAACAGGCTGCTGACCTCCTGGCCGATGTCGACCTGGGCACCCTGGGGGCTCACCGCAAGCTCAATACCGCCGTTGCCGTTGGCGTAGATCTCCACCTCGGCGCCCTTGCCGCAGCTCGCCATGCTGAGCGCGTCGACCTGTTGGGGAGCCTCGAAGCGAAGCAGTACCCCTTCGGCCACCGCATCTCCAGGCGGCTTCCAGCCAGAACCCAGAATGTCTGCCCCCTTTCCAGAGGTGGCAACGGTCGAGCGCAGGACCAGGCCGGGCTCTACCTGAATCCCCATCTCCACAGGTTCAGCGGGCGCTACACCCGGTGTGGCCGGTCCTGGGCCAGGGGTGGGAGCGGGGTCGGAACCAGAGCAGGCGAGCAGCAGCAAGAACATCGGGAGAAAGCTCCATGACGGGGGACAGTGCGCAAGAGACTACGCCATGCAGCCCGCCGCTTCCACCCACGCCCACACCGCCAACCAGGCAGGCTGCCCCTCAACGCTCCAGAGCGACCCCATCAGGCAGGGCATAGGTCACCCGGGCCTGATTGCGAACCAGGACTTCTCGCGTGCCGTCCTGCCGCACCCGGAGCAGAGTGTTCTCCCGCCAAACCCCGTCGGGCCGCCGCACAAAGCGGTGCTCGTCTTCTTCCACGGACCACCGCACTCCGGTGTCCTGGGGCTGTGAGAGCGCGCCCACGAGCCAGCCATCCACCACCTGCAGGCTCAGGCGCACCGGGTGGGGGTGGGGATTGCGGAATCGCAAGTCGCGGTGGGGGTAGAAGACCGTCGCGCCAAAGCCGAAGGGCAGCGTGCGCGCATCGTCGGGGAACAGGTCCCAGCCATGGCGGTGCCGCTCGAGGATCTCCATGCCTCCAGTGGCCGCCAAGTAGAAGACCAGGTTCGCGACCTGGCATGCGCCGCCACCACCGCCCAGCGCCAGCTCTCCGTCGTGCAGCTCAGGTCCCGGAACAAAGCCGTTTGCACGCAAGGGCGGGCCCACAAACTGATGCCAAGAGAAGACCTGGCCCGGTCCGATGACCAAACCCTCTAGGCGCTCGGCGCTTCGGGAGACGTTGTGCTCCTTGGCCTGCTGCAAGCTGTCCTCGTAGCGGGTGCCTTGGCGACGCATGGGGCTGCGGCGCTCCGTCTGCACAAAGGGGAAGGCCTCTGGGCCGGAGCGCTGGCCTTGCCCATCCCCACTCAGACTGCGCACGCCGTCTCGCACCAAAGCTGGCGCGCGCCGCAGAGCGATGCGCAGGCCAAAAGGGATGCGTTCGCGAATGGAGGGAGGAAGCGGCATGGGGTTTAGAGCCTACTCCTTGCAGCCCGCCTGGCGCCACAGCAAGCGCGCACCAAAGAAAAGGCCAGCCGGCTCAGAAGATTCGCTCCCGGAGGGCACCGCCCGAACCGAAGTCATCGAGGCTTCCGTTCACGTCGATCCAAATCTGTTGGGTGGCCCCCTTCGTGTGGAGTTCTCGGCCGACCCAAGTGAAGATGCCGACCACCAGATGCTGCTCGCCGTCGGGGCTTTGAATCTCGACCCGGAAGCAAAAAGCGACACCGACCCGGGCCAAACGAATCATTCCCTCCTCCCCTTCGATGGGGACCCCACCGGTCAGCAGCTGCGGTTTGCCCTCTACAGCCAAGCACAGGACCTCGCTCCCTGGGACCCTGCCATCGACCCAGCCTTCAAAGGAGGAGCGAATCGCCACGAGAGGGGTCTCGTTCAGCCACTCCAGCATGTGGAGGGACTCAGCGAGGGGGGTCAGGTCATCACGCTCTTGGGCCATGCTCTCCTCCGTTTGGACAGAGTGACACAAGCGTGGGGTGCGCCCGTCGGTGGCAGGGCCCGCTCGCCGGAGTGAGATCAAACACAGCCAAAACCCGACCCGACCCCCGGCCGCCGACCAGCTCGCGCACCGGGGGTCGAATCAGGCTGGAAGCCTGGGGATCGGGTGCGCCGATCCCTGCACTCCTACAGTGCGCACCAGCCCAGAAATGGATCACACCCTTTCAGAAAAGAGGTGATCTATCTCAAGAACAGAACAGCCAGCCCAACAGCTGCGAGCGCCGCTATGACCGCAATCAGCACCGGAATCGGCAGCTTTTTCTTGGACTTTTCCGACTTGACAGGCACTGGTTTTTCCGTCTGATCTGCCGCATCTGGTCTATCGATTTTCTTCGCTTCGCTGGCGGCAGCCGCCTTCCAGCCCGTCATGGCCTGCCGGTCTCGGATCTGCATGGCCTGAACATCCACCCCAACGATCGCCAAGACCTCGGCCAACTCCGGGAAGCTGACCATGCCGCGCCACGCTCCCCCTTGAACGCGCACCTGCTCCAGCCCTCTGTAGCGGCCAGCGTAGATGCGCTCTCGGATCAGGTGTAGGTCTACAGGGCCTTCGACGGAGCCGTCGGGTCCCTGGATCTCCATCTCAAGCAGTGTACGGGCATCCATGGCTGCAGTTTACCCGGTTAGCCCTGATGCATGTCTCTGCCCCAAGCCTTCGTTGTCGGAACCGCCGGTCACATCGACCACGGAAAGTCCTCCCTGGTGCGCGCCCTGAGCGGCCACGATCCCGACAGCTTGCCTGAAGAAAAGCGGCGGGGCATCACCATCAACCTGGGCTTTGCGCGCATGCCTCTGGACGATGGACGCGTGGTCTCTTTCGTCGACGTGCCGGGCCATGAACGCCTGGTGCGCACCATGATCGCAGGCGCCGCTGGCATCGACGCGGTGCTCTTCTGCGTGAACGCCGGCGAGGGCGTGATGCCACAGACCAAAGAGCACCTGGACATTCTCCAGCTCTTGGGCATTCAGCGCGGCATCGTCGCCCTGACCATGGCCGATCTGGTCGACGAGGAGATGCAGGAGCTGGCCACCGAAGATGTGCGCGATGCCCTGCAAGGCAGCTTCTTGGAGGACGCGCCGCTGATCGTGACCTCGGCGACGGAAGGCACCGGCCTGGATGCGCTACGCGCCGCTCTGGCCGCGCTCCCGGTACAGCGCCGCAGCGATCAAGGTCCCTTCCGACTCCCCGTCGATCGCAGCTTTGTGCAGAAGGGCTTCGGGGTGGTGGTCACTGGAACGGTGCTCTCCGGCTCCGTGCAAGAGGGCCAAGAGCTTCGCCTGCTCCCCCAAGGCGACAAGCTGCGCGTGCGGGCCCTACAAGTACACGGGGAGTCCCAGTCCACTTCCCAGGCGGGCTTTAGAACCGCGATCAACCTCTCCGGTGCCGAGCGAGAGGAGCTGCCCCGGGGCTCCGTGCTGGTGGGACCGGGTGTGGAGGGGCATCAAATACTGGATGCCCGCTACCACCACCTACCCGGCGCCCCAGAGCTCTCTGGTGGCACTCGGGTGCGAATCCTCACGGGCACAAGCGAGGTCATGGCGGTCGTGGATGGCCTGGACGGCGAGTTGGTGCCCGGCAGCTCCCACCTGATTCAGCTGCGCGCCGCCGAGCCACTGGCCGTGCTGCCCGGGGACCGCTTTGTGCTCCGGCGAGAGTCGCCGGTGACCACCCTTGGGGGCGGCACCCTCCTGGACGTCTGGGCCCCGCGCCACCGCAAGCGCGACCACGCCCGCGCCACCGAGGAGCTTCTGGCCCTAGAGGCCGGCGACCGCAGCGTGCTTCTGGACCGCGCTGGCCCCGGCGGTCTGGACAGCAAGCAGGCCAAAGCCCGAGGGCTGGAAGGGCAGGTCATTGGCGACCGCGTCCTTGGACCTCAGCAGCTCGCGCAACAAGAGCAGGCGCTGCTGCTGTCCCTGCGCACCTTTCATGAAGAGAACCCGCTGAGTCCAGCGGTGCCGCGTCGCTCTCTTCACCGTGGCCGCGTCGCTGCCCTGGGCCCACAAGCATTCGATGCGCTGCTTCGACGCCTAGAGGCCGCTGGCAAGGTCGAGATTCAGGGACCTCGACTGCGAGAGGCGGGCTGGAAGGTCGAGCTCAGTCCAGAGCAAGAACGCACGGCCAACGCCCTGCTCCTGAAGATTCGCGCCGCAGGCCTAGAGGCCACTCCTCTGGACGCACTCAACCTTGAGGCCGGAGAGGAAGGCGCCCGGGTCTTGGCCCATCTCATCGAAGAAGGACGCCTGGAGCGCATCGGCCCACGGGTCTACGAGGCCGAGCAAGTTCAGGCCTTGATCGTGAAGGTTCGGGCACACTTGAGCGCCCATGGGGAGATGGCCCCGGCCGACTTCAAGGAGATCAGCGGGCTCACACGACGCTACGCCATCCCCTTGCTGGAGTGGATGGACACCCAGAGTGTGACCAAGCGATCCGGGGCTGTGCGAATCGCCGTCCAGCCTTGAATGCTACCCTCCTTAGCCGAGGAGAAGAGGAATGCTCGCGAACCTCTGGATGACCCTGCTGGGTGTGCTCATGCTCACCCAACCCGCACACGCCCAGGCCCTCGGGATCCTGAAGGTGAATGCCAACGTGGACCAGGCCACGGTTCACGTGGGATCCGAGCTGCTTGGACCCGCCCCCCTGACCCGTGAGATCGCTCCGGGCAGCTACATGGTGCGCGTCACGGCCGACGGCTTTGACCCCTATGTGCGCCAGATCACGGTCAAGTCTGGCCAGACCGCAACGGTCGGCGCCAAGCTCAGCATCGGCGGTGGCACCGCAGACTTTATGGCGGACCCCGACGGGGCCACCGTGGAGATCAACGGCAAGGACACTGGCTTGCGCACCCCGACGCGCCTCTCCGCCCTGAGCGACGGTCGCTACCGCTATCGCCTTCTCAAGCCCGGCTACGAGCCGGTCGAAGGCGACTTTGAGATCAAGAACTTCAACAACCCTCTGATCTTCGCCACCATGGAGTCCAGCTCCGGCCGCTTCGAAGTCACCTCCGATCCCGCTGGCGCAACGGTCTACTTGGACGGTCAGGAGCGCGGGGTGACCCCCATGGTGCTGGAGGGTGTAGACCCCGGGCTGCACCAAGTTGGCGTGCGCCTCAACGGCTACGCTCTGCTCGTACGCGAGGTCGACACGAGCGACGGCTCCAAGGGCTTGGTGAACGCCCGCCTCAAGAAAGACGGCGGCAAGCTCACCGTGAAGACCGGCGACTCCCAAGCCACCGTGATGCTGGACGGCGTGCCCGTCGGCACCGGCAAGAGCGTGAGCGTCAAGGCCACTCGCGGCAGCTACATCATCGACGTGCAGGCCCCCGGCATGGCGGCCGCCACCGGCAGCGCCAAAGTGCCCGTCAAGGGAAGCGTCCTGTACAAAGCCGATCTTGAACCTGGGTCCAGCGCCTTGGAACAGGCCACCCCACTGACCCGCCGCTGGACCTTCTGGACCGGCGTGGGCTTGGGCGTCGCTGCCATTGGTACTGGCAGCGCTGTCGCCGTTGCGGCCACACGGCCGGACCCACCCCCCTCGGGCGATGTCGCCCTGACCCTGCCTTGAGGCCCCCATGTTGATCGTCCTGTACACGCTCAGCCTCTTGGGCTGCGGTCCAGTCGAGACCAAGACCTCGCTGATTCTGACCATCGACGGCCCGGATCTGCAGACCGTCGCCGACGCCAGCGACACCCTGGTCCTGGTCATCGATCCATCGACCCCTTTCCTCGATCGCAGCGGCGAGCCCTTGCTGGAGGGGGACTCACAGGGCGGCTTCCTGGCCACAAATGCGCTCACCGACGACGAGGAGCTGGAGCTGATCTGGGAGCGCAGCTTTAGCAGCGCAGACCTGGGCACCATCGAGCTGGTTCTGGGCAGCAACGCGCAAGACCTGAGCTTCCAGGCCTGGGGTGTCTCCGAGACACTGGGCCGCGTGGCGGAGTCCGATGTTGTAGGCCCCATCGCCTTTGTCGACGACCAGGTGGTCTTGGTGACCGTGGGTGGACTGGCGATGCTGGATACGCCGGTGAACGACTGCACCGACGGAGCCGACAACGACGGGGACGGCTGGTTAGACGCCGCAGATCCGGACTGCGACAGCGGGATTCTAGAGCTGGGCCTGGGCGGGGGCGCCTGCAACGACGGCCAGGACAACGATGCCGACGGCGCCATCGACGCGGCCGATCCAGAGTGCGAGAGCGCCGCCGATGATCAAGAAGCAAGCGGCTGCACGGACGGGGAAGACAACGACGGAGACGGCTGGACAGACGCCGCGGATCCCGAGTGCGATAGCGGCAACGAAGAGGCCGGCGTACGGGTCTCCCGCGAATGCAACGATGGCGTAGACAACGACTCCGACGGCGACATCGACGCCGACGACTCCGACTGCGAGGACGCCTACGACGAGGAGCGCCCCGACCCATGCGAGGACGGGACGGACAACGACGGCGACGGCTGGATCGACCAGGACGACTGGGACTGCAGCGCTGGAACAGGCGTGGAGCTCGGGTACTCAGGCACTGAGTGCAACGACGGCAGCGACAACGACGGCGACAGCCTCAGCGACTGGGAGGACCCCTCCTGCTCAGACGGCGCCGATGACACCGAGCTGGACGCCTGTGAGGACGGCCTGGACAACGACGGAGACTTCTGGATCGACGTGGACGATCTGGGGTGCATGGGCGATGCGCACAGCGAGAGCGAGGGCGGAATCGAAGCCCTGAGCGACTGCAGCGACGGCATCGACAACGACGCCGATGGTGACATCGACGCCAACGACGTGGACTGCACCTCTGCGGCAGACAACTCCGAGGCGGAGAACTGCGCGGACGGTCTGGACAACGACGGCGACTCTTGGGTGGATGCCGATGACCCCGACTGCACCACGGACGGTGCAGAGCTGGGCGCAGGCTTCACCGAGTGCAACGACTTGGTGGACAACGACGCGGACGGAAGCGCGGACGCCGCCGACTCTGACTGTGATGACGCATCGGACGACTCGGAGTCCAACACCTGCACCGACAGCATCGACAACGACGCCGACGGCTGGACCGACAGCGGCGATCCCGACTGCAGTGCTGGGACCGACGAGCTCGGTTTTGACGCCACCTACGCCTGCAACGACGGCGTGGACAACGACGGTGACTTCACCATCGATGGCGCCGACAGCTACTGCACCAGCGCCACCGTCACGGCCGAGGCCGCCCCCTGTGAGGACGGCGAGGACAACGACTCCGATGGCTGGATCGACGCAGCCGATCCCGACTGCACCACCGGCAGCTCCGAGGCCGGCTACGGCAGCGTCGAGTGCAACGACGGCACCGACAACGACTCCGACGGCGACATCGACGCCGACGACGCCGACTGCTTGGATGCCAGCGACAACTACGAGGACAGCTACGACTGCGCCGATGCTCTGGACAACGACGGCGATGGTTGGACCGACCTGGACGACCCTGCTTGCGGCAGCAGCAGCACCACCAGCACCGAGTCTCCCTCCTCCAGCGCCTACGAGTGCAACGACGGCAGCGACAACGACGGGGACGGGGACATCGACTCCGACGACGCCGGCTGCGCCGACGGCTTTGACAACGACGAGAGCGACGAGGCCATCACCGACTGCACCGATCTCTTGGACGGCGACGCGGACGGATGGACCGACGACGCCGACCCGGACTGCGCCACAGGCGACACCGAGCTTGGCTACGGCAGCACCGCGTGCAACGACGCCGCAGACAACGACTTGGACGGTGACATCGACAGCGTCGACGCCGACTGCGCGGACGCCTTGGACACGGTCGAGGACACCGAGACCAGCGACTGCGACAACGGCGAGGACGACGACTCCGACGGCTGGCGCGACACCGAAGACCCCGACTGCGCCACCGGAAGCACAGAGGCCGGAACCGGCAGCTCCGAGTGCAACGATGGCGTGGACAACGACTCCGACGGCGACATCGACGCGGACGACAGCGGCTGCGATGATGCCGACGATGGCAACGAGACCACCGGTGACTGCATCGACGGCTCGGACAACGACTTGGACGGTTGGACCGACGAGGCGGACCCAGACTGCACCAGCGATGCAGATGACGAGCTGGGCTTTGGGACCGATGTCTGCAACGACGGCACAGACAACGACGCAGACGGCAGCATCGACTCGGTGGACACCGGCTGTGATGATGCCTTCGACGCCAACGAAGACGCCACGGCGGCCTCGTGCGAGGACGGATCCGACGACGACGCCGACGGCTGGACCGACAGCGAAGACATCGGGTGCCTGACCGGCACGACAGAGGGCAGCTCTCCCTTCGAGTGCAGCGATGGCAGCGACAACGACGGCGACGGCGACGCAGACGGCTTTGACGCCGACTGTGTGGTCTCCTGGCAGGACTTTGAGGTGCCCGCCACCTCGTGCGAAGACGGCCTGGACAACGACGACGACGGGTGGACCGACACCGAGGATCTGGACTGCACTCTGGACGGCGAGGAGATCGGCTTCACGCGCTTTGCCTGCAACAACGGTCTGGACGACGACGCCGACACCTACATCGACGCCGACGACCCCGACTGCGACGACGCCAGCGACGGCGACGAGACCGCCGCGAGCACGACCTGCTCGGACGGCAGTGACAACGACGCAGACGGCTGGACAGACGAGGCGGACCCCGAGTGCGCCAACGGCGGCAGCGAGAGCAGCGGCGCGAGCGGCGCAGCGGAGTGCAACGACGGCAGCGACAACGATGGCGACGGCGACACCGACAGCGCAGACAGCGACTGTGAGAGCGCCTGGGACACCCAAGAGCTCGGCGCCACCGGCAGCGACGCCTGCGCAGATGGCGTGGACAACGACGGCGACGGCTGGGAAGACAGCCTGGACCTGGACTGCGTCTTCGGCAGTGCTGAGGTGGGCTACTCCTCCCTGGCCTGCAACGACGGCGAAGACAACGACGCCGACGGCGACATCGACGCCGAAGATGCCGACTGCACCGGCCCCGAAGATGTGAACGAGGAGACCCCCGGCAGCACCTGCACGGACGTGGTCGACAACGACGCCGACGGCTGGACCGACGAGGAAGACCCCGACTGCTTGATCGGCGTGGACGAGGACGGCAGCTACGCCGGAGCCCCCTGCCACGACGGCGTGGACAACGACCTGGATGGTGACATCGACGGTCTGGACGCCAACTGCAGCAGCGCATTCTCCGCGGACGAGGGTGGAACCGCCGGCATCTGCACCGACCTGAGCGACAACGACTCAGACGGTTGGATCGACGACGAGGATCCCGACTGCGCACTCTTCGGCAGCGAGCAGGGCTTCAGCGCCCTGCCCTGCAACGATGCCCTGGACGGAGACGGCGACAGCCTCACCGATGCAGACGATACGGACTGCTTGGACGCCTTCACCGCCAGTGAGGCGAGCGCCGATGCCACCTGCACCGACGGCAGCGACAACGACGCAGACGGCTGGATTGACGATGCGGATCCCGACTGCGCACTGGGCTACGCCGAGGCCGGCACCTGGACTGTCGCGGCCTGCTCCGACGGAAGCGACAACGACTCCGATGGCGCAAGCGACGGGGACGATGCGGACTGCGAGAGCGGCTGGGATGTTATTGAGGGGGACGGCAGCTCTTGCGATGACCAACTCGATGACGACGGCGATGGATGGATCGACGGGGACGACCCCGACTGCATCCTGGGCGAGACCGAGGTCGGACTGAGCCTGCAGGCCTGCAACAACGGCGAGGACGACGACACCGACGGGCTCTACGACGCCGAAGACCCTGGCTGTGACTTTGGCATGGACACCGTCGAGACCGACTGGGCCAGCTCCTGCAACGACGGCAGCGACAACGACTCCGACGGCTGGATCGACGAGCAGGATCCCGACTGTATCGACGGCACCGCCGAGGCTGGAACATCTGGACCCGCCGAGTGCCATGACGGCAGCGACAACGACGCTGACACCCTGAGCGACGGCGACGACGCCGAGTGCGTGGACGCCCTGGACAACGCCGAGTCCGACAGCGCCGGAGCGGACTGCGCCGACGCGACCGACAACGACGGGGATGGCTGGGTAGACAGCGACGACCCGGACTGCGGCTGGGGCGATGTCGAGCTTGGAGAGGAGACCACCTGGGCCTGCAACGACCTGGTGGACAACGACGCCGACGGCGACATCGACAGCGCGGACGCCGGCTGCGAGAGCCCCTTCGACTCCAACGAGACCAACACGGCCACCTGTGCAGACAGCACCGACAATGACGGTGACGGCTGGACAGACTTGGACGACCCGGACTGTGGCGCCGCCACAGAGGACGAGGACGACAGCGAGTACGGCGTCTACGCCTGCAACGACGGCAGCGACAACGACGGCGATGCCCTGGTGGACGCTGACGACTTTGGCTGCGCCGACGGCTTCGGCAGCACGGAAGTGGACCCCTCCGCCCAGTGCAACGATTCCACCGACAACGACGGTGACGGCTGGGTCGACCTGGATGACCCAGGCTGCGGCGGCGATCCTACGGCGACAGAGGCCGACGGCTACGCAGGCACCACCGAGTGCAATGACTCAACGGACAACGACGGCGACGGAGACACCGACGCCGCGGACGCGGACTGCTCCTCAGGCTTGGACAACAACGAGTCCGCGCGCTGAAACGCCCTTAGCGGGCGCAGGCACCGCCACAGTCGGGATCGAAGCTCACGCTGGTGACGGTCGCGCCAGCGCCCGAGCAGGTGATCTCGGCGCTGTCGTCGCACTCCGCGTCGGTGCTCTGCACCGTGCAGCCCCCAGTGACACCATCGCTGCACGTAAAGTCGCAGCAGCCACTCTCGACAAAGCCGGTCTCCCCACTGTCCAGCGGAAATCCACCGTCAATACAGGCAGCCAACAGTCCCAAAAGCAGTCCCAAGCCCATCGCACGACGCATTGGTCACTCCATCTCTACGGGCAGGGTAGCCGCTCTCCCCTAGATGCGGCCACCCAGACCTCAAGCATCTGGAGATCCTTTCCGATGAGTAGGCGAACGAAGGCGAGTGAAACCGTGAGAATTCTCATCGCAGAGGACGAGCCGGTCAACCGCATGATTTTGGCCCGAACACTAGAGGGCTGGGGCTATGAGGTTGAACAGGTAGAGGACGGCGATGCCGCCCTTGAGCGTCTGACTCAGGACGAGGCACCAACCTTGGCAATCATCGACTGGATGATGCCTGGGCTGGATGGCCCCGACGTGTGCAAGGCGGTGCGGGCGAGCGGCCCCGAGCTCTACCGTTACCTGATCCTACTCACCGCCCGGAACGACACCGAAGACTTGGTCCACGGCCTGTCCTCGGGGGCGGACGATTTCTTGTCCAAGCCCTTCGTGCGAGAAGAACTGCGGGCACGGCTCCGCACGGGACAGCGGATCCTCGCCCTCCAAAACGAACTCATCGATGCCCGCGAGGCCCTGCGCTACCAAGCGACCCGAGATGCCCTGACCGGGGTGCTCAACCGCGGCACCTTGATGCAACGCATGCAGCAAGAGCTCCAGCGCACGGAGCGGACGGGGGGCGCACTGGGCGTGGCCCTCTTCGATCTGGACCACTTCAAGAACGTCAACGACACCTTCGGACACCTGGCGGGCGACGAGGTCCTACGACAGGTCACCGAGCGCGTCTCCGACCAACTGCGGCAGTACGACGCCCTGGGACGCTACGGCGGGGAGGAGTTCATCGTCTTGTTCCCGGACATCACCGAGGTGGGACTGATGCGCGCCTGTGAGCGTGTACGGGCGGCCATCTGCGCGGAGCCGGTGCAGTTTGAGCAGAGCATCATCCCCATCTCAGCCTCCCTGGGCGTGAGCATCCGCTTTCAAGAGACGAGCACAGAGGACGTTCTGGCCGAGGCGGACGCCGCCCTGTACCGGGCCAAAGAGCACGGCCGCAACCGGGTCGAGCTGGCCTTTGAGGCCCCCATCCCAATGCGCAAGGCCAGCTAAGGGCTTGCTACAGCCGCTCGCAGTCCAGACTGGCCGAGCTGCAGTGGTAGCGGGCCACCTGTCCCTCTTCCAAGACCAAGCGGGGTCCCTTTACGGTGTAGCCACCGGGGAAGCTGGGAAAGAGCGTGTAGCTGCCCGCCGGGACCGCGCCGGGCCCATAGGTCTGTGAACCACTCACCAGGCGCAGGCTCTCCAGGTCTCCGCTCACGGTCACCGACGCCATGGGAACCGTGGCCTTGGGCACCTCGGTGATGTCTCGGGCCGGTCCCCTGAGCACCTTGGGCCCCCCCCTCCGGCGACGCGGCTTGTTCTCCAGCTCGGAGGGATCGATGTCCTGGAAACGAATCCCACCGGTGTCCACGATGGGCTCCTCGGTCGTCAGCACCGGCTGCTCCAGAGACTCTTGAACCGGGGGCACCGTCGGCTTGTTCTTCCGCACCGCCAAGGCCAGCAGCCCACCGGTCAGCGCAATGAGCACACCGACCAATACGCCCCCCCCCAAGAACAGCGGCACCTTCGAGCGGCCTCTGGGAGCCCGGGCAGGCTTGACCTGGGTCTTGGGCAGCGCGGGCGGCGGAGTCGGCGCGAGGGCGAGAGGTGGAGCAGCGGGGGGAGAGCGCGCGGGCAGCGGCGGCGGAGGTGGCGGGCCCTGATTGGCGAAGGGAGGTGGCAGAGCATCGGTGAGCTCGTGGGACGGCTCGGCGTCAGCCAGGTTCTCCAGCGTGGAGTCCTCATCTTCGCCTGCTCCCCCAAGCGAGGTCGCCTCGGTCATGACCTGACCACAGAGCGCATCGGGCTCCACCTCGTCCCGGGCAGTCAGAGCCGCCGGGACCACACCTTGGGCCCACTGATTCAGCGAGGGGCCTTCGGCCCGGCGGCGCAGCTCCAAGGCCCGTGCGGCCACCTGCTCGGCGCTGGGCCGAAGGGCAGGGTCGAAGGCCAGCATCTCCCCCAAGAGCTCCAGAACAGGCTCCTGCAGCTCCTCGTCCAGGCGATCCCAGGCGCGGTGCAGGGCCTTGCGCACGCGGTCCACGTGGCGGTCCAAGTTCGGACGGGTGCGGCCAAAGCGCTCGCAGAGCAGCATCTCGTACAGGCAGCAGCCCAGGCCGTAGACATCGCCCGCGTGCAGGTCCTGGAAGTTGTAGCGCTCGGGGGCCATGTAGGGCATCGAGCCCATCACGAAGGCCTGCTGGGTGTGGGCCTCGCGCTCGGCCAACTCGGCACGCGCCACCCCAAAGTCCAACAGCTTCACGTCGCCGTCGGCCGTCACCAGCAGGTTCGCCGGCTTTACATCCCGGTGGATCAGAGACAGCTCCTCGCCATCGGGTCCCTGGGCCTGATTCACCGCCCAAAGGCTGGTAGCCACCTTCTCCAGGATGCTCAGCGCCACCTTGGCGGGCAGCGGACCTCGCTCAACCAGGAGGCGCTCCACGTCCACCCCTGGGACCAGCTCCATCACCATGGTCCAGCGTCCGTCCAGGACCATCAAATCCTCGACCCGCACAATGCCAGCGCAGTGCAAGTTGGACAAAATGCGCGCTTCGTCCCGAAGTCGCCGGGCCGCTTCTTCGGATTCTGGGCCCGCCGCATGCAGCACTTTGAGAGCAACTTCGCGCCGTAGACCCAGCTCAGAGAGCTGCTCTGCCCGGTAAACGGTGCCAAAACCCCCACTCCCAAGGACGGAGAGAATCTCGTATCGGCGGCCTTGAGCGGTCATTGCGGGGAGGATCCTACACCCGAGCGCCTCCCTGCAAGGGTAGTATGCCGCCATGTTGAAGCTGATCATCCTCCTCTCGAGCACCGCGGCGCAGGCCGGCTGGGCCCCCAGCGCCGAGGTGGGCAGCCCCCCGCCCTACCTCTTGGCTCAGATTGAACAAGCGGTGACCCACTGCCCGGCAGCCCAGAGCGAGTGGATTGCGCGCTACCAAGGCGGCGCCTTGATCCGTGTCGCACCCATCGCCGGGGCGCAGGCCGACGATGGTGCCCTGGAGAGCTGCCTGCAAGCGGGGCTCAGCCAGCATCCCCTGCCGGTAGACGGTCTGATCCGTCTGCGCTTCAAGGACCCCGCCGCACAGGCCTGGGAGGTTCGCGCCCTGCAGCCCTTGAACCAACAGCTCGGCCCGCGGCCTGCAGGCAGCTGCGCCACCTTGCGCTTCCCCATCGACCGCCAAGGCAAGCTGGGCCCCCCCACGCTGGCCCAAGCAAGCGGAGACGCCGAGCTGGACGCGCTGGCCATGGCCGCCGCAAGCACCCCATCGCTCAACCTGCCGCCCGTGCCTGCGGCGCTGCAGCCCATCTACGGAGACAGCGTCGATCTGTGCGTCTCCGGCGTACAAGTCAAATAGCCAATGAGTCCCATGCTGCTCCTGTTGCTCGCCTGCGCCTTCCAGCCCACAGAAGGCACCTGGTCCATGACCGTGCAGACCACCACCACTTGGGGCTGTACCGACGAGACCAGCTACTACCAGGCTGGAGACAGCTGGCAGATGGGGGTCTACCCCGAAGACGACACGGTGCTCTTGGACCTGGGTCACGAAGACGGCCCAGAGCAAAACTGCGAGTACGCCGAGCCCGACATTGAGTGCAAGGAGATCCGTGTAGACGACTACAGCGAGACCTTCGACGTGATCATCACCTGGGCCGACACCCTGACCGCCACCTTCGTGAACGAGGACAGGCTGGAAGGCACCTTGTTCACCGAGATGACCTGCGAGGGCCTGGACTGCGATACCCGCGGCACCCAGTTCGCCCCAGGACCCGACGCGGCCTGGCCGTGCAACGGCGAGACCTCGGTGTTCGCGCGACCTGAGTAGGCCCGACCTACTCCAAGACCTTCAGCTCTCCGCCCTGCTTGAGGCTGTAGCGGTAGCCGCCGCCCAGCTCCACGGTCTGGGTGGTGCGGGCAGCGTCCGGCCAGGTCACCGTGACGCTCGCGCTGCAGTCCGAGCCCAAGCCAGCAAAGACCGTCAGGTCATCCTGCTGGCCCCACTGGCCGTGGCCACCGTCGACGAAGCGGGTCTGGGTGGTGCTGTCCGTCGCGATCTCCACCCGAGCTCCGATGGCAGAGGCGTTGCTGCCATCGGCCCCTTCCAGAGCCAGTGAGATGCTGTTCACGTCCGCGCTCTGGTTGATGAACAGGCGCACCGCACCGGTCTCGTAGCAGTCGTCATCACAGCGGGAGCGGCTGTGGCCCACGACCATGTCCAGGTCTCCGTCGTGGTCAAAGTCGGCCACTGTGCTGCCGTGTGAGCGCATGTGGTCAATGCCCTGTTCCACAGGAACCGCCTGGAAATTTCGGTCCCCGAGGTTGTGGTAAAGCAGCCCGCGAGTACCGGGGTAGTCGCTGCTTCCGATCCACACATCCAGGAAGCCGTCGGCGTCAAAGTCCAGCATCCCCCCTGTGATATCGCCCTCGTTCCAGTCCGCGATGTCGTACTCCCGGGTCAGGCCCATGGCCTCGCGACCGGGGCGCTCGAAGACCACCTGGGAGTCGCCTGTGTTCATCAGGAGCTCGCTGGGGTCCGAGCTGCCGCCAACATCCCAGTGCACGATCTCGCTGGTCAGCAGATCCAGGTTGCCGTCGTTGTCCACGTCCCCGCAGGTGGTGCCGCCGCTGTTGCCTCCCAGGCGGAAGGCCTCCCTGTCGTAGGTGTGGTTCCAGCGAAAGGCGTCGGCGTCGGTGTTGCAGCTGATCATGGTGGGCCCAGGAACGCCGGAGCAGTCCGGGTCGGAGGGGTGGAGCTCGCACCAACACATCGCCGATTGGTTGTCGCTCCAGTCCATGCGCTCGTCGTAGGCGTAGCCGCTGGCCACGCTCTGGTTCGCGAAGCTGCCGCCGCCGTTGAGCCAGAGGTGGTTGGGCGCCCGTCCATAGGAGCTGGCGAGCAGCTCCGGCAGCCCATCGTTGTTCAAGTCGCAAGCCGCAGCCGCCCAGGCGTTGGAGTGCGCCTCGCCGTTGTTGAGCACCGAGAGGTTGGACCACTGTTGAGTCGTCAGACCACTGTCCGCGGTCACATCGCTGAAGCTGCCCGCGCCGTCCCCCTTGTACAGGCGGTCCTGGGCTGAGCCGTACTGGGCCACGAAGAGATCCAGGTTGCCATCGCCGTCCACGTCGGCAAAGGCCGCGCCATAGGGCCGGTCGCCCGCCAAGGCGACCTCGCTGCTGGGCCCCTGGGCAAAGGTCCCATCGCCGTTGTTGAGCAGAATCTGGGAGTTGGCTCCGTCCACGGTGGTGTTGTCTACGCCGATGTAGATGTCCAGGTCCCCGTCGTTGTCTACGTCCCCGAAGACCCAAGTGGCCCCACCTTGGGAGAGCGCGCGCAGGCCGGAGCTCTCGCTCACGTCTTCAAAGGCGCCCGCCTGGTTGTTGCGCAGCAGCCAATGCTGGGGGGCCTCGTCTGTGCCGCCGCCCATGTTGTTGCGCACGGCCAGATCCGCCCAGCCATCTCCGTCAAAGTCCACCGCGCTCACACGAACGCCGCTGGGCGCGATGGTGTCCAGGCCCCAGTCCGCGGTGCCCTCTACGAAAGCCTGCTCCCCCGTCGTCCAGGCGCTTCCGTCGTTGCAGATCGCAGGCAGCCCGCTCTCTTCAACTTGGTCCTTGTTGCAGGCGATGAGCAGCAAAAACAGCACGGTGACCTCCCTCGAGGCCCACACCATAGCGGACGGATCCCCTAATCCGCGTCAGTCTTGGGCAAAGCTGCGCCAGGTCCTGCTCCTTGCCCATGTCCCTTCTGGGCCGCCAAGGCCTTCTCCAGGTCCCAGTCGGGGTCTTGTTCCGGATCGTGACAGCTGGTGCAGACCGCCTCGATCACACACACCGGGCAGTCCTCGCCCAAACCCTCGATGCTCTCTTTGTCCGGCGAGGCCAGGTGAGGCGCGCCGGGGCCATGGCAGCTTGCACAGGACACACTGGCCTCGAGCTGGAAGCCCTCCAAGGTTGCGGGCGGCGGCCCGCTCTCCACAGCCGTGGCATGACAGCTCACGCAGCTGGGATCCTTCTTCTCCTTGCCCTTGAGCAGGTCCATCGCGCTGGCATGTGGGCCCTTGGACCAGGCCTGAACAGCCTCCGCGTGGCAGCTCTTGCAGTCCTTGGGGCCCAGGTTCTCGCCGTGTGGAAAGGCCAACAGTGGACGCTCCGCCTTGCCATTTGCCAGGTCGTGACGCCGCTTCTCCTGATCCCCGGCGCTCATGCTGTTGACCTTGTAGTGGTCGATGTGCGGCAGGCCCTTGTCGACTGAAAAGGCGATGCTGTGGGTCTTGTTGTGGCAGCTCTCGCACTGTTCAGCGGCGTTGACCGTCTTGCCATCGTGGGGTCCGCCGGCGCTGTGACAGGCCTCGCAGCCCACGTCTGCCAAGGGGTGCCCGTGCTCCCCCATCACGAATCCGCCCGGCTCGCCCATGCCGGTGACATGACAGCTCACGCACTCTGGATCGGCGGTCTTGTCCTGCTTGTAGATCGTGCCGTAGGCCACCGCATGGTGGCTCAGGTTCCAGCTCGCGGCCTCCTGACTGTGGCAGGTGCTGCAGGCGGTGTTGCCCACGTAGCGGTCCTCCTCGAAGTGCGAGAAGGGGTCAGCGCCGCCGCGTCGGATCTTCACCAGCAGCTCGGCCCCCTGGAACCAAGGGTAGTAGGCGTCGGTGGCAAAGACCCCTCCAGCAGGGTCGGGCTCAAAGACCAAGGCGGTCGGCGTAGAGCGCGCCCCCACGGTGTAGGAGAAGCCCCGGGGCTGGTCGATCATCAGGGTGAAGTTCACCTTGTAGGTGTCCATGAACCACTTCAGCTCAGCCGGCGTGGCCCCGCTGTTGGCCAGCCCGATGACCTGAAGCTCCCCCTCCATCTGCTCGGCGAGCCGCACCACGCCGCCGATGCTGGCCTGGCAGTGTCCGCAGTTGGGGTTGAAGTACCAGACCAAGGTCGGCCCGGTGATCTTCTCCGCCAGCCACACCGGCAGCTCAACCTTCTCTTTGACCGGCGTGAGGATCTGCGCGGTGTTGGCCGCGGGTGTCCCTGGGGTCCAGGAAGTGGGGGTGTCGCTGGTGCCGGCAAGGGCCAAGCCGATGCAGAGCAGGAGGGTCCAAATGCGCATGGTGGGATTCTACCCGCAGCCGAGGTCACTCAGGCGATGGAAGCCACAACGCGGAGGATTTCCTCCAAGTGCTGCTCGGGCGACTTGGCATCAAAGGCTTGAAAGGCGGAGAAGGTGTGGCTGCCCCATGTCGGCCGAGGCTCACCACTCTCAAGGTGGGGACCAGATAGGCCCGCGAGCCACTCGCCATCCAGGCCACGGAATCGGAAGAGCGAGACCCGCTTGACCGGGTCCACCAAGGCAGAGGTGACCAGCTCAATCTCATCCGGCTCACGCCCAAGCTCGGCCGGATGGCAGAGCCACTCGACCATGCTCCCGGTCGCGAAAGCCGCCCAATTCCGCCGGTGAGCCGGGAAGAGGCTGAGCTGCTGCAGCTCTTCAAGGCCAGCAAACAGTAGGCCTCGGCTCTCGTGGCTGGCAGCTGCCTTCTCGATGGCGCCGGGTGGGATCTCTTGCCCCTCCCGCAGCAAGGCAATGACGGCGAAGCTCACCAGTCGGGGGTCTTCGAGCACAGCGGCTCTGGCGAGCCAGGGCAGGAGCTTGGGCCCCCCAAGACGGCCCGCCAAGTCAATGAACACGCCGGCTTGGGAGCGCAGAGGTGCGTAGGTCTCCGTGAATCGCCAGGCGATGCCAGAGCTCTTCTGCTTTCTACGAAGCTTTGGAATCAGGCTGCGCAAGCTCTTCAGCACATGGGGGACGAGCGCTTGGCCCAGCGCCGGGTCCAGGGTTGCAACGTCGAGAGTGCCCCCGGCGATGCCCGAGAGGATGGCCAGGGTCAATTCCTGACTCCACTTGCCCCCTTGTGCGAGCAAGTGGGAGAGCAGCACCTCCGGCCACGCCAGAAGCTTCTCCAGCTCCCCAAAGACACGCCCATTGAGGTTGTCCGGAAGTCCATCACGGGTGCAAGTGACCCAGGCCTTGGCAGCCTCTTCGCTGGCGATGGCCCCCAGCACGCTCAGCAAGGAGGCGAGCCTGTTCTCCCCGACGACGGGATAGGCGGCGACAATGTGGGGAATCAGGCTCGGGTGGGGGCTGCGCACCAACATGAACAAGAGATGGTCCAGACCATCTTCCCAGTCGTTCTCCGGCACTGGGAAGTGGCGTGTGGTGGCCGCCTTGAGAATCGCGATGGCTTCGGGCTCGGCAACGAACCAGTTGGCCTGCCGGGCTTGGTCCCAATCTGTGATCAGGTCTAGCTCCCGAATACGGTCGTCGGCAGCACAGATTCGTTGATCATCGCCCGAGGCGAGTTCATTGAGGAGGGATTGGAGTTCCTCTGGATCCATCTGGCTCACTCGGAGAAGAAGGCGGAAGTCCCTTGCATGGCCAAATCCACCACGCTGACCTCGCCGTCGGGGGCGACCCTAAAGAGGCCCTTTTCCTTGCTGAGCAAGAGCACGCTCTGACTGCCGGCGTCGAAACTACAGGCTTGAACGTTCTCCACATCTGCGCTGGGCTTTCGCCACGGCACCGTGTTGCCCAAGGCCAGCTCTTCGATCAGATACACCGAGCCGTCGGAGGAGCAGGTCATGGGCTTGTCGCCTTGGCCAAGGAACAGGTCCAAGCTGCGGTCCACGCGGTCGTCGTAAGCGGCGATCTGAACGCCCCAGCCCGAGGAGGTGCCCCGCAGCAGGCGCATGTTTCCATCCACCCGCTCCACGCCGTACAAGCCCCCGCTGCCGTCGTTGACGATGTGCTGCAGGTCGGAGAAAGAGCCGGTGCTGATCTGCGAAAAGACGCCGGAGATGTTCCGGTACAGCGAGTAGCGGGTCGCGACAATCACCTGGCCATTGACCACCGCCAGGTCGGTGTGGAGATGGGGCAGGGTGGCCATGACCGTGTCGGTCTTCAGGTCAACCAGCTCGCCCTTCTCGCTGACGCCGATGAGGTGGGTCGAGTCCTGGGCCGCCGCCAAGATGGGCTGGGTGCCGAACCAGAGCAGCTCCATGCTGCCCGATGGGGGCAGGTAGTTGACCAGGTAGCCCTGGCTGTCTTGCCCCGTGATCCAGGCCCCCATCACAGGGTCCAAGACCGGGGGATTGGTGTCCTGGACCTGGGTGTCGTCGCCACCGCCGGTCTCTTCCACGCCCGTCTCGGGCACACAGGGCTCGTCCTTGGCGCAGTCAATGGCGCCAGACTGGAAGAGCACACAAGCGGTCAGCCAAAACAACATGCCTGCGACCTACACCGGTGGGCGGGTTGAGGCCACTTTCCCAGACTTGCGTCGGCCCAAGAGCCAGCCAAAAGCCAGCAAACCCGGGGAGAGACCCAAACCTGCGCAGCCGCCCAAGTCTTGGGGGTCGGGCAAGACCAGATACCCCGCCCCAATCGCGGGGTCCGGCGGCTCCCAAGTGGGCGCCAGAGGCCGCCAGGCTTGGTTCTGGATCCAGCTGGCGGCCTCTCGCGCGGTCCACTCGGGGTGGGCCGACATGACCACCGCAATGGCTGCGGCCGCCGATGGACTGGCGGCCGAGGTGCCATAGAAACCGGTGGGCCCGTACACCGAAGTGCTCAGCCCGTCCGGCGCCACCAGATCGGGCTTGGGCTGGCCAGCCTGGTTGGGTCCCTGGGAGCTAAAGCCCTCCACCCCATTGAAGTAGCCAACCCCTGGTGCAGCCCCGACCGTAAAGGCCAGGGGATGGGTGCCCGGGTCAGTGACGCTGCCTTCGGCCATCGACCACTCCACCTCTCCTCCGGTAGCGATCAGGTTCCAACGGAAGTTCTTGTCGCCGCTGGCCACCACCTGCAGGGTGGTCCACTGGTCCTCGTCCACGGTGGCGCTCAGTCGCTCAACCGGCTCACAGCCCTGGCTCCCGTCTCGCACAGCCCGGTCCAGCAGCTCCCCGTCTTGCCCATAGAGGTACAGGTCCACGTTGGTGTCCCCGCACTTGCCGTAGTCGTCCCAGTGCACGGAGATGGAGCGCGGCCGCCCTGCGCGCAGGTAGATGGGCAGGCGGTCGCCCCCTTCGGCAAAGTCGTGGTCCCCATCCCAGTCCGAATCGTTGAAGGTGGCCTGGTAGTGGCCCCGGGCGTAGTTGCCTGAGCTGGTCACCAGCAGGACCCCGTTCTCCTCCGCCCGCTCCACCGCATGGCCGGTTGGCCCGCTGCCGTCGTAGAAGCTGGAGTTGAAGAAGCTCATGCTCAAGGTGAGCACGTCGATCTCGTTGCGGATGGCCCACTCAATGGCGTTCTCGAAGGTGGTCAGCCCGTTGACCCGTACGATGTGCAGTTCCACCTGAGGGGCCAGATCCCGCACCACCTCTGCACAAGCCAAGCCGTGGGCCCCCGTCTCGTAGCCAAAACGCGGCCGCAGGGTGTCCATCGGCGGCGTGCAGCCCTCCTGAGCCCAGCAATCCCAGCTCTCGAACACCCCCAGCTCATCGGCCTCCAGATCGCTGCCAAACCACTGCAGATCAAGGACCGCCAGCTTCACTCCTTGGCCCTGAAAGCCGGCCTCATGCCAAGGGCTCAGATCCATCGCTTCGGTCCCCTCCCAGGCCTCCCACTGGCCGAGCTCGAGCTGGCCGATGGGCTCGGTCACATACTCGCCGCTGGTAGGGGGTCCCGCCAACACGGCGTGTGTTGCAGAGCGCGCAATCGCGTCGGGGTGATTGGGGTCGGCGACGCGCACGAGCGCCTGCATCTCCGCGTCGGGCGCGATGGGGTCCAGGGACTGGGCGAGAGCGGCGGCGATCAAGAGCACGGAGGCAGCTTACCTTGGCCTCGCTGGGGGATGGATCTGAGGGGCTTCCCGGTTAGTCGCCCCCCAAAGACAACAGAACCCCTGGAACCGACCATGCTTCTGCTCCTCCTCGCCTGCTCAAACCCTGAGCTCCAAGCGGACTACGACGCCCGCAAGACCGCCGCCCTGGCCAGCCCCGGAGAGCCAAAGAGCTCCTGGAAAGCCGAGGGTGCACTGCGCCTGAGTGCCGAGCTGCTCGAAGAGCTGATGGCGGCGTCGATCAAGGCCGAGTCCAAGGCGGCGGAGCCCATCGACCTGAGCGGCTTGGGCACCCTCAAGCCGGTGCTCACCTTGGACAGCTTCAAGCTGGTCGACGGGGACTGCAAGAACTGTGTTGGCGCACAAGGCACCGTCTCGGGCAATGCGGTCATCAAGGTGGCCGGCATCAAGAAGAAGATCCCCTTCACCGCCGACTTTACTCTGGACATGACCTTTGAGACGGAGAGCCGCAAGGCCAAGAGCGGGGACACACTGCGCCACATCATCCTCAAGCCCTCCAAGGTGCGCAAGCTCAAGGTGGAGCTCTCGGGCGCGGCCAAGGCCCTGGACCTGGAGAAGCCTCTGAAGAGCTACGGCGAGCAGGTGCTCGAGCGCATCGACCCTGTGGACCTGGGCGATCTGGGCGGTCCGGAGCTGCACCTGCGCGATGTGCGGGTCAAAGAAGAAGGCGGCGTGATGCGCATCGAGCTGCTCACCGATGCACCCGAGAACGCCCCGGTGAAGGCCTGGCCTGAGGTACCTCAGGCGGGCTTCCAGGTGGTCATGTCCGAGTCTGCTCTGCTGGCCATCGCGCGACGCGAAGCCTTCACCCTGGGCGAGGTCTCCCCTGGAACCGGCATCTACGCCGAGCCCACCTCCCTGGACTTGGACGGACAGGGCTTTGAGATGGGCCTGCGCGTCTGGCGTCTGGACGGCAGCGACTGGTGGCGGGACTACACCCTGAGCGGCGACGTCTCCATCGTCAAAGAGGAGCTGCTGCTCAAGGCCAACTCCGTTGAAGAGGGCGACAAATCCAAGGGTGCTGGCATCGCCGACCCACTGGCCCTGATCGGCGAGGCCTACATCATGCGCATCCTCCAGGACTCGGCCCAGGGCGCGCTCCCTGGCAGCGAGCAGTTCGAGGTCGGCAGCTCTACTTGGAAGGTCGTGCTCGAGGACGCTCAAGGCGTCGGAGAGAATCTGGTGCTGAGCGGCCGCATCAAGGCGGGCAAGACCCCTCGCTGAGGATGGTGGGCACAGGGGTAGAATGGCGGGACACTGAAAGGGTCCCAAATGCTGCTGCTCCTCTCCTCCCTGGCCCAAGCTGAGCTCCCCGCCTGCGAGGGCTTTGAGCCTGAGTTCGGCCCCCCTCCTGAGATCAACGAGAGCTGCCAGTCCGAGCAGCGCATCGGCACCTTCGACCCCCAAGTCAAGTGGCAGTGGGGCAGCAACGCCATCGTGCCCGGCTACGACGAGGCCATCACCACACCCGTGGTCGCCAACCTCAACGACGACAACGGCGACGGCAAGATCGACGCCGATGATGACCCGGACGTGCTCTTCGTCGCCCACGTCTACTACGGCTGGGGCAGCACCGGCGCCCTGACCGCTCTGAGTGGCGCCGACGGCAGCGAGCTCTTCTCGACCACCGACCTGGGGGGCTTCACGGCGGGCGGCGGCAGCGGCGTGGCCGTGGCCGACATCGACGCCGACGGGAGCCCGGACATCTGTGTGACCGGCAACGTGGTGGGCTTGATCTGTCTGGAGTCCGACGGCACGACCCTGAAGTGGAGCGCAGGAACACCGGCCAGCGGCACCTGGGGCTTCGCCGCCTACCCCGTCATTGGCGACATGGACGGCGACGGCTTTGGCGAGGTCGCAGTGGGCGCCGAGATCTACGACTACGACGGCACTCTGCTGGGGCAAGGCGCAGGCTGGGACGGCGATCTAGGCGTGGGCCGCCTGTCCATGATGCTGGACGTGGACGGAGACCTGGAGCTGGAGCTTATCGCCGGCAGCTCCGCCTACGAGCGGGACGGCACACAGCTCTGGCAAGGGGCCTACGACGGCTACAACGGCGCCGGAGACCTGGATCTGGACGGGGTGCCGGAGCTCATCGTCACCGGCGATGGCTATGTCACGGCCATGGAGACCAGCACGGGAGGCACGCTTTGGCGCAGCGCACTGCCCGGCGGGGGCCGCGGCGGTCCCCCAAACATCGCAGACTTTGACGGGGACAACGAGCCCGAGGTCGGTGTGGCCGGCGCCACCTACTACACGGTCTTCGAGACCGACGGCAGCGTGCTCTGGAGCACCCCCACCAACGACACCACCTCCAACGTCACCGGCTCCTCGGTCTTCGACTTTGAGGGCGATGGCAGCGCCGAGGTGGTCTACAGCGACGAGTACAGCCTCTACGTCTTCTCAGGCGTGGACGGCAGCGTGCTGATGAACGAGACGCGACACGACTCGGCGACTTGGTTCGAGTACCCGGTCATCGCCGACCTGGACGGGGACGGCTCCAGCGAGATCCTGGTGGCCTCGGACCAGTACCGCACCCCAGGCGACTGGACCGGCATGACCGCCATCGAGAGCGCGAGCGGGTCTTGGATGGCCAGCCGTCCCATCTGGAACCAGCACGCCTACCACATCACCAACATCAACGACGACGCCAGCCTGCCCGACCCTGCCGATGCAAACCTAAGCTTGCACAACAGCTTTCGAGCTGGCGGCCTGGTGGATGGCCCCTCCGACTGGTTGGTGGACTTGGACATGGCCCAAGCTGCCTGTGATGCAGGCTGTGGTCTGGTCACGCTGAGCATCTCGGTGGCCAACTCCGGCCTCAAGGACGCCGAGGACGTGCAGCTCACCCTCTTCCGCTACGAGACCGGACTGCCCGTCGACGTCAACACCGTCGCCCTGAGCACCGTGCTCAGCGGCGGCCGAAACCAACGGGAGCTGGCCCTGGAGCTGAGCGACTGGGGAGATGGCGATCTGTGGGCGGTCGTCACCCAAGGGGGAGCGCAAGCGGAGTGCGATGAGGACAACAACCTGCTCAACCTGGGCGCCTTCCCCGGCGCGCCCGCGGACATGGACGGCGACGGCGCCCTGCCCAAGGAGTGCGGCGGCGAGGACTGCGATGACAGCGACCCCTTCGTGGGTCCTGGCGCGCCGGAGGTGCCCTACGACGGCGTGGACAACGACTGTGATGAGGGGACGGAAGACGACGACTTAGACGGCGACGGCTTTCCACTGGCCGAGGAC
Source organism: uncultured Pseudomonadota bacterium (assembly GCA_913060515.1). Lineage (GTDB taxonomy): Bacteria > Myxococcota_A > UBA796 > UBA796 > CAJQPC01 > CAJQPC01. Next base: position 13,473 of record CAJXRZ010000058.1, on the reverse strand, counting down.
TGTGACGACACCAACCCCGATGTGAACCCGGACGCCGACGAGGTCAGTGGAAACGGCTTGGACGATGACTGCTCGGGCAGCGCAGACCCCGCGTGCCCCGACTGTGAGCTGGACAACAGCTATGAGGGCGGCGCCGGCTACACCTGCAGCAGCACGAAGGGCACCCCGAGCAGCCTCTGGCTCCTGCCCCTGGCGGGCCTGCTCTTCCTGCGCCGCCGCTACTCTTCAGCAGGCGACGGCTCGGCGGCGGGCGCCTCAACCAGGGGTTGATCGACGGTGCTGAGCAGCGCCGGATCCGCGTCTACTTCCGCTTGAGGTGGTACGGCGGGCTCCTCCGGCAAGGTGGCGATGACCACCTTGGCCGGGCGCACCAAGCGATCGTGCAGCTTGTAGCCGGCGACCCAGGGCGCCAAGATGCATCCAGGGGGGCATTCCGCCGAGGCCTGTTGGGCGATGGCTTCCTGCCACTCGGGGTCAAAGTCATGCCCCTTCTCGGCGTCCAGGCGCGTGACGCCATGGCGCTCCAGCGCACCCAGGAGCTGCTGCCGGGTCATCAAGATGCCTTCCCGAAGGGGCGCATCGCCCTCCTGCTCGGGCAAGGCCAGGGCCCGGTCAAAGTTGTCCAGAGACTCGATGATGTCCTTGAGCAGTGGCTCATGGGCATAGCGCTTGCTCTGCTCCGCCTGGCCTTTGATGCGCCGAACGGTCTCGTCCCGGTCCTTCACGGAGCGGTCTACGGCCGCCTGAAGCTCCGTGGCCTTGGACTGGCTCCCGGCAAAGCGCTCCTTCAAGGCATCTAGCTGCTTCCACACCCACGCGGCCGCCCCGCCAAAGACGACCGTGAGCACACTCAATACGACTAGCAGAAGATCCATGGGCATCCGCTAACCAATCCAAGGGCGATTTGGAGTAGTTTGGGATGCTTGACCCCTAGCAAACGCCACACCCTCGCAGCGGGAACGCTCTGCTTCGCCGTGACCCTGGCGGTGTGCTGCGCCCTGTGGTGGCCCGTTCCATTGCACCTGGACACCTTGCGGCCCCAAACGGCCTTTGCCGACAGCCACGTCTGGGTGATGGAAACCCTGCGTCTGCAGATCATGGGCTTGGAGATGACGGACCGGATCTGCGGGCCGGGATTCCCCCACGAGCGCAGCCTGCGGGCTCTGGCTTGGGTGCCCACTCTGGCCTACACGCTGCTTCGACTGGTGCTCCCAGCCCTCGCCGCAGCCAACCTGGTGCAGCTCCTGAGCTTGCCCCTCTCGGCGCTGGCCGCCATGGCGTTGATCCGGCGCTGGACCCAAGCAAACCCTTGGACCGCAGCAGCGCTCGGCAGCATCTATGGACTCTGCCCCACCTTGCTGGCGACCTTGGGAGTGGGGGAGATCTCCAACACCCAGGCTTGGCTGCTTCCCCTCTTTCTGCTGGCGATGGACAGCGCGCTGCGCGGCTGGCGCGGCGTCATCGCAGTGGGTGTTCTTGGGCTCGCGGCCACCTTCACCAGCCCCTACTACGCCCTGGCGCTTCCCCTGATGGCCGGCGCCATGGTGCTCGGCCAGATGTGGGCCACCAAGCGCTTCTCCTTCTGGTCTTTGGTGCCAGTGGCGGTCCTGGCCGCCGTCCAGGCCCCAGCCCTCTGGTACTACCGCAAAGAGAGCGCCGGCGGCCAAGGCAGCATGTTTCGACCCGCCAAGCGCGGCGAGCTCCTGCCATTGGAGATCGCCACACCGCCGCCCATCGCGCAGCTCGACCAGCTGCTCATCGACACCATGCCCAGCGCACTCTCCCCCTTGCGGCCGGTGCACGTCTGTAGCCTGGGCATCGCCCTCTTCCTGCTGGCCATCTGGGGCCTGGTCCGACGCAATCCAGGCTGGAAACGCGGCTTGACCTTGGCCCTGGGCGGCGTTTTCCTCTGTCTGGGGCCCGCCCTGTATGTGGGCGGCTCCCTGGTCCGCATCGGTGAGCTGCCCTTCTACCTTCCCGTACAGCTCCTGGAGTGGGTGGGTTGGCCAACCCGGAACGGCGGCATGTACTACCGCTACGCTGTGGTTGCGGTGCTCGGCTGCACCTTGTTGGCCGGCAGCGCGCTGGAGAAGTGGAAGTGGGGAATCGCAGTCGCATGGGCCGCGCTCGCGCTGCAGGTGGGCCAGGGTGTCTGGGAGACCGGCCCCTACTGGCCTCGACCGAGCCAGGAGGTGGTGGGACGCTCGGAGATGGAGGCGCTCTCAGGCCCCGAGATGGGTGCCGTGGTGGAGCTCCCCTTTCAAGGCTCAACGGACGCTGATCTGGGGCAGCCCGCCCTGCTGCGCGCCGTCTACCACGGGCAACCCACGACAGCGCTCCCGCGTGCCAATCCTCGGCCCATCCCCAAGGTCAAGCTCCTCCTGCGCCCAGCCTTGGGCCAAACCAGCCCAGAGATGGCCATGGCTGAGCTCAGGAAGGCCGGGGTCTCCGCAGTGGTCGTCGACACCCGGGAGCAGGAGGGCCGCAGTCCGTCCACGCACACCCTCCTGCACCGTCTTGGGGAGCCCACACGCGGTGGCCACCTGCTGATCTGGGTGGCCGGCCCCACCCAAGCCAAGTGCTTGCCGGGGCCAACGCCCAACATGCCGCCACCACACAAGGGTGGCAAAGGGGGCCCGCCAAAGGCCAAGTTGCCAGCCCCTAAAGAGGCCAAAGTCCAGAGACGCAGATGACTCTCGGGGACGTTGTGGGCAGCGATGCCTCCATCTCCAAGAGATTTCGCCGGATAACAGTCCCTAAAGGTTGCTGACGAGACCTCACTGAGCGCCGCAAACCAGGGTATGACTACGGTCCTGGAGTCCGACGCATGCCTGATTTGATGCCCCCCACAGCCAAGAAGCAGCCCAAGACCCAGGTCGAGGACACCCAGGACCCCAAGACCATCAAGGCGCCGGTCTCGGACCATCTCAAGGACCCGCTCTCCAGTGACTCAGGCCTGAGCGCCATGTCCAAGGAGATCACGGATTCTCCAGAGCTTGGCTACCAGCAGCTCCAGGGCCGATTGGCGACCGCAAAGGCCTCCAAGGATCCCCAGGTCAAGCGACGCTTCCTCAAGCACTTCTCCGACAACTACGCCCCCATGCTCAAGGGCGAGGTGGAGTTCTTCCAGTACCTCTCCCACGAGCTGGCCTACCTCAAGCTCGAGGCGGGCGACAGCATCTCCGGGCTGGACATCAACACCACCTCGGAGAACGAGAAGGGCATTGATGAGATCCTGGGGGACGATCAGAACCAGACGGACACCGAATCCAGCTACGCCTCTGAATACAAGGTCGCAAAGACCTACAACAACCAGGCCGGCTTGAACGCCACCCTGATGCTGCCCGCCGACGGGGACACCTCCAAGAACGCCATCGTCAGCTTCCGTGGCACTGGTGGCAGCGCCGGGACCAAGAGCGACGACCAAGCCACGGGCGTGCTCGCGGACATTGATCCCACCGGCGTCGGCCGCACCGCCTTCAACAAGGGCGAAGGGGTCATGACCGAGTGGGCCGCTGAGGCGGCCAAGTTCGGGCGCATCACCATCACCGGCCACTCCCTGGGCGGCGCCATGGCCCAGCGCTTCTATGCCTTGGCTTCTTCCATCGCTCCGGAGAAGCTGCGCCTGCTGACCTACCAAGCGGCGGGCATCGACATGGCCACCGCGGCCAAGGTCACTGGAAAGAAGGACCCCCAGCGCAAGGGCGCCAAGTCCACCCGGGTCAACGCCCGCGGTGATCTGGTCCCCCACGCCGGCGGCGCTCAGGTCCCCTCTGACAAGCTCAAGTACACCGCCAACAAGGCCAAGGGCATCAAGAGCAGCCACACCCAGCTCGCCCTGGCCGAGCAGCAGATCAACGACGCCATCGATCCCAAGCTGGACAAGCTCATCAGCGACGTGGCCGTGCACAAGAAGACCAACAAGTTCAGCTTCAAGCGCGCCGCAATGGTCGCTGGCGCGGGACTGTTGGGCGTCATCGGCGGGACCCTTCGCGCCCTGACCCGTCCCGACCGCGTCATCGGTGCGCTCTTCGACAAGGGCAAGCACCGCACGGCCTGAGCCGAGCCCCTTCTGCTCGAGCGCCTCAGCGGGATACGCCAAGCCTCCAACTTGGAGTCCCTATGTCCGTGCGCTTCGAAGCCGACGAGCAGCTGCCCCACCTCTGGTGGCTCACCCTGGACCGCCCTGAGGCACGCAACGCCTGGAGCGAGGAGATGCTGGCCGAGTTCGTGGCCACCATCGACCGCGCTGAGGAGGACGACCAAGTCCGCTGCGTGGCTATCACAGGCGCAGGCAGCGCCTTCTCCGCTGGGGGAGACCTCAAGGCGATGCGCGACAAGAGCGGCATGTTCGCTGGGGACCCCGTGGCCCTGCGCAACCGCTACACGCGCGGCATCCAGAGCATCCCGCGACGCATGGCCCGCTTCGACAAGCCCGTCATCGCAGCCGTCAATGGGGCGGCCATCGGAGCCGGCCTGGATCTGACCTGCATGTGCGACATCCGCATCGCCGTGAACTCCGCCAAGCTGGGCTCTACCTTCGTCAAAGTCGGCCTGATTCCAGGAGACGGCGGCGCCTGGTTGCTCTCCCGCACCATCGGCTACCCAAAGGCGATGGACCTGATCCTCACCGGACGCATCCTCACCGCCGACCAAGCCCTGGAGCTGGGTCTGGTACACGAGGTCGTCGAGCGCGATGTCTTGGCTCCAGCGGTGCGCCGCAGGGCCGGCGAGATCCTGGCCAACTCCCCGTTGGCTGTTCGTCTGGCCAAGGCCGCCATGCAGCGTTCCTGGTTTGAGCCCCTGGACACGGCCCTGGAACTGGCAGCGACCTACCAGGGAATCGTGCAGAACACCGAGGACCACCTAGAGGGCGTCAACGCCATTCTTGAGAAGCGAAGCCCCGAGTTCAAGGGCCGCTGACAGAATCCTGGAAGGCGGAGGTAAGCCAAAGCAAGAGTGAAACCGGCGTAAAAGGCATGGACTCAATTCAGGAAGGCCCATGCCACAAGATCCGACTACTCCCGCAGCCGAGGCCACCGAGGCCGTGACCACAGGTGCCGAAGCCGCCGCCGAGGCTGGGGCAGACGCCGCTGCCGCTGGCGCGGACGCTGCTGCAGCCGGGGCAGATGCCGCAGCCGCAGGAGCGGACGCAGCCGCTGCCGCTGCCGAGAGCACCCTGAGCAACGTGGAGGCCATCGCTGCAACCACCGAGGCGATGGACACAACGACCGCCGCAGTCGAGAGCCTCTCGGCAGATCCCGTTGGGACCCTCTCCGTCTGGATGGCGCCTCTCACCGAGAGCGCCTTGGACATCGGCCTGAAGATCCTGGGCGCCATCGTCCTCTGGTTCGTGGGCCGCCTGGTCATTCGTCTGATCAAGAAGGCTGTAGAGCACTCCCTGACCAAGCGAAAGATCGACTCCACGATCATTCGCTACTCCGACTCCGCCTTGAACATCCTGCTGAACCTGCTCTTGGCCTTGGCCATGCTCAGCGTCTTTGGCATCGAGACGACCACCTTCGCAGGCCTGCTGGCCGCGGCTGGCGTGGCAATCGGCATGGCTTGGAGCGGTCTGCTCTCCAACTTCGCTGCGGGCATCTTCCTCATCCTGCTCCGTCCCTTCAAAGTGGACGACTTCATCGAGGCTGGCGGCGTGATGGGCACCGTGAAGGAGATCGGGCTCTTCGTGACCGCGATCGACACCATGGACAACGTGCGTGTCTTTGTTGGCAACAACGCTGTGTTCTCGGGCAACATCAAGAACTTCCACACCAACGAGTTCCGCCGCGTGGACTTGGTGGCCCAGCTGCCCCACGGCGTGGACCCCCGTCAGGCCATCGAGAAGCTCAAGGTGGCCCTGGACGCCATCCCCAACACCGTGAACAAGTCCGACGTGGAGATCCTCGAGTTCACCCTGGCGGGCCCCGTCCTCGCAGTGCGCCCCTACGTGCACAACGACCACTACTGGCAGGTCTACTTCGACACCAACGCGGCCATCCGCGACGTGTTCACCGCAGCCGGCTACCCCGTGCCACAGAACCACTTGCACATCCAGCAAGCCAGCTAGACCCGCAAGAGAGGACAGCTCGCTCTCACGAGCGGGACCACAAGGCGCCCCTTGTCCATTGGACAGGGGGCGTTTTTGTGCTACCCAGCATGACCAAACGCCCCTGAAATGGAAGGCCACCTCATGCTGCTGTCCCTGTCCCTGCTGCTCGCCTGCCCCAAAGAGACCCCGGTCGAGGCCGCAGCCCCAGCTGTCCCCGTGCTGCCGGACTACGCCACGACCGTGCTGGCCGACATGGACGCTAGCGCTGATCCCTGCGACAACTTCTACCAGTACGCCTGCGGCGGCTGGCAAGAGCGCACCGTGCTGCCCGCGGACAAGTCCAGCTGGACCCGCTCCTTCTCCGAGATCGCAGAGCAGAACCGCACCTTCCTCAAGGCCAAGCTGGAAGCGGCCGCAGCCGACCCCACCGCCGGCGATGAGAACTGGGCCAAGCTGGGCACCGCCTACGGCGCCTGCATGGACAGCGATGCCCGCAACGCAGCTGGCGTGGTCAGCCTGGAGCCAACCCGTCTGAGCATCAGCCAGATCAGCGGCGTCAAGGATCTGCCTGCCGTGGTCGCGCAGCTCCACATGCTGGGCGCCGACCCCTTCTTCGGCACCTACATCGGCGGCGACTACAAGGAGCCAAGCCTGACCATCCTGCACATGGGACAGGGCGGCACCACCCTGCCCGATCGGGACTACTACCTGAACACCGAAGAGAACGCCGAGCTGCTGACCTCCTACCAGGCCACCATCGCCCAGATGTTCGTGACCGCCGGTTGGGCCACCGAGGAGGTCGCCGCTGAACAAGCCGCAGCCATCCTGGCCTTCGAGACCCAGCTCGCCCAAGTGCACGTTCCCCGCGCCGAGCTGCGCGACCCCACCACCACCTACCACCGCATCGAGCGGGTGGGTCTGGACGAGCAGGTCGGTGTTCTCGACTGGGGCGCCACACTGGGCGCCATGGGCCGCGAGGACGTGACCACCATCAACGTGGAGCGCCCTGAGGTGCTGGCCGCGACCTTCAAGGTGGTCGAAGAGGCCGAGCCCGCCACGCTGCAGGCTTACCTGAACTGGAAGCTGCTCAACAGCATGGGCTCCAACCTGCCCCCCGAGCTCTACGCCATCTCCTTTGCCTTCTTCGGCAAGGAAGTGCGCGGGCAGTCCGAGGCCGAGGCCGACTGGAAGCGCTGCGTGCGCTTCTCCGACGGCGCCTTGGGCGAGGCCCTGGGCCAGTTCTACGTCGATGAGCGCTTCGGCGGCGCCTCCAAGGAGACCGCCCAGACCATGATCGGCGCCATCCAGGACTCCTTCGAGGAGAACCTGCCCAACCTGAGCTGGATGGACGAGACCACCCGGGCCTCGGCTGTGGAGAAGAAGAACACCCTGGTCAACCAGATCGGCTACCCCGACGAGTGGAAGGACTACAGCGAGCTGGAGCTTGGCTCCGACCACTTGGGCAACGCCATCGCGGACCGCCTCTTCGAGACCCAGGACGCCGTCTCCCGCATCGGCAAGCCCACCGACCCCACCGAGTGGCTGATGAGCCCGCCTACGGTCAACGCCTACTACCACCCGCTCTACAACCAGATGGTGTTCCCCGCAGGCATCCTGCAGCCCCCATTCTTTGACGCCGACTGGCCCATGGCCATGAACTACGGCGGCATCGGCATGGTGATGGGCCACGAGCTCACCCATGGCTTTGACGACTCGGGCCGCAAGTTCGACCCACAGGGCCGCATGAACGAGTGGTGGGCCCCCGAAGCCTCCGCCGCCTTTGAGGAGCGCGCACAGTGCGTGGTCGACCAGTTCAACGCCTTCGAGGTCGCACCAGGACAGCCCGTCAACGGCGAGCTGACCCTGGGTGAGAACATCGCAGACCTGGGCGGTTTGAAGGTGAGCTTCGCTGCATTCCAGTCCTACGCTGCCGCCAATGAGCTGCCCCTGGAGCCCATCCCCGGTCTGACCCAGGACCAGCTCTTCTTTGTGGCCTACGCCCAAGGTTGGTGCACCAAGGCCACCCCCGAGTACGAGAAGATGCTGGTGCTCTCCAATCCCCACGCGCCCGCACAGTTCCGCATCCAAGGTCCGCTCTCCAACCTGAGCGAGTTCCACGATGCCTTCTCCTGTGAAGAGGGAACCCCCATGCACCCCGTCGACACCTGCGAGGTCTGGTAGTCCATGGATCAGCCCAGCCGTGCCGACCGCCTGGTGGTGGTGGTCTCCGATGTGGAGATCGGCGCGGGCGGGGTGACCGATGACTTTCCCCAATCCGAGTTCTTGGGCCAAGTCCTGCTCAAGACACGGCAAGACACCGATCTGCCCATCGACTTTGTGTTCAACGGGGACACCTTCGACTTCCTGAAGACGCGGGTGTCCGGTCGGTGGCCCCTCCAGATCACCGCCGACCTGGCGGTGGCCAAGCTGGTCAACATCATGCGGGCCCACGAGGCCTTCTTTGATGCGCTGCACACTCTGGCCTCGTCAGCGGAGACCCGGCTGCACTTCGTCGTGGGGAACCATGACCCGGAGTTGGTCTTCGAGCAGGTGCAGCGCGTGCTGCGCCGTCGACTGGGTGGATCGCTTGAGTCCATCAACTTCCCAGGATTTATCTGGCGCTTCGGCGACCTGCATGTAGAGCACGGCAGCCAGGCGGATCCCTTGTTTCGGGTTGACCCCAGCAAACCCTTCGGCACCCACCGGGGCCGCCCGATGCTGGCCCTCCCTTGGGGGAGCGTGGCCATCCTCGAGGTCGCCATGCCCATGCAGCCGGTGCTGTACCACTTCGATAGGGTCAAGCCTCGCGATGTGCTGGTCGCGCAGGTTCCCGAGCTCCAGGAGCTGCTCACCGGGCTCTACTACCAGTACTGGAAGGAGCACGGGGCCGGTTGGTTGTTGGGCGATGACCAGCTCAAGCGCCTGAGTTGGAGTGCGTTCAAAGAGATCGTCTACCGATTCGGCACCCGGGACCTCAAGGTCAGCTTCGGCGACCACTTCTGCAAGCTGGTCGAAGGCGATGGCCGCATCAAGGTGGCCATCGGCGGCCACACCCACAGTCCTTCCGTCTGGACCAAGGCCGATCGGAGGGTGCTGACGACCGGCTGCTGGCGAAACGAATTCGTGATGGAAGGGGACCGCTTTGAGTCCCTCCCACGCGTGCACGCCCACGTGTGGATGGAAGGGGAGCGCAGCCTGCACGCCACCCTGGTCGAGCACGCCGCACCGCCGCTCCCCAAGGGCTACGTGCCGCCGGTCCACAAGCAGCTGCCCAAGCTGCGCGAGCTGCTGGCCGACGGAGACTTGGAGGGGGTCGAGCGGGCATGGACACGCCAAGAGACCCTGGACAAGACCCTGGGATAGTCGGGCTTTCTCAAGCGAAGTGGGATCGACGGGGGATGTGGGGAGGACTGGGAGAAGTGACTCTATAGCTCCCACACGGAGCCTGACATGCTGACCCTTCTGATGTTCCTAAGCCTCGCATGCACCGACGAGAGCGGCCAAGACAGCGCCGTAGGCGACGACACCAACGCCGCTGGCGACGACACAGAGACGGACGATACCGGCCTGATCGACACCGGGGACTGCTTGATCGCCAACCCACCCTCGGACCTGAGCCTCAGCGGCGAGGCCCTGTTCTTCCGCGCCCAGAGCGCCACTTGGACTGAGCCGACCCAGGGTTGCGCCGACACCGAGCGCTACGAGGTGGCCTTGGGTCACCTGATGGAGACCGACATCCTGGACTGGAGTCCAGTCACTGGAACCGTCTGGGACGGGGTGGTCACATCTGAGCTGCCCGAGGGCAAGCAGATCACCATGTACCTGCGGGCCATCGACGCCCAGGACAACATCTCGGAGCCGATCGCCTCCACGGACTACAAACTGTGGTCCCCAAGCAGCTTGGGGGGCCTGGTGAGCTGGTACGACTGGTCTGATTCCAACAAGACGCTGACCTCGGGCTGCGGGGGGGCCGCGGCGAGCGGGCAGATGATTGGCTGCATGCGAGACAAGAGCGGAAACGCCAACGACCTCATTCAGTACAACGACGGCGTCGCCACCGTCGACGGCCCGAAGGTTGGGAGCATCAACGGGCGGCCGGCGGCGGATTTCTCTGGCAATCGCCTGCTCTTTGCCCAGCACAACGACTCGGTGGCCATCACCACCTCCAACTTGACCATCCTCTGCGTAGACGCACCAACCCGCGTGGAGCAGTCCTCCATCGAGTACGTCGTGAACAAGGAAGGCGCCTACGAGCTGGCGTACCGACAGGCCAAGTTCCAGGCCGCCGTCGAGACCGCAGCGAGCGGAGCCTGGGATTGGGGGACCACAGACAGCGGTACCTCAGCAGGCCCCCAGATGAACGCCTTCCTCTACGACGGCAGCACCTGGACCTTCCGTCGCAACGGCAGTGAGCTGGGCAGCATGACGCCCGCAGGCAACCAGACCGGCGCGGTCAACGAGGGCTACTTCAACGCCGGCAGCTTCCAGACCAACGAGACGCCCCTGGTGATTGGAGGCCGGCCATCGGGCAACACCATCTCCTACGAGGCCGTGCAGGGAGAGCTGTTGATTCTCGAGCAGAATCCCAGCGATGCCGAGCTGGCTCTGCTCGAGGACTACCTGATGCAAAAGTGGGGTCTATGAGCCCACGCAGCGGTGCTTAGATCAGGCTCGGGAGGCGCCCGTGTTGAGCCGAATCCGAGCCTTGGTCCTCTTCTTCGTCGTCGCCCTGGTCTTGAGCGGGGTCACGGCCTTTCCCATCCAGAGCCAGCTGGAGTTTCTGGAGCCGCTCTTCGCTGCGGACACCCTTCTGAACAACGCGTGGCCTGAGCTGGCCGCCTGGCTGCAGTACGTGCTCAAAGGCTACCGGGAGACCAACGTAGCCTACCCCTTCATGGGCTACGGCACCGACTGGCTGGCTTTCGCACACATCGCCATCGCGGGCGCATTCTGGGGCGTTTGGAAGGACCCGGTGCGCAACATCTGGATCGTGGAGTGGGCCATGGCCTGCTGTGTGGGCGTTCTGGTTCTGGCCATCGTCTGCGGGCCCATCCGCGGCATCCCATGGTTCTGGACCATCGCGGACAGCAGCTTCGGAATCCTGGGTCTGCCGCCTCTGCTCTGGCTCAGGAAAGAGATCCTGGAGCTGGCTGCCCAAAGAGCTTTGGAACCGGCTGGGGCGTGATCAAGCCCTGGTCCAGCCACTGCTGAACTGGGTCGGCCACCCCCACCTTGCCCACATAGAGATGAGAGAGTGGGCCGCCCCCATCGATCCAATCGGTCACGCGCTTGTAGCCCTGGTAGTAGACTGCATCCTTGGCGTACACACCGGGTGCCCCCGGATCAGCCAGGCCTCGCTTCAGACGCTCACTGATTCCCCATGCCAGCCCTGGGTCCGCGTCCCGAGCGATGCGCTGGTGTAGCTCAAAGAAGCCCAGCTCTCTGGCCCACTCCACGGCCTGAAGGACCACGCCCTGACGCCAGGCCGTGCCCGGACTGGAGGCCCCCACCTGCTCCTCCGCGTAGAGGGCCAGCCCTTCCTCCGTCGCCAAGGAACCGGGCAAGCCCGTGGAGAAGATGCTCAAGGCTTGCTGCGCTCCGTTGTTGGCTCGAGTGGCGTGCACCTCGATCTCATGCGCCACCAAGCGCGGGACATCCTGCCGCCGAAAGCTGGCGCTGGGCCGCACCTTGATCTCCCGCTTGGCGCCGTCCACCAGCACCCGAGCCGACATGATGGTGTCCAGATCCACCCGCCAACCCAGCAGATCACGCTCAACCAGGGCCTTGCGCAGTGCCCTGATCATGGACTGGGCGCCGATGGTGGAAGGGGACAGGTCCCGCCCAAAGGGCTCCTCCTTCGCCTGAAGCAGCTCCCCATCGGTGGGGTACCAGCCGTTGAAGCGAGACAGAGCATCAAAAGCCTGGGGGCTGCGATCCCGCAGCGCCAAGATGAAGAGCCGAGCCCCATGGACGGCCTGGCCGATCAACACCCCAAAGGGATGGTCCTGCGGGGGGGCCAAGGCGTCCAGGAGCTTCAACTCCCGGTCCGCCCAGATCGCGGGCCGATACTGAAAAGGGGGCACGGTCTCCCCCCTCCGGAAGGCCATCCTAGCCTCGGGGGCGTTGACGGGATTCAGATGCCGAAAGAAGTGCACACGCTCGTAGAGGCTGTGCAGCGCTTGGTCAGCGTCCAGAATCGCGGGGGGCAGAAGGTTCGAGCTCACTCCATCACTCTAGCCCCAAGCCTGCCAGATAGCACGGGTTAGAGTTTGCCCATGAATGTGTCCATGCAAAGCATCGCCTCCCTGCCCCCTGAACAGCTCCGGAGCTTGTTGCCGCCCTTCTTGGCAGCCTCCATCGAAGGGGACGCAGTGAGCGCACAGAAGGCACAAGACAGCGTGCGCGCCCTGCTCGCGGAGACCGACGATGGCGCCATCGAGCGCACCCTGAAGACCTGGAGCACTCTGGGGGAGCAGGGCTATAAGAGCTACTCCGCCCTTCCATTGATGCGGGAGCTCTCGCGGGCCTGGATGCAGCACATGCTCACGCCCGGCACCGTAGAGGGTGCCGAGCACCTGGCCTCCGTTCGAGGACAGAATCAGCTCTGGGTGTGCAACCACCGCAGCTACATCGATACCCAAGCGACCGACGCACTGCTCAGCCAGGCCGGGTGGGACTACTTGGCAGACGACATGTTGGTCGTCGCAGGCCCAAAGGTCTACTCCGCTGCCTTTCGGAGAATCGCGGCCGCTGGACTGAACACTCTGCTGGTCGCTCAGTCCACGCAGATCGGACACAACCAGGCCGAGCTCACACCCCGGCAGGTGGCAGAGATTGCCATCAACACCCTCAAGCTCTCCCAAGCGTGGCGCTCTGAGAGAGGACCGGTGCTCTTGTATCCAGAGGGCACACGCACACGCAGCGGTCGCTTGGGCCCCTTTCTGCGAGCCAGCGCTCGATACGCCCGCCACGCCGAGGTCATCGTGCCCATGGCCATCGTGGGCAGCGACAAGCTCTTCGGCCTGGACGAGAAGATGCGCCCTTGCCCAGTCACTCTGCGCATCGGCCAGCCCTTTGCGCCACCCAAGGGGAAGACAGCTTGGCTGGAGCAAGCACACGCTGCGGTGGCCGCGCTACTGCCCCCAGAGAACCAGCCTGAAGGCGATGTTCTGATCTGAGCACAGTGGTCTTCAGACGGGACCTGAGACAGGGTCTCCCTGTGCCAGCACTGAAAACAGACACAAAGAACACAGTTCAGGGCTCAGCCCCTTGGAACACAGTGCCTGGGCTACAGTTCCAGGTCCCGGTACATGTGCCACAGTTCGCAAAGCACAACCCGTGACGCACAGCCCGTGACGCACAGATCCAAGGAACACAAAAAGCCACCCCTGGGAGCAAAGATGCTCGACCAGGGGTGGCAA
>CAJXRZ010000057.1 GCA_913060515.1 uncultured Pseudomonadota bacterium | reverse complement strand
GCCGTAGGTCTCGTCCGCGGTGTCGACGCCGTCCCCGTCATCGTCCTCATCCAAGTAGTTCGGCACCGTGTCGCCGTCGGTGTCCTCGTCCGCAGGATCGGTGTTGGTGCCGGTGACCTCGTCCTCGGTGTTCACCCCGTCCCCGTCGTCGTCGACATCCAGGTAGTCAGCGGTGCCGTCCCCATCGCTGTCATCGTCGGTGGGATCGCCGTCGCCGTCGATGTCCTCATCGATGCTCTCGATGCCATCACCGTCGTCGTCGGTGTCCATGAAGTCGGGGATGCCGTCTCCGTCCGTGTCCTGGAGCAGTGGATCCGTGACGCCGTCGTAGGCCTCGTCCTCACTGTCGACGCCGTCGCCGTCGTCGTCCTCGTCCAGGTAGTTGGGCAACAGGTCGCCGTCGGTGTCTTCCGCGGTGGGATCGGTGTTGGTGCCGCTGACCTCGTCCTCGGTGTTGACACCGTCGCCGTCGTCGTCTTCATCCAGGTAGTCCGGGATGCTATCGCCATCGCTGTCGTCGTCGGGGTTCCCGTCGCCGTCGATGTCCTCCAGGGTGGTGTTGACCCCGTCCCCGTCGTCATCGACGTCCATAAAGTCAGGGACCCCGTCCCCATCGCTGTCCTGCAGCAGGGGGTCGGTGGTTCCGTCGTAGACCTCGTCTTCGGAGTCGATGCCGTCGCCGTCATCGTCCAGGTCCAGGTAGTTGGGGGTGGTGTCCCCGTCCGTGTCCTCGGCGGCGGGGTCGGTGTTGGTGCCGCTGACCTCGTCCTCGGTGTTCACACCGTCACCGTCGTCGTCTTCGTCCAAGTAGTCGGCGGTTCCGTCACCGTCGCTGTCTTGGTTGGCTGGATCGGTCTCGCCGTCGTAGATCTCGTCCGCGGTGTCGACGCCGTCCCCGTCATCGTCGCTGTCCAGGCCGTCGATGATGCCGTCACCGTCCGTGTCGGTGCCGCTGCCCGTAGGGTCGCCGTACTCGGTGCGGTCATCGATGCCGTCGCCGTCCGAGTCCGTGCTGGTCTCATCCAGGCCGGCTGCGATCTCCACAGGGTCGGTCAGACCGTCGCCGTCGGAGTCGAGCTCTGCGCAGACGCTCAGGCCCTCATCTGGAGAGACCAGAGAGAAGCTGTTGCTGGCCTGGGAGAGGGTGTAGAAGCCGAAGTTTCCGGTGGGAAACGCTGTCAATCCCGCATCGGACGGAATGACCGAGAAGTCCAGGGTGCCATCGACATAGATGTCGATCTGGGAGGTCGTGTAGGTGACCTGGATGGTGTAGGTGGTGTTGTCTGACCAGCCGGTGCTGCCATAGCTGCTGCCGCGCGCGAACTCGTTGACGTTGTTCTGGTGACACCAGAGGTCCCGGTAGGAGCTGATGGGACCGTCCACCAGCATCAGGGCTGTGCCCTTGGCGCCCGCGCCTGAGCCGCTCGTGCAGCTGTTGTTCTGGGTCCCCTGCTTCCAGTCGAAGAGGATCCACTCCGGTGAGGTGGCCGTCTTCTCCCCGGTTTCGTAGCCGATGACAAAGCCATTGAAGTCATCGTCCGAGGTGGTGTTCACCGCGATGTCCATCTCAATGGTCACCCCGGTGGCCGGGAGCGAGGACATGTAGACGCCAGCGTCGGAGTTGACCGACTGGGTCACCGTGCGCTTGTCTGAGCTCAGCGTCCAAGACGGGCCGCTGCCGCCATCGGTGGCCAAGCGCTCGGCAAAGTCCAAAGCGAAGGTCGCCTCCACGCACTCGTAGCCCGCTTCAACCGCACAGACAGAGTCACAACCATCCAGCGACGTGGTGTTGCCATCGTCGCAGGTCTCCCCTGTGTCCAGTGTTCCATCGCCGCAAGCGGCGAGAGCCACGTTTGGAAGAGCAAAAAGGCCAAGTGCGCCCACGACCAGATTGATTCGCTTCATCTCACAGCTCCAGCTCGGTCCCCGAAGCATGCCTGATGGAAGCCCGGGTCAGTGTTTGTACTCACACTACCGCAGGGGCAGTAGTTCAGGGCGTCGTGGCACGTGAGATCATTGTCTCGAGCAGACCCCAGGGGCCATAGCGCTTGAGCAGAACACGCAGCCGCGCACTGGGTCCCATGACCGTACGAAGGGGCGGACGCTTGGCCTCACACAGGGCCACGATCTCGTTGGCCACGTCCATCGGATCCCCAGCCGTCGTTGCGATGTTGTCGAAGAGCTGCTCGGCCTTCTCGGTGTAGGGCCGGTAGGGGCCCTCCTCCGTCGCGCGGCGGCAGAGAGTGCGGTTTCGCCCAAGAATGTCGGTCTTGTATGGGCCCGGCTCGATCAAGCACACACGCACGCCGAAGGGCTTCACCTCATGGCGAAGGGCCTCACTCATGCCTTCCAAGGCAAACTTGGAGGCGGCATAGGCGCCCAGGCCGGGCAAGGCCAAGCGCCCGGAGATGGAGCTGACGTTCACGATGGTTCCAGCACCCTGGCCTCGCATGTGGGGCAGGACCTGGTTGGTCAGCGCCCACAATGCGATGAGGTTGACCTCGAGCACGCGGCGCATCTCATCCTCCTCGATCTGCTCCAAATACCCGCCCAGAGCCACGCCAGCGTTGTTCACCAAGGCATCGATCCGACCCTCGATCTCCATGATCTTCTGCACAGCAGTCTCCCGCTGCTCAGGATCGGTCACATCGAGCTGAATGGGAAAGACCGGCAGATCACCAGCAGCCTCAACCAGCCCATCTTTGGTGGATAGATCCCGGAACCCGGCGTAGACCCTGTGTCCTCGACGCGCAGCCTCCACCGCTGCGAGTAGACCAAAGCCGGAACGGCAGCCGGTGATGAGTACGACCATGATGGAGATCTCCTGGATTTGCGCGCCTCCTATCTGCTCTGACCCCTCATCGCTGGGACCCATCTTTCCGAAAGGGTGGAGGTAGTGACCCACCCGTGACGGAGGCCAAGGTGCACATTCATCAGCGACCCGACCTGCCTCTACATGGCAGCTTTCGACCCGTAGTCCGCCGAGCTGCCTTGGACCTGACTCTGGGATTCCTGCCCACTCTGGGGCTGACCCCCGAAGAGGTGGGCCTGGATCCGAAGAAGCTGCCCGACGAGATGCCCTGGGACGACTTTGCTCGGGTCATGAACATCGCCGAGCCACGGATCACCCCCAACCGCATTGAGTCTCTCATCGCCGACCTGATGTTGGGCTACCAATCCGGCGGCTCAGGCATCGCCATGCGCTTGGTGTGCATGTCCCCGGACCCTGCAGCGGCCATGACCGCGATGTCCAAGATCTCCGGCGTGCGCATCTTTCCGGCCATCGCTTCGAACATCGAGCACGTCAGCGACCACCACACCCGACTCTGGCTGCACATCCCAGAGCCCCTGGCGCCATGTCTGGGCTTCCTCAAGATGTGCAAGGCCGGAAACCTGGCCACCTTCCGTCTTCTTGGTGACGACGTGGAGACCTCCTTCCAAGTCCTGGATGAGCGCACCGCGTTCATGGACATTCACCAAGCCAGGCTGACGGTGGTGGGCCGCTTTCGTGTGTGGCTGCGCGGTCTCCGGGGCCATCGCGCGGCGCTGGAAGAGCTGGGCCAACAGAACGAGCTGATGGAGCGGCAGCTCTCGGACGCCAAGCGCGCCCGTGAAGAGGCACTGGACGCCCGCGCTGCGGCTGAAGATGCACTTCGGGTACGGAACGCCTTCCTCAGGCGCCTCAGCCACGAGCTGCGCACCCCCATCCACCAGTGCGTGACCATGCTGGAGTTGGCCCAGGGCGAAGAGGACAAGGTGGAGCGCAACGCCCTGCTGCAAGGAGGACAGGAGGCCGGCTGGGAGCTGCTCACCACTCTGGAGGGCTTGCTGGATTTGTCCAACCTCGACGGTGAGGCAATGGCACTGACGCCCGAGCGCGTCGCGCTGCCACAGCTCCTTCATGGCGTGGCCCAGAGCTTCTATGCACGGGCCCAGCGGGAAGGGCGGGAGCTGCAGCTTGAGTTGCCCACCGAGCTGGACTGCGAGGTCGACCCCAAGCGCCTGGTACAGATGCTTCGCTCGCTCTTGGACAACGCCTTCAAGCACGGAGAGGGCCGCGTCTCCCTTCGTGCTCACGCGGGTCTGCTCGGCCCAGTGGTCGAAGTAGACGACCGCGGCGCTGGACCCAGCTGCATCCCAAAGCTGGGCCTCTTCGAGGTCGGCGACGAGCGCAGCACCCGCGCCCAGGACGGACTGGGACTGGGACTGACCCTGGTTCCTCGCCTGGCAAAGGCTTGCGGTGGGAGCTTTGCACTCACCGAGGCCCCAGGTGGCGGCACCCGGGCGAGCATCACCCTGCCTCGGGCCACTCCAATGGCCGAGGCGGCCTAAGGCGCAGCTTCGGGTGCTGGCCGCTCATCTACGTAGCCCAAGGCTTCCAGAGAGCGCATCAGCGCCGGATCCAGAGGCTTGAGCTGCAGGATTTGCCGCTCGGAGACCAGCAGCTCACTGAGCGCAGCAGCCTTGGCCGAGAGCTCCTCGACGATGTCCGGATTGTCCGCATGCAAGCTGTGAATCTGGTCCAGGTCCCCGCGCTCGTAGAGCTCGGTGCTGCCCCGTGGAATCAACCCCTGCTGGGTCAAGAGAAGGCTCCACTCCGAGGTGGTCACGCGCTGTCGGTGGTCCGCGGCAAAGTAGGTCTCCGAGAAGACCATCTCCCTGTCCGTACGTGCGGGCTCTCGGGAGAAGGCAGGGACGACGCTTGCGCCATCGAGCTCCGCGTTCAGGGGAATACCGGCCAAGTCCAACAAGCTTGGATGGAGATCCACAGACGAGGCCAGGCCACCCACGCGCAGCCCCTGGGGCACCCCCGGTCCATGCATCACCCATGGAACCTTGAGCGTGCCGTCGTAGAGAAAGCGTCCGTGGGCATGTCCAGCCCACAGCGGCTCATTGAGGCCTTCGCCGTGGTCTCCAATGACCACCAGGAGTCGATCGGAGCGGCCCATCTCCGCCAAGCGCCGATCCAGGTCTGCCAGGGTCCGGTCTAGAACACGCAGCGCCGCATCGTAGCGGTCCAGCAACCTTGGCTTCACGAACACGCCCAGCCCGAATCCACGGGGTTGGGCCGCCTCGGGCGGGAAGGGCTTGTGGGAATCCACCACGACAAGCTGCGTGAAGAGCTTGCCCTGAACCGCCTCCGCCTCTGCCTGCCAGCCATCCAGCAGCTGCTCTCCGTCCACCTTCAGGTAGCCCTCCCGCCAAAGGCCGCTGGCCTCGTGGTAGGAATCGAAGCCCTGCGCCATGCCAAAGATGGCGTTTGCATTCGGATTTGCCGTAGCACCCACGGTTGTCCAGCCAGCGTCCTGAAAGCGCTCGGCCACGGTCACCACGCCGGGATGTAGCCCCCGGTTCGAGTTGAACTCCGAGAGCTCATCGTCCACCCCAAGACGCGCCGGGTACTGCCCGCTGATCAGGCTGGCCACCGCCGGACGCGTCCACGGGGCCGTGCTGATCATGTCTTCCATCACAACGCCCTTCTCTGCCAGGGCCTGCAGGTAGGGCGTGGTCTCCCGGGTGTTCCCGTAGACGCTGGTGCGGTCCGCACGGAAGGTGCATCCGATGACCAAGACCACCGTCTCCGTCTGTTCAGAGACCTCTGGCGGCGCCTGCACTGGGGGGCCGGTGTCACAGGCTGCCAGAGCCAGCAGCATCAACATGCGGGCCACCAAGCGCCGCAGCCTGGTCCGACCAGGAGCGCCGGACCTTGGGCTGGAAACAGACGCATTCCCCGTGGCGGCAGGGGCTGGTAGACATGCAAGGAGAGCGCTGGGCCGACGGCCCGCATGGCATGGATGTCTTGGGCCCCAACCTGGCTGACGCTGCCGAGAGAGACGCTGCGCCAGCCCCGGGCCTGCAGGCTCTGCCCTTGACGCGTGTAGCGTTGCTCCTCCAACTGTCCCTGGAGGACCCGGACCCAGCCGCTGGCGCCGCCGTGGTCATGGGGCGCGGTGGCGATGCCAGGCGCCCACTGAAGCAACAGGACTTCGCCGGCGGGAGAGGCGTGGAGAATGCGACGGCCGTAGGGGGCTCCAGGACGGGGCGCCACGCTCTGGGCGGACCAATCCGGGCTCTCCCCCGAGGGAGGCCAGGCGCGGTCCGGGTGCGTGAGGAGCTCAGCGAACATCACCCCGCCCCTAACCGGTGGCCAGAGGTAGAATGTCCGAGATGCTGCTCCTCTGGCTCAGTGCCTGCTTCCCTTGCGACGATGATGCCCTGCTGGGCAACGACGGCGTCTGCTACCCGATCCCGCAGGACAGCGGGCAGCCTGACCTCGTCGACGCCGATGGGGATGGCTTTCTTCGATGGGACTTGGCCCAGGACGCCAGCCAAGCGGACTGCGATGATTCGGATCCCACCGTCACCCCCCAGACCGAGCGCCTGGTACCGGCCGGGGCCTTTGAGCGCGGGAGCGAGGCCGGCTTGATGGACACCACCCCGGTCAAGAGCATCCAGCTCAGCGCCTTCTGTGTGGACCGCTTCGAGCGGACAAACCTGCAGTACATCGCGGTGCTGGAAGAGAGCGTGGCGGCCGGGCGCCCCAACGAGAGCGCAGATGGGGCCAAGCTCTACGACTTTGAGGACGTGGACGACGAGGTGCCCGAAGGCATCGCCTGGGTCGATGACGGACCGGTGCTGGTTGACGGCCTAGAAGACCATCCCGTCGTCGAGGTCTACTGGGAGTCGGCCCACGCCTACTGTCAGTGGGCTGGACTGAGCCTGCCCACAGAGGCCCAGTGGGAGAAGGCTGCCCGAGGCACAGATGGCCGCACCTACCCCTGGGGAGAAGCGGCGCCGAGCTGCGATCTGGCCTCGGTGCGACCCGAGATGGACGGGGAGCCCTGCTGGGACCACACCCTGCCCGTGGGCAGCTTTCCCGACGGGGTCAGCCCCTACGGCGCCCTGGACATGGCCGGGAACATCGCGGAGTGGGTCTCTGATTGGTACGACCCGGACTACTACGGCCAAGCACCAGAGACGGATCCCCCAGGTCCCAGCGCGCCCATCGAGACCCGCGAGCGCATCACGCGTGGGGGCAACTTCCCCAGCGGCGCACCGGCTGCGAGCACCTTCTCACGCTACCGAGAAGCCGAGGACGCGACGAGCAACGGCGTGGGCTTTCGCTGTGTGAGGAACCTGGAATAACCCAGGTTTACATTCCCGAACCCAGGAAGAGATAGGTCGCCCCAGATCCTCCCGTGCTGGTGTCTCGCGTCGCACCGACGGCCAGGTCCAAGACCCCGTCTCCGTCGCTGTCACCCAAAGCCAAGGCGGTGCCAAAGTAGGACTGGCTGGTGCCCGGTCCGCTGATGATGGTGTCCGCGTCCGAGACCTCCAAGCTGCCGCTCACCGGTCCATAGAACAAGCGCGCGTGGCCATAAATGCCACCGTGCAGCCCCTTGCCACCCACGACGATGTCCAGGCTGCCGTCCAAGTCGATGTCCCCCACTGCGGCGTCCAGACCGACGTTGTCTCCGCTGGTGTCGCTGTACAGGTACAGGTCCGCGCTGGAATCCCGCAAGCTGCCCGTGACGGGGCCGTAGAAGAGCCCGACGTAGCCCTCACCGGAGCTGACCGAGCCCGGGCCGCCGATCAGGAAGTCATCGTAGCCATCGCCGTTGAAGTCATCGGCGCTGTCCAGATGGCTGCCGGCGTAGTCGTTGGAGCCGCTCCCGCGAATGTAGGCATCCGCCGAGCCGCTGCCCCAGCTTCCACTGACGCTGGCAGGTCCAAGGATCAGCATGATGCTTCCGCCGTCCGAGGCCATGTCGTCGTCCCGAATCGCGGCCATCAGGAGGTCGTTGTTGCCATCTCCATCGGTGTCACCGACGATCGCCACCTCTTGCCCCGCATAGTCGCTGGTCGCGGCCCCAGTCCAGCTGGAATCGTCGTCCGTGCCGGCGGTCTGGTCCGCGGTGATGGGCCCCAAGAAGAGGTAGACCTCGCCGGCATAGCTGGAGACCCGAGGGGCGCCGACGAGCATGTCGTAGTCCCCATCGCCGTTGACGTCCCCGATGCTGACCCCGGAGCCCAAGTAGCTGCTCGAGGAGCCACCGTAGACGCTGATGTCAGCGTCCCCTTCGCCGCCGTCCGCGACGGGCCCGAAGAAGAGGTGGGCGGCGCCCGCGTAAGAGCTGTCGCCGATGGCCCCGACGAAGAGGTCACCCAGACCGTCGCCGTTGGCATCCCCGGTCCAAACGTCCGTCCCAAAGCGCCCTTGAGAGGCGACTCCGGCAACGATCACGTCGGCGTCGTACTCGTCGTCCACGGAGCCAGAGACGGGGCCATCGAAGATGTAGACCCGGCCGCGGTAGTAGCCGCCGTTGTTGATCGAGACGTGTACCAGCTCATCCGAGCCGTCTCCGTCTCCGTCATCCATAAAGTGAACGTATTCCCCGGCGTAGGAGAAGCTGCCCCCGTTGGCGATGCCGGTGATGACCAAGCTGGCATCGGAGGTCTCCAACTCTGCGGCGGCTAGCCCACATTCGCCGCCGCCGCCGTCGCAGTCATCGTCGATGCCGTTGCCGCAGATCTCGGTCGCCCCGGGATTCACAGCGACCTCGCCGTCATCACAGTCGGTGTCCACGTCCGCGTAGCCGCTGGGCTCCTCGCAGGCGGTGGTCGTGGTGTCACTGGTGCCGTAGCCGTCCGTGTCCGCGTCGATGTACCAGGTGATGAGGCCCGTCACGCTGCTGTCGTCGTCGTCCGAGAGGGTATCGCAGTCCTCGTCGGCGTCGTCATCGTCGCAGACCTCGGTCCCGCCGGGGTTGATGTGGGCCTCGTCATCGTCGCAGTCGGTGGCGTCGCTCACGTAGTCTGAGGGCGCATCACAGGCGTCCACGCTGGTGTCCGAGCGTCCGTAGCCATCGCCATCACGGTCGTAGTACCAGGTGCTCAAGTCGACGGAGTCGCTGCCGTCCACGTTGCCATCGCAGTCGTTGTCAACGTCATCGCAGTACTCGATCTCACCGGGGTTTGCGATGGCGTCGGCATCGTCGCAGTCGGTGTCGTCGCTCACGTAGCCGCTGGGGGCATCACAGGCGGTCTGGCTGGTGCTGGCATCGCCGTAGCCATCGGAGTCGGAGTCGGCGTACCAGGTCACAGCATCGGCCGCGTCGCTCTCGTCTGTGTCACCGTCGCCGTCGTTGTCCTCGCCGTCACAGACCTCGGTCGCGCCAGGGAATGTCTCGCTGCTTGCGTCGTTGGTGTCGGTGCTGTCGGAGACGTAGCCGGTGGGCTGATCGCAGGCCTCCGTCGTATCCGTGCTGTCCCCGTAGCCATCGGAGTCCGCGTCGGCGTACCAGGTGCTCACATCGGCCGCATCGTCCTCGTCGATCTCCCCATCGCAGTCGTTGTCCACGGCATCGCAGTACTCGGTGGCAGCAGGATTGATGCTGATGTCGGCGTCATCGCAGTCGGTGTCCAGGGCCACGTAGCCGCTGGGCGCGCTGCAACTCAGGGTGCTCGTGCTGCTGCGGCCGTAGCCGTCCGTGTCGCTGTCCAAATACCAGGTGGTCGCGTCGGTGGCGTCGGACTCATCGGTGCTGCCATCGCAGTCGTTGTCCAGCGTATCGCAGATCTCGGGCTCGCCCGGGTTCAGGGCGCCGTTGGTGTCGTCGCAGTCCGTGGCGTCGGCGACATAGCCGCTGGGCTGCGCGCAGGAGGTCGTGGTGGTGCTCACCCAGCCGTAGCCATCGGAGTCCGCGTCCACGTACCAGGTGTCGGCATCCGCCGCGTCGTCTTCGTCGACATCGCCATCGCAGTCGGTGTCTTGGCCGTCGCAGAGCTCCAGCTCCCCAGGGTTCACGTCGGCGTCGGTGTCCACGCAGTCCGTGCTGTCGGCCACGTAGCCAGTGGGTTGATCGCAGGCCTGAACAGTGGTGCTGCTGCGTCCATAGCCATCGGAGTCATAGTCCAGGTACCAAGTCGAGACATCGGCGGCATCGTTCTCATCAATGTCCCCGTCCCCGTCGTTGTCTACGCCATCGCACAGTTCGGTCGCCCCGGGGTAGGTGGTGCTGTCCGAGTCATCCGCATCGCTGCTGTCCGCGACCGTACCGGTGGGTTGGATGCAGCTCGCAGTGGCTGTGCTGGGGTCCCCGTAGCCGTCGCTATCGGCGTCCGTGTACCAGAGGGTCTCCGGGCTCAGTGTGGCGTCGGTGTCATCGCAGTCCAGTGCGTTGTCCACCATCCCGGTGGGCTGATCACAGGCGGGTTGGGAGCTGCTGGGATCCCCGTAGCCGTCGCCGTCCGCATCGCTGTACCAGGTCGCCGCATCGATGGCGTCGGGCTCATCGGCCACATCGTCGCAGTCGTTGTCCACGCCATCACAGATCTCTTCGGCGCCTGCCCCCACAACGGCGGTGGAGTCGTCACAGTCAAAGGCATCGCCCTCGGCGACGTAGCCCGTGGGGGCATCGCAGCTGAGCACACTGGCCTCGGAGTCGCCAGCCCCGTCGCCGTCCGTGTCGGCGTACCAGATCAGGTCGGGGTCCTCATCGAACTCTCCGTCGCAGTCGTTGTCCACCTCATCGCACACATCGAGCGCAAGCTCGTTTACGTCCGCCCGGGTGTCATCGCAGTCAAAGTCGTTGTCCACCGAGCCATCGGGCTGCTCGCAGCTCTCTGTGGGAAGCAAGGGATCCCCGGTTCCATCTCCGTCCGCGTCCGGCCACCAGGTCTCCAATACGCCGTTGTCCGCCTCCCCATCGCAGTCCTGATCCAGCCCGTCGCAGAGCTCCTCGGCATCTGGGTGAACCGTCGCGTCCTGGTCATCGCAGTCCCCACCGCGCCCAATGTAGTTGGTGGGCTGCTCGCAGCTGACAGCCAAGGTCTCCGGGTCTCCGTACTCATCCTTGTCCGCGTCTAGGAACCACTCGATGGTCAGCCCCTCGTCCACCTCTCCATCGCAGTCGTTGTCCAGGTAGTCGCAGCCCTCGCCGGCATCTGGGTTGATGCTGGCCACACCGTCGTTGCAGTCCCCATCGGCCTCGGAGAAGCCGTCTGCGTCGTTGTCAATCCGGTCCAAATCGCCGCTGTCGGTCACAGCATTTCGGTCTTTGCACGCAAGCAATGACATGAGCATCAGGAACATTACAGACTCTCCGCGAGGCCCTGTCAGAACAACACGGCAGGCGCGGGTGCGCAAGTGGCAAGCCCTACCCAATTTGGGTGAGGGCAGCCTCGATCCGGGGCTAGTCCGCCAAGATGCGAATCGCTTCGTTCGCCTGGCTGTCTACAACCCAGAGTTCTTTCTCGTCTACGACTTCGATCCCCGCGATTCCGGGTCGCTCGGTAGGTGCCCAGTCCAACAGGTCTCCGTCCAACTCAAAGGCAAAGAGGTTGCCCGTCGCAAAGTCGCTGACGTAGATCAAACCGTTGACCAAGGCCAAGCCGCTGGGCTCTCCCAGTCCGTACTCAGCCCCATCGATCAGAGTCTCAAAGCTGGCGTTGATCATCTCGAACTGGTCCACTCCGGGTTCGCTCGCCTGAAGGGTGCGACCGCGCTCTCCAGTGTTGGTGTCCAGGACCGCAATCCGGTTGTTCCCCGTATCCGCGACGTAGAGCAGACCGGATGCGCCGTCATAGACCATGTGGGAGGGAACACCCTCGACCCTGCTGATCTCGCCGATGACGTACTTGGCGACGATGCCGTCGGAGTGGTCGTCGTAGCCCGGGCCATGGTCTGCTTGAAAGTCGTACCGGGCCAGGGTGGCGTTTCCGCCGTCAAAGGCCCAATAGACGTTGTCCTTCTCCCAAGCAATGCCCATGCAAAGTGGGCTTTCATGGAGCATATCCAGGTGTGAGCCCAAGTCGTAGTTCAGATAGGCTTCGGCCTCGGGGTTGGTCTTGGCGTAGATCTCAAAGTCGCTGGACCAGAGCGCCGGACCCATAAAGTCATTGGGCTGCCCCTGGCCGTTGTAGGTGTTTCGGCTCTCCTGGCAGGTTCCAAAGGTCCCTGGTGCACCAAATGCGATGGAGCTGACCTCCTCCATGAAGTGCAGCGCGAAGGGGTCCACGTCGTGCCGGCTGCTCTGGTCACTTTCACCAGCGCCAAAGAGAACGGTCGTCGAGTCGTCATCTTGGTTCACGATCCAGAGCTCGCCGGGCTTGTCTGGGTTGAACTCCAGATCGAGGGGCCGGTCCAGCCCTTCCGCTGAACCCGCAAAGACCTCGACGCTCAGGTCGGCCAGGCTGTTGCTCTGGTGGCCGAGAGCAGCCACGCCCTCCAGGGCGGGTTCTCCAGGCTCAGCTTCACCACCGGTGCATGCAATCGACATCAGAACGAACAACATCTTGAACTCCTCATTGGCCATCAGAGTAGACGAAAGCCCCCCTCTTGCGCTACTTTGTAGATGTCATTTTCTTAATGATATCAGTATTTTAGAATAGTCTAACGCGTCTCACAATAGTCTAAAAGGCCCAGATGCTACCCACCTTGCTGAGCCTTCTGCTGGCGACGAGCGCCCCCGACTTTCAGCTGCGCGACATGCAGGGCAAGCGGGTCTCCCTCCAGGACTACCAAGGCAAGCCTGTGCTGCTGACCTTTTGGGCCACCTGGTGCAGCGCGTGCCGTACGGAGCTCTCCGAGATGCAGCAGCTCCACTCGGCCTACGGGGACGACGGGCTGGTCGTGCTCGCCATCAGCATCGACAACCCAAAGACCCAGTCCAAGGTCAAACCCACAGTGCGCAGCCAAGGCTGGACCTTTCCCGTCTTGCTCGACCCTCAAACACGTGTCGTCACGCAGTTTCAGCCTTCCAAGGCGCTGCCCTACTTCACTCTGATCTCCGAGGAGGGCGAGACCCTCTGGGTGGGGACCAGCTTTGCAAAGGGAGACAGCTGCCAGATGGCCGCCCGCATACAGGCCAGCAGCGGGCCCATGGAGCCCAGCGTCGAGGCGTACTGCGCGGGCTTTGGACTGCCGGTCCCCACCATCGAGCCCTAAGCTTTCGTCATTGCTTCGGCCGGCAGGCGGATCACAAAGCGCACCCCTTCCGCAGTGTTCTCCGCCACCAGGGTGCCCTGATGCGCCTGCACGATGCGCCAGGCCACGGAGAGCCCCAGCCCTGTTCCTTCTGTGCGCGTACTCACAAAGGGGTCGAAGATTCGGTCGATCATGGCCTGGGGAATCTCTGGGCCGTTGTTGATCACCGCAAAGCCGTCTTGCCTGGCTTGAAGGTCCAGCACGCCCGAGGCCACGCCGTCCAGAGCCTGCAGACCATTGAGCCCCATCGCCAAGAGCACCTGCACCAAAGCGTCCTCGTCGCCGGAGACCTGTCCCCCCACCCCGGAGAGCACCAAGCGCACTCCTTGGGCCGAGGCTTGAGCACGCAGCAGATCCGCCACCCTCTCGACCACGGCTTGGGTGGATAGAGGGCGCACCTCCGGAGCTTGCTCCCCCGCAAACTTCAAGAACTTGGTGAGCACGCCGGCCAAGCGGTCGATCTCCTGAAGCAGGCGCTGCCCCATGGGGTGCTCCGGCGCATCACCGGGCACCCCATCCAGCAGGATCTCCGCAGTCCCGCGCATGGCGTGCAGAGGATTGCGGATCTCATGGGCCAGGCCCGCGCTGAGCTCCCCCATAGACTCCAAGCGGGCGGCCCGCTGGAGGAGCGCGTTCTGCTCCTGGAGGCGCTCAGCCAATGCCGCTTGTCGATCGAAGAGCCCTCCAGAGAGTCCGCCAATGAGCAGGTAGAAGCCCATCTCCAAGAGCTTCTCAGAGCTCTGGCCCGGGTCCCCGTGCCCCTGAAAAAAGGCATGTGGCAGGTAGACGACAATGACCACCGCTGCAGCCAGCAGCCCCCCTCGTGTGCCGGTGGCCACCGCCGCGAGCAAGATGGGCACGTAGAAGAGCCGCCGGGCCACATCGTGTACCCAGTGCATGCTGTGGGGGGCGCCGTAGTGAAGCGCGGCGATGCCCAAGATGGGGCCCCAGACCCGCAGCAAGGCGGCCGGTGTAAACAGCCAGCGGAGGGTCTTCAAAGGAGACTCTGGAGCAGGCTCATGGGAGCTCGATTCCGTACTTCTGAATCCGGTAGGCCAAGATGTGTCGCGGCACCCCCAAGCGCCGGGCCGCCTGACTGACGTTCCAAGCTTCCTTCTGCAGGGTGTGGGCGATGACCTGGGCCTCGACATCCACCAGGGAGATGCCCTCTGGGAGTTGGTCCAGCCAGGCGCTGCTCTGGGCAGGCCGCGCCCCAAAGGCCAAGTCGGCCTCCTGGATGATGGGCCCTGGGGCCAAGATGCTCATGCGCTCGACCAGGTTGCGAAGCTCCCGCACATTGCCAGGCCAGGACCGCCGCTGGAGCGCTGAGAGCGCGCTCTCTGAGAACGCCAAAGCCCGAGGAGAGAGCTCCTCCAAGAATGCCCGAGCCAGCACAGGGATGTCCTGGCTGCGCTCCCGAAGGGGAGGCACTTCCACCCGGACCACGTCCAAGCGAAAGAGCAGGTCCGAGCGAAAGGACTTGGCCTGGACCAGAGCGTCCAAGTCCTGATTGGTGGCCGCCACAACACGCACGTCCACCCGCACGGGCTCATCGCTCCCCACCACATCCACCAGACCCTCTTGCAGCACGCGCAGCAGCTTTCCCTGCACAGCCAAGGGCATCTCCCCCAGCTCATCCAAGAAGAGGGTGCCACCGTCCGCCGCCCGAAAGCGCCCAGCGCGGGCCTGAATGGCACCGGTGAAGGCGCCCTTGGCATGACCAAAGAGCTCGGCTTCTAGAAGCTCCCCGGGAATGGCCGCACAGTTCACCGCGACGAAGGGCCGGTCGGAGCGAGGACTGCGGGCGTGAATTCTTCGGGCGACAAGCTCTTTGCCGGTGCCGCTCTCGCCGATGACCAGCACGCTGGCAGAGGACGGCGCCACCCGGTCAACCAGCGCAATGGTCCCGCGCATGCTCTCGGAGTCGCCCAAGATGGGCCGCTCGACGGAGCGCAGCCGCTTGTTGTCCGCGCGAAGGCGGGCTGTCTCCAAGGCCCGAGCGGCCACAAGCGTGAGCTGGTCCCGAGAGAAGGGCTTCTCGATAAAGCTCCAGGCACCCGCCTGCATGGCAGCGACAGCCCGGTCCACCGAGCCGTGCGCAGTGACCATCACGACAGGCAGCCCTGGCGCCCGCTTGTGCAGCGCCACCATCAGCGCCATGCCGTCCACTTCCGGCATGCTCAGGTCGGTGATGACCAGATGATGAAGCGCCGCGTCAAAGCGCGCCAAAGCATCCGCACCGTTCTCCGCGACGTGAACTTTGAAACCTGCTTTTCGGAGGTTGTACGCTCCCACTTCGCGAATCGTCGGATCGTCATCGACCAGGAGAATGCTCACAGCGCCCCCCTTGCATGAATCGGAGAGAGGTCAGCGTGGTGCGGCATGGGGATGAGCATACCTAGAACCCTTAGCAAGGGCCGTGCCGAGCCGTAAATGCAGACGACAAGCAGTCCAGCACCACATCCTTTCACAATAGTGTGAAGGGACTCTAAGCATACTGCGAAAACCCCGAAGGTTGATTGGAGTAGCGCGCCGACGCGCGCCGTTCTGCCAAGGCGCGAGACGGTCGGTGTGCCGGACCACGTCAGTAGTCTGCAGTTTGGGACCTTCCCAAGCCCAGGGCCCGACACCGAGGCGCAGATGCATTGGCATGGTCCCTGCAGCTCATGTCCCCATTCACGGAGTCGACATGAAGTCAGTGCTGATCCCCCTCTTTCTCCTCTTGTCCCTGAGCGCATGCAGCACCGGAGACGCAGAGCCGGGCGCCGCTGATGCTCCGAAGGAACAGCCAGCGCCTGTCACACACGCCTGCCCCATGCACCCAGAGGTCACGGGCCATGCCGGTGACGACTGCTCCAAGTGCGGAATGAAGCTCACCCCCCTCAAGGAGGACGAGCACAAAGAGCACGCCCACTGAGCGTCAGAGAACTCAGCGAGGCGCTAAGCCGCCTTCTGACCCAGCTCTCGAACCACCATGCGCGCCAAAAAGGCCATGCCTTCCACGCCGGCCTGGGCTTCAACGTCGCTGTTGAAGTTCGTGGTTCCGTTGATGTCGTAGGTGTAGCGCTGCCCTTGGGCATCGGTCACAAACTCGATCCCGGCCAAGGCGATGCCGTTGCGGCGCATCAGCTCCAGGTACTTCTCGACCAAGGGATCGTCCTGAGAGAACTCAGGGTCCTGGCTGAACTTTCCGCTGTCCCCAATGGGGCAGAAGGCGTCGTCGATGGCGCACTCGTCCGCAGGGCAGAGCTCAAAGCCTCCCTCGGTGCTCGAGCGCATGGCGTAGACCAGCTCGCCGTCCGCCAGCTCAATGCGGGTGATGTAGCCACCGGCAGGCTCGATGTACTGCTGGAGCAAGGTCACCCCGGCAGGGTCTTCCAAGAACTCCGGCCCGTCCACGTAGGAATCGAAGGCATCCAGGTCCCGGAAGAGCTTCACCCCAAGGCCTTTCCCGCCTTGGTTGTGCTTGGTGATGAAGGGCAGCTCCATCTTGCGCGCGGCGTCCTTGAGCAGGTGCCGGCCGGTGACCGCAATGGTGCGCGGGGTCTGAATACCGACCGCACGAAGGGCCAGGTCCTGTCGCACCTTGGAGAGCTCGATCTCAAAGGCCGAGCTGCCGTTGATGACCGTGCGGCCGTGCGCCTCGAGCCAGACCAACAGGTCCCGAGCGTGCTGCACGCCCCCCTGATGTCCACGCGTGTGGGAGCTGGGGCTCATGCGGTTGATGAAGATGCCCTCGGGAGGAGACTCAGAGAGGTCGAGACTGCCGCCCTCCAGGAAGTGCAGGGTGTACTGCAAACCGCAGTCCTGCAAAGCCTTCTCAAGAGGGGGCAACCAAGCATCGTTTTCATACAGAACGTGAACGTGGGCAGTCATCGCAAGCTCCAATCTCGCCGCGGATCTGAGGCGCGGGTCTTCGGCGCGCAACTTTGCCGCAGAACCACAATTGGTCAAGTCCCTTTCTGCCATTTTTGGAAGAAATCTCTGGCCGCACCCCCTTACTTTCCCATTCACGACCTACTCGCTGACGCTTTAAGACTATTGTGAATAGTCTGAGACTATTGCCAAATATGCCAGCAAAATTGGAAGCTTAGCAGCCCCATGCTACCTTCCGTGTACCGGAGAACGCGATGCTACTGCTTCTACTCGCCTGCTCGCCAAGCGACCCATGCGCAGACTCGCCAGATCTCGACGGCGACGGCCTGAGCGACTGCATGGAAGCTGAGCTGGGCAGCGACCCTACGCTCTTCGATTCGGACGGTGACGGCTTCGATGACGGTGAAGAGGCCGACTGCCAGAGCGATCCTCTCAACGCCGAGCAGACCTGCTACACCTGCGGTTGGAATCGCGCGGACAGCAGTGGCCTAAGTAGCCAAGGCGCCGAGATCGGCGACACGGTCGCAGACATGACCTTGCACGACCAATGCGGGGACCAGGTCCAGCTCTACGACTTTGCCGGTCGCTGGAACATCGCTTTTGTCACCGCGGCCTGGTGCAGCGCCTGCTTGGGCGAGGCGGAAGGCCTGGACCAGAAGACTCAGAGTCTGGTCGACGAG
Source organism: uncultured Pseudomonadota bacterium (assembly GCA_913060515.1). GTDB lineage: Bacteria > Myxococcota_A > UBA796 > UBA796 > CAJQPC01 > CAJQPC01. The sequence goes on along the minus strand of CAJXRZ010000057.1, from coordinate 21,935 downwards.
AGCGGCGTGCCCTTCAGCTACATGATTGTGCTCTTCAGCGGAATCACTGGCGACCCGGCACAACCCCAGGACGCCATCGACTACGCCGAGGTCGTGGGTGACCCAGACATTCCGGTGTTTGCCGATCCAGCCCAGGACATCCTGGCCAACACCCCCTACGACGGCAAAGCCCTGCCCGGGAAATGCCTTCTCAGCCCAACAATGGAGATCGTCTCCTGTTGGACTGGCCACGACAATGATGAAGAGGCGTGGGAGATCGTGCGCACTCAAGGAGCTCCCTGATGCGAAACATCCTGACCCTCAGCGCCGCGGCTGCCCTTCTGACCCTGGCGGCATGCACCCCAGCAGACGCACCGGTGGAAGATCCCATCCAGGAGCAGGAAGAGGAGGAGATCGAGGAGGTCGAACGACGCGATCTCCCCGAAGGCATCGACGATGCCTTCTCCCAGCAGGCTTGCGGTCTCCTGGACCAGGCCACCACGGAGCTGTTGGCAGGTGCCTCCGAGAGCGAGGCCGGACAGGCGCTGATCGTGCCCGACGGCAAAACCGACCTCTACGAGATCGTGCTCCCGGAGACCGGAGAGGGCTTTGTCACCGTCGAGATTCCTGACTGGATGACCACCGTTCGCTTCTTCGCCGACGAGAACGCCAACTACAGCATCGAGGACGCAGACGAGCTCACAGGCCTGCGTCAGTGTGGCGCTTGCCCTGATGAGCCCATCAGCGACAACCGCTACGCCTTCCATGAGTGGGGCAGCTACACCCTGACCTTCGACGCAGAGAGCCCCCGGCGCATCTGGTTTGCGGTCTTCAGCGAGGGGTGATCTCTCTCCTGCTGGCTTGCGCATCCGAGCCTACTCTGGACCGAGACCTCTGGGGCGTGCCCGAGCACTTCCCAGATCCGGCGGTTCCACAGGACAATCCACTCACACCTGCCCGCGTTGAGCTGGGTCGCTATCTGTTCTACGACTTTGGCCTCAGCGACACGGGGACGCGGAGCTGCGGGATCTGTCATGAGACCGCCAAGGGCTTCACCGACGGCTTCGTGCGGGCCGTGGGCACCCACAACGACATCCATCCCCGGAACACGCTCTCGGTCATCAACGCAGCCTGGCGTGGGGAGTTGGGGTGGGTTCCCGGGTCCAACCTGACCTTGGAGCAGCAGCTCCTCATCCCCTTGCTGGGCGAGCACCCCATCGAGATGGGCATGAGCGAAGCCTTGCTGTTGGAACGCATCAACGACAACCCCCTCTACCCCCCCCTCTTTGAACAGGCCTTTGGCGACGCAGAGCCCACTCTGGAGCACGCCGCCATGGCGATCGCGGGCTTTGAGCGCAGCATCATCGGCGGTCGCAGCCCCTACGATGCCTGGCTGCAAGGAACCCCACTGCCCGAGGACGCGGAGCGCGGCAGAGCGCTCTTCTTCGGGGAGGAGACCCAGTGCAGCCGCTGCCACGGCGGCCTGTTCCTAGACAGCCCAACCAACCAATGGGGCCAGGTCACCGCCAAACACGGCGCCTTCAACACAGGCCTGTACAACGTGGACGGCGAGGGCGCCTACCCAGAGACCGCCCCAGGCCTCATCGCCAAGACCGGGCGGGCCCGAGACAGCGGCGTCTTCCGGACCCCATCCCTGCGAAACGTCGCCTTGACCGGCCCTTGGGGCCACGATGGCAGCGTCGGCAGCCTGCAAGACATGTTGGACTCCTACGCACGTGGCGGACGCCTGGTGAGCAGCGGCGCAAACCCAGGCGACGGAGCCACCAATCCCCACAAGTCCAAGCACATCCAAGGCTTCGATCTCAGCGAGGCCCAGGCCCAAGACCTGCTCGCCTTCCTAGACGCGCTGACCGACGAGAGCCTGCTCGAAGATGCGCGATACCAGAGCCCCTTCTGCCCCTTTGACATCAACGACACGGGCACCCCGGCCGAAGCTGATTGCATACCGGACAGCCGTCCACCGGAGCTACTTCCATGACCCTGCTGCTGCTGCTCGCCTGCACGGACACCCCCACGATCGACTCGGATCCCATGGACTCGCCGACGGACACCCAAGACAGCACCGAGGTGCTGGAGTCCCTGGACGTGGTGGTCAACGTGACCTTGGATGGGGAAGCCGTAGAAGGAGCTTGGGTGGTTCAGGGTGGGCGCTCGGGGCATCAACTCACAGACACGGAGGGATCCGCCGCCCTCACTCTGGACATGAGCCTCGACGGCGAGGTCGCTGTGGTCGTCTCGCACCCCCAGGCGCGCACCGCACATCAGGCCATTCGTGATGGAGCGGAGACGAACTTTCTCGTCGAGCTGATTCGCTACGATGACTCGGACAACCTGGACTATGTCTTTGGGGACCCGGGCTTTCCGGACCAGGACGACACCACGGCCCAGTGCTCCCACTGCCACAAGACCATCAACCGCTCTTGGTACGGGAGCCCCCACCGAGAGGCGGCCTCCAACCCTTGGGTGCAAGGCCTGTACGCAGGAACCGCTGAATTGGACCAGGCGAGCTGCGAGGAGGCTGGCGGAAGCTGGAGCCAAGGCTTGGAGCCCGGCACCCGAGCCGCCATCGAGCGCTGCTACCTGGGCACAGGCACCCTGACCGACCTGAACGAATGCAGCGAGGGCTGCGATGAGAGCGCGACGGTCTTTGGGCAGTGCGCCGACTGCCACGCGCCGGGCATCAACGGCATCCTGGGGGAGCGAGACCTCCTGGAGGCTGTTGGGCTGGAGCACTCCGAGGGCGTGAGCTGCGATGTCTGCCACAAGGTGGAGTCCACCGACCCCGAGAATACGGCGCCCGGCGTCGCCGGCTGGCTGAGGGTCTTGCGCCCCAGCGAGGAAGGCGGACTGGGTCAAGAATTCTTCCCCCTGATGTTCGGCCCCTACCCCAACGTCGCCAGTCCTGTGATGGCCGCAGCGCCCAGAGAACACTTCCAGGACGGCAGCCTCTGTGGTGGCTGCCACGAGCACTGGCAAGAGGCCCTGATGCCCAGCAGCACGCTGGACGCCGAACGCTGGCCCGAGGGCCTGCCGGTCCACACCACCTACTCGGAGTGGCAACAGGGGCCTCTGGGCGATGCGCTGGCCTGTCAGTCCTGCCACATGCCACCGGACCCCAGCGTGGGCAACGCCGCCGACCTGGGCAACATCTTCGATCTCAGTCCCGGTGTCGTGCCCGGCTGGCTGCGGCCTGCCGGCGAAGTGCGCCAACACTCCTGGGTGGGCCCACGAACCCCCGAGAGCCAGATGCTGCAGCTCGCCGCGGGACTGGACCTGAAGCTGGAGACACTGCAAGGAGGCTGGCAGGTCAGCGCCAAAGTCTCGAACGTGGGTCCAGCCCACTACATCCCAACAGGCGAGCCCATGCGGCAGATCTTCGTGGTGGTGCAGGCCACTTGCCAAGGACAGCCCATGGCCTCCACTGGCGGCAACGCGCTGCCGGCTTGGCTGGGCGCACTGGAGAGTCAGGAGAGCGGCACCGATTGGACCCGATGGACCGACGCCCAAGCAGGCGATGTCATCCGCGTTGTACGAGACGCCGGCCCCCTGGCGTACAGCGGCTGGGGCCCCTTTGGCGACGGCAGCTTTGAGGAGAAGGGACTGCGGGATGAGCGGGTCGTGGGCAGCGCCGTGGTGACCTCGGTTGCGGAGGGGGTCGTGGGTTTGGACGGAGAGTTGCCAGCCGGTGACCGGGCCTATCTGGTCCGTGGGACCGAGCTCCCCTCCTCCTCCGAGCAGAGCGCCGGGATGTGGGCTGGCGCCCCGGGCATGTCCTTCCAGAGGGTGATGGCCGGCAGCGATGGTGCATGGATGGTGCCCCACCACGCGGCCGTGGATGTGGTGGCAGACAACCGCATCGCCCCAGGAGAATCGGCCAGCTCCACCCACCTCTTTGGCTCCTGTGCGGAGACCCCAGAGGTGAGCGCCGTGCTCCTACATCGCGGCACCACGTGGGCGCTGGCAGACGAGAAGAGTTGGACCCTGAACGACAGCCTGATGGCCAAGGAGAGCCTGTGATCTGGCTAGTGCTCGCATGCACCAACAGCGGCGATGATGTGGACTCTCAGGTCGATGAAGGCCTCGATACCCAGGACACAGAGACCGTGGACACCGCTCCCCCTGAGCGTCCGTCCTTCGCCAACCCACAGCGCGCCGAGGACCAGAATCCGGCCGAGGGCGTCTTTGAGCTCACCCTGAGCGCGGCCCCTCAAAGCTTCGTGGTCGCTGGCCAAGAGGTGCAGGGCTACGCCTACAACGGCCAAAACCCAGGCCCACTGATCCAGGTTGAAAGAGGCGATACGCTGACCGCCACCCTTGAGAACGGACTGGACACTGCGAGCACCATCCACTGGCATGGCGCCAGTGTGCCCTTTGAGATGGACGGCGTGCCGTGGATGATGGATCCAGTGCAGGCTGGGACGTCCAAGACCTACAGCTTTGAGCTCAATGAGCCCATCACCGGCTGGTACCACCCCCACTTCGACACCGAACGTCAGGTGGACCTGGGTCTGTACGGCGTACTCTTGGTCAAGGACCCGGCCTGGCCTGTGGCCGAGCATGAGCTGGTCTTGCTCGCGGATTCCTGGGGAGAGGCACCCGAAGAGGGCCACCATGCGGGCTTTGTGTTCCAAGAGAACACCTGGACCGTCAACGGTCTGGAGAGCCCCGTATTGGACGTGCAGTCCGGGGACTCCGTCGTCGCCCACATCCTCAACGTGAGCAACATGGGCTACCTCTCCCTCTCCGCCGAGGGAATGCGTGTCATCGGTGGCGAGCAGGGTCTGCTTCCTGCGCCCACGAGCCCGGAACGCTTGGTCCTGGGTCCCGGAGACCGGGCCATTGTGGAGTTCTCCCCAAGCAGCCAAGAGATCGAACTGCTCACGCACCCCTACAGTGTGGCCGGCGAGATTCAAGTGGGGGAGCCCGTGTCCATCTTGGGCATTCACCCCTCAGGCAGCGAGAGCGCTCACCCTGGCCTGGAGTGGCCATTTGCAGCGGCGGCCCCAAGCCCGGATCCCGGCGGAACGGCCGTGCGCTACGTCTTCCAGGGCGATGAGCAGACCGGTGAGTGGCGCATCAACGGCGAGGCCTTTCCGGACGTGACCATCGCCACCTTGCCCGAAGGGGAGCCTGCGGTCATTGAGGTGAGAAACCTCTCGGCCACCGAGCACCCCTTCCACCTGCACGGCATGTCATTCGAAGTGCTCAGCGTAGACGGCGTGCCGCCGGATCAACGCACCATCGAGGACACCGTGAACATCGGCATCCGCCAGACCCAACGCTTGCTGATCCCCGCGGACAACGTCGGGGACTGGATGGCCCACTGTCACATCTTGCCGCACGCAGAAGGCGGCATGATGACGGTGCTTCGCGTGGAGTGACTCAGTCGGGCGCTGCGGGCTCAGCTTCGATGACTGGATGCTGGTTCCGAAGATTGTACGCCGTCAAGGCAGAGCTCCGGGACTGCTCTGATTCGTAGTAGGCGTACATCATCGCGCCATCGGAGACGCAGCACCCCAGAGTGTTGGGGAAGAAGATCTCCCCCACAATGCCCAGGGTGTAGCCCACCCGCCGCTTGCGCCGTGCATCGGCGATGTACTCAGAGGAGCTGGCCTGGCCGGAGAGGATGCTCTCCACCTCGCGGTAGCGCCAGACCTGGCCAGTCTCATCGTAGTAGCGCTCCCAGAAGTTGCCGCGGCTGGAGTCGAATCCCACCGGCACCAGCAGCTCAGGTTCGCTCACACGGGCCATGTCTCTGCCCTCGCCCCGGCCATAGGTGGGCCGTACGCTGGCCGGCTCTTCCGGCACGGGCCCCAAAATCCCAATTCCCGTACCGTCTCTGGCCTGGGCCAAAGACAACAACAGCGTCCACATCATCGCTGCTCCAGGACTTCCAGCCCCAAGTCCGGACGGTCGGTGATCAGGCCCGTGACCCCAAGCTCCAAGAGCCGCTTCATCTCCTCGGGGTCATTGACCGTCCAGGCCCAGACCTGACAGCCCTTGCGATTCTGCTTGCGAACAAAGCGTTTGGTGACGCGGGTGTGCTCCACCGCGATGACCTGTGGCTCGGACTTGCCGTTGAGCCACATGCGCTTGAGCAGCATCTTGGTGACCGGATTCAGCTCAGCGTCCTTGAATGTGGCAGTGAGCTGGCCACGCGGAATGCTGGCATCCAAGAGCTTGACCTGCTCGAGCATCAGAGGGTCAAAACTGGTCACGACCACTTGGTCTTGCAGGCCCAAGCGCTGCACCTCGGCCACCACCCCCGCCGCCAGCTCAGCGCGCATGGGGTGGGTCTTGATCTCGATGTCGATCAGGACCTGACCACCGAAGCGGTCCAAGACCTGGCCCAGGGTCGGAATGGGCTCACCCGCAAAGTCGGCCCCGTACCAAGACCCGGCGTCCAAGGCCTGGATCTCCTGCAGGCTGAGCTCGCTGGCCAAGCCTGTGCCGTTGGTGGTTCGGTCCACGGAGTCGTCGTGCAGCACGATGACCTCGCCGGTGGAGGCCAGGGTGACATCCAGCTCAAAGCCGACCCCCATCTCAGCAGACAGAGCGAAGGCGGCCTGGGTATTCTCCGGTCCCAGCTCCGCTCCTCCACGGTGGGCGATGATGATGGGCTCAGCCGAGGACTGCGCGAGGGCGAGGGATGCGGAGAGCAGGAGCATGGAAACCTCAGGTCCCCAAGGCTACTCCACCGACGCCCACTAGAACGTCGGGCAAGGCAACGTTTTGAAGATCTTCTTCTGCTTCTTAGGCTTCTTGTAGCGCTTACCCTTCTTCGACTTGCTGGACCCGCCACTGAAGGTTCCTCTCTTCCACTCCGACTTTTGGTCCATCGTAACGATGCCAGCACTGTTCGCCGGCTCCCCGGCGATCTCAATGGGCGGCGGCGCACCGTTCATCTCCACGTCCACACTCAAAAACTGCTCTGCCGTGTAGTCGGCGTGGCGGGCGCCCTTCTTGGGGTCCCAAGGGGTGACCCCCAAGGTGGTGCTCTTGTTGAACTCGATGTTCGTCAGGTCGATACCCGCTGCAGCAAAGTAGGCCTTGGCCTGTGCGATCGCGGTCTTCGCGCGCAGGGCCATCAACGCGCCCGTCGCGTAGGTGCGGGATGGAACCAGAGACTCGCCGGCGCGAACCGTGAAGTTCAGACCCACCTGATCTCCATAGCTGTCCCGCAGACGCTTCATCTCCTCAGCCGCCTGGGCCAAGCTGGCGTTGAAGGCCTCGCTGTTCATGCTCTCGGCCTGCCACTGGTCCGAGGGGAAGGTGGAGCTGGCATCAAAGCTCTTCTTCTCCTCCGCCTCGGCCTGGATGATGCCCTTGATCGGAACCGTTCGGTTCTCCTTGTTGACGTCGATGATCCCGTCAACCCTCAGATTCCCCTTCTTCATCTTGTCCGAATTCTTGTCGGACTCCGCTTCCTTGGTCTGGATCTCCTCATCGCTGGCCTCGTCGATGGTCGAGCTGGAAATGGTGACGGTCACGCCTTTGAGCTTCCTGCTCTTCTTGACCGCAGCCTCCCGCATCCACAAGTAGTTCGCAGTGCTGGCTTGCTCGGAGGCGTCCATCTGCTCCCAGGCATCACCCACGATGCTCACCTTGACCTTCTTGAGACCCACGAGCTCCGGCGGTAACCCGCCGCCAGGGTCTTTTTCGTCGTTCTTGCTGCTGGGTTTGTTGCCGCTGCTCATCGCGAACTGGTCCAGGTGGTCGGCGGAAGACGCCGAGCTGCTGGAGCTGCTGGAGCTGCTGGAGCTCTTGGCCAAAGTGTCGAACATGGGACCTCCAAAGAGTGACCTTGAGTCTGCTTCAGATCCCGCCGAAAAACCTCCCACCTGTTTCATACATGCCTCCAAGGTTAGGCACGCCCATGCAAACGGTTGACTGGACCACCTGGACCCCTACAATGCACGCCACCTTGCTCTTCGTGGAGCGCGGCGACGAGCTCTTGTTGATCCGGAAGAAGCGGGGTCTTGGCGCAGGCCTGGTCAATGGCCCTGGCGGAAAGATCGATCCAGGAGAGACCCCTGAGCAAGCCGCCGTACGCGAGGTCATTGAAGAGGTGGGTGTCACCCCAACAGCGCCCAAATGGGTCGGACAGCTGCGCTTCCAGTTCCTAGACGGCCTGCGGCTCCAGGTCGAGGTCTACCGCAGCGCAAGCTTCACCGGGATCCCCACCGAGAGCGATGAGGCCCTCCCCTTCTGGTGCCACCGGGACGCCATTCCCTACGAGCAGATGTGGGCCGACGATGCCCACTGGATGCCCCACATGCTCGCTGGGCACTTTGTCCGTCTGACAGCGGTCTTCGATGGGCAAGAGATGCTCGCTCACAGCCTGGTTCTCTCGAAAAAGCCTTGACCTTGAACGGTCGAGGGCGGCTCTTTGCGGAGGGTCAACCAGGGCCTCCGAGCCATTTCAAGATGGAGTTGAACGCCGCTGATCCGTAGAAGGTAAGGTGCGAGCGTCCATGTCCGGCTGCGGACGTGGTTGCAGGAGATTCCATTGCGCGACCTAAACCTCGACGAAGCACTCGAAATGATCTCGCGCGTGCCTGCGCTCTTCTGTCACACCGATCACCAGGGCAACTTCACTTGGATGGGCGGCAACTGGGAGGAGGCCCTTGGACGCAGCATCGAGGAGCTGATGAGCATCCAGCTCGGGGACTTGTTTCACCCCGATGATGTCGAGCGCACCGTGGCAGCCCTGGCTGCGCTCACTCCGGGCCAGTCTCTACAAGGCTTTGAGAACCGCCTCCGGCACAAGGCGGGGCACTACGAGTGGCTCAGATGGAACAGCCACGCGACCGATCAGCACGTCGCAAGCGTGGTGGTGCTGGTGACTGCTGAGCGACAGCAGCAACAAGCTCTGATGGAGCAGACCGAGCTGCTGCTGCTCTCCGAGAAGCTGGCCAAGCTGGGCCACTGGCGCGTGGACTTGGCCAAAGAGGAGCTGCATTGGTCGGACGAGGTCTACCGGATCCACGGTCTGGACCCCTCCGAGCCTCAGCCAGACATCGCGACCGCCGTGAGCTTCTATCACCCTGACGATGCCGTCTTGGTCGACCAATACGTACAGTCGAGCCTCGCCTCGGGCACCCCCTTCGACTTCGAGCTCCGCCTGATTCGATTGGACGGGGTGGAGCGAATCGTTCACTCCCGCGGACAGGTAGAGATGGACGCCAGCGGCAATCCCGTGACACTCCTGGGCATCTTTCAGGACATCACCGCTGCCAGAATGGTGCAACAGCGACTGCAAGACGGCGAGCGCCTCGCTTCGGTCTCGCTGCTCGCTGCGGGAATCGCCCACGAGATCAACAATCCCCTCCAATACGTCTTCGCGAACATTGGACTGGCCCAAGAACAGCTGGAGTCCCTGAGCAAGAACGGCAACAGCCCATGGGCGCGCCGCATCAACGATCTGCTCGACGACGCGATGCACGGGTCCAAGCAGGTCGCACGAATCGTAGGGGACCTCAAGTCCTTCATGAGCAAGCGCCAAGACGGCGACGGACTGGTAGACCTGAACGAGGTCATCAAGACCACCATCAACATGACGCGCTCCGAGGTGCGTCACCGCGCACAGTTGGCTGAGAGCATGGGCCCGGTCCCGAAGGTTCGGGGAGACTACGCCGAGCTGATCCAAGTCTTCATCAACCTGCTGACCAACGCGGCTGACGCGGTAGATGCCCTGGGACCCGAGAGAGCTCGGATTCGACTGAGCTGCCACACCGACGCCCACGGCTGGGCGGTCATCGAGGTCGAGGACAACGGTCCAGGAATCGCACCCAAAGACCAGGTGCGCATCTTCGATCCATTCTTCACCACCAAGCCGCCGGGTGTAGGCAGCGGCCTGGGATTGCACATCTCTCGGGGAATCCTCGAGCGCCGTGGCGGCACCCTGACCCTGCGCAGTGCCCCAGGCTTGACAGTGTTCCAAGCCAGGCTGCCTCCCGCCCAGACCAAGGCCGAGCCAAGTCCCCAACCCTCAAATGCAGCCAGAATCCTGGTGGTGGACGACGACCCAAGAGTGGCTCGCACGGTCGCCCGAATGCTGTCGGAGGACTACAACTGCCACGTTGAGACCGATCCCCGCGTGGCCCTGGACCTGCTGACCAGCCAAGCCTTCGATGCGGTGGTCTGCGACGTGATGATGCCCGGCATGACCGGCTGGGAGATGGTGATTTCCGCGGAAGCGCAGTGCCCCGGGATCGCCAGCCGCACCCTGTTGATGTCAGGGGCTGCACCTGAGCGCCACAGACCGTCCAACGCGCCCGATCTACCTCTTCTGAACAAACCTTTCGGACCCGCGGACTTGCGGGCCATGCTGACTCAAGTACTACAGTTAAGTCGCCAGTCGTAAACAAAGACCTGTTTCAATGCACCCTCTCACTGACGCACAAGCCCGCCGCACCCTTGAAGTGGTGCCGGTGCTGCTCTGCCACACAGACGCCAAAGGCCAGTTTACTTGGCTCAGCCCTGGCTGGGAGGAGGCCCTTGGACTCCCCGAGGAGAGTCTCCTGGGCCGCGTGTGCACCGAGTTTGTTCACCCAGAGGACCTAGAGGCCACCCTCGAGGCCCTCTCCGCCCTGAACAGCGGGCAGACCGTCAACGACTTTGAGAACCGCTACCGGCACACCAACGGCTCCACTGTCTGGTTGCGCTGGCACGCCTGCCCCTCCGATGGCTTGATTATCGCTGCAGCCAGCGTCGTGACCACGGAGCGCACCCAGCGTGAACGGCTGAGGGAGCAACGAGACCTACTCGCCCTCAGTGAAGAGATCGCCGGTGTGGGCCATTGGCGTGTGGAGCTAACCACCGGCCAACTTCACTGGTCACCCCTGACATTTCGCATCCACGGCTTGGCGCACACCGACCCACAGCCCACGATGCAGGAGGCTGTCGGCTTCTACCACCCAGACGACCGACCACAGGTCGATGCCTACATCAGAGACAGCCTGGAGGGCACCGAGGTGTTCGACTTCGAGCTTCGTCTGGTCCGCGCCGACAAGGCCGAACGCATCGTGCGCTCCAGGGGCATTGTAGAGCGCGATGAGCTCGGCAAAGCCATGTTCTTAGTCGGGACCTTCCAGGACATCACAGAGGCCCGAATGCTGCAGAGGCGCCTGCAAGACAGCGAGCGGCTGGGCTCCATCAGCCTCCTGGCAGCCGGAATCGCCCACGAGATCAACAACCCTCTTCAGTATGTCTTCGCCAACATCGGTCTGGCCCAGGAGCGCCTCGAACAGCTGCGTACCGGCAACGCCAGCCCTTGGACACGGGAGCTCAGCGCCCTCCTGAACGACGCGATGCATGGCTCCAAGCAAGTGGCACGCATCGTGGGCGACCTGAAAGCCTTCATGAACAACGACCCAGGAGCGGCTCCCAAGCCCCTGGACCCTATCGAAGTTCTAAAGACCACCATCAGCATGTCCCGTGCCGAAGTACGCCAGCGCGCACGCCTCGGGGAGAGCTTGGGCCCTCTGCCCAAAGTCATGGCCGACTACGCCGAGATGATCCAGGTCTTCGTCAACCTGCTGACCAACGCCGCACACGCCGTGGAGCCTATGGGCCTGGAGCGTGCACGCATACGCATCAGCTGCTGCACTGACGCGCACGGATGGGCCGTCGTAGAGATCGAAGACAACGGCCCTGGTGTGCCCAAACAGGACCAACACCGGATCTTCGAGCCCTTCTACACCACCAAGCCACTGGGAATTGGAAGTGGTCTCGGCCTGCACATCTCACGCAGCATCGTCGAGCGAAGAGGTGGCCGCATCAAGGTCAACAGCACGCCAGGGTTGACCATATTCCAAGTGCGCATGCCGCCCGCTCCAGGCCAAGCACCGGAGGAGGTGGAGCAGGACTCCGATCTACCCAAGGTGTTGATCGTCGACGACGACGCCCGAGTCGCCAGGACCGTCTCTCGCATGCTCGAGAGCACCTATCAGTGCGTGGTGGAGACTGAGCCCAAGGTCGCGCTGGTCCGGGTCTTGACCGAGCACTTCGACTTGGTCATCTGTGACGTGATGATGCCCGGAATGACTGGATGGGAGCTGATTCAAGCCGCTTCCGAGCAGAAGCCCAAGCTGCGCGACATCACACTGCTCATGTCGGGTGCGGACCCCGAGAAGCACCGCCCACTGAACGCACCCTTGTTGCCCTGCTTGGAGAAGCCCTTTGGGCCAGCAGAGCTGCGAGAGCACGCCCAGCGCCTGAGCAGGACAGCTCAGCCCTACTCGGTGTAGCCCAGGACCTTGAGCTGCTCCTGGGTCTCAACGGGAAGCTCCACCAATCCCAAGGGAAGCGCGGCCGCAGGAAACTTCTTCTCAAAGGCTGCTTTGGCCTCCAGCATCTCCGCACTGGGTGGCTGATGCACTCCCCCAAGACCGCCCTTCTGCAAGGAGACGGCGTAAGCCGGCTCTCCGGGTTCCCAGACGCCCTTTTCCTGCCCCAGGAGCAGCGCAAAGTGACCCTCTCGTTGACTGGTCACCACGTCCTCGAGCTGCACGGGCCATTCATGGGCAACGCCCAGGGCCTCACAGGCCAGCGCCGGGGTCGCCGTGGTGCTCAAACTCTGCGGCAAGGAGCGCCCCAAGCCCACCGCCACATAGGGCACCCAGGTCAGCGGCTCATGCACCCAGGTCCCGTGGCCGACCACACCCTGCTCACCCAGCATCTCCCCATGGTCACTGGTCAAGATGACCACCGAGTCCGCCATGTAGGGCTCCAGCAGCGCCAAGGCTTCAGCCAGCCGGGCGTCCGTGTCCGCGAGCACCCCCAGGTAGCCCTGCGCATAGGCCTCCCGGGCGCCAGGTAGGCGTCCTCGCTTGGCCACACCGATCTCCATTCCGCCGCGCCCTTCGTACCAGGACGGCTCCAATCCAAGGGCCAGAATCTGCGCCTCGGAGGGGCCCACTGGGCTGTGCGGCCCGATGTAGTGCAAGTACACAAAGTTCCGGCCATCCGCCTTCCAGTGGGTGGCCAGCTCCTTCTCCAACTCCCGCGCCATGATCGCATCGGAGACCCGACGCCAGACATCAAAGCCACGGTCGAAACCCAGCTCTTCTGCCAGGTAGGGGTTGGTGTGCAGTCCGATGGTCGCAAAGCCCTCCGCCTGCAGCACTTCAGCCAACATGGGCTCGCTCGGCAGCGGCGGGTAGCGCCCCAAGCGCCCGCTCCCCAGGTCCCAACCATGGGCTCGAACTGGAGTGCCCAGCATCATCGAGCTGACCCCAGGAACCGTCCAGGTGCCCCCACTCCAAGCCCGCTCCACTCTCTGCCCCTGATCCGCGAGCGCATCGATGGTGGGCGTGGCGGCCTGCAGCAGCATGTCCTCGCGGGTGGTGTCCAGGACAATCAGGATGAGATTCTTGGCTGGTTCAGCCCGCGAAGTCGTCTCCAGGGCCGGCTCAGGCTCCTGAACTGATCCAAAACAGGCCGTCAGCATGAAAAACATGGGTACGGACTAACCCCCATGCTAACCCCCGGTCCCACTCAAATTGGAACACCAAATGCTGCTGCTTCTTACCCTTGCTTTTGCTTGCAACGCCCCAGACCTGGACGAGGATGGCTTCGACGATCTCGTCGACTGCGACGACTCGGATGCGTCGATCAACCCAGATGCCGACGAGCTCTGCGACGGCATCGACAACGACTGTGATGACAGCGTGGACGAGGAGGCCAGCGACGCTCTGAGCTTCTTTGCAGACGCAGACGCAGACGGCTTTGGCGACGCAGCAGACCAAGTCGACGCCTGCGAGGCCCCCAGCGGCTACACGGCCGACAACACCGACTGTGACGACAGCAGCGACCAGGCCTTTCCAGGCGGATCGGAGATCTGTGACGGTCTGGACAACGACTGCGAGGGCACCATCGACGAAGGCGCCAGCGACGCCACAGCCTTCTACGCGGACGTGGACGCAGACACCTTCGGAGACTCGGCCATCGAGGTGATGGCTTGTGCGCTGCCAGCTGGACACGCACCCCGTCCCGGCGACTGCGACGACACCAACGCCCTGATCAACCCAGAGATGGACGAGATCTGCAATGGCCTGGACGACAACTGCGACTCGGTGACCGACACCGACGCTGTAGACAAAGCGAACCTCTTCGAGGACGCCGATGCCGACGGCTTCGGAAACCCGGATGTTCCCCTGCTCGAGTGCATCGGCACCCCAAACACCAGCGAGAACGACCAGGACTGCGATGACAACAACGCGGCCTTGACCGACAACTGCTGGGGCGACTTTGATGGCACCACGGCGACGGAGTGGACCACCCTGGCCAGCCCAACCCAGAACCTGTACAGCTTGCAGAGCGCCCACTTGGCCAACGCCGAGCCCATGCTCTACAACTTCTATGACTCCGTTGGCGAGGCCTACGACATCGGCACCGACACCTGGACTTCCTTGACCGCCGCGAGCCCCGTCGACGGCAGCCGAGTCTGGTTCCAGATGGCACCTGTAGACGACCTGTTCTACGGCTACCGCAACGGGACCCTCTGGTCCTACGAGCCGGCCACCGACACCTGGGCCACCGTCGTGAGCGAGCTGCCCACCGACACCTACACCATGACTGCGGTGGACGAGGACGGCGTGGTGTACGGCCTCTCCGACACCGGCGTGTTGATGGCCTACGACACTGTCACAGGCGTGGCGGTGCAGACGACAACCGGCCTGGGCTACCTCTACGAGACCCGGCTGTCCTACGACAAGTCCAGCCGCACGCTGCTGATCGGAGGCTACAGCGAAGCAAACTTGTACGCGGTCAACGTAGACACCTTCGCCGAGACCACTCTGACCTCCATCCCGGAGAGCTCCCTCAACGACATCTTCTGCACGGACGGCAGCGGTCACCTCTACGCGGCTGGCGGCTCCTCTGGCACCAGCATGTGGCAGTACACCGTCGGCACGGACACCTGGGCCGAGATCCCCGAGCTGCCCGCCAGCCACGGCAACAACGGCAGCTGTGTGGTCTCCGCAACCGGCAAGCTCTACGTGGGCTCCGGCTCCTACAGGGGCTTCTACAGCCTGGATCTCTACTAGACCCATCGCGCTTGAACCCATAGCGCTTGAACCCATAGCGCTTGAACCCATCGCGGTGGCCGAGCCTTCTCCCTGTTGAGGGGAGGGGGCTAGGCCACTTTGCGCAGCAGAGCCTCCGCCGTCTTCAGGAGCCGCTCACTGCTCAGGGGCTTGGTCAGAAAGCCGTCCATTCCCGAGGCCAGACAAGCGCCGCGGTCATCCTCCATCACAGAGGCCGTGAGCGCGACAATAGGCCCAAAGAAGCCCGACCGTCTCAGGCTTCGGGTGGCCTCCAGGCCATCCATTCCCGGCATGTGCATGTCCATGAGCACCAAGTCTGGGCGATGCGCCATGGCCCGCGTGACCGCCTCGTTGCCATCCTCAGCCAGCAGAACCCGGGCGCCCAAGACCTGGAGCTGACGCTCCATAAGCATGCGGTTCACTGGGTTGTCTTCGGCCACCAGCACACAGAGGCCTTCCAGCAGCGCCTCCGAGTCGCTGGAGAGCTGCCCTTCCATCTGCGCTGCAGGCAGTGGGACCTCGAACCAGAAGGTCGACCCCACTCCGAGCTCTGACACCACGCCGATCTCTCCGCCATAGCCCTGAACGATGCCCTTGCAGATGGCCAGTCCCAGCCCAGTGCCGCCCACACCGCGCACCTGCTTGGCTTGCACATAGGGATCGAAGAGATCCACCAGCCGCTCGCTTGGAATGCCCAGCCCGTCGTCCTGAACCTCAAAGCGTACCCGGTCGCCCGCGCCGACGCTCAGCGAGACCCGAACTTGGCCGCGCCGGGTGAACTTGAGGGCGTTGCCCACCAGATTCAAGAGCACCTGCTGGAGACGGCGAGAGTCGCCGCGCACTGCCTCTGGTAGCGCTGGACTGACCTCCAACTCCAGGCGCGTGCCCTCTGCACGCCCACGCAGCGCTGAGAGCACATCGTTGAGGGGGCGCTGCAGCAGAAAGACCTCGGACTCCAAGGTCAAACCCTTGGCCTCGAGCTTGCCCAGATCGAGGATGTCGTCAACGACCGCCAGCGTCAGCTCGGCCGAGCGCTGAACGATGCCAACCAGCTCCTCCTGCTCTGTGCTCAGCGGCGTGCCCTGGAGCAGCTCGGCGGTCCCCATCACGCCATGAAGTGGGGTGCGCAGCTCGTGGCTCATGTGGGCCAGGAACTGCTGACGCTGGACCACCACGCGCTCGGCCACGTCTCGGGCCTCAGCGAGCTCCTCATTGCTGCGCCTCAGAGCCTTCACCGTGTTGCTCATGTCCGTGTCTCGAATCTCGATCTCAGCGACGTTGCGCTCAATGACCCGCCGGAACATGCCGCCAACGGAGGACCACCCTGAGCCGGTCTGCGCCTGAGAGAGCACCTTAAAGATCGCGCGCATGCCGTGCAGATCGCCGCGGGCCTCGGCCACGTCCGTCCCGATCACCCCAATGCGGGTGAGCAGACGGCCTCCTGGCACCTGTTGGGCGAGGGCGAGTCCACGGCCCACAGCCAACCAAGCGGCCTCGAGGCGCCCGAGCCTCCAGAGCGCCAAGACCTCGAACTCAACGCAGGCGCAGAGCTCTTCCGGGTCATTCCATTCCTGCAAGCCAAGCAGCGCTTCACGCGCAGTAGACAAGCCCTCCTCGGGCGCACCCCAGGTCGCCTGGACCGCGACTCGGGCACGTAGCAAACAGGCCCGCATGCGGCGCTGAGTGCGCGGGGGTTGGGTACAGGCCTCCAAGAAGTCGACTTCGGCAAGTTCCAAGGCCTTCTCCGCGTTGGCCCTGCCCTCCCGGTAGACCTCTTCGAGAACCAGAGCCGCGGCCACCTGGACGGTCTGCGAGACGATGCCCAAGCGCTGCGCGCAGTCGTAGCCTTGCTCCAACATCTCGATGCAGCCTTCCACGTCTCCGAGCATGGAGAGCACGGCGCCCAAGTTCCCATAGGCCTGCGCGGCCTCCCCTTCCGCACCCGCTACGCTTGGGGCCCTCCTCACGACCGAAAGCAGCGGTTCAAGCGCTTCTACCAGCAGGCCCTCAACCAAGAAATGGTAGCCCCTGAAGTTGAGCAGCTTGAGCCACTCATCGGGACAGGCCTCAAAGCTCACGACCGAGAGAGCGCGATCCAAACAGGCGCCCGCGCTGCGGCTGTCGTTCTCGATGGACGCCAGCTGCGCGAGCCCCAGACAACAACGTGCAAAGGCAGCCATGTGTGGCCCATGCTCCAAGGCGCGGGCGTGCTTCTCCAACTCCTCCCGAACTCCGGTGTCTCCACCCCACGCCTTGTCCGCAAGGGAGAGGGCGTAGCGAACACTCAAGTTGGGGGTGGCGCAAGGCATCTCCCCACTAGACGGACAGGACGGCACCCAACCTGAGCGAATTCCGAGCATTGATCTGCCGACTCTCAACACCCAAACTGTGGTTAGGTTCGCCAAAGACTTGGAGCCCCGATGTCCGACATGTTGGCCCTTACCTTCGACCGCAGCCGCGAGAAATGGGAGTCCAGCACTGGGCTGGTCCGAGAGCGCATCCCTGTCCCAGAGCTCGATGAGAGCTCCGATGGCGCGGACCGCTCCAAGGTGGTCATCCAGGTCATGTACGCAGGCTTCTGCGGCAGCGATCGCGGCATCTGGTGGCGCAAGGCCTTCGGCGACATGATCGACGACAGTCTGAGCGAAGAGGGCCGGGACAAGCGCGTCGTGGGCCACGAACTCCTGGGCCGCATCATCGCGGTCGGATCCCGCGTCGGCGAGAAGTACAACCTCAAGGTGGGCGACGTGGTCTCCACCGAGAGCCACATCGTCTGCGGGGCCTGCCACCAGTGTCGGGTCGGCGACCTGCACGTCTGCGCAAAGGACAAGATCATCGGCATCAGCATGGATGGCTGCTTCGCCGAATACCTCAAGCTCCCAGCCAAGGCCCTCTGGCCCACCGATCTGGGCCGCATCCGACCCGAGGTCGCCGCGGTTCAAGAGCCCTTCGGCAACGCCGTTCACGCCTGCCAGCACGCCGATCTTCGGGGTCAGACGGTGGCGATCCTGGGTACAGGAACCATCGGCCTCTTCGCGGTCCTGATCGCACGCGGACTGGGCGCTGGAAAGATCATCGGGGTCGAGGTCAACCCCCACAACGCCGAGCTGGCCCGCAAGCTGGGTTGCGATGAAGTCTTGCACCCAGGGGCTCCGGATCCCGAGCGCCCGTGGGCAAGCAGCGATGCCCTTCACGCCAAGATCATGGACCTGACCGACGGCGTCGGCGTCGACGTGGCCATGGAGATGTCCGGCTTCAACAGCTCCCTGAACAACGCCATCCGCATCGCCCGTCGCGGCGGCAATGTGGTGGCCTTTGGCGTCAAGAACGGCGATGCCCACATCGAGGACTTCCACCGAGTGGTGATGAACGGCCTGACCATGCACGGCGTGGTGGGTCGGCAGATCTTTGGGACCTGGGAGATCACCAAGAGCCTGCTGGAGACCCACTCCAACGGCATCCAAGACGCGGTCTGGAAGCACATCCTGAATGAGGGCAAGGGCACGATGGTGGACATCCGGGACTTCGAAAAGTCCAGCTTTGAGCAGATGATCTCCAACAACCCCAAGGCATTGATCCGCTTCGCGGGCCACTGATGCGCGCTGCACGCCTCCACGCTTATGGCGCGCCATTGGTCTTGGAGGATGTACCCGAGCCGGTGATGGGCCCCCGGGACCTGCTCGTCCAGATCCACGCCAGCTCCATCAACCCCATCGACTACAAGATCCACGCGGGAGGGCAGCAGGCCTTCGTACGGCTCAAGCTGCCCTGGATCACTGGCTTGGACTTGAGCGGCACCGTCTTGGCGGTGGGCCCGCAAGTTCAGGGCTTTCAGGTGGGAGACCCAGTCTACGGCTCCCCGACCCACACCCGACCTGGCACCTTCGCCGAGCGCATCGCTGTGGCGTATGACCAGCTCGCGCACAAGCCCCCCGACCTAAGCCATGCCCAAGCGGCCAGTCTGCCCCTGGTCTTCCAGACCGCATGGGCTTGCCTCATGCCGGCCTTGACACGCTCTCCCGGCCAACGTGTCTTGATTCAGGCCGGCTCAGGGGGCGTGGGCACCCTCGCCATTCAGATCGCCAAAGACCACGGCGCCTGGGTGGCCACGACTTGCTCCCAGAGGAACCACCAGCTGGTGCGGGACCTGGGCGCAGACCAAGTCATCGACTACCGCAGCACTTCCATTGAAGAGGCCCTGGACGAGCCGGTTCACATCCTGCTCGATGCCTTGGGCGGCGAGGCCCGAGCCCGCAGCTTTCAAGTCATGGCACCCGGCGGCAGGCTGGCCTCGATCGTGAGCGGCATCCCAGGCTTCACCGAGCGCTACGGTGTCTTGGGCGGGGTGCTCATGATGCTCTGGCGCACGGGCTCATTCCACCTCAAAGGCCTGCTGCGCGGCGTAAAGACCGCGACGGTGATCCGAGGGCCCGAGGGGCACATCCTGAACCACGCCAACGCGATGATCGAGGCGGGGACCCTGCGGCCGGTGATCGACAGGACCTGGCCCTTGGAGGAGATCAACGCGGCCTTGGACTACGCCAGGACCGGCAGGACCCGCGGCAAGGTGGTCATCGAGATGCCCGGGGTCCATTAGGCGGCCACCCGGGTCAGCTCGTCCAAGGCCACCTTGAGCTTGGCGAAGTCCACCGGCTTGGTCAGGTAGCGATCCATGCCCGCAGCCAGCGCTCGGTCCGCATCCCCAACCAAGGCGTTCGCGCTCAGGCCCAATATCGGCAAGGTGCAGCCCAGCTCCCGAAGGCGTCGCGTGGCCTGGTACCCGTCCATGATGGGCATCTGGCAGTCCATGATGATCATCTGAGCGCCCTCCACCCGCTCCAGCGCCTCTTGGCCGTGCGCCGCCAGCACGACCTCAAAACCGAGGGTCTCCAGCATGCGCTTGAGTACCATCTGGTTGACCATGTTGTCTTCGACAACCAAGACCCGTCCCTCCTGCGCCACCTCAGCGGCCTTGGGCGCACGCACCACGGCCCCCTGCGTGAGGGCGATCAAGGCCTTCTGTTCGATGGGGGTGGTCAGGATCTCCATGCCCAGAGCCTTTGCCCGCTCCCGAGAGAGCTCATCTGCGACCGGAATCAACGCAATCCGCCGCACGCTCGAGGTCAGCTTCTCCAGCTCTGAGACCCGGCCCAAGACCAACTTGGCGCTCTCCGCGCTCTCCATGCTGATGCCCGGAAGGCGCGAATAGAGCTCCTCTCGCTGCAGCGCACTGACGCCCAGCAGGGCGGCCTTGAGAGGCACGGCGACGGTCGGGTTGCCCTCGGAGGCCAGAGGCAAGCAGATCTGAAAAGCGGAGCCCTTGCCCGGGATGCTGTGCACGTGAATGCTGCCGCCCATCGCCCGCACCAGCTCAGCGGTGATGCTCAAGCCCAGACCCGTTCCACCAAAGCGCCGCGTAGTGGAGTCGTCGGCTTGCACAAAGGGCTCAAAGAGCGCGTCCTGGCGTTCTCTGGGGATTCCAATGCCGGTATCCTGGACCTGAATGATCAGGTTCTCCTGCAGGTTGACCCGCACGGAGACCGAGCCGCTGTCGGTGAACTTCACCGCGTTGCCCAGCAGGTTCATGACCACCTGGCCCACCCTGGCCTCGTCTCCCACCACACAGGGTGGCATGCCTGGGTCGGGAATCAGCGCCAGCTCCAAGCCCTTGTTGTGGGCCTGCAGCGCCACGGCTCGAACGCACCCTTCGATCATGGGCAGGAGGGCGAAGGCCCGCTGCTCCAGGTGCATCTCTCCGGCGTCGATCTTCGCAAAGTCCAACACATCGCCGATCAGCACCAGCAGGCCTTTTCCGCTGCTACGAAGGGTCTCGACATAGCTGCGCTGCATCGGGTCCAGCTCTGTGTTGTTGAGGAGCTCGGCCATGCCCAGCACCCCATTGAGTGGCGTACGCAGCTCGTGGCTCATGTTGGCCAAGAAACGGGTTCGCGCCTTGGAGGCCCCGCGCACCTGAACCAAGGCCAGATCGAGGGTCTCGTTCCGGGCCCGCAAGGCATCACTGGCCGCGCTCAGCGCCTTGGCGGTGTAGGCATGTTGCATCACCCCGAGCACGCTCAACCCAAAGGACTGGGCGAAGAAGGCATAAGGAAAAATTCCGGGGGCGTTGATGATCTGGAGCCCGTCCAGGATCTCCAGACTGCCCAGCATCGCGTAGGCCGTAAAGGTGGCGATGGTCACGGTCTTGAAGAGGACTTGGGTCTTGCCCGTGGCCAGGATGTAGAGAATGACCGGGTAGAGCAGCCAGACGCCTAGGATCATGGGCAGGACCAGGGGCCCCGCGTCAAAGCCCAAGTACAGCCCCCCCAACAAGCCGGTTCGAATGGCGCCGTCGCCGATCACGAAGGCGTCCGTGGTGGGAGCCAGCAGGGCAAAGCCCACACAGACCACTGTACAGAGGGCCTGAATGCGCGGCCAAGAGCGACTCTCTGCCAGAAGGACCCCGATGTGGAAGAGCACCGGGATGAGCAAGAGCATCGCGAAGAAGGTCCACCTCAGGCACGCTCTGGCCAGATCGACATCGTCGGTGCCCATCTGAACGCAGCGCAGCCCAATGGCCATGCCGCTCAGGGTTGCCCAAAGCACGATCCATGGGTCCAAGCTTCCTTTTCGACCATGAACCAGCCAGCCGCCCAGATGAAAGACGCCGATCGAGCTGGTGGCCCCCAGAATCACTGCCAAGACCAAGATCTCTAGACTGGCTGACCCATCAACAAACACCGATCGGCACTCCTTGAAGAAGCCCCATCGGATCAACGGCCGCCACACTTAGGTCCCTCCAGATCAGGCCAAGAGCATTCGTCCCGCCGCGAGCAGCCCCTGTCTCTTATACACATCTCCGAGCCCACGAGACAGGCAGAAATCTCG
>CAJXRZ010000056.1 GCA_913060515.1 uncultured Pseudomonadota bacterium | reverse complement strand
CGAGCGTTGAGCGTCCAGGCCGCTGTTTAAGCGGTCGCAGACGTCGGCGAAAGCCATGTCGACAGCTCGTTGCCCGACAAGGACGTAGGGCAACGCCGCCAGAAGGTTCAGGGGCGAGTGCCAGTACAATCAACAGGAGTGATCACGTCGGTATGGCCACCAACAGCGGCAACTCCACCACCACAACCCCCTCCGTCTGATTCAAGGGAGCAGCAACAATCAGTTGCTTATACACCTCCAAAAAACACAGACCTGTATCCTGCAGCCCGGGAGGGCTGTTCCGAAGCTGCCCGAAGACGACGCTCCCCAAGCTATCAAAGTGCAGCTCCAACAGGAGTTCACCCATGGCGGCTTGGCTCCAATCAGCCGTGTTTGACTGGGTGTAACAAGCCCAGAGCGCCCGCTCTGCCTGGTCCGTGAACTGTTCTATCTCCGCCAAGGGCACGTATCCCCCGCTGAATGCATATTGCTCGACGGGATGCGATACAGATACTTCAACATAGGGCTTGGGCACATCGGCCAGGTTCTCGGCGATGTATTCCGGCGCCTTGAGCCTCAGCAAGGGTGTGGTCTGCCCACGGTAGTTCTCACGGCGGGTCTCCACCTCTAAGGTCATCTCAAAGCCCGCAGCGCTGGAGATTGGGGCCTGCCTGACCAAGTCTTCGCGCAGCTTTGGATTGCAGTCCTGTGCCTGCCCAGAGAGAATAGAGCCGAAGGCTGTGTTCACCGCACGCTTATGAATGCGCCAACCATCCCCACTTCGTCTTCCAGCGTAGATGCCCTCCACCATGGAGTCGACATAGCAAGCGGTCACCTGATGCAGAAAGTCCATCGAGACAGGCGATGAAGGCAGAACCGGATCTACCTGAAGATTGGATGGCCAAACCATACGACGCAGGTACATATCAAAGACCATGCCGTAACTGTCGTCCTTCTGACCATTAAAGTCGTACATCACAATGCTGTCTTTGGTGTAGCGCTTCCAGGTCTCCTCCTGGTGCTCCGGGTCGTAGACAATCTCCATCACATGAACCTTCAGGTCCAACTTTGGAACAAGGTCCGGGTTCTTGACCGCCAACAAACTCAACAACAGCATCTGCTCCCCCCATTCAGTGACTGAGCCATAACACCACACGGGCAGCCGATTGTCACTGCCCAGATGCTACCCACATGCTGCCCAGGCGGCCAGAACGCCAGTACGCTGGGGCTCAGGTCCTGCTCTAGGCGCGCCGGATCGAGGGCGGCCAACCGGATGGGGGGCAAGGGCCGCTGTTGCGCCTTGGCAAGCCGCCCTGCTTCAGCGCGACAAGAGGCCCCACAGCTCAGACCGGGTCAGCAGCTCTTCTGCAGCCCGCCTCCATGCCTGGTGGCGTCCAATGAGCGTGTGGTTCGGACTGGCCAACATCTCTCCACAACAAACCTTCAAAACTATTTCAAACTTCTTAGATAGAGAGCGACAAAACGCAGGGCGAATTCAGCCACAAACCCCCATTCTAAAGCTATTTTCACCAGCTCAACCCACACGAAACAAATAGTCAAATACCTCCCTAATTTGCACCGAATAAGTGACAATTCGCACGATTTGTGTTACGTGTCTAATTGAACCCAAAACGAGGCACAATGCACGACACCAATACCTACACACTCCCCGAAGCACGCGAGCAGCTCGACACCATGCTCCAAGACGCACTCAGTGGGGAGAAAGTATGCCTGGAGCAAGGCGGGAAGACCGTTGCTGTGCTGCTTTCGATGGAAGAATTCGACAGCCTACAGGCCCGTTCTGCGGCTACCCGGGGCAACCCAGGCCGGGCGGTACACCAGGTGCGGCGCGCAGGCCCAGAAGACGCCAAGGCGTGGAAGCGTGCTTTTGAGGGCGTGGGCAGCCAAGGAGCCTGAGCGCCTAATGCCTCAGCGATCCCACCACACCGGAAGGTGGTTGTCACTCTCTACATCCTGCCCCGGCAACCAGAAGGCCGGTGAGCTGGGGTCTTGGTCCTGTTCCAACAGCGCAGGATCAATGGCGGTGAGCCAGATCTGCGGCATGCGAAAGGTGGTCCAAGGAAGCTGACGCTTGGAGGAGAAGGCCAACCAGAGCACGTCGTCATCGGGCAGCGGGCCCCAGCGGGGGTAGCTGTTCTGGAGGCCACCGCCCTGGTTGGCGGCGTCCAAAGGAAGCTGAATCTGGCCATCGCGGCTGCTCAGCCAGAGCTGGGCGTTGCTGTTGGCGTATGCGGCACCCTGGGCGCGGTTGTAGGCCACCCAGGCCCCGTCCGGAGAGTAGGCCGGGTAATACAGATTGTTCTGGCCATCGCTGGCCACCAAGACCTCTGGATTGCCAAGGCGCCCGTCATCCAGCACCGGAACCTGGATGATCTCGCCGTACTCAAATCCCCAGTCGTCCTTGTGTCCTTGCTGGACCCGCACCATGACAAGGTCCTGGCCGTCCGGAGACCAGTCCGGCATGGTGACGTAGCCCTCGATGTCCCGCTCTCCAACGGTGCTGCCGGTCTCCAGGTTGTAGAGGGTGAGCTGGCCCTGGCCCGCCCCCAAGATGTATCGGCCGTCGGGCGAGACGGTCTTGAAGGTGAAGCGCTTGTTGTCTTGGGGGTCAACCACCTGAACCGGGTCCTCGGGGTCCGAGATGTCGACCACGGAGAAGACCCCGTTGATTCCGTCATGCGAGACCACCATGTCGTCGCCGCTGACCACGTGGCAGCCCACGCACTGAGCGCCATCCTGCCCCTCCCAGAAGAGCTCAGGCTCCGCGCTGCCAAAGGGCAGACGCAGGATGCCGCGCTCGGAGGTGGCCCAGTAGAGAACGCTGCCCCGAGCGTCCAAGCGGTCCACCTGCACCTCGATGGGGAAGCCGGCCTGCAGGTCCGTGACACTGCTCCCGTCCCACGCGGCGCTGGTGACGCTGACCTGCACGGAGCCGCTGCGGTTGGCGGCCGCGATCTGTGCCCAGAGCTCGGAGGTGGCGCGGTAGTCCGCCTGTTGGGTGTACACCGAGATGTCTGTGATGTTGCTCTGGAAGCGCAAGCGGTAGACACGCCCAGCCCCGCCCTCATCCCAAATGAAAGGAAGACCCTCCACATTGCGGGGGACCCGCACACCACTCTCTGGGTAGGAGAGCTCCGGTCCTCCTAGGCTTGCCCCAGTGTCCGGCCAAGCCTGGACCAAGGATTCAGGCAAGCCGTCGAGCAGCAGCTCATCTCGATACACGATGGTGAGCAGCACACTGCCCTGCACGTCCAAGTGCGTGGCCACAATCTCGGTGACCCCGCCGTTGCTGTCCACGCTCTGGAACCAACCATCGGGGTCCATCTCGCCCACGCTGAGGTTGGAGCTGCTCCAGCTCACCAGGTCCAGGGGTGCCTCTTCTCCATCGGGGTTGGTGGCGAAGGCCTGGAAGCTCAGGTCGGCAGGCTGTCCGTTGCGCACCTCGAGCACGCTGTCCTCGGGGGTGACACGAATGCTGACCACGTCGGAGCTCAGCTCTCCTCGAGAGCCACCAGCACAGGCCAGGAGAAGAAGGATCACTCCTCCTCCTGATCTCGGCGGTCGCCCCAGGCGCCGTACCACTCAAAGTAGCTGGCTTGCAGCACCTGCCCAGGCGAGGGCACGTAGTCGCCGTGTAGCACCAAGAGATTGTTCCCCGCCTCGTAGGACCAGCCATGTTCGGGGTCCCGTGGCACCACGTCCTCGTCGAGCATGACCTCCATCGTGTCCAGCTCCGGCAGCTCAGCGAGCGCGAACTGGTCCTCGAGTCCCAAGACGTGCAGGGCCATGCGGGAGAGCATGGCGTCGTAGTCCAGAGCACAGATGCTGGCGCGGCTGCCTTCGCTGAGCTCGACGGCCTCCAGATAGACGGGCGCCGGGTCTGCGGCAGCGACCAGGGAAGCGCAGCCCTGAGGCGGGTCCCCCACGATGGCGTTGACGCCCAGCTCCCCGGTATAGGCGCTGTACTGCTCGACCAAGGTCTGGGCGCTGGCCTCGGACTGGTCGTCCTCATCCGAGAAGAAGAGCAGCTCGGCGTCCGCTCCACTGCGCAGCTCAGAGATGGCCCAGAGCGCCGCGTCGAAGCCCCGCTCCTCTCTGGACCCCAAGCCCTGGTTCAGGATGGCGGTGGAGAAGGAATCGGCCAGGGTCTGCGGCCCCCCGGTGATCCAGACAGGGTCCTGCTCCGCCTCCGCGTCGGTGCTCATCACCCCCAGACGCAGGTCGATGTCCACTCGGGACAGACCGTCGGCGAAGGCTTGGGTGTGCGCTGCGAGCTGCTCTTGCTCCTCGTACATCGAGGCGCTGTTGTCGAGCACCCAGAGCACGTCCAGGCCTTGCTCCCGGGCCGGCTGCACCCAGGTCTCGTTCTCGCGTTGGCGAGAGACTTGGTAGTCGACACAGGAGATGAGCAGCAGGAGGGTCACATCGGCAGCCTACACGCTTCGAGATGCCCGATGTACAATCCGCTCAACGGGAGTATTCATGAAGTACCTGGCCATCGGATTGGGCGTTGTTGTCTTGGCAGCCGCAGGCGCAGTGGGTGCAGCCGTGGGGACCGAGCACAAGCCCGCTCCCATCGAGCCCACAGAGGTGGTCTGCGGGGCAGATACCCAGGAACTCACCAAGAACGAGCCCTTTCAGATGGTCTCGTGGAATCTCCAGTACGGCGCCAGCCGCAAGCACCAGTTCTTCTACGATGGCGGCGAGGCGGTACACGTGCCTGAAGAGGACGTGCGCTGGACCCTGGATGCGGTCAACAAGGTACTCACGGACATTGATCCTGAGCTGATGCTGCTCCAAGAAGTCGACCGGGGCTCAAAGCGCACGGGCGGCATCGACCAGCACATGGACTACGTCAACGCCACCGGCGCCAAGTGCCACACCAGCGCGGCCTACCACAAGAGCCCCTACGTGCCCGTGCCCAGCGGAGATGCCCTGGGCAAGGTGGACATGGAGCTGAGCCTGCTCACCAAGACCAAGATGAGCAGCGGAGAGCGCATCCAGCTCGCCATGCTCGATGAGGGGCGCGCACGCCGCATGTTCAACCTCAAGCGCGCGCTGCTCTGGGGTGAGGTGCCGGTCTCTGGCATGGACCTGCCCCTGGCCATCGCTGTGACCCACCTCTCGGCCTTCTCCTTTGGGGACGGGACCCTGGAGAAGCAGATCGGCCAGCTCAAGGACTGGATGGAGGCGCGCCCAGAGGGCCAGCCTTGGATTCTGGCCGGGGACTTCAACCTGCTCCCACCGGGCGATGACAAGATGCGCCTGGAGCACGAGCGGGACCTGTACGCCGACTCCGACAACCCCGTCGATGTGCTCTTCGATGCCGGCCTCCGCGAGATCTTCGAGGACCAACTGGCCCCGGCGAACCGCACCTACCTGAGCTTCGGAACCAGCGAGCCCGACCGCAAGATCGACTACGTCTTCGTCGGTGGCCCCATCCACGTGCTCGAAGCCGAAGTCATCGGCGGCGAGGCCCTCCAGATCAGCGACCACCTGCCCATCCGGGCCAAGTTCGTGATCGGAGATGCACCCGCGGAGCCAGCGCCAGAGCCGGAGCCGGAAGTGCTGCCCGAGCCCGAAACCGAGGGGATGGACGCGCCAATGGACGGCGAGGCCCCAGAGATGGGTGCTGACACGGAGCCCCAGACCGAGTAAGATGTTGACACGTCAATATCTGCCCTGAGGCTCTACATAATGCGCAACCTCCTCAAGTCCGGCCTGCGTCGCATCGTCGGCAACGAGACCACCACCGCCAAGCCCGTCCGCGCCAAGGGCCAACGCAATGCCACGGTCATCGCTGTGGCAGCCCAGAAGGGCGGTGTGGGCAAGACCACGACCTCGGTGAACCTGGCCAGCGCATTGGCCCGTTTCCACGGCAAGCGCGTCTTGCTGGTGGACTTGGATCCCCAGGGCCACGTCAACACCGCCATCTCCAACATGGTGCGCGTGGGCGGTGGCTGCTTGAGCGACGCCCTGCTCTCCGAGGGCGCGATGGAGGTCATGGACGTGGCCACCGGCACCACCCTGCCGGGACTGGACGTCACCCCCATCGACAACTCCCTGGGTCACACCGAGGACTTGCTGGGCACCCGCATCGGCAAAGAGTTCGTGCTGCGCGACGCTCTGGCCGTCAGCCGCACTTGGTACGACGTGGTCATCATCGACTGCCCGCCAAACCTGGGCAACCTGACCCTCAATGGCCTCGTCGCCGCTGACCAGGTCCTTATCCCTTGTGACCCCAGCCCACTGGCCCTGAGCGGGGTCGAGAAGCTGGTCGGCGCCATCACCCAGATCTCCTCCCGTCTCAACCCCGAGATCGACGTCTTGGGCGTGCTCCTGACCCGGGTGGACGGCCGCAACACGACCCTGAACCAGGCCATCGTGGGCCAGATCGAAGAGACCTGGGGCGATGCCCTGTTGCCGGTTCACATCGGCATCAACAGCAGCTTGGCCAAGGCCCAGCATGCCGGCCAGGACATCTTCGCCTTCGACGCAGACTCCCGCGGCGCCAGCCACTACCAAGACCTGGCCGCGCACCTCGCTGAGCAGCTCTGAGTCCCGCCAACAGGCCCCTGCCCAAGCGCGCTCTGGTCACCGGAGGCGCCGGGTTCGTAGGCCATGAAGTGGTCCGCGCTCTGGTCCGCGGCGGTGTGAGCGTTCGCGTCTTGGATCCGGGCCCCCCGCACCCGCGCTGGCCAGCGGGCCTTGAGCACATGCGCAGCAGCGTCCTGGACCCAGCGTCTCTGAGCCAGGCCCTCGAGGGCGTGGACGGGGTCTTCCACGTGGCGGGAATCTGGGATGGCTCCCCCGGGGGAGAGGCCCGCATGCAAGCCCTCAATGTCGGGGGAACGCAAGCGGTGTTGGAGCGTGGGCTCCCCACAGTGGTGACCTCCTCGAGCATCACCTGTGGATTTGGCCCCCTGGATAGGCCCGGCACCGAAGACGAGGCCAGTGAAGACCCAGGCAAGCCCATACGCGGGACAGGGGCCGCATACCGGAAGACAAAGCTGGCCCTGGAGGACTTGGTCGCGGAGCACGGCGCCTGGATGGTGAACCCGGACTACGTCATCGGCCCAGGAGACTTGGGCGGCGTGGTGACCGGGCCTCTGCTTCGGGTCGCCCGCATGCCGGTCATTCCCAGCCCGGCTGGCGGCAAGTGCTTTGTCTCCGGCCACGACGTGGGCATCGGGCACCTGCTGGCGTGGAGACAGGCCCAGCCAGGGCGGCGCTACCTGCTGGGCTCCGAGAACGTGCCCTACGCCAAGATCTTCCAACGCATCGCCCTGCTGATGGGACGCAAAGCACGCATCGTGCCCATGCCCAAGGGCCTGCCGGGGCTGCTCAGCCGCCTGCCCAAGTTCGGTGGGCGCTTTGGAGCGATGGAGCAGATGATGCTGCCCCGATACCGCAGCCACGCCCGGGCAGAGGCGGAGCTGGGCTTTGCCCCCCAGAGAATCGAGGCGGCGCTCCGGGCGATGATCGAAGAAGCTGGAAACTGAATTCCGTTCCCAGTTTGAGAACGGGCGAGCTCCAAGTTCCTGAGTTTCAACGGTGTTCTACCCGCGAGAACGCTTTGGCCAATCTGCGCCTGTGCAAGCACTCCGTGTACAACTACCTTGAGAGCTCAACGGAGTACCCCATGTCTTGGCTGACCCTTGCCCTGCTCACCGCCGGCTGCACCCGGAACACCTCTGACGACAGCGGCAATGGCGCCTTGGACAGCAGCGGGCCCACCCTGCTCGAAGCCTCTTGGTTTCAAGCTGTAGAGGTCCCCCTCTGGCGCGAGGGCATCGATGTGCGTCCAGGCGAGCGGGTGGCCCCCTTGGTCGCAGATCGCCAAGCCTGGCTGCGGGTCTACGTGGACGTGCCGGCAGACTGGGAGACCCAGGAGGTGCGCGCGGAGCTGGAGTGGACCGCCGCTGGCAGCACCCAGAGCTTCAGCCAGACCCTCTCCGTGGCTGGGCCGAGCGACACCGCTCAAGCGGACGGCGGCCTGCTCATCGCGGTGCCGGCCGAGGCCATGGCCTTGGATGCCCGCTACACCCTGAGCCTCTGGGCCGAGGGCGCGACCCAGGCCAGCGCACGCTTCCCAGAGAGCGGCAGCGTTGAGCTGGGCGCCGAGCAGACCGGGAGCATCCAGATCCACATGGTCCCCTACGAGATCGACGGCTACCTGCCCGAGACCTCGCCCGCCGTGCTCGATGGCTTCCGAGACGCCGTGATGGCGGTCTACCCCACCACAGAGGTGATCATCACCGTGGGGGACCCGGTGCTCTGGACGCAGCCCTACGACATCGGCGACATCTTGGTGGAGCTGGGCAAGCTGCAAGAGCAGATCGACCAGGCTCCACAGGACGTCTACTACTACGGGCTGGTCACCGGCGTTGAGAGCCGCGCGGACTTCGAGGGCAGCACGGGCACCAGCGAATCCGGCTTTGGCGACCGGGCCATGTTCGCCGTCGGCGCCGCCTTTGGTGACCAGAAAGCCGAGGACACGCTGATCCATGAGCTGGGCCACATGCACGGCCTGGACCACACCCCCTGTGGCGACCCCGGCGGCGTGGACACCCAGTACCCCTACTCCACTGGCTTGACGGAGACCGAGGGCTACGACTTCCGCACCGGCACCTTCGTGCCCACCGATCACGCCGATCTGATGGGCTACTGCTTCCCCCGGTGGGTGAGCGACTACAGCTACGCGAACCTGGCCGACTGGGTGCAGCGCAGCCAGGACTGGTAGGGGCTCAGCGGGGCAGCTCTTGAACGCTGCTCCGCTCCAACAGTCCGGCCAACCAGAGGGTCTCCAGGGCCGCATCCTGGTTGACCCAATTCTCCCCAAGCTCCGCCTCCAAAGCCATCTCTGCCAGCCAGGTGCTATCCCCCAGCTCGATGGCGTAGTGGCCCCCATCTTCGGCCTGCAGCTCGGTGGGGATCACCAAGTCCAGGTCCCCGCCGATGATGGTGATGGGGCCCTCTCCAGCATCGAAGGTGATGCTCAGCTGCTGCACGACCAAGAAGACCTCGCAGTAGTGGCCCGCTGGGATCTGCTCGGTGTTCAAGGACTGGGCGCCCTCAAAGTCGAACTGGGGCGCACCCAGAGCCACGTCCCCCTCGCTGGCATCGCAGGGACGCACGAAGAACTCCTGCGAGACCAGCACACCGCCTCCGGGGATCTCCGTCTCGGTGCCGACGTACTTGGCGATCAAACCCGGGTTTCCCACGAAGGTGCCGTCGCGGTCCGCGTCCTGGGGGGCCTGGCAGGCCAGCAAAAGCAGCAGGCTCATACATCCTCTCTGGTGTCGCTCAAGGGGAAAATCTGCAGGTTGAGCTGCATCACTTGGTCCGGGTCAGCCTCGGAGGCATCACAGAGATGCATCAGGCGCTGCATAAAGGCCGTGGCCTCGGACTTCAGGGTGGGCATCAGGTCCACGGGCACGCCGACGGTGACGGCCAGGAGGTGTCGCTGCTCGGGCGCAAAGGCCTCGATGGCGCCGCTGGCTCTCTCCAACATGACCCGGTGGTAGTTGCGATAGGCCAGGCCCTGAACCTCCGGTGGGGTGGCAATGCTCGCCTCCGCCGGGACCAGAGTCTCGCCCTCTTGAATCAAGAGCCCGAGCTGCACCAAGGTGTCCAGAGCGCTCTTGGCCGCCGAGGCGCTGATCTGGGGGCGCAGAGCCTGGGCCACCCAGGCTGGGTCAGCACAAAAGTCCGCCCGCGAGGCCAGCTCGCGAATCGCCGGAAGGCTCCAGTTGGAGAGGTACTCCACGCTGGCCAGCTCGATGGGCCGAGCCTCTCTAAAGCGTCGGGTGGTGCTGATCTTCTCCCACGCCACGTTTCGGGACACCTCGTCCCCCGCCTGCTCCAGCTCCACCAGCAAGCGGAAGAACTGCGCTTCGCCGGCCCGCAGCTTGAGGGCCTTGATGACGCCTTCCAGCGTGCTGGGCGTCAGGTTGCGCTCGCCCTTGATGACGTGGTGCAGCAGCGAGGAGCTCTTCTGTTCCGCCAAACGGGCGAAGAGGCGGTAGCTGAAGCGCGGGTTGACCGACTTCTTGTAGGTGAACCACTGCTCCAAGAAGCTTCGGTAGTTCAGGTAGTCGTAGGGGGTCGGACGATTCATGGACTCGCTCTGAGTACAGAGTAGCGAGAACACCACAGCTGTGATGGATCGCCAATCATCAAAGTGTTCTCAGGGCTGGAACGAGATGGAATGCACAAGGATGCAGACGCTTGAGAACAGCACTCAGCCGCAGAGCTGAACGAGCAGCTCCAAGGGCTCATTGCGACAGGTCACCTGCACGGAGATCCGCTCCCCTGGGCAACCTTCGCTCTCCTCGCCCCAGATCTCCCAAGCCCCTTCCTGCAGGTCCAGCGAGAAGCCCCCGTCCCCATCCGTGAGCGAACTCAGGGGCGAGCCCGGGCTCTCTGTGGACTCGGCAAAGACCGAGATGTTGGCCAGGGGGAGGGCCTCGATGTCGTCCACCGCCACCCCTTGCAAGGGCTGGCAGCCTGGAGGCGCGCTGTCTTGGGGCTCGGGAGAGCAGGCCAAAAGGAGCATGACAATCATGTCGCGTTGTTAACACGAGCGCGCAGACGCTATCCTGGGTCAATGAAGACTCTCAAGACCCGCCGCACCCTCACCACGCTGACCTCTGCCCTGCTGAGCCTGCTGCTCCTGGCCGTCTTCAGCGTGGCCCCAGCTGCCCGTGCCCAGAGCTTTAGCGGCCAGGCCCCCGCCCCATCAGCGCTGCGCTTGGTGGAAGAGGAATGGGCCGTGCCTGAAGAGGCTCCCCAAGCCCGGCTTCAGAGCCAGCCTGCCTATGAGGACCCAGCAGATGTGCCGTCGGGCATCGGGCTTCCCGGCAAGACGGCCGGCAACGACATCTTCATCTTGGGGCTGGCGGCCTTTACCGGCGCCTTCCTGGGCGGCATGCTGGCCGGCTCGATCTGCTGCGGCGTGTTCCTCATCTACTACTACTGAGAGAGGACTTTGTTCCTTCTCTTTGCCCTGCTCTCTGGATGGACATCCGAGAAGGGCGACAGCGGCCTGAGTCTCACGGCAGACTGGAGGCCCCAAGACAGCCACCAGAGCGCCAAGCCGATGGCGGATGTGCTCCTGGCCATGGAGCATCCCGCGGTCGGGGCCACACTCTTCCTGCGCGCCCTACCAACGCCGGCTCCCGCTGTTGTGGAGCGTGCGCTGCTCAAGCCTGAGGAGCTTCAGGCCTTGGCTCCAGACCGTGTGGCCCGCAGCATTCAGCGAGAGAGCCCAGAGACTCGGACCCACTTTCTGGGTCCCTCCGAGTTGGGTCCACACCTGGGCCGTTGGGTCTACGAGAGTCCAGACGGAGAGGGGCTGTTCTGGCAGATCATCTGGCAGACCGGCGGCGGAGACTGGTACCAGATCTACGCCTTCGCACCCAAGGCGCAAGCCGCCCCAATGAGCACCCTGATGCGTGAGGTGGAGTCCGGCATCTCCGTGACGACCTCGCCGACGCCGAGCTTGTTGGCCAAGAAGGTGAAGAACAGCTGCCCAGCGGACGCCAGCTTCTCCAGAGGGGAGTCCATCGCTGGCTCCAAGGCCTTTGCCCAAGCCAAGACCCTGCTGGCCGAGCAGAGCCTCCCCCCCGAGCAGACCGCGATCGCTGAGCTTCGTCTGATGGGGATGCTCTACCGCAGCACCGAGGCCTGCCTGCGTCTGACCATGGAGCACTACCCGGCCTGTGCGGTCTACGAGGCGCCCGCCCTCACGCCCCAAGACCACCTCCTACTCAACGCCGTACGAGACTGCGTAGACCAGGACAGCACGCTAAGTGACAGCCTCCAGAAGGTGCTGATTCCTTGATCCTTTTCGCCCTGGCCTGTGCCACGGCCCCTCCTCCCGCAGCAGCAGACACCCTGGACCAGGGACGTTGGCACTCGGAGGCGGCCGATCTGAGCTTGGACTTTGGTCCCGGCTGGGTGCTCGTGATGGAGCCCCAAAGCTTCCGCTCCGAGCTGCCTGCTACCCGCCTTGAGGCCGCCCAGGGCGAGCTGAAGGTGGCCTTGACCTTCAGCGCGGTGCCGCCGATGGCCATGCAGGGCGCCAGCGCCTTGGATCTGCTCACGGAGCTCTCCCCGGCTCTGGGGGCTGCCAAGACGCCGGACTACCGCTTGGAGCGCTTGCCGCACTGTACCGGCCCAGCGGGCCAAGACACCGCATTGCGACAGATAGAGGGACACACCTGGATCGCCCGCCGCACGGACACCGGCCTGGCCATCCTGCACGCTTGGGACGCCGACCCCGCGCCAGCCATCCAGCTCATGTGTGGGGGCTGAGATGGATCGACTGGCCACAGGCATCCGGGCACTGGCCCTCACCCTGCTCTTGGCGGTGGCCCTGGCCGCCATGGAGTCCATCCCGCCGGATCCGGGCTGGGCTCCCACCGACCGCTTTCGCTTCTTCCTGGGCATTGACCTGATCTTTGGCGCGATCATGGGCATGATCACGGCCACGGCCGCAGCCATGTTGGTCCCCCCAAGGGACAGCCGGTGGACATGGCCCGCGGGCGCCTTGTGTGTGGTGCTGCTCATCTCCCAGGTGGGCATCTTGGCCACGGGTTTGGACAGCGGTCTCTCGGCCGCCCAGAGCTGGCGGGCCAGCACCCCCTTGCCCAAGCTGGCCTCGCCAGATGCACGCAGCGTGGTGCTGGTCAGCGTCGATACCTGGCGTGCCGACAGCCTTCAGCACATGCCGCTGCTTCAGACCCGCACCCAGACCGGCCGGGTCTACGAGCGCGCCCTGAGCCCCTCGAGCTGGACCCTGCCTGCGATGGCCTCGCTGATGACGGGACTGCCGGTGCATGGGCACGGAGCAGGCCGGCGCGCGCATCCGGAACAAACTGGGGTGCGCACAGGCATCTCCGAGAACATCCCCACCTTGGCCCAGTCCCTGCGCGAGAAGGGCTACGTGAGCGCCGCGGTGCTCTCCAACCCCTACCTGGGGGCCAACCTGGGTTTTCACAAGGGCTTGGACCGGGCCCTGGATGGCAGCCGCCGGGCGCTGCTCTTTGAGCAACTCAGGCGAAGCCTTCTGCTGGGCAGCCTGCTTCCGGAGAACGGAGACTCGGCCCCGGAGCTGGTGGAGATCGCCTTGCAGCGCTGGGGACAGCTGGAGGACGGCCGCTCCTTTCTGTGGGTGCACCTCTCTGAGCCCCACGCGCCCTATGGCCAGGCGGAGCCCTGCGAGATGCCGAAGTGTTTCCCCTCGTGGGTTCCTGCGCGACGTGGATCTGAAGCGGTAGATCCCGCTGCCGTGCAGGCGCTCTACCAACAAGACTTGGCCCAGCTCGATGTGGCCTTGGAAGAGCTGCTGGTTCACATCGACAGCCAGCGCACCCTGGTCATCGTAGTCGGTGACCACGGCGAGGCCTTTGGACCCGCCCCAGACATCGAGCACGGTCACAGCTTCGCCCCCGAGATCACCCAGGTCCCCCTCTTGGTCTGGGGCCCTGGCATTGACCCGGGCCAGGTCTCCCGCAGCGTCAACCTGATGGACGTGCACCGCGCCATCCTGGAGTACGCGGACCGAGGCACCCTGCAGGCTCTGGATCCAGGAGCACCGGATAGCCTGACCCCAATGGCCAGCGTGCTCTTTGGGGAGCCTGGCAGCGCCTGCAGCGATGGAAGCAACTGGCTTCAAGACCGAGGTCAGGGTGTGGAAGTCCTCGCCGGCGAGCACAGCGCCGAGCTCGCTGGGTGCATCCCTGGCACCCTGCCCGAAGGGGAACGCCTGGACGTGGACGGAGCCTTGCTGAGCTTGGGGTACGTCGAGTAGGCCTACTCAGCCGGGCAACTCCCAGAATCGCTCAGGTGGAAGGCCACCTGCAACACCGTGCCGGTCAGCGTTCCCGTCTCGTTCAGGCTTGGGAACTGGGCCGCGTCGTAGCCGCTGGCGGTGAAAGCCAGCTCCAGGGTGTAGGGGGTCTCCAGCTCCAACTCCAGCTCCGCCTGCATGCCGGGCAGGGTGGTGATCTCACCGCTGATTTCCTGGTCGTCGATGCGGAAGATGGTCTGGGCATCCGTGGCGTAGGCGATGACCCCCTGAAAGCTTTGCAGCCGCGCGACCACGTCGCCGTCCAGAGTGCGCGCCATCTTCCAGTCGAACATGGCCAGGAAGGGGTAGGAATCGTTGAGCTGGGGCGCGTACAGAAAGGTGTGGCTGGCGCTGCCCGAGGGGAATTCACCCCAGCTGGGCACCTTGCCCGCAGGGACCATGCCCGTCTCCAGCCAAGCCTGGGCAAAGTCCCCGGGCACGCCCTCAAAGTCGTCGCTCTCTACGCCGCCGCTGGCCCGAAGCAGAGCCTGCTCGGAGTCCGCTATCGCTGCGTAGAAGGTGGCATCACCGACGGCCTCGTTGGCCAGGTTGTCGGCGACCGCCCTGTAGTAGTCCCAGAGGGTGTAGTAGCTCGCCGCCGTGGAGGGCTGCCCAACAGCAATGTAGTACTGGTATTGAGAGAGCGCGTAGTCCCGCTCCGCGGCGTAGTAGTCGTAGAGGTAGGTGACCAGCTCGTAGTGGCTGAGCAGCTCCTGATCCGCGTCCACGCCGTCATCCGCCGCGTCCGTTGGCAGCACGATGCTGTCCACCACCATCTCAATGTGGCCGCACTCCAGGTCCAGACCAGCCAGCCCCAAGGGGGTGTCCAAGAGGCTGGTGTGGGCAAAGGCGATGTAGGTGTTGGCGCTGCTGTCCGAGTTGGTGCCCGACCAGCTGTAGCTGCTGCCCGATGCGGCGCTGCGGTCGAGCTCGGAGATGGCCAGGTCGCTGACGCTAAAGACGGCCACGCTGACCTCGTCAACAAAACCCGGTGTCTCCTTGCTCAAGACCAACTCTCCCGAGACCGCGCCATCGGAGGCTGGCACATCATCGATGCTCAGCTCCCCTGTCGGCATCGTCCAAATGGGCGTGCTGTCCGAGTACGTGAGCAGGCCCGTCAGGTTGCCGCCCAAGCGCCCCAGCAGCCAGCTTCGGCCACTCAGCCAGCCATTGACGCTGTCGGTGACGTTCTGCGGCGGGCCAACGGTCCAAGCAAAGTCCATGCCGACCGTAGAGAGCTCATCGAGGTGCTGCGCCTGCCACTCCGGCGCGGCCAGATCGGCGCTGAGCTTGGGGCCTGCGCTGAGCTCGACCATGGCGTAGAAGCGGGCGGGCCGAGTCGGTATACCCGGACCCAAGCCGATGCTCACGACAGGCCAGGCGCTGGAGATCACGCGGTCATCCTCCGCAGGCGAGGTCAGGACGGGCTCCAGCTCAAAGTCCGCCGAGAAGGTGTTGGGGTCCTGAAAGCTCTCGCCGTCGTAGATCACGCCTGCTGTGAAGGCCACCTCGCCAGTGAAACGAAGACCGAACTCGGGGCTGTAGTTCTGGGTCTCCACCTCCCCGGAGAATCCAGCTGAGACGGGCACGTAGCCCCGGATAAAGGGCCCACCGAGCACTGGGGGCAGAGGAAAGCTGCCGTAGAGGGGGTCCACAGCACCGCAAGCAAAGCTGCCTTTGACGTCTGGACTCAGCGCTGCCACCAGCGCGGCCGTGAGCTTGAGCTCGCCGTCCAAGAGCAGCTCGGCGTAGGTCACGCTGCCGCCGCTGACTTGGAGATTGAAGGTGGGCGTCAGGTTGTGCTCCACCTCCAGCTCGGACTCCACGATGGAGAGCAGGGTGGTGGAACCATCGGCAGTAAAACGGCAGTCCATGCCCGCGAACACCAGCGGCTTGCCGACCGAGACACCAATGAGGGGCACGACATCTTGGGGGCCTTCGAAGGTGACGTATTCGGTGGATTGGCCCTGAATGTCCAGCTCTTGGAAGGCCTCATCCAGGGCGACGAGCTCCAACACGGCTGGGTTCCCTGCGTTCACGACTCGGGCGGGGGGCAGCGCCTCTCCGGTGCCGATCAGCAGCTCACCGGGCTCCACGTCCAGCTCCAACTCCACGGAGAACTGGGCGCCGATCAGGTCCTCGCCATCGTCCAGCGGGGTGAGCTCACCGACCAGGTCGTCGGGGACCAACCTAGCCGGGTTTGTCCGGGCCACATAGACCAAGGTCTCCGGCGAGGAGACGCTCCCATACACAGCGCGAACGTAGGTGGAACCAATCTCCCCCTGTGCGCTGAAGAGGCCGTCCTCCACCGCCACCAGGGCGGTGTCCGAATCCCAGCTCAGCTCCACGTCCAAGAGCGTCCCGTCCGCGTCATAGGCCTGAGCCACCAGCTCGCCGCGCCCCGGACTGCCGCTCTCGTCCAGCTCGGGAACGAGCAACCAGCGCTGGCTGATGGTGATGTGGTCCACCACTGGCGCCGCGGAATCGTTGGTGGAGTCGTTGCTGGCGCCATTGCAGGCAAGCAGGAGAAGAAGCATGCCGCAGCCTACCGCGCGGATCTTCGCCAGAGAGCATTCGCGGTGCGACAGAGATGTCAGGAACTTGTGTTTGGCCCCTCGACATCCAAAGCAGTCACACGTCAACTTCTCCTGCTTCTTTCAACTCAATGAAGGAATGCTCTCCTCTTGGCACGGCACTGGCAATGGCCACAGCAGCAGGAGCCCACCATGTACGCAGCCGCCCTTCTTCTCTCCCTCTCCGCATCCGCCGCTGAAAGAACCCTGGAGCCGATGGACGCCCTGGCTGTTGGAGCCAGCAGCTTCGGTGGCGGAGCCGTCGGCGTCGTGGGGGGCGCCGCAGCCGGTATCGGTGTCGCCAACTTGGTCTGCAGCACAAACGGACACTCGGACGGGGCCATGGGCTGCATCTTCGCAAGCGCGACCATCGGTGGCGCCCTGGGTTTCGGCACCGGGACACTCTTGGCTGGACCCTGGATGGCCGGACGGCGTGGCCTGGACCACCGCCTCGTGCGCAGGCGCACCTGGATTGCACTGGGCGCGGGCTTTGTGTTGACCGCCGCGACCTTGGGAGCCGCCTCCCCCGCCGTGTTGATCGGCGTGCCCCTCGTGGCGGCCTTGGCTGCACGCAAGCCTGAGCGTCTGAGCGTGGCTCCCCTGGTGAGCAGCGAGGTCAAGGGTCTAGCCCTCTCCGGTCACTTCTAAGCGCGAGATGTCGGGCCGATGCTCAGGCAGCCTGCAGGAGGCTCCTGAGCTCGACCTCGGCCAGAGGGCCCGTCAGCCCATGGCCTTGGCCTGTGGCGCAGCCCGCCAGCAACATGTAGTCCCGCTGCTCTTGGGTCTCAATGCCCTCGGCGGTCACACGAATGCCCAAGCTCTGTCCCATGGCAATGAGCCCTCGAATCAGGCGCTGCGCCTGGCCGTCGTGGAGAGAGAGCGCGACGAAGCTCTTGGCGATTTTCAGCGTACTGACCGGAATCTCAAGCAGGTTGGTCAGGGAACTGGATCCGGTTCCAAAGTCGTCCAGGGAGATGCCGATGCCCAGCTCACTGAGCGCGCCGAGTGAGCGGACGCACTCCTTGCGCTGGTGGAAGAGCTCGGACTCGGTGACCTCTACACACAAAGCCTTGCCTGGCAGTCCGTGTGCAACCAGAGCGGTGGCCACGGTCTGCTGAAAGTCCGCGGCTTCTAGTTGACGACCTGAGACATTGACCGAGATGACCATGTCGGATCGGAAGCGCCGCACACCGGCTACAAAGGCCAGTGCTTGCTCCAGGACAAAAGCACCGAGTTCCTCCACGATGCCCAGCTCCACAGCGCGGGGAATGAAGACATCGCAGGGCACATCGCCCAGCTGGGGACTCACCCAACGGCCAAAAGCCTCCAATGCGACCACCTCGTTGCTCTCAAGCTCAACGATGGGCTGGTAGGTCACCGAGACCTCGCCGCGCTCCAAGGCCCCGATGAGCTGAGCGTCCAGCTCCATGAGCACTCGACGCTCTTCAGCCATGGCCACGGTGTGCACCGCAACGCTCGCCCGACCTGCGGCCTTTGCGGCATACATCGCCGTGTCTGCGGCCCGCACCAAGTCCTCGCTGCTGCCTTGCTCCTGGGGCCCAAACCATGCCACGCCGATGCTCACGGTCTGGCGCAGGGTGACCCCCTCCCCAAGCTCATAGGGCTGCTCCAAGAGTGTGGAGAGCTCCTCGGCCATCTCAACGGCAGCTTCCTGATCGACCACATCCCGCAGGATCACCCCGAACTCGTCTCCTCCCAAGCGGCAGACCAGGTCTTTGAGAGGCAGGCGGGCTTGGAGCCGTTCGACAACGCCCTTGAGCAGAGCGTCCCCCACTGCGTGACCATATCGGTCGTTGGTCCACTTGAACTTGTCCAAGTCCAACCAGAGAATGGTGAGTCCAGCCGGCTCGGTGTCCGCGATGAAGCGGTCGAAGAAAGCGCGGTTTTGGGCCCCAGTCAGGCCATCGCTCATCGCCATGCGCTCCAGGCGCAGCTCGATGCGTCTGCGCTCCAGGCCGTAGTCGATGGCGCGCTGCAGATTGGGGGTGTCCAAGCGGGACTTTGGCAGGAAGTCCTGCGCTCCTCCGCGCACAGAGGACAGTCCAACCAGATGCTCTTCCCCATCGCTAAGGACCAAGATGGGTGTCCCCCGAGCCTCCCGCCCGATGCGGCGCACCGTCTCGGTCCCCGAGCAATCCGGCAGCCCCAAGTCCGTGATGATGAGCTGGAATTCCCGCTCATGGAGGCTGAGCACGG
Organism: uncultured Pseudomonadota bacterium; assembly: GCA_913060515.1. Lineage (GTDB taxonomy): Bacteria > Myxococcota_A > UBA796 > UBA796 > CAJQPC01 > CAJQPC01. The sequence continues at coordinate 20,892 of CAJXRZ010000056.1, read as the reverse complement.
CCTCCGCCAAGCTGCGCACCAGGTGAACGTCAAAGTCCCTCTGCGTCTGACGCAGACAGCGAGAGATGATCGCTGCATCGATCGGGTCGTCCTCAATCAACATCACGCAGATCGGAGCGTCATCCTCGAGCCCGGAGGCTGTCCGTGTTTGGCTTCCGCTAGGTTCTCTGACGCGTGTTGGCATACAGGCCCGATCGGCCGCTCCAAGCCAAAACCTTAGCCTTCATGTGCCGCGCAAGGAGGCACTCCGGGAAGCCAGAGGCGTACATGCAGGCCAGGCCCCTGCTCGGCCCAAGCGCGCCCTCCCATCCGATCGGCCAAGGTGGCGACCAAGCTGAGCCCAAGCCCCACATGTTCGGCCCCCTCTGAGGTCAGGCGCTCAAAAGGAAGCATGGCTCTGGAGAGCTGCTGCGGGTCGGTGAGGCCGGTGCCATTGTCCAAGACGCCGACCACCCAGCCACCGTCCAAGGCCTCTGCCGTGAAACGAAGTTCCAGCGCATCGCCCTGGCCAGACCATAGGCGCGCGTTGTCGATGAGCGCAGTGAAGCAGTCCACCAGCGCGTTGGGGTCCGCCAGAACCACGGGCAGATCTTCAAGGCCTTGAACCAAGAGCACACGGCCTTCCAAGGCGGCCTGGGCACAGCTGCGAGTGTCGCAATCTGGGCTGGCCCGCAGCGGCCGGGAGCGAGCGCCGTGTAGCGCGGAGAAGCCCTCCACCATCTCCTTGAGGTTCACGGCTGTGTCGGCCAAAAACCCCAAGATCTTCCTTCGATCCGCCTGCGCCAGGCCGGGTTCCTGAATCATGGCGACCAGCATCTGTATGCGACGCGCTGGGCCCCTCAAGTCGTGGCTCGCCCGACTCAGGAAGTGGGTGAGGAGCTGCTCCTGCTCATCCAGACGGGCCTGGAGGCGCTCAATCTCAGCGGACGAATCGCCTCTCTGTTCTCCCAAAGGACCCACCAAACTGGAGCTACTCTTCCCCGATCTTGATGATCAAGTCAACCGATCCACGGGTGTCCTGGGGCTGACCCTGCAGGGGCACCACCAGCTCCTCACGGATGCACCGAACCACGGCGCGGCTCTCCTGCTTCTTGGGCTCGACCAAGGTCACCGTGTTCTCCAGAGGCCCAAAGCGCAGGTTGAAGTACAGGGCATCGAACTCGGTGACGCCGAACTTCTCTGCGCACATCGTGGCCTTGGCGTTGACCTCGGACTCGACACTTGGAGCGGCCAATCCGGGGGCGTAGGCCTTCCACTCGGTGATCTGAGTGGCGACGTCGTAGGACTCATCGCCATCGGCGGCCATGAGCATGGGGAGAAGCAGAAACATGGGATTCCTCGGACGGAAGTTTAACCGCCACAGTGGGCGGGCAGGGTCAAAACGGTGCGCTCGCCCAGGGCTTACACCTAGGCCGTGGACCATCGCAACGTGTGGGCCGTCTGGCAGGCCGAACCCCATAACCGGCAGCTTCCTTCCACGAAGTGTGTTGGAAGGCGGAACCCCCTGTGCCGTTGGGTAGTCTGTACTCAAGGCAAGGAGAGAACATGGGCGCACGCAGAACCCCAGGCCTACTCACCGCAGCCATCGCCATGGCCATGCTGAGCGCGAGCGCTCTCGCAGCCGAGGTCATCGAATCCGACTTGCTGCTCGAGGGCTTGACCATCTCCTTTGGTCACTCCGGCATGGCCCAGGACTACACCCGGGGAAAGGAGCTGCTGGAGCAAGCCTGCCTGGACGGCTCAAGCGCCGCCTGTGGGAGCTGGAGCTGGCGCCGACCTGAAGGCCCAGAGCCCTCCGCCGTGGTGGCCCACTTTGAGCCGGCCTGCCGGGACGGCGACCCCGTCGCCTGCCTACCCGCTGCCTGGGTGCTCTTGGATCCAGCATACGAGACCCCCAACGCGGCCTTGGGACAAGAGCTGCTCCAAGCCTCCTGTGATCTGGGCCTGCCCGAAGGCTGCGCGGAGCTGGCGATGGCCGGCCTGCGAGGCGCGATCCCCATGGATCGCCTGACCTCGATGGAGCTTCTCTCCTCTGCCTGTACAGACGGATCCGGCACGGCCTGCGCAGCACTGGCCCAAGAGGACCCCAGCGCCTCCGTCGAGCTCGCAGATCGCGCCTGCTCCCTGGACAGCCTCTGGGGCTGCGCGATGTTGGCCGAAGCGGACATTCAGTCCAGCCGAACGGAGAAGGGCTTGGCCCTGCACCAGATGGCCTGTGAGGACGGCTACCTGGGGAGCTGCTTGGCCTTGGGCCAACGCTACTCCAAGGGAGACGGCGTCGCCGCGGACCCAAAGCAGGCCCTGCGCATCTTTGAGCGAAGCTGCCAATGGGGCGACTCCCAGGGCTGCGAGGAGGCCGGCGCGATGCTCTTGGCCGGCACCTCGGTCCCGGCGGACCCCACGGCTGCATGGGGCCTGATTCAGGAGGGCTGCACCCTAGGAGATTTGGCCCAGTGCAGGCGTGTGGTCGCCTACGGGCCCCCCTTCGCCTTGAGCGAGGGCGCCTTTGAAGAGGTCGCCGCAACCTTGACCCGAAGCTGTCTGCAAGCGGACGACCAGGCCTGCGGCAGCCTTGGCTTGGCCAATGTCCTGGGCGCTGGCGTGCCACAAGACATCGCATGGGGGCTGGACGTATTGGAGCGCAGCTGCACGGCAGGCGACCCCCACAGCTGCCAAGATCTTGGGAAGATCCACGCCTTTGGGGCTGGGGTCGACGCCGACAAGGGCACCTCACGTCGCTACTACCAGCAAGCCTGCCAGGCGGGTCTGGAAGAGAGCTGCCAAGCCTTGCCCAAGAGGATGCGCCCCGACGTGGCAGTGGACCCTTCAAGGGGCTAGAAGCGCCTCCTGTGAGTCAGGAGTCCAAACATGAGCGTCCGCATCCATACCGGCACCGAGATCGAAGCCATGCGCCGGGCAGGCCGCCTGGCCGGTGAGCTGATCTGCGCAGTGGGCGAGATCATCAAGCCCGGCGTGTCCACGCTGGAGATCGACGCCCTCGTCGACAAGATGACCACGGAACGCCACGGCATCTCAGCCCCCTACGGCTACGGCGGCGGCGGCCGGCGGCCTGCCTTCCCCGGTCACTGCTGCACCTCCGTCAACGAGGTGGTCTGCCACGGCATCCCCACCGAGCGCGTCCTGGTCGACGGCGACATCGTCAACGTGGACGTGACCCCCATCCTGCCCAAGAAGAACGGTTGGCACGGGGACACCAGCGTGACCTTCTACGTGGGCGAGCCCAGCGCAGCGGTCAAGCACGTGGTCGAGGTGGCCCGTCAGGCCCTGGAGATCGGCTTGGCTCAGATCAAGCCCGGTGGCTACACCAGCGACATTGGTGCCGCCATTCAGGACTTCGCCGAGCAGCAGAACTGCAGCGTGGTCCGGGACTACACCGGTCATGGCGTGGGCCAGGTCTTCCACACCTCCCCCACCATTCACCACCACCGCACGCCCCGCGGCGTGAAGCTGCGCAAGGGCATGATCTTCACCGTGGAGCCCATGATCAACCTGGGCACCCACGAAGTGGATCACCTGGACGACCACTGGACCGTGGTCACGGCCGATGGCTCCCTCACGGCGCAGTTCGAGCACACCATCGTGGTCACCAAGCGCGGCTGCGAGGTGCTCACCCGCCGCCCCGGACTGGTCAAGGGCTGTGAAGACGTGCCCTGGGCCAAGCTGGGTCCTCTGGGCAGCTTCCCCTTCGCCTGAGACGGGCTCCTAGAAGGGCGGCGCGGGCAGCATCGCTGCCCCAGCCCAGTCTGTCAGGCGCTCGGCAGGGACGGAGACCGCGGCCGGCTCAAAGCTGCCGCCGATGGCCACCCATTCGCTGCGCCGGTCCCCAAAGTCAGGACTCCACTGGCCCTGAATGCGGGCCAAATGGGCCGCATCCTTGGGCCAGTGGCTGTGTTTGGTGTCCACCCACCAGGTTCCCGCTCGGCCTGCCCGGATCTCCGGTTGGCCCGCGGTGCCGCAGATCGAGATGCGCAGCACGGCGCTGGGCTCTCGAAGGCTCCAGCACAGGCCAACCAAGCGCAGTCCCTCAAAGCCCAACTCAGGCAGCTTCTCTAAGTCTACTGGGCCCTGAGAGGCGAATCGCCGGGCGCCGGAGACGGACTCCCCGCGCAGAACCCTCTCCCATGTGGCCATGGAGCGCCGGTGTTGCCCACGGGGAGTGGCCTGTGCCCAGGCATCCAGGTCCATCACTGGAGCCGAGGTGAGCTGTCGGGCCAACTCGGCCTGGGCGCCAGAGAGGCAGAGCACCCGGTCGGCGTGTTCGATCTGCTCAGCGCAGCGCAGGCTCATTGGCCCCGGAGGCAGCAGCGCAATGGCCTCGTCGGCGGGGGCGATGCTGGGCAGGCGGGCGGTGGGGGGATGGGCCAGGAACGCGCCCTCCCCTGGCGCAGTGGAGAGCTCCTGCTTCGTCCCCAGAGCAAAGGCGCGGAGGCTGTCCAGGTCCGGCGCGAGCAGGTGGTGAATCATGAGAGGTGGAGCATGGGGCAACGCACGGTCTGAACCCTCAGGTTGGCGGGGAGTGCGGGCAGAGAGCGCAGCTCAGGCAGGTCTACCAAGCTCAGGCGCTCCAGACGCTCAGGCAGAGCTTCCACGCTCTGCAGCGCGCGGCATTGCTCTACGCGCAGCTCGGTGAGCAGCGGCAAGCCCAAGTCTCCAAGGCTCGCATGGGCCGCTCCGTAGAGGTGCAGCGTCACCAAGTTGGGGTGCTCCAGGGTCAGGTCACCAGGCAGATCCAGGCGCAGGGAACGCAGACTTTGGGGCAAGGAAGGGATGGGGTGCCGGGACAAGCTGAGCCGCAGCTCCACCAGCGAGGTCATGGCGTGCAAGACGGCGAAGTTTGGCGCCCAGTCCAGCTCCGCCCGCATGGCCACGCTCTGAAGCTGCTCCAGGGGCGGCCAGTCGCCCATCAGCGCGAGCACACCACTCAGACGCCAGGAGGACTTGAGGGCCTTGCCTTGGAGGGCCAGTACGCCGTCTTGCACGGAGAGCTGCGCGAGCACCGCCTGTCCCTCCACAGCGGTCAGGGAGGCGGCCACCGCAGCGCTGGCCTGCTCGGAGGAGGCCAGGAGCAGATCGGCCAACAGTCCCGAAGGCCTCACTCGGGGTCCACCGCGAAGCGCTCGGGATTCGCCACCGCGCTGGCCATCACCGAGGCGAACATCGGGTGGAAGACCCGGGCCATTCGAGCCCGGTCGTCGGGAGCCAAGGGACCACCACGACGCAAGTGGAGCACGGCGTCCTCCAGGCCCAAGAACAGGGTCCAATAGACCAGGGGGTCGAGCAGCGGCCCGCTGGCCGAGGCCACGGCTCTGCGCGTGAGCAGCACCAGCGACTCCATCACCTGCTTGCGGTGTGGCCAGAGGCGGGACTCGGGGTCCATGGCTTCGGACTGAAGCACACCGAGCAGGCGCCCACCGCGCTGCTGGAAGTCCAAGTAGGCGTCCACAGGGGCACGCAGCCGCTCCGCGTTGCTGTCCGCAGCGCGAACCGCAGCCTCGATCTCCATGGCCAGGTTCGCCGTATTGAGCTGGTACAGGCTCAGCACCACGTCGTCCTTGTCCCGGAAGTACTGGTAGAAGGTGCGGCGGGAGACCCCGGCACCCTTGACCATGTCCTGGACCGTCGCGCTGCGAATGCCGCTGCGCGCGATGACCTTGGCGGCGCCTTCCAAGATCTTGGCGCGGGTTGGCATGCTGGGATCGATGTGGTGCCTATAGCCCCCGGATCACGATCCGCGCCTCAACTGTAGGCTTTCCCTACACATTGTGTGCATTCATGCCGATGGGCCATTTCAAGCCTGTTTGAGGAGACTCAAAAAAGGGTTTGACTGAAAAAAATGCACAGTGTGTATACTGCTCTTGCTTGGCGTCCTCACCACGAAACGACGCTCCAAGCCCCCGGCCAACGGAGTTGCCCAATGCGTCATGGAATTGCTTTTGCCACCCTCTCGGGACTGCTGATCAGCTGCACGCCCACCGCCCTTGAGAAGCAGGAGATCGACCCCGCATTCTCCGAGGCCGCCCGCCAGTCGGATGTCCCCAGGGACCTGCTGGTGGCCATCGCCTACTCCCAGAGCCGCCTAGACGACCGCGGTGGCGAGCTGGCCGAAGACGGCAGCGCAGGCGTGATGGGCCTGCCCGAGTCCCCCTTGCAGGACGGCCCCTCCCTGAGCCACGCCGCTGAGCTCATCGGCCAGAGTCCCGCCGACGTGGCATTGGACTCCCGCCTGAACATCCTGGCGGCGGCCGCTGAGCTGCGCTTCCACGGCGACGTCTGGGAGAACGAGACCGGTCTGGAGCTGAACGACGTGGCTGACTGGGCCGAGATCGTCGGCTGGTACGCCGGCGGAGAGGACGCAGGCATGCAGCGCTCCTACACCCGCGAGGTCATCTCCTGGATCGAGTCCGGACTGGTCGCAGAGACCCCCAACGGGGAGGTCATCGCCATTGAGCCCCGTGAGATCGACGCCCCTTGGCTCAACTTCAAGCCTGTGGCTGGCGCTGGCGGAGACTACAGTGGCAACGCCAACTTTGTGAAGGCGCACTCCAGCAACTACACCAACCAGTCCCGCGGCGCCTCCGACATCGACATGATCGTCGTTCACACCGCCCAGGGCAGCTACTCCGGCACCGCCTACTGGTTCGCTGACTCCCGCGCCAACGCCTCCGCCCACTACGTGATTCGCTCCTCCGATGGCGAAGTCACCCAGATGGTCTACGAAGAGGACAAGGCCTGGCATGGAGGACACGGCACCACCAACAGCCGCAGCGTGGGCATCGAGCTGGAGGGCTACATCGAGAAGCCTTCCACCTACTACACCGACGCCATGTACAGCAGCTTGGCCACCCTCATCGTGGACATCTCCAAGCGCCAGGGTGTGACCCTGGACCGCGACCACATCATCGGTCACAACGAAGTGCCCGGCTGCTCCTACACCGGCGGCGGCGGCGCCAGCTGCCACACCGACCCGGGAAGCGGCTTTGACTGGGACAAGCTGATGTCCAAGGTCAACACCATCAGCGGCGGCAGCTCCTCCGGCTCCGGCGGCGCCTCCAGCGGCAGCACCACGGGCACCGGAACCCTGCTCGGTTTCGTCCGCGAGAACAGCATCTACAGCGGCAACGGAATCTCGGGCGCCACCGTGACCACCAGCACGGGACTGAGCACCACCACCGACTCCAACGGCTTGTACAAGTTCGAAGGCGTCTCGGCCGGCTACCTGACCCTCTCCGTGAGCGCCAGCGGCTACGCCACCGCGAGCGGTGAAGAGGAAGTGCTCGCGAGCAACACCAACTGGGAGAGCATCGCGCTCACCTCCACCGGCGCGCCTTCCGGCATCCCAGCGGGCCTGAGCCCGACTGGCTGGCAGACCGTCTACGGCCCCGACGTCACCATGGACTGGGACGGCGTGAGCGGCGCCTCCTACGAGGTGAAAGTCTACTTCTACAACGGTGGAAACTGGGAGTACTACTACGCCTACAACACCGGCAGCAGCACCGAGAAGAAGTTCTGGCCAGCAGTAGACGACACCTACTACGCCTTCTCCGTGCGGGCCAAGGGTGGCGACGGCAGCTCGGAGTGGTCTGACAAGAGCTACTTCTACTTCAACAATTAGAACAGCGCTCTGCTGTCTTCTTGAAGGGTCTCCTCGGCACTGAGGAGGCCCTTTTCTTCTCTGGGTGTATCGCTCTGGCCGCCGAGCTCAGCTCGAGGCCCAGTCTCCATGGAAGGCGACGGGCAACAGCGGCAAGGGCACCTGAGCGATGGGCCCGGCCTCTACCCGGGCAGCGTCGAAGATGGCCAAGCGGCTCTGCTCGTTCATGGCATCGCTGAGCATGACCAAGAGGTGTCCGGTCTCTGGGCTTGCCCCGGGCACAAAGACAGGCTCCCCGACGAAGACCTGCTCAGGTGCCGTCCAGATCTGCGTCACCGTCTCCTGGGAGCGCAGGTCCACGGACAGGACACTGTCGAAGGGATCGCCGTGTTGCGTGTCCCGGCGGGCCGCGCCGAAGAGCCAGGGCGTCCGCTGACCTTCGTGGGCCGGATTGAAGCGCGGGAAGTCCACCGCATAGGGCCCAAGCTGCCGCCACGTGGCTTGGTCGCTGTCATGGGGAATGGTGATCCGGAACAGGCGCTGAGGCGGGCGCGCGTCGGGCAGGCTGGGGTCCAACTCCTGGTCGGGCCCGCGGTAGCCAAACTCTCCGCCAAAGTCGAAGCGCCCAAAGAGACAGGCGTCCACAATGGTGGCCGTCTCCGTGCAGTGGGCGTTGCCGAAGTGAATGACCGTCGCCGGGCCCGGCAAGGAGACCACGCGAAGCGCCGCCTTTGGGTCACGCGGCGAGAGGTAGAGCACCCCGGGCTTGCTGTGATCGATGTTGATGGCGTCGAAGAACGGCCCCAAGCCCGCAAAGGACTTGGCCAGCTTGCCCAAGTTCAGCCGCATGGGGTTGCCGCCCAGGATGTAGTGCAGCGGGGTCATGGCGAAGTCGTGGGCAAAGATCATCTCCGGCAGCTCGTCCTGCCGACTGAACACCACGTGATCCTCTGAATCCAGCTCACGGAAACGCACCGTGGTCTTGCGGGACTGCGACATGCCCACCAGGACCAGATGGCCGCTGCTGGGGTCCAAACGCATGTGCGCCAAGCTGGCCTCGCCGTCGACCAGACCCTTGAAGGTCTCTGGGCCAAGGGTCTCCAAGCTCTGGGGATCCAGCGCGTGGGGAGAGCCGCCCTCCCACCCCACCAACAAGCGCTCCTGCCACTGGAGCACCGTGGTGTTGGCCACGTTCCGACGCCCCCCCTTTGCCCGGAGATTGGGCAGCATGCCGCCCGGCAAATCGGTCGCCAAGCCGCGGACCTTCACCGAGCCTGCGGCGGCCTCGATCTCGTAGGAGGCGGTGCGAACGAAACGGGCCTTGAGCGCCACGCCTTTCTCGGAGAAGGAGAAGGCCCGTAGGTAGCCGTGTCCGTCGAAGGGGTGCACCGTGCGTCCCCCAATCTGGGTCCAGCCAGGGCCATTAGAGAGAAGCCTTCCCGCATAGAGTTCCGGCGGAATCACCCCCTCGATCTCCGCGTTCGGCACCTGCAGATCCAGGTCCCCTGGCGAGGCCAACATGGCGCGGTTCCAGGACAGAGTGCGGTCAGCGGCGGTCATGTGGAGCTCCGCGAGAGGCGCGCCTGGAGGTGAGCCAAGCTCTGGTTCAGGGCCTGCACACCCTGGGCGTCAAGACCGGCGAAGAGCTCCCTGTCCATGGCGTCGATCAAGTCCAGGCCTGGGCCCAGGTTGGCCTCTTGATTCACCCGAACCAGGCGCGCTCGGGGGTCTTTCGGGTCCGGGACCCGGGTGATCAAGCCCAGCTCCTCCAGGCGCTTGACGGCGACGCTCACAGTCGGAGGACGAACCCCCAGGCGGGCTGCCAGCTCGGATTGACGCAAGCCATCGGGGGCCGCGCTGACCTCGCCGATGAGACGAAAGCCAGCCACGCTCAAGCCCATCGGGGCCAAGGCTGCCGCCAAGCGGGCTTCCAGCGCCAAGCTCAAGGCCCAGAGCGTGAGGGTCGGAGATTGAATCGGTACAGCCACAGCCGACCTCCACGGGAAACTAGTAATTAGTTAGTCTAACTATTTAATCCGTGCAAGCACTTCAGCCGACCTCCACATCCTCCAGGTCCCGCATCAGGACCTTGAGCCAGCGCTCCGCCATCTCCTTGGGCAGCTCGTAGCTCTCCAGCTTTCCGGCCGTGGTGTAGATCTCCAGGCGGGTCGTGCCGTGGACCCCGTTCTTGATGATGCGAATCGGTTTGACCCGGTTGATCTCTTGGGGTGCGGTGCTGATCTGGTGGTAGAGCTTGTGGCTCTCCAGGCCGCGGTGGTCATCGTTGTAGGTAAAGCCCGGGTCGATCCAGGTGAACGCCGGCAAGCGCCCAGCCTCGCACGCCGCGAAGAACTCCTCGACGTAGCCAATGCGCGGCGCATCCCAGGTGTCTTTGAGCAGGCCCAGAAAGGGCGCGTCGGTGTAGTAGTAGCGCCAGTCGACCCCCACGCTGTCCAGGGCCTTGTAGACGTTCATCTGGTCGTAGCCATCGGGATGAAAGTCGTTGGTCTGTATGCCCTTGGAGGTGCCGCTGTGCCCGTAGATCCGGTTGGGCCAGGTGCTGCTCATCACCGAGCAGAAGTAGCGGTCGGGCACGCAGAAGTGGCTGGCCAGAGCGTAGTGAACCGGCAGGTCCTCGGCGGTGTAGTAGCCCATGGCTTCGCGGCCGATCTCATAGCCATGGTTGTCCTCGTGCTTGGCCACGAAGCGGTCGTTGGCGCCCTCGTTGAACTGCTCGTGGCTGGAGCGCCAAGAGTGGGGCGGATCCTCCTGACAGGAGACATCCAGACGGAAGACCGTAACGGTCTCCCCCAGCTCACTGGGGTTGCTCTCGGTGCCGACGAGGCCATCGATCTCGTCTCGGCCCTCCACCAGTGTGAGCGCCCCCAGGAAATGGTCAAAGCTGCGGTTCTCCATCATGAGCACCACGACGTGGTCGATCTGCCCAGGCCCCACGCCGCTGTCTTGCTCTCCGGGTCTACACCCGGGCAAGGTCGCTGCGCCGAGCGCGGCGGCGGCCCCTGACTTGAGCAGGTCTCTGCGGTCGATGGCCATGGGGCCTCCTCTGCCGGAAGACTACCGCGATGCCGCCAGAGGTAGAAAGGACGTATGACGACCCCACAAATGCAGGCCCTGCTGCTCCTTGGCGGCGCCGCCCTGCTCGCAGGCCTGTGGGCTGCGCTCTCTCTGCAGCCCATCGCGTGGATGTGCTTGGATCTGTACCCCACCTGGATCGCCGCGCAGGTCACAGCACAGGGCCTCCCCGAGGCGGCCTACAACGCCGGGGTTTGGACCGGCGAGGGCTACCACCCGGCCTGGATCGCAGCAATGGAGGCGGCGGCTCTGCCCACCAACGCCGGAACCAGCTTTCACTACGGGCCCAGCTACCTCTGGGTGACCTGGCCCCTCACACGCCTGCTCAGCCTGCCGCAGCTCTCAGTGCTCTTCTTCGCCTGCAACGCGCTCTCCGTCTCCTACCTGGGCCTGGAGCTGGGACGCCCTCTGGGCTGGACGCGAGCGTGGCTGCGCATCCTGCCGGTGCTCCTGCTCGGCCTGAGCTTCCCCATGCTCTACGCGGTGGAGCTGGGCCAGAACGTGCCCATCACATTGGCCCTGGCCTGGGCCGGCGCGCGGGCCCTGGGTCCTGGAGAGAAGCCCTGGCTGGGCATCGCTCTCTGGGTGTTGGCCAGCCTGTTTAAACCGTGGTTTGTGCTAGCCTTTGCCTTGCTGCTTTTGGCCAAGCGCTGGAAGGAGTTCGCGGTGGGCGCCGGGGCGTGGGCCCTGCTCTCTGTCCTACTCCCCAAGGTGCTGAGCCCCGAGCTGGCCACGGGCTACAGCCAGGTCAGCCAGGCCTTGCTGACCACCACCGTGGTCCCCCAGAACAACATCTCCTTTCGCAGCCACGTGCTGCGCTTGGGCGACTCGGACTGGGTGAGCATGGTGAGCAACTGGCAGCCGGTGCAGATCCCTCCCCAATCCCTGCAGCTGGAGCTCTACGCCCTGCTGGCCATGGGCCTGGGCATCTTGGTCTGGGGGCTCGTCCGGCCTCGGGCGTGGATGGATTTGGTGCGTGTGGGCCTGGTGGCCATGCTCCTGCCCCTGGGCATCGTCTGGACGCACTACCTGATCTTCTGCTTCCCCCTCGTTGCGGCTCTGATTGCCGATGAGCGCGCCCCCCTGCGCTGGGTCGGAATCGCGCTTGCGACCTACTTCATCGCGATGTGGCCACACGCTCTCCAGGACCCCATCCACGCCTTCCGCTGGACGGCCATTGAGGCCTTCGCCGTGGCCTCCCCCACCTGGGGCGCTCTGCGGGCCGCGCTACCCTTCGCGCTCATGTCTCTTGCCTTGTTGCTCTTTGCCGCCACCCGCCCCACGGAGACTGAATGACCCCGCCCTCCATCCTCGAAGCCGCTCTGCCAGCCCACGCCCCGACCTTGGGCGTCACTGGGGTGCTCGAGCGCCTGAAGGCCCTGGACTTCCCCATTGAAGAGGCGGAGACGGTGGTCCCCTCTCACCCAAACTGGGAGTGGGAGATCTCGGCGGTCTGGCGGGATGAGGAGCAGGAGATTGCGCTGCAGATCTACGCGACGCACACAGACCGAGAGCTGGTCGATGTACACACCACTCTGGGGCATCTTGAAGAGCACGAGGCCACCGCGCTCAAGGCCTGCAATCGCAGCTTGGGCATCTCCCTGACCCTGCCAGATCTGGATCCCTTGGGCGGCTTTCACCTGCAGATCCGACTGCTTCAAGCCCTGGCCCCTCTGGCTGCCGGCGTGGTCGACCACAGCTCCTTTGTGGCCCGCCCGATGGGCTGGCTGGAAGAGGCCGCGGCCAGTCCGGTGCCGCCTCACCCACAGACCCTCTGGACCATCCACGCTGTCTGGGAAGGCGACCGCTGCTGGCTGCACACCCACGGCATGGACCGCTGCGGGCTGCTGGAGTTGGACATGGTGGACATCCCACGCGAAGACGCCGGCACCATGGCGCAGCTGCTGAACACCGCTGCGAGCCTGATGCTGGACAACGGCGTGCCCGAACCAGACCAGGACTTTTACATCGGCCAAGACATGCCGGTGGTGTGGCTGCCTGTAGAGAAGGCTCTGGAGATCCTGGGCTCCGTGGACCAAGGCGGCATGGACGACCGGGACGAGATCCACATGGGGGAGCGCGGGCTGCTCCTGACCAAGGAAGAGGGCAAGCTCTGGGGCCACAACTATGGGAGCTTGATGCGCTTCCGGCCTCTGATGGACGCGCACCCGCTGCTCTACGTCTCCGACATGGAGACTGCGCGGCGCACCGCCCTGGCCCGAGCACGCCTGGACCGCTTCCTAGGGCTCTGGCGTAGCTTCCAAGAGACCGAGTGGCTGCAGTTCATCGTGAAGCTGGGCATGGAGACCACTCAAGGGGGCCGGGAACACATCTGGTTCTTCCTCAACGATGCCGATCCAGAGCGCCTGTTGGCCACCTGCATGAACAAGCCCTACGACGTGCCGGCCGTGCACGAGGGACACCAAGGCTGGCACAGCCGGGCGTTGATCTCCGACTGGATGGTCTTGGGTCCCTTGGGCCAGGTGGATCCGGAGAAGATCCTGCACCTGGAGCACTTTTTGCGTGATCCGGAGAACGTGGCCCGGGTCGAGGCCAGCCTCAAAGAGGACTGAGCCTCAAGGAGGACTGCGCCTCAAGGAGGAACTGCGCCTCAGCCCCCTGTGGGCACGATGAACTCCGCCAGCTTCTCGCCCTGGGGGGTCCAGATGCTCACGAAGTGGCCGCCGACCCGCACGATTCGCTCGGGGGCACCCCAGCTGACCGTGCCCTCGTAGCTGCCATCCCGCTCATCTCGGGCGTACCAGCTTGGAAGGCTGGGCGGAACGGGCGCTGATGGGGCCAGAAACTCGCCGGTCTGCTGCCCTGTCACCGCATCAAAGAGCAGCACCTCTTGGCTCTTCAAGAGGACTGCGAGGGACTCGGAGTCTCCGGACCAGGCCAGCGCGCCGAGCTCCTCGACGGCGCCTCCGTAGCTGGGCTCTCGGTCTCCAAGGGCCATGCTCCGCTGCAGAACCCCTTCTTGCCAAATGTCCAGGACAAAACCCGAGCGTGGCGCACCGATGGTGTGCACGTAGCTGCTCGTGACGAAGCCGCCGGAGGGGGCCCAGGCCAAGTCCCGGAAGTGGGCTCGGGAGAGCAGAAGCGATGGCATCAACACCCCTTCAGTGGCGTTGACCAGGACCAAGGCGTCCGGTGCCGGGTGCGGGCGGATCTGCCGACCGGCACACCAGTGGCCGTCCGCCGAGCACCCCAGGTGTACGCTGCGGGGCAAGATGGGCAGCTCCACACGCCGTGTCTCGGTGACCGGGTCATAGGAGACAAAGCTGGACTGCTCCCAGCCCACAACGGTCTGGTTCACCGCGTTCCAGCGCATGTGGTGGAAGCCCGGAGCGCCCTCTTTGTACTCAAAGTCAAAGCGCCAGTCGTCCTGTTTGACCTGGACCAAGTGGCCGGTGTCCGTGTAGAGCTTCTCACCGGTCCACACATGCCCCACGCCGGTGTCCCGGGTCTCGTCGGGGAAGATGTGGCCGATGGGCTGGGCATCCTTGAACACCACGATCCCGTTGGTTTGCACATTGCTGGCAAGCTGACGCCCATCGGGGTGCCACCTGAGCAGCTCGGCCTCGTTCCAGCCAACCCAGCCTTGCATCCGTACGGCGGAGCGCAGAGTTCCAGCATCCAGATCGAAGAGCAGGATGGCCCCATTCTCTTCTTCCACATCCGAGCAGGCCACCGCGAGCCAAGGCTGACTGGGGTGCAGCGCTGCGTTCTCAATCAGGCAGCCCTTGGGCCAGGCTGCATCCGGCTGCGCTGGCCACATCCCCGGCGGCACAGCCCCCTGGTCTCCACTCTGCGGCCCCTCGTCAGGCGCCGGAACGGGTTCAGCGGGGACCGGCTCCACGGGCTCTCCACCACAAGCCAAGGCCAGGGCAGACAAGGTCAAGAGTGAGGCTGCGAAGGAGCGCATGAGGAGCCTGTTGAGGGTGCCCGAGCCTACCCCACCAGCTCCGCCAGGGCGCCCTTCAGCTGGGGGAACCCGAACTCAAAGCCGCGGGCTTCCAACACGCCCGGCCGCACGTTCTGCCCCTTGAGCAGCAGCTTCTCCCCCATCTCTCCAAAGATGAGCTTCACGCCCAAGGCCGGGACCGGGACCAGGGTCCAGCGCCCGAGCGCCTCACCCAAAGCCTTGGTGAACCCGGCGTTCTTGACCTCCTCGGGGGCAACCACGTTGACGGGACCTTCCAGGCCAGGCTCATCCAGGGCCAGCAGGAAGACCTTGACCGCGTCGTCGATGTGAACCCAGGGAAAGGCCTGCTCTCCGTCCCCCACTCGCCCTCCCATGCCCAGCTTGAAGGGCGGAAGCATCTGACTGAGGGCCCCCCCTTCCGTGGCCAGCACCACGCCCAAGCGCACATTGACCACCCGAGCGCCGGCCACCTTCGCAGGCTCCGTCGCCGACTCCCAGGCCAGACAGACTTGAGCCAAGAAGTCTTCGCCGGGAGCGCTGCTCTCATCCACCCGGTCAGGCCGATCCGCGCCGTAGATGCCCACTGCGCTCGCGCTCACCAGAGTGGGCTTGTGAGCGGCGCCCGCGACCGCCTCCGCGATGCTGCGGGTTCCTCCTTCGCGTGAGGCCAGGATTCGCTCTTTGGCGGCGTCCGTCCAGCGCTGGGAGATGGGCTCGCCAGCGAGGTGAATCACCGCGTCGATCCCGTCCAAGACCGATGGGTCCAAGCGCTCCCCCGGACTCCAGGGGCGCTCATCTGCGGCCGTCGCTTGGCCACGCCTGAAGCGAATGACCTGGTCACCCCGTGCCTTGAGGGCCTCCTGCAGGGCTTTGCCCACCAAGCCTGAAGCTCCGGTGATGGCGATGGTCTTGGGCATTGAACCTCCAGGCCTCAGCGGACCTACCGCTTCATAGGCTCCGAGCCATGGATCGGTGCTGCCAGCAAGAGCTGAAGCTCCTTGCAGTGAAAGTGCAGCGGCGCGCCTGGCCCCAAGCCTTTGGCCTGAAGCACACCCTGCGCCTGGGTCAAGCACGCTTGGGCGGAGTAGCGATCCCCTCCACGAAGCAAGACTCTGCCCAGGCGACAGCGCGCGACCTCCGTCTCAATCTCACTGCCAGCCTCCGCAATCGAGGCCATGTTGGCGCGCGCTGCCTGCGCGTCCCCAGCGATCTCCGCCGCCTGAGAGCCCGCGACGGCACGCAACAAGGGGTGCTTCTGCAGCAGAGCCTGGGCACGGGTGATGGCCTCGATGGCGTCACCTCGCAGGCCCAGTCGTCGCGCGGCCTCGGCCGCCCCAATCCAAGCGACCCCGCGGGCCGCGCGGTCTTGGGGAGCGGAGAGCGCAGCGACGGCCTCCCGCTCCAGCTCCAAGCACCGGGCTGCATCCCCGCTGTTCAGGACCACATAGGCCAAGTTGACGCGCATCATGCCGGCCCAGTGGATGCGCCCAGCATCTTGGTGCACCTGCACCGAGGCCTCCAAGCACTCTCGGGCCTTGGCGTTCTCCCCCAGCTCCCCCCAGACAATACCGGTGTTCCCCAGAACGCTGCCCAAGCTGAAGGATGCGCCCAGCGCGCGCAGCACCGGCTCCGCGCTCAAGCTCAGAGACAAGGCCTCCTGCAGCCGACCCTGGAAGTGCAAGCAGTCCGCCAAGTCCACCTGGGTGGTGGCCACATCCAGGGCCGTGCCCTCGCGCTTGGCCAGGTCCAGCGCTTCCTGATGACGGGCTTCGGCGGTCAGCAGATCGCCGTGTTGCTGGTAGCCGCGGCCCAGGTGCACCAGCGCCTCGATGACCTTCCGATGCAAGCCGAGCCCAATGGCCTCGTCGCGGGCTTCGGCCGCCTGCAAGCGCGCCTGGGCGCTGTCTCCTGCGACATGCTGCAGCCGGCTGCAGAGCAAACGAAGGGAGATGCGCAGCTCGGGGGAGAGCTTGGAGATCTGCAGGAGCTGTAGCGCTTCATCCAGAACCAGCCTGGGCGGCCGGTCCAGCCTACAAGCCACACCCATGGCCAAGAGCACGGTACAGCGCTCCTGAAGCTTGCCCAGCTCTTTGGCGGTGTTCAAGGCCAGAATCAGGTCCTGCCACTCATCGGAAAGCATGCGCTGGGGAGACTCCGGAGAGCACACCAGGGCCTCGATGGATTGGGGCGTTCCCAAGGGCGCAAAGACCTGAAGGTGCGCCTGGCAGGCGGCGGCCAAGAGCTCCTCGTCGCTCTCTTCCTGTGCGTACTCTCTCAAGGCCTCCAGCATGCGCAGGCGGTCTCCTGAGGAAGCCGTGAGCCAGGACTTCTCCAACAGCGACTGCATGAGCTCCGGGCCAGACGGCCCCAAGAGCGCGATGGCCGAGGAGGAGCGAAAGGGACTGCGAAACACGCTCAACCGACAGGCCGCGGCCTTCTCATTCGGGCTGAGCAGCGCCCAAGACCAGGCCACGTTGGCTTGCATGGAGGCTTGGCGGCCATCGCCCCTCCTGGAGAGCACCTCGGAGGACTGGTCCAGGGCTTGATTCAAGCCCTTCAATCCCAGGAGTCCCAGACGCCCCGAGGCCAACTCGATGGCCAGTGGAACCCGGTCCAGGCGAGCGGCCAGCTGCGCCAGTCCTGCGCTGCTCTGAGATGCGCTGGCCTGGGGCGCCCTGAGGCGAATGAGCGCCAAGGCGTCGTCGGGCTGCAGTGGACCCAGAGGCAAGACCGTCTCCCCCACCACCCCAACCCTCACCCGTGTGGTCAGGAGCAGACGGGTCTGCCCGCAGTGCTCAAGCAGAGTCTGAAGGCCCCCCTGCAGGCCCGGCAAGAGCTGCTCCAGGTTGTCCAAGAGCAGCCACTGCTTGGAGTCGGCCAAGGCCAAGCCCAGCGCCTTGGCATCGGAGGTGCGGTAGCCCAAGGCTGCCCCGACCAGCTCCCAAACTGTGGCCGGGTCTTGAACCGAGACGAGAGAGACTTGGCGGGCCGGGCGTTCGCGCAACCATCGTGTCGCCAGGCGCGTCTTGCCAATTCCCCCAGCGCCAACCAAGGTGATCAGCCGCGCGCCGGCACTCTCCAGCATGTCCAGCTGAGCCAGCTCCTCCGCACGGCCAATGAACGGGTCTGCATCCACCATGGCAGCGTCCGCAGCGTGGGCCTGAAGGAGCCTCTGGAAGCGGTAGCCGCCCGAGTTGGTCAACAGATGAAAGGGCGTCTTGGGGTCCTTCTCCACCTTCATCCGCAGGCGGCGCATCGTCGTGGTCAGAGTCCGTGTCTGCGTCTTTGGCCCGTAGCCCCAGACTTGGGCCAGAAGGTCCAAGGCGCTGACCCGCTCGCCCCGGGCGGTGATGAGCGCACGCATCAAGGAGCTCTCCGTCGGGGTCAGCTTGCGCACACCATCGGGGGTGGTCAGCAAGCCGCGGTTCAGGTCCAGGGAGCCCAGCTCCAAAGCGACCAAGTCATTGAGAGACGCCATGACGGGTTCATATCGCGGGTGCGGGATAGGTGGATCCGCGTGCGCCTCACCGTCCAGCGCGGGGGACCCGGTCCCCTCCTTCGCTTGCCCTCCGAGCGGCCCCTCTGGGGGGTGGCTCAGGCCATCTTGGACGCCGAACCCAGCTTCCAGTCCTGCACCGTCGTCAAGACCAAGAACCGCACCCGGGTGCTGAGCTGGAGGAAGCAGCCTGGCGCTCTGGAGTTGCGTGTCAGCAAGACCGTCCTGGGCCACCCAGACGACATTGCCGCCGTCGTCCTGAGAGATGACCAAGACGCCTGGGCTCGCCTTCGCGCCCTCCACATGGGGCAACGGGAGGAGGTCAAACCGGTCCTGAACGCCCCCCTTGGCCAAACCCACGACCTACGCCCCCTGTGCACCGCTGCCATGCGCTTCGTGCCCGAGGTCAGCACCCCGCCGCCTCTGCGCTGGGGCGATTGGCCCTCCACGCTTCCAAGGCGACGCATCCAGTTGGGTGCCTGCGACGGCGTTGGGATCCGCGTACACCCGGTGCTCGACCACGCCAGCGTGCCCGACTTTGTCTTAGAGGTCTTGCTGCATCACGAGCTGCTGCACTTGGCCATCCCGCCCAAGGTCGTGGGGGGCCGCCGGGTCATCCACAGCCGCGTGTTCCGCCACCGCGAACGCGCCCACCCCGCATACGCCCAATCCCAAGCCTGGGAGCGGGCCCACATCTCCAATCTTCTCAAGCGCATTCGCGCCAAAGGCTAGCCCGAGTCATGCCCCACACCTTCCGCCGCATCGCCGTTTACTGCGGCTCGACACAGCACGCCGCACCCGCCCACTACGCGCTGGCCCAAGCTGTCGGCACGCACCTCGCACAGCAAGGCATCGGCGTCGTCTACGGCGGCGGTCGCGTGGGCTTGATGGGCGCCTTGGCAGACGCCGCATTGGAGGCCGGCGGCGAGGTCATCGGCATCATCCCCAAGCTCCTCGAGGACCGAGAGGTCGCACACCGGGGCCTGAGCGAGCTTTACGTGGTCGACGGCATGCCCTTGCGCAAGTCCATGATGATCCAGATGTGCGATGCGTTCTTGGCTTTGCCTGGGGGGTTTGGCACCTGGGAGGAGATCCTCGAGGCGGCGACCCAGGGCATGCTCAACTACCACCGCAAGCCTCTGGGCGTGCTGGATCTGGGCGGCTACTATGCCCCCTTGCAGGCCATGATTGCCCAGGGTGTCGCTGAGAAATTCGTGCGACCACAGCACGCCGACTTGATCCTCTTCGACGACGAGCTGCTGCCGCTCTTGGAGCGCATGGCCCAGGTCGAGATTCCGGAGCTGAGCATTCCGGTGGGCAAGAGCTAAGCGGGCTCCCCTCAAGCATGCGTCGTAGTATTCGGCCATGCTCACGCTCCTGCTCTCCTGCCTGTCCTCGCCTGCGGACTCCACTGCCGACTCGGTGCCCGAAGAGATGGACTTCGTGTTCAGCTTCGTGGTGCTGGCAGACCCCCACATCTCCTCCTCCCCAGACCACCAAGCGCGCCTTGAGACCGCCGTGGACTGGATCAACAGCCAGGAGCAGGACCGAAGCATCGAGCTGGTCGTGATTGTGGGCGACATTGGGTGGGGGGCAGGATTGGAGACCTCGGCCACATTGCTCGGCGGGCTCTCTCCGACTTGGTTCCCCGTGCTGGGCGACAACGAGATCGCATACGGCGACGAGGCCAGGTTCCAGGAAGTCTTTGCGCCCCAATACGAGGTGCTGGCCAGCACCTACCCGGACTACCGGCGCGGCCAAGTCGAGGTCGAAGAGGACGGCCAGACCATGATCCTGCAGAACCATGTCTTCACCCACCGCGGGCTGACCTGGGTGGGCCTGGACTGGAACGCGCGAGGCAAGACCGGGCTGCTCTCGGAGTTTGCCTACCTGCACGACGTGCCCGGGGGCAGCCTGCCCTTCTTGGCCGAGGTGCTCCAGGATCTGGAAGCCACCCAGGCCGAAGACATCCTGCTCTTCTCCCACCACCCCATGCACATCGGCTCCTTCAACGAGGTCGAGTTGGCGTCCATCACGGATCTGACGGGCCCAATCGAGGGTCGGGTCGCCGGGGCATATGCTGGCCACATGCACCTCAACGCCACCGTCGAAGTCGAAGAGGGCGGCTACACGGCCTGGGTCACTGATGCGACCTGGGACGATGAGAACACCCTGCGCGTGGTGTCCGTCTACAGCAATGGAGAGCGCCAGCGCTATGAGCAGGAGCTGGTGGTGCTGGACTGAGATCCCCATGACAGGGCGATGAAACAAATTGCGATACTCTGCAATTGCCCTTCTCCACTCGGGTCTTTTCGGACATCCACCTCTCAAAATTGGATATTTGTCGCCGCAAATGTCACCGAATGTCTCAGAACTTCTTGCCTTGTCGCCACCTATGTCCTACTGTCTGTACATCGAAGGGCAAGGTGCTTACGCAAGGACGCCCCGAGACAACCCGTCAAGCCGCTCAGCGGCTCAGGAATCAACATGATCAAGGCATTCATCAACGACGAGTCCGGCGCAACTGCAATTGAGTACGGACTCATCGCTGGCTTGGTCGCGGTAGCCATCATCGCTGCCATCACGGCACTTGGCGGCTCCCTGGACACCTTGTTCAGCAACGTCGCATCCACCGTGAACACCGCTGCTTCCTGAGCTGCAAAAAACCTCTCGGGCCCCGGTCCGACAACACAGATTAATCGCCGCCAAGCGGCACATGGAGTTCAAAATGATCAAGGCATTCATCAACGACGAGTCCGGCGC
>CAJXRZ010000055.1 GCA_913060515.1 uncultured Pseudomonadota bacterium | reverse complement strand
ACGAGATTTCTGCCTGTCTCGTGGGCTCGGAGATGTGTATAAGAGACAGACCAGGTCCTTATCGGCCTGAGCCTCTTCCTCAGCCTGCTGGTGATGGGCCCGACCCTCACCCAGTCTTGGGAGAACGGGGTTCAGCCCTTCATGGACGGCCAGATGGAGACCACCGCCGCCATCGACGCATCGATGAAACCGATGCGCGCCTTCATGATGGCCAACGTACAGCGCGACGACATGCGCACAGTCCTGGAGATCGCCCAGGTCAGCCCCACGACCGTCGAGGACATCCCCACAGCCGCTCTGACCAGCGCCTACGTGCTCAGCGAGCTTCGGGCCGCCTTCATCATCGGAATCAAGGTCTACATCCCCTTCCTGGTCATCGACCTGGTCGTCGGCTCCGTCCTGCTCGGAATGGGCATGATGATGCTGCCGCCGCCGGTCATCGCGATGCCCTTCAAGCTGCTGATATTCGTGCTCATGGACGGCTGGGGGCTGCTCATCACGAACATGGTCCAGTCCTTCAACACCCCTATCTAAAGACCCCCGTCTAAAAGGAGGGCTCATGGACCTGGACACCACGCTGTTCTACGGCCAACAAGCCATGCTGACGGTGCTCACCATCGCTGGCCCCCTGCTCATCACCGCCCTCCTGGTCGGTACCACCATCTCCTTGATTCAGTCCGTCACCCAGGTCCAAGAGATGACCTTGGTCTTCGTACCCAAGATGATCGGCGTCTTCCTGGTCTTCACCTTGGCTGGCGGTTGGATGCTCCAGCACATGGTCGACTTCTCCTCGAACATGTTCAACAGCATCGGGTCTCCATAGACCGTGGGCGCCATCCTGCTGGGGCTCTTCGTCTTCTCCCGCATCAGCGGGCTGCTCATGGCTCTGCCCCTGTTCAGCACCCAAGGTGTCCCCAAGTACGTGCTCGTCCTGAGCGCGGTGGGACTGACCCTGGTGCTCGCTCCTTTGGTTCCCTTGGTTGAGCAGCCCAGCTCCTTCGGCATGCTCATCGTCGCCATCGCCAGCGAGGTCATGTTGGGCCTGTTGATGGGCACCGTCGTCAACGTACTCTTCGGGGCCATCGCCCTGGGCACTGAGATCATGGCCCAGCAGGCCGGCCTGGGAATGGCCGCGGTCTTCAACCCCATGATCAAGGTCACCAGCGGCGCCCTGGGGACCCTGGCCACCTTCTTGGCGGGCATGGTCTTCCTCAGCGGCGGCGTGCACCTCCACTGCCTCAAGCTGGTGGCCGAGAGCTTCTCCGTTCTGCCAGCGGGCGTGCTGTACAACCCCTTGAACGCTGGGCCGGTCGTGCTGCACGCTGTGAGCGAGAGCATCGCACTGGGTGCCCAGCTCGCAGGCCCAGTCCTGGGCTTGGTCTGGTGCACCAACCTCTTCGTGGGCATCCTGGTGCGCTTGGCCCCCAGGATGAACATCTACTTCTCCGTCGGCACCGTGCTGACCTCGGTCGCGGCCCTGAGCCTCTTCGCCTTGAGCCTACCGGTTCTGCTCCAGACCCACGCCGACAAGGTGCGGGAGGCAGCCGGCTGGCTCACAGGACTCCTACAGCTCCTTGCAGGTTCAAGTGGCTGACGACGACCAAGAAAAACAACACGACGCGAGTCAAACCAAGCTCGACAAGGCCGCTGACAAAGGCCAAATCGTCCGCTCCTCGGAGATCAGCTCCGCAGCCGTCGTGCTCTCGGGGGGCCTGGCCTTGCTGGCCTTCGGCCCCTTCATCGGGGAACAGTTTCGCCACGTCGCCTTGGCCGCTTGGGGCGGAGACCTGAGCACCCTGGACGCCGGCGGTGCCTTGGACCTGATGGGCTTCGCGGCCATCTCCGGTCTCACCGCAGTCGCCCCAGTCTTGGGCGTGGTCGTGCTCGCCATCCTGGTCGTCGGCTTCGGACAGACCCGCTTTCAGTTGGCCACCAAGGCCTTGGAGCCCAAGCCGGAGAAGCTCAACCCCTTCCCCGCCTTGAAGCAGAAGTTCTTCTCCCTGCAGCCCCTCATCGAGCTCACCAAGGGCTTGCTCAAGCTGGGCGCCCTGGGCGGCGTGGTCTGGTGGACCATGAAGGACCGCGTCGACGTGCTCTTCACCATGGCGGAGCTGGCCCCCGCCGCTCAGCTGGTCGTGCTGGGTTCCTTGGGCAAGGGCATGCTCACCGCCGCCGCCCCGCTGCTCATTGTGTTGGGCATCATCGACTACGCCTACAACGCCTACAAGCACGCCGAAGACAACAAGATGAGCACCCAAGAGGTGAAGGACGAGCGCAAGAACGAGGACGGCGATCCCATGGTCAAGGCCCAGCGCCGGGCCAAGGCCAGGCAAATCGCGAGCGGGCAGATGGCAATTGCGGCCGTCAAAGAGGCCGACTTGGTCATCACGAACCCGACTCACTACGCCGTTGCGATTCGCTACCGGCCCGAGGAGTACCCAGCGCCCATCATCGTCGCAAAGGGCCTGGACGCCATCGCGCTGAAGATCAAAGCCGAGGCCCGCCGCCACGACATTGTGCAGGTAGAGAATCGGCCGCTGGCCCGCGCGCTGCATGCACAGGGAACCGTAGGACAGGCGATTCCGGAGGGTCTGTATCAGCCGGTGGCTGGTGTCTTGGCCCTGGTCTACAAGCGACGCAGGAAGCGCTGAGTCCGGGAGCCGGCGGCGACCCGCCAGAGACTGGTCCACTATCCGATCCAAGATGCGATACTGCGGGCTGATTGGCCCCTTTGCTTGGTGACGAAATGCTGCTCCCTCTGCGCGTGCTCTTCCTTCTCTCCGCTCTCGGCTGTGTGGAATATAAGGTTGATCCTGATCTTGACGGCGACGGCGTGCGCGCGAGCGAAGACTGCGACGACAACGAAGCGCTGGCCTATCCTGGCGCAGAAGAGGTCTGTGATGGCGTGGACAACGACTGCGATGGCGAGATTGACGGTCCCTTAGCGACCGGCGCCCGGGACTGGGCCCAAGACCTGGACGGCGACACCTTCGGAGATGCCTCCGCCATTGTCACCGAGTGCACAGCCCCCGAAGGCTACGTACAGGACACCAACGACTGTGACGATGGCGATGCAAGCATCAACCCACTGGTCGACGAGATCTACTACGACGGCGTAGACCAGGACTGTGATGGCCTCTCCGACTATGACGCTGATCTGGACGGCGAGGACTCCTTCGAGTTCGGCGGCCCAGACTGCGATGACGCCGACCGGCTGATCCACACGGCCGCCGAAGAGGTCTACTACGACGGCATAGACCAGAACTGCGATGGCCTCTCCGACTACGACGCCGACCAAGACGGCGAAGACTCAGTGGACTTTGAGGGCCTGGACTGCGATGACACCAACCTGCTCATCAACACCCTGGCCGACGAGATCTACTACGACGGCATCGACCAGAACTGTGACGGTCTCTCGGACTACGACGCCGACCAAGACGGCGAGCTCAGCCTGGACTATGGCGGAATCGACTGCGACGACGCGGACCCAGCGGTGCTCAGCACTGCGGCCGAGATCTATTACGACGGCGTAGACCAGAACTGTGACGGCGCCTCCGACTATGACGCAGACCTGGACGGAGAGGACTGGGATACCCACGGCGGCCCAGACTGTGACGACGCGGACGCCACCATCCTGAGCACTGCGACCGAGGTCTATTACGACGGCGTAGACCAGAACTGCGATGGCGCCTCGGACTACGATGCTGACACCGACGGCGAGGACAGCAGCGCCTACGGCGGCCTGGACTGCGATGACACCGACAGCGCCATCCTCAGCACCGCAGCGGAGGTCTACTACGACGGGGTAGACCAGAACTGTGATGCCCTCTCCGACTACGACGCCGACGAGGACGGCGAGGACGGCGAGAGCTACGGCGGCACAGACTGCGATGACACGGACAGCACTGTCCTGAGCACGGCCACCGAGACCTACTACGACGGCGTGGACCAGAACTGTGATGACCTGAGCGACTACGACTCTGATCTCGACGGCGAGGACAGCGATTCCTACGGCGGCGCGGACTGCGATGACACCGACGCCACCATCCTGAGCACCGCCACCGAGACCTACTACGACGGCGTGGACCAGAACTGTGATGCGCTCTCGGACTACGACGCCGATCTGGACGGCGAGGACCTGGACACCTACGGCGGCTTGGACTGCGATGACACCGACGCCACGGTCCTGAGCACCGCCACCGAGACCTACTACGACGGGGTCGACCAGGACTGCGATGGGCTCTCGGACTACGACGTTGACCTGGACGGCTACGACTCCGATGTCTACGGCGGCTCCGACTGCGACGACGCCGACAGCGCCATCTCGCCAGATGCCACCGAGGTCGCCCACGACAGCATCGACCAGAACTGCGATGGCTTTGACGGTCCAGAGGTCACCCTGAGCTCGACCACCGGCACCCTGGCCGCGCTCGAGGGCTACGAGGCCCTGGACACCGCCGACTTGGTGGTGATGAACTCGGGCGAGGCCACCCTGAACTGGTCCGCCAGCGCCGACCAGACCTGGGTCGAGCTGAGCGCCACCTCTGGCACAGACGACGAAGTGCTCAGCATCGGGGCCGACGCCACCAGCTTGGCCATCGGAACCCACACCGCCAACATCACCGTCACCGACACCCTCTCCGGTGGCGCGAGCCAGGTCTTCGCCCTGACGCTCGAAGTAGCCGAGACCTGGTCCGGAACCAGCAGCACCACCCTGACCTACACGGACTCGGGCCGCCTGGACACACGCACTGACGGCGAAGGCGAAGTCCTGACGATGGACTACGACGCCTCGGGCCGCCTCGTCGAGCTCAGCGCAGCATCCGGCGAGGTCCTGACTCTGGACTACGACGCCGGCGGCATGGTGGACACCTACGAGTCCGACTACGGCGTGCTCTCTCTAAGCTATTCGGCCGAAGAGCTGCAGAGCGCCACCTACCCCAGCGGTGATGCCATCACCTACACCTGGGACAGCAGCGGCCGCATCACCAAGCGCGTGCTCCCCAGCGGCGCCGTCATCGTCACGACCTACGACACAAACCACCCCTTGCTGCCGTCCAAGATTGTGCACTCCAAGATGGGCGCGACAAGCTTCACCTACGACGACGATGCGCGCCTGAGCACGCGCACCCAGCCCAACGGCACCGTCAGCACCTGGACCTACGAGGCCACCTTCGGCAAGACCGACACAGTCACCCAAGAGGACTCCAGCGGCAACACCCTGTTGGAGCAAGCCTTCACCTACGACGACATGGGTCGGGTGGAGACCCTGGAGCGCACCGACAGCTCCAGCATCACCGAGACCATCACCTACGGCTACGACGACCTAGGACGCTTGGAGTCCGAGAGCTACGATGACGGCAGCACCCGCGCTTGGGTCTACGACACCGCCGGCAACCGCAGCGCCCTGAGCGTGGACAGCGAGGCCCAAGACACCCTGGTAGACAGCGCAGACCGCCTTCTGGCGCAAGGCGACAGCGTCTTTGAGTACGACCAAGCTGGGCGCATGACCAAACGCATCAGCTCTGAGGGCACAACCAGCTACACCTGGGACGCCTTCGGCCGACTCATCACAGTCACCACAGACTCGGAGACGGTGGACTACGAATACGGCGCCAACGACCTTCTCCTGGAGCGCAGCGACACCGAAGCGGACATGCTCTTCTTCTACGACCTGAACGGCCCGCTGCCCAGGCTCCTACAGACCGAGACCGACACAAGTGGCACCATCACCGAAGGCCACTACCTCTGGGCGGGCGGCCTGTCCTCCATTGAGTACGACGGCACAGACTATGACGTCTTGGGGGACCAGACCGGGACTGTGCACGGTCTCTTCGATGGCACAAACAGCCACGACTTCGCCTACCACGACGCCTTCGGCGCCCTGGACAGCACACCGGGCCTGGACACCCCCCTCGAGAGCAGCACCTTCAACGGCGCCTACACCGACCCGGACACCGGTCTGGTCTACATGTGGCACCGATGGTACGACCCAGCCATTGGGCGCTTCATCAGCCCGGATCTCGTCGCGGCGGACTCAAAGAGCCCCGCCACCTTCAACGTGTACGCCTACGTACAGAATGACCCGGTCAACTTCGTAGACCCGACCGGTCTGTTCCTCGATGGCGCCAACTGGGGCATGGTCGGCTCTGGCATGGCGGCGATCGCAGGCGGCATCATCACCTTGGCCGTCATCGCCTCGGCCCCAATCACAGTCCCCGCAGCCGGCATCGCAGCCGCCGTCGCCGCCATCAGCGCAGTCTCCAGCGTAGCCTTTGGAACCGGGGCGGTGGTCGTAGGCCTGGCAGGTGGTCCGGCCGACGGTACAACCATGCCGGGCGGCTTGATCGACATCGCAGCGATCGTTGCCAAGGCACAGACCGACAACCCCGCCGCCCACATCTACATTGATGCGACCGCCCTGCTCGTCGACATGGCCATTCCGAGCGCCGACAAGAGCGCTCTGACACAGAAGCTCCAGAAGATGCTGGACAAGTTCGCCAACCTGAGCGATGCCCAGCGCGCCGCGAAGATTGCTGAGCTGGCAAAGCAGGCCGACGCCCTGGTCCGGGATGCACTTGAGCAGCAGCAGAACAGCAGCGAGATTCCTGCCGACGACGTGCGTGGCGGCATCTACATCAACGCCAGCGCGACCGTCTTGGGTGACCTCTCACAGATCAACGGTGCCGGAGTCGACCCCTACACCGGACAGCTGGTGTTCTACGGCGAGGACGGCGGCGCCACCCCGGCCGGCGTGGACGGTGACATGCTGTACACCGCGCTGCAGTGGATGGGTGACGGCATCGCGGACGGCGGCTTTACCGCCCCCGGCGTGACCATTGAGAACGACCTGGTCCCCACGGAAGAGCCCAGCCCTCCCGACAGCACCAACACCTACCACGGTGTGGGGTACTTCGGCGGGATCGAGTACACCGAGATGGGCTTCGCAGCCTTTGAAGCGGACCGCATCATGAAGGGCCTGTCGATGGGGGTCGACAACGAGGACACCTCCATCACCTACGACGCCACCAGCCTCTCAGTGCCGGCCTTCGACACCCACATCGGCTTCTATGAGAGCTACTACGATGGCACCAGCCCTTCGGGTTGGGTGCGCATGTGGATCGAGCCAGACGTCATGGAGCTGACCGAGGACGCCACCCGGGAGGCTTTCGAGTTCACCACCAGCACCATGCTGGTGCAGTACGAGGACCAAGACGACAACACCGCGGTGTGGGACGACTACGAAGACTTCACCGACATGTTGACCACCTACTACGACGACATCGCCCTGGAGATCGAGTCCTGGGAAGACCTGCGAACAGCCTCCCAGTGCGTGGCCATGGCCTACTGGTTGTATCAGAACGACCTGTACAAGGACTTGGCCTGGGACCAGATCAACGCCTACGAAGTCGAGGCCTACGACACCCCGTGGTGGACCCTGGAAGGCTCGGTCACCAGCTCCTTTGAGTATGGCGGCTCCACCATCTCCACCACACACAGAGGGGGCGCGAGCACCACCACCTTTGGTGAGGTCTACTCGGCTGATACATCTGGCGACGTCGAGGCCTACTGGGACGAGATCGAGGACTCCCGAAGCTCAGACTTGGATGACTCCTGGACCTACACCAGCCCAGATGGCAACACGGGCGTCGCTGTCGCGCTGCCTGGCAAGCGCGTCCCCATGGCCGGCTCTGTGCTGCTCTCCGAGGTCGACCTCTTCGCCCCAGTCGCCGGCGAAGTGCCCCTCTCATTGAACCGCAGCTACTCCTCGGCGCTGGCAGTGGACGCCATCGACATGGGCATGGGCCCTGGCTGGACCTACACACCCTACGGTACCCGCGTGAGCGAGCTCTCAAAGGTCAACGGCAGCTACAGCGCACCAACCGCCGTTGAGGTCTTCGATCACCGCAGCGGACGCACCCACTCCTTCACCCTGGACGGATGGACCGGCAGCGATGCGGTCTACAGCAGCCCCAACCGCCCCAACGACACCCTGGAGTCTGACATCTCCGGCATCCTGACCTGGATGGACGCTGAATCAACGGAAGTGGTCTTCGACGCCGACGGCCTGCTCACCAGCGTCACCTCCATCGAGGGAGACAGCGTCGACTTCAGCTGGAGCAGCGGTCAGCTCACGGACATTACCCACAGCGATGGAGACAGCATCAGCCTGACTTGGGATGGCAGCGGCTACCTGAGCAGCGCCAGCACCACCACAGGCTGGACCACCTCCTATGGTTACGACGCTGACGGCCAACTGGATGAGGTCACGGACATTGGCGGCGCCACATGGGAGATGAGCTACTCCAGCGATGGACTGCTGGACGAGATCTCGGCCAGTGACGGCACGGTGCTCTTCGAGGCCACCTACGATGACATGGGACGCGCCCTGACAAAGGCTTGGGCAGGCTTGGAGAAGAGCTACACCCCAGACCTTCTCACCCGCTCCATCACGGTGACGGACAGCGCGGGCGTGGAGTGGCTGCTCTACCTGGACGAGGACGGCAAGTTCACCCACGTCGAAGACGGAGAGGGAGGCCAGTGGGAAAAGGCCTTCAACAGCGACGGACTCTTGGAGAGCGTGACCGACCCCGACGGCAACATGACCTCCTACAGCTACGACTCGGCCGACAACCTCTACCTGACCGAAGACGATGAAGGAAACACCTGGAAGAAGTGGTGGAGTTGGACTGGAGACCGATACGTGATGGTGGCCTATGAGCAGCCCGACGGCGGCCAGTTCTACCTGAGCCATGACAGCGATGGAAACCCGGACACGCTCTACACCGCCTCGCTGACCACCAGCGGCAGCAGCCTGACCAGCGCAAGCTTGGTGGCCACCGTGGAGAGCTGGACCTGGGATGCAGGGCAGGTCGATACCTGGGAGCGCGGCGACCTGAGCATGGACGTGGACTACGACAGCAGCGGCCTGCCCACCACCGTTACGGACCTCTTCGGGGTGGAGACCAGCTACACCTATGACGCAAATGGCCGCCTGACGGACACTGAGACGGCAGAAGGGGTCCAGACCTCCTACACCTGGGACAGCACCCACCCCACCCAGCTGGCCTCGGTCGAAGTCGGAGGCAGTACCATTCTCAGCTACAGCTACGATGCTTTGGGTCGGCTCATCCAAGTCGAGGACGCCATGGGTGCCCTCACTGACTACAGCTACGGCAGCAGCGTCGGTACACTCTCTGGCGTAGAGACCGAGGACGGTGGAACTTGGACCTTCACCCACGACGCCGCTGGACGAATCACCCAGATCGTCGCTGCCAGCGGCTACGAGATGGACCGCAGCTTTGATGATGCGGGCAGAATCACGGACATGGATCTGACGGTCAGCTTGCCCTGAGGCGGAGGTTTAGCGACTAACTGAGCCTCTTGAGCTCCCGCACGGTCAGCGGTCCATCGGGGTTCTCCCCGGTGTTGACCGCTCCTGCGGGCTCAAAGAGCACGACCTGTACCTCCTCGTGGGCCACAGGCATGTGCTCGACTCCTCTGGGAACGACCAGCATTTGCCCGGCTTCCAGAGTGACCATCCCATCACGAAAGTGCATCTCCAAGCTGCCGGAGAGCACCCAGAAGAGCTCGTCCTCTGCTGCGTGACTATGCCACTCAAAGCGACCGAGCAGCTTGGCGACCTTGACCTGCTGGCCGTTCAAATCGGCCAACACATGAGGGGTCCAGTGCGCAGTAAATGTATCAAGCGCAGCAGCAACATCCACCTTCTGGGGCAAGGGTATCTTCACTCCGGCGCCGTGTGAAAGACCAGCTGCCATGGCAGCGCTGGCGTCCCGTTGCTGTCTCGAAAGTTCAGGTATTCGCCGCCGTTCGTTCCAAGGGCGTAGGTTGTATCCGGCTCCAGGGTCACCTCAAGTCGAGCCGTGCGCTTGTCAATGAAGCTGGGGTTGTCCACTTCAGGGAAGGTGCCAGAGGGCACGGTCACCCAGGAGACCCCTTGGGTGTCCATATCCTTGGAGAAGGTGACCGTGATTCTGGTCAGCCCGGGGCTCACCGCCTTGTCGCCGGCCTGCGGCAAGCTGCTCACCACCACGGGCGCAAAGTCAGCCAAGAGGTCCTGTATGGGCTGCTGGGCGGGCGCGTAGCCCGTGTCCTCGGGGCAGTCCAAGGCGGTCTCGGTGGTCACCGGCAGCTCTTCTTCTATGCAAGCACTCAGGGCCAACAGTATCCAACCAGACATCATGGCTTTGAATCTCCGAAATGGTGGGTACATGTACTAACCCATGGCCAGCCCCAAGAAAAAGACCTCGCGTACAGCAGGCATAGAATCCCCCAGGCATTGGCGTATTCACGTGGTTCGTCGGAAACCCTTGCGTCAGGTGGTCCTGATGCTGCGCGGCCCCAAGCGCGTCACGGCGACCTACCTCTGGGACTTGGACCGTGACACCTTCCAGCTGGGCCAGATGCTGCGAAACAACTGGCTGCAGTGTGATGAGAGCGACCTGAGCGCTGACGGCCAGTGGTTCAGCTACCACGCAGCGACCCCCTGCTTCGACGACGCGGTCTCTGGCTCGGGCTACCACGTCGTCTCTCGTCCGCCCTTCTTGCACGCCGTCTACTTGGACCCTGGCTACGGCGCCAAGGAAGAGGCGGCGCTCTACCCGCCGACCCCTGAGCACCTGCGCCACGAATTCTGCGCCAACGTGTTCAGCAGCCTTTCCAGAGAAGGGTGGACCAGGACGGATCCTGAGAGCACGGCGCGTTGGCACTACAGCAAACAGGTCACCAAGCGTTGGCGCCTGGTGCGCTGCATGCACAACTCGGGCCCTGAGTACAAAAAGGACCGCAGCCTTCCAGCGAACTACAACAGCCATGTGCTCATCCGCGACGACGGCCTTCGCATCCCAAAGCCCGACTGGGAGTGGGCCGATCGAGACCAAGGCCAGCTGGTGTTTGGCACCAAGGGTCAGATCCTTCGGGCCCAGCACCTAAACCGTGACGGACCCGTAGAACCAAGGGTGCTCTTTGACTTTCGTGATATTCGCTTTCAACGAATTCGAGCACCCTATGACACACAGAAATAGTTGTATTATCAACAGGTGAAACTACCTGGTTTATCGAGCCATCAGCTCTGCGACCCCACTAGACAGACTGCCCATCCAACGCCACCAGTTTCCAAACGGGGGCGCAGCGCTCTCCCCGATTAGCAACCCAAAGCAACGCATTCCTCTGCCCTGCTCTGCCTCAGCCAAGCGCCCCATCAGCGCTTCTTGAACCACAAAATGCCCGTCGCTGACCATGAACAGGTCCGCATTCTCAGCCCCCAACTCCAAGGCCGCGTCAATGGCCTTGAGTGGGTCTGTCCCGCCAGCAAAACGTCCGCCCAAGAGATCTGCCAGAGCAGGGTCTGTGTTGTCACACAGATCTGCTGTACGGAGCTGACGCCCGGCCCCAAAGGCCACCAAGAGGCAGCGGCGCTTTTGTGTGAGCGCCAGGCGCAGCACCGCCAGCGCCACAGCCTTTGAGAGCAGCTCGGGCTCCCCGCGCATCGAGCCGCTGGTGTCCAAGAGCAAGACGATGGGCCCCCTTCCCTGCCCCACGGGGACGCGGCTGGGGTCTTTGGCCCGAATCAGCTCTTGATCCAGCTCAAGCTGCATGAGCTGGCCGGTGAGATAGCGGTGCCAAAAGACGTACTCGGTGTCCGGGTCCGCCAACCAGCTCAGCTCGGCCGCCAAGACCCGGGACAGCTCTCTTCCAAGCTCTAAGCCCCGAACCTCGCTGGGCCCCATTGGAATGGGTGCAGGTCCTGGACGCTGCGGCCCGTCTTGGGCTTGGCGTCCCAGCTCCTCGACGAGAGACTGAATGCTGGGGTTGTCCCGAAGCAGGGCCCCCGCACGGTCCAGGCCCTGAATCTGTGCCGATTGCCAAGCACCTGGCGTGCGGTCCGAGCCACGGCCCAACTGTCCTAGACCCAACTCCAAGGCCCGGGACAGACGTCCCAGGTCCCGGATCTGCTCCCCCAGGCGCTGCAGCACCCGCGGCAGCTCCTCTTCCAGCTTCTTGGACGCCCAGGCCTTGTGGGAGTTGGCGACGACCGACTGGCCTCGTGTGCGGAGAACGGCCCACTGCGCCGGTGTAGGCGTGGGGCTGAGTCCGTAGCGCAGGGTGCGCGGTAGGGCGTGGTAGGCCTGCTCATGCTCCCCCACCGCCAGGGCCTGGGCCAGCTCACCGTGGGCGGGGTTGTTGGGGTGTTCTTCAAGCAGAATCTCAAGCTCCTCGAGGTGCTCCTCCAGCAAGGCGAGGCAGCGCTGGGTTGCAGCTGGGTCCCCACGGGTGCTGGGCCGCCAAACCTGGAAGATGGGAGGCAAGAGCTCTGCGAGCTGGTCCCACGGGGCCGGCAGCTCCGGCAGGGGCACAGGTGCATCCACCAAACAGAGGCGCCACGCGCCAATGGCCGGCGTCCAGGGCTTCATGCAGGGAGCGGAAGCTCAGCGCTGGACCAGCGGCCGCCGTCCATCAGAGCCTGCTGCAGCTCCTCCATGCGGTCGCGCCAGGCTTGGATCTCCACCTCAGCGCGGGCCAAGCCTGCGCTCAGACCGGCGGTGTCTTGGGCGTCGAGGAAGAGGTGGTCCAAGAGCATGGCGGCCACTTGCCTCTCCATGGCGCCGCGCTGGGCATCTTGGGCCTCCAAGGCGCCACTGAGGACACCGAGCTGCCCCAGCCAACGCGTGCGGGTAGGGCCCGGAACCGCGCTCAGGTCCACCACGGCCCCCTGCCCTCTCAAGGCACGCAGGCTCACGACCACGGCGTCATCAAAGCTGGGCTCTTGGTGGCCGTGCACCTTGTCCCACATCTCTTGGGTGGCCACGGCCCAGTCTCCGAGAATCCAAGAGCGTCGTCCCGCCCCTTGACGCCCAGCGCTCTGGAGCTGGCGAAAGTCCTGCCCGTCCCAGTAGAGACCGCCGCTGCGCTGCACGCTGTCCCAGGTGTTCTGGGCCCACGCTTGGCGCTCCTTAGGAGTCAGCACAAAGCGACGCTCACCCGCCTGCAGCTCGTAGTGGTCCACCCGCGCGCTCAAGGCGTTGTCATGGAGGCAGATGGACTCCAGCAGCTGCCGCCAGCGCACCCCGACGCTGCCCAGCTCCAAGTCCAAGCCCACGCCATGCTCCTCCAGGACCTTGTCCACCAGATCGGCGATGTCTGGGGCGTCCTGGGGGTCGTTCCACAAGCAGTGGCGCAACAGACCACAGTCGGCCACTTGCACCTGGCTCTGGCCATGGGCCGATGCCGAGGTTCGGAGCAGGTCCACCACTTGGGTCCAGCGCCGGTCGCTCACATAGCGGCGCTGCCACTGCTCCGCGGGCCCCTCGGCCAACGCTGCCCGCAGAGCCTTGAGCACCGCAAAAGCGCCCGTCGAGATTCCGACCTCGTCCCGGGCTGCGCGCAGCAAGGCCACGTCCTGGGGAGAGAGGCGTGCGCTCTCGAGCAGGGGCTCTGGTCCGCGCGTTCCGGTCAGCAGGCGCTCAAAATCGGCATCACCGCTGACTGGCCCCACAAGAACACGCAGCGGAAAGCGGTCGTAGAGGGCCTGAAGCTCCCCACCTTGGGGAACCTCGTTGGAGGCGGCAACCAGAACGAGGAGCGGCGCTGGCTCGATCTGTGCGCCGTTGAAGAACACCCGCTCGTTGAGCAAGGTCAAGAGCGCGTTCAAGATGGCAGAGCCGGCCTTGAAGATCTCGTCGAGGAAGACCACTTGGGCGGTAGGCAGGTAGCCCGCCGTGTTTCGCCGCAGCTGGTCCTTCTCTTTGAGCGCCTTGATGGAGACCGGACCGAAGAGCTCATCGGGGGTCGTAAAGCGCGTGAGCAGGTACTCAAAGCGTGTGGCTTGACCAAATGCACCCGCGAGGCGGCGCGCCACAAGGGACTTGGCCGTACCCGGCGGGCCGAGCAGCAGCACGTTGTGGCCAGAGAGCGCACCGAGCAACGCCAAGCGCAGGGTGTCTTGGCGGTCGACCAGCCCTTGCCCCTGGTGTTCAAGGATGGCGCGGAGGTGACGGGTCAGAGCGGTGTCGGTTTGCACCCCTTCAGCCTATCGTCTGGACCGGAAGCGCGCAGTCTCCACGCGCAGCCAAGCTCAGTGTGTGACCAGGGAGCGCACCAGTGGGACCTGCCGGCAGCGTGGCAGACGCGGGCAGCGCAGGCACTGCCGGTCGCGCTTCTCGGGCAGCGCCGAGAGCTGTGTGCGCTCAAAGCCAAGGGCCCGGTATGGCTCTGGATCGGAGGCCAGCACGAAGGCGCGGTTTACGCCCATGGAGCGCGCCTCGTCGAGAACCGCCTCCATCAGCTCATGCAAGCTCTCAGGCCGCTCACAGACCACTGCGCCGACTTCGGCCAGGTGTACGTCCACCAAGCTGACGCTGGCCAAGCCGATGAGCTCGCCGTCTTCTTCGGCCAGCACAAAGTCACGAAGTCCTCGGACCAAATCCAGACGTGTGCGTGGCAACAAGGCCTCGCTCAGCACATGGGGGGCCATCAAGGCCTGCATGCGGTCCACGTCTTCAACGGTTGGCTTGCGGAGGGCGAGCATGGGAGCTCCTCTGTCTTGCTGCATGTTTATGCACCGTTCTGCATGTTTACGCAAGAAGGAAGATGTACGCCTGCGGCCTGCCTCCCCCTGGATTAGGCTTGGTTCCCCGCTTTGAAGCTTTGGAGTCCCCCCATGCACACAACCAACTACCAAGATTTTTTCATCTCGGTCGCTCCCGACTCTTCGGCCAAAACTGGGATCGCACCCAAGGAGAGCACCGCCGCCGGCAAGGTCTTGCTCGCCGTGCGCGAGGAGCCCTACGAGCACCTCTCCGATGACCTCATCTTCGGCATGTTCTGTGAGAAGCATGGGGTGGAGCCCACAGCCCAAGAGAAGGCCGACTACTTCTCCAGGGGCAGGGCTTGCTTCAGAGCCAACGCCTTGGGCAAGCGCTACGGCTGGGGCCTGCACTACGACAGCCAGGGACACATCGCGGCCTACGCGGTGGACTCCCCCGAGTACGCAGCCTTTGAAGAGAAGGTGCGCTCAGGGGAGCTCAAGGGCAAGCCCGCCATGCGCAGAAAGCGCGGCTAAGCGGCGATTCAGCGGCTGCGGCCCAAGACGCATTTCTCCACACTTCATAGCCGCCACTCAGCGCTTCTTTCGGCCCAACTTGCCCATCACACGCCGTGCCTTTCCGGCCACCCTCCATGTGGGGCTCTGGTGGACGGCGTCGAGCTGGCCTCGGGTGCGGTGCAGCTCTTCGGCCAGCTGGGCTTGCACATCGGGGTGAGCCGGCAGGCGAACGGCAGTGGAGACCCAATTTAGGACCGGAGCGAGCGCCCTCTCACTGCGATAGCGTCGATGCAGAAAGGCCTGGGTCTTCTCCACCCGCTCGGCCCCTACCCCCTGCTGGCCCATTTTCACGAGAACCCGGGCAATCTCGTCGGGGCGTCCTTGCTTTAGGGGGGTGACCAGCCCCATGGTGGCCAGCTCCCGGCTCATCTCGCAGCGTGGCGTACAAGCGACCGTCAGCCCCTGGTGGGTGTAGAAGAGGGCACGGGTCCGGCTGCCCAAGGTGGCCTCGAGCCCAGGGCGGTCCACCCAGAGGCCCACATGGCACCCTTGTGTCAGCGAGGGCAGCGCGGCGTGGGGCACCCAACCGTGGAAGAGAAAGCGCTCGGGGAAGGGTCCGCCCATGGCTCCGGCCTTGAAGCGCTCGAAAGTGGCGCCATGGTGCCCGGGGATGCCGCCGCCTGTGACGCGAACCTCCATGTCGGGCAGCTTGCCCATGGCTTGGTGCAGGCCTTCCAGCAGGGTCTGGTCGTCCAGCCAAGTGTTGAAGCCCCCGGCCAAGAGAACCCGCAGCGGGGTCCCTGGCTCCTTGCCTTGCGGGACGGCGCCCGGGAGCGCGCCGAAGTCGTAGGAGACGGGCACCACCCGCACCCAGGTGTGGGTCAGCGGCGCACTGGCCAAGCGTCCCATCAGCCCGAGCTGTCCACGAAGGGCCATGGCTTGGGCACTGGAGATGGCCAAGAAGGCATCCGCTCGGGCCAGGACAGGCCTCCAGAGGGCCACGGTCTCCAAGGTGGCCCGGCTCTCTGGGTCTTGGGCGTCCTTGGCCTGGGCTTCTGCGAAGGGGTCCCCCGGCACATCCACCAACAGGGGCAGACGCTCGGAGGCGGCCAGAGCAGCGATTCGCGCAGGCATGAAGGGCCCAGCGCTGATGACCCGCGTCGCCTTGAAGCCGGCCAGAATCTCGCCTATCCGCAAGGCCAAGCTGGGGCTCTGGGGGTCCAGGGTGCTCACGCCGTCCCGGGGCCGTTCTGTGGACTCTTTCCCCAGGAGCACGGTGTGCACCTCGTGGCCCGCCTCCAAGAGCAGGCGGCGGATGCCGTCCACACGCAGCTGGGGGAAGCTTACCCGTGGGGTGCTGGGCGCCGGAAGCGGCCCTTGACCGACCAGGAGCACCCGCTCCATCAGTCTTCCTTGAGCTGGGAGGCGGGGCCAGCGTGGTGGGTGATGAGGCCCCAGCCATGCTCCAGGGCGACCAGCCCGTGATCTTCGCTCTGCTGCGCGACCTCAAAGTCGTAGAGCTGGTTGTGCCAGACGTGGGGCTTGAGGTGCGCCTTGTCGAACACGGCCACGCTGACCCGGTAGCTGCCCGCGAGCAGGCTCAGCTCAGGATAGTGCAGAAAGAAGGTGTAGATGCCGTCGAAGGTGCCGTCCATGACCCCGTCGAAGCGCGTGTTGGGGCCGTAGACATAGACCCCGTCGTTTCGGTGAATGGCGGCGCCGAGGATGGGCCGTTCCACAGGCTCCGTGGTGCGGAAGGTGACCGCGATGACCATGGCCTCGCCAGAGCGAAAACGTGTTCGGGGGTGCCCCTTGCCATCGAGCAGCTGAACGGACTGGATGCGCACCTCTCCAGATCCAATCAGAACCGCCCGCTCCCCGTCGTAGTTCTCAAAGGCCTTGGTCTCGACCACCTCGGCGTACTGGGCCTGGGCATCCGGGACCTGGCAGGCGCTGAGCAGGGCCCGACGCAGAACCGGGTTGTCCGTGTCCGCTACAAAGCGCAGATGGGCTTGGGGCGCTGGAGCGGCTGGCGCGGCCGCATCGGGCACAGGCCGAGGTCCACGACGCGGGCGAGACATGCCGGCTTGCTCTCGGTCCACGTCCATGTAGCGCTCGATGACCTCTTTGGAGGAGCCCGTGGCGCGTACCTCCCCTTGGTCCAGCCAGATGGCGTCGGTGCACAGCGCACGCACCGCATGAAGGTCGTGGGAGACGAGCACGATGGTTCGCCCCTGGTCGACGAATTCTTCGATCTTTCGCACGCACTTGCGCTGGAAGTACTGGTCCCCCACGGCCAGGACCTCGTCGACGAGGAAGATCTGGCTGTCCAAGTGGGCCGCGATGGCGAACCCCAGCCGCAGCGACATGCCAGAGGAGTAGGTGCGGACCGGGTAATCGATGAACTCCTTGAGCTCTGCGAAAGCGATGATGTCCGCCAAACGCGCTTCGATCTCATCCCGGTCCATGCCCAAGAGCTGGCAGTTCAGGGTGATGTTTTCCCGACCGGTGAAGTTCTCGTGGAAGCCCAGGCCCAAGTCCAACAAGGTCGAGATGGGTGCCCGCACATCCAGGGTGCCGACGGTGGGCTGAGAGATGCCCGCGATGAGCTTGAGCAAGGTGGACTTGCCGGCTCCGTTGCCGCCCACCACGCCAAAGCTCCGCCCCGGCTGAATGCTGAAGCTGATGTCCCGCAGGGCCCAGTGCTCTTGGTGATGGGCGCGACGCCCCAAGAACTCGGCTAGGCGACTGCGGTCATTCAAGTAGATGTCGAAACGCTTCCCCAAGCCATGGGCTTCGATGACAGCGGGGGCGTCGACCGGGCTGGGCGTGGACATGGGGCGCTTGGGCTGGAGGCAAGTTGGCGCGAGAGCGGTAGACTAGCACAGCAAGGACGAAGGACTCCTCATGTGGCTCTGGCTGCTCGCCTGTACATCCCAGGACAAGGTGCCCTATTTCGATGGGTGCGAAGAATGCCCGAAGGACGCGCTCGTGCGCGTCGCAGAGGTGATCGATGGGGACACGGTGAGGTTTGAAGGGGATGAGGAGAGCACGCGACTGCTCGGCATCGACACCCCCGAGGTCTTCACCGACAACTCCATTCCAGAGTGCTTTGGGGTCGAGGCCTCCGACTTCACCAAGGCGCTGTTGCCGGCGGGCACCCAGGTGCTGCTGCGCTTCGACACAGAGGACAACCTGGTGGACGTGGTCGACCGGAACCTGGCCTACGTCTTCGTCGCCCTAGACCAGGAAGGGGAAGAGCAACCCATCTTCACCTCCACCACGGACTGGGCCCTCGCTGACAACGAAGTTGTGGACAAGATCTTCATTAATCGAGAGCTGGTCATCGAGGGATACGCCCCTTTGATCGCTGAGAGTGATTTCATCGAGGGTCTCCGTTACGAGGACACCCTGCGCGCTGCACAAGATGTGGCAATCGAGAACGGCGCCGGCCTCTGGTCTGCCTGTGAGGAGTCCGAATGATGAACCCGAGCGAGCCGTCTACCCCTGGCCTTTTGGCTGCCCTGGAGTCCGTCTCCTCGTGGCGCGAAGCACAAGAGGAGGAGGCCGCCACCCAGCTGGCCGAGGTGGACGCAGAAGAGGTCCGTCTCACAGACGCCATCGCGGATCTGCAGAAGCAGATCGACGCTCTGGACGGCCTGCGGGAGCAGATCAGGACCCGCACAGCGAACTTGGACCAGAAGGAGATCCTGCGCTCTCATCGCGCCTTGATGGACAGCTTGCAGGCGGACCGTCACCTGCTCGAGGACCGCGCTGCCAAGCTGCAGGAGCAGTCCTCAGCTGACCGCAGTCGGGCTCAGACCATGCTGGATGACCCAGAGCTGGCCGAAGTGGTTCGTGAGTACGAAGGCTTCGCCAAGCTGGAAGAGGGCCTGGCCAAGCTCCCGCCGAGCTATCGCAAGGCCATCGAGGAGCATCACGGAGCGGTCAAGCGCCGCCTCCGGCCCATTCTCGAGTTGCTCGAAGGCGCCGCGCGCCCCTTGGACACACACACGGAAGCGATCAGCTTGGTGGCCTCGGTAGATCCCGTAGAGGGGCCTCCCCAAGCGCTCGCTTTGGTGCTGCCAGTGGACTCCGGCCTCTACTACGAGTGGGGCGAGCGTCCCGACGACTTGAGCAGCCAGTTGGCCTACCGGGTTGTCGCTGCCGCCAGCGAACTGGCCCGACGGGTGGGCGCGCCGGACGCGCCAATCACCTTCACCAGCGTGGATGGGAACCTCACCGTGCAGCTCTGGCTCGGAGACCACGAGATCGACGGGGACCTGAGAGAGTCCGCGACGGGCCTTCTGGACGTCACAGCCGATGCCCCGGACTTTGGGGCCGCCAAGATCGAGGTGTACGCCCTCTGGCTTCCGCCAAGTGTGCTCTCCCCCCCAGAGAGTGACGAGGACCTGGAGGACGAGCTCAGCATGGACCAGCACGAAGGTGAGCTGGACCCTGACAGCGTCGACGAGACCATCAACGCCCCCGTACCCGGAGCGGATTCCTGATGTCCAACTCCCTCAACAATCTTTCGCGCATGGGTGTGGCACAGGCTGCGACCACTCTGCAGATCCACCCCTTTGAGCTGGTACGCGCTCTGGTGAACCTGGAACGCCTCCCCACCGACCTGCGCTTCACAGCCGCTCAGGTCGAGACCTTGCGCGATGCGATCGGACTGGAAGTGTGGTTCCCAGAGGGTCGAATCAGTGAGCCAACCCCCAGGGGCCTGCTCAAGGATATCGCCCACCAGCTGGTCAACCGCGGTGTTGTGGGCGAGGCTGGAACACGCCTGGACAACTGCACCCGAGGCCTGAGCGAGGAGGAGGACGAGTTGGCGCTGCACCTGCTGCGCGGCTTGATCTCGGAGGGTGTTCTCCAGTCCTGGACCAGCGAGCTTGGCCTGCAGATCGCGATCGAAGAGGGCAAGGAATACCTGGTCGCAGACCTTGCCGAGGGTGGCGAGCCCCCTGGAGCCGTCAGCGCGCTGCTTCAGGCAGCGGTAGACTGATGCTCAATGGCTGAGGACAAGAAGAAATCATCCAAGCGCGCCACCCGGCAGCGAGGACTCTTTTCCGGCCCCGCCGACCCTTTGATGGGCGGCATGGGTGCTCCGCCTCGGCCCAAGCGCAAAGCCAAGCCCACCCCAAAGCCGGCCGCAGTCGCGCCACGGCCCAAAGCACACGCTGCGCCAAGCAGTGAGCCCGACGGCCAGCAGGCTGTTGAAGCGCAAGGTCTGGCCCAAGCGGCTTCCTCCCAGAGCACGCCGACGGCCGCTCCCAGCGCCCAAGCCAGGACCGGCACCGTCGAGGTTCCGCCCTTCCCGAGCCGCCCGGAGCCCACGCCACCGCCCGCTCCCCGGGCAGAGCCCGAGAAAGCCGCTGCACCCGCCCGTGGTCCAAGACCTGCGGGGATCTCCCTCTCGGACCGCCCCAGCAGCCCAGCGGAACCCGACCTTTCGCCGTTTCCCGCCAGCATGCGTCTGCGTATGGCCAAGGCCAAGTCCAAGGCCGAGAAGCTCTCGGCGCACAGCCAGCCGCCAACACCGCCAGCACCGCCAGCACCAGCACCGCCAGCACCAGCGCCTGAGCCGCCAACTCCCGAGCCCCCAGCCCCGGAGCCGGAGCCGGAGCCGGAGCACCGCGCTCCGCTGAACGACGACCC
The DNA here is from genome assembly GCA_913060515.1 of uncultured Pseudomonadota bacterium. Taxonomy (GTDB): domain Bacteria; phylum Myxococcota_A; class UBA796; order UBA796; family CAJQPC01; genus CAJQPC01. The sequence goes on along the minus strand of CAJXRZ010000055.1, from coordinate 19,123 downwards.
ACGGGGTCGCATCACCTTGCCCCCGCCCTCCCAGCGCGGCGCAGGTCCGGCCAGTTGGGAAGAGGCAGACGGAGGCTTCGATCTGCTCCAAGATCCCAGCGAGAGCACGGGCATGGGTCTGATGGACATGGTCCCAGACGAGCAAGACGGCGCAGATGAGGGCTTCGATGCCCCCGGTCGCAGTGTGGCGAACCTCAACGTCATCGAGAACGTTCCCGACAGCTTTGGCAAAGACCAGAGCGATGGGGATGTCGATGCCAGCGCCTGGAACGACCACCACACCGACCACAACGCGCCATTCGACATCACGGCACGTCGGGACAGCTACGAGGAAGACCTTGAGGAGCCCCCCTCGGAGCTCGTCAACCTGGACCAGCTCCCCCGCGGCGTCATTGTCCGTGACGAGAAAGCCAACGACGGCTTCACCCACCGGGTCAGCCCGCGCCCCCTGGTAGAAGACGCCGGCGTTTGGCACGCGGAAGAGGAGCACGAAGAGGCCACCCCACCCCCGGCTGAACCTCGCCACAACCGCGCCTGGTGGGAAGAGCGCGTCGGGGACGAGAACAGCCAACAGGGAAAGGTCTCTCCTCTGCCAGCGCGCGCCCCCAAGGAAGCGCCAAGCTTCCTGGGCAAGACCCGTCAAGAGAGGGAGGCCGAGAAGCGCCGCAGGGCAGCGATGCTTGGCGGCGGCGTCAGCCTGGTCATCCTTCTCATCATCGCAGCCTTTGTCCTGCTCTCTCAGCGCACTCCCTCTCCGGACGCCGACCCACCCCAGGTCATGGTTCCTCCCAGCGCAGAGCTGCCCGCCTTGCCCGAGAAGGTGCCCGATCCTGTGCAGGATCCAGAGCCCCCTGCCGTCGTGGACACCCCACCGGAGCTCCCCGAGACCCCCGAGTTGGGCTCCGGGCTGCCGGGCGAGGACCCCACCCCCGAGGGGGAGGCGGATCCCATGGCCATCGACCCTGGCTTCTTGAACATTCGAGCAGAGCCGCGCGCGGTCATCTTCTTGAACGGCAAGAACTTGGGCCAGACTCCCCTTGAGCGAATCGAGTTGCCCCCAGGCGAGCACACCTTCAAGGCTGTCGCGCCTGGAAAGCGGGCTCAGGTCCGCACCGTGCGCGTCGACTCGGGCCAGGCTCAGCGCATCATCTTCCGCTTCTGAGCGCAAGCTGACCCAGGCGCTTCAGCCGCGGGCGCCAAAGAGCCGACTGCCTACCCGGACCAAGGTGGCGCCATGGGCGACCGCATCCTCAAAGTCAGCGCTCATGCCCATGGACAGCTCGGTGAGCGGAAGCCCCTGGCGGCGGCCCTCGGCTGCAAGCTCAGCCAGATCCTGGAACCAGTTTCCGGCCTCTGGTGGCGGAATGCACATCAGCCCCCGCAGCGCCAGACCTGGCAACACCGCCAGCTCTTTGCACAAGGCCAGGGCTGACTCGATGGGAACCCCAGACTTGGACCCCTCCCCGCCCATGTTGACGCTGACCAGGATGCCCTGCTGGCCGCTGGCACGGTCGCTGATGGCTTGCCCCAGTCGCAGGGAGTCCACGCCGTGGATCAGACTGGCCCGGTTCACGACATACTTGACCTTGTTGCGCTGCAGGCTGCCGATGAAGTGCCAGTCCAGCGGCACGCCGTTGACCTGCTGCCCTTCCAGCTCATTGGCCTTGTCTCGGAGCTCTTGGGCGTAGTTCTCCCCGAAGCTGACCTGGCCCGCCGCCATCGCCTCCTGAATGGCCGAGAGCGGCTTGGTCTTGCTCACAGCGATGAGCGTTGCGCTCTTTGGGGCGCGCCCTGCGGCGGCCTCTGCGGCCCGGATCTGGGCCTGCACCTGGGCGATGGACTCAGCGATGCTCACGATGGCTCCATGGTCTGAAAAGGCGGCGGGGCACCCAGCTCGGCGAAGTCCGCCAGGATCTGAGAGAGGGGCAGCCCAACGACGTTGCTGTAGCTGCCCTGGATGCTCTGGACCATGAAGCCTCCAATACCCTGGATGCCGTATGCCCCAGCTTTGTCCATGGGCTCTCCAGTGGCCACATAGCCCCGGATTTCTTCACGTGAGAGCGTCCGGAAGCGCACCTGCGTGGTGGTGACGCGGGCCAACACGCGCTCACCCAGACGCACACACGTGCCGGTGCTCACCTGGTGGACCTGCCCAGAGAGCTCACCGAGGATGCGGTGTGCGTCCGCGACGCTCTCCGGTTTGTGGAAGATGACGCCGTCTCGGTGGACCACAGTGTCTGCGGCGACGATCAGCGCCTCCGGGTACTGGAGGGTGGCGGCCTTCTCGCGGGCCATGCGCTCGGCATAGGCCAGAGCGTCCTCGTTTGGGAGAGGGGTCTCGTCGATGTCCGCGGCCTGGATCCGCAGGCGGTAGCCCAGCTGTGCGAGCAGATCCCTTCTCCTTGGCGAACCCGAGGCCAGCGTGATCTCAAAGCTCATCGCTGCGACCGGCGCATTTCCCGCATCTTGAGCCGGTGGTCCCGGCGCGCTTGGGCCTCATCCGCGCGGCGGCTGAACTCGGGGTCCTGGGAGGTGTCCAGCTCGGGCAGCTTGGCTGGATGCCCTTCGGCGTCCAGGCTCACGAAACTCAGATAGGCGCTGCAACAGTGCACTCTGCGGCCGGTGACCGGATGCTCCGCCTCGATGCGCACGCCCACCTCCATGGAGCTGCCCCAGGCCCGGTTGACCATGGAGTTGAGCTCCAGGACCATGCCTTGGTGTACCGGCTTGAGGAAGTGCAGCTCGTCGATGGAGACCGTGACCACGCCGGTGCGGGCAAAGCGCTGGGCCGAGATGGCTGCGCAGATGTCGGCCCAAGCCGCAATCTGCCCACCAAAGACCGTGCCGTGGTTGTTGGTGAACTGAGGCAGCACGATCTGGGTCATCGTCGTACAGGTTCGTTCGGGGGTCATTCAGGACTCCATCTGGGCGGCAGCTTGGGCCCAAAAATCAGCAGGTATCTGGCGGGTGATCGGGCTCGCATTTGGCACGCTCTGGCGCCCTGTGGCCTGTTCAAGCAGGCGGTCGACCTGGGCCAAGAGGACCCGAATCACGCCCCCGTGCGCAACGAGCAGCACGCGGGGTCCATGAGCGGGTAGCTGAGCTAGGAAGGGAAGCAAGCGTTGGTGCAGGGTCTGATAGCTCTCGCCTCCTTCGGGCGCCCCTTGCCACGTCCGCATGCGGGCAAAGGCGCCGCTGGCGCGCAAGGCAGCCTTGTCCTTGCCTGCCCATTGGCCCATGTTGCGTTCTCTGAGCTGCGGGTGCTGCTGGATGGGCAACGAGCCCGTCAGGAGCTCAGCGGTCTGCACTGCCCGCCGCAGGTCGCTGCAGAGACACAGGTCCAAATCAAGAGGCAGCTGTTCCCGCGCAGCTTGAGCTTGGGCAACCCCAAGGGGGCTCAAGGGACTGTTGACCAAACCGCAAAGCACACCCTGGGCGTTCGCCACCGATTCGCCGTGGCGAACGAAGATCCAGGTCTGCAAGGTCGGCACTCAGCGCTGGAGCAAGGCGCGCACCCGCTCCTCGGCCACCAAGTAGGCACCGACTGCGTTGGCGCGAGAGAGAACAGAGTCCATGCTCTGGCGCATTTCCTTGAGCTCGCCCCACTTCAGACGGTGGGCCAAACGCTCGGTGCTCATGCGCAAATCGGCGGGCTGCAAGGTGGTGTTCTCAACAACGGAGCGCAACAGAGACAGGAAGCGGTTCCGCATCATGCCCATCGCGACGGTGTCCCACTTGCCAGCGGCCGCCCGACTCTCGATGGCGCTCACCGCGCCCAAGATTCCGGAGGCCTCTCCGATGGCCAAGTAGCGAACGATGGCATCGCGCTCGCCGTCTCCTTCCTTCATCAAGGCCGCAATCTCGGAGGCATAGGTGAAGGACCTGGAGGTGAAGACCTTGGCGGCCAGCGGCTGAGGAAGCCCCTTGTTCACCAAGCTCTGGATTCCGGTGCCGTCGTAGGAGGACAGCGCCTTGATCTGGCGGTTGACCTTGGAGAGCAGCGCCTGGGCACGCTCCAAGTGGGCCATGTCCGGGATGGAGGCCCCTGGACTCATCCAGGAGGCGCTCAAACCCATCATGCCCTCGGTGACCTTGAGCCACGCCTCGTAGCGGGTCTCCAGGGGGGCTCCGGTGTTGTTCAAGGCCGCGCGCAGCGCGTTGATGCGGAAGGCCTTGGCGCCGCGCAGCCAGCCGCCCAGAATCTCACCGGGGTGACGTGGGTTCAGGTCCAGCATCATGGGGAAGAAGGTCGCGCCCATGTCGGCCACCGTCTCGGTCAAGGCGACGGTCATGCCGATCTCCTTGGCCAGCATGTGTCCCTTCACCTCGGCGGGGTAGCTCTCGCGAACCCGCTTGGGGAAGTAGCCCAAGAGGCGTTGGTCAAAGTCTGGAATCCAAGCAGGATCGGCGTCCTGGAGCTGCCGGTAGACGTGCATCTTGACGTGGCTGGAGAGCACCGCCAGCTCGCTGCGAAGCAGGCCTCGTCCGTCGTTCTGGCGACGCTGCAGCTCGTCTGAGCCCGGCAGGGTCAGTCGGTTGCGGTTGGGGCTGCCCTGCTCTTGAATCCAGCCGATTGCGCGGCCGAAGCGGAAGGGGTCCTGCAAAGACCGCAGCTGCTCAATGGAGATCTGGCGTGCGTGGGCGTCGTTGTTCGCCAGCACAAAGCGGGTGATCGGCCGGGTCAGATCCGAGATGAACTTGTTGCGCTCAGGGACCGTCATGCGCTCATCGCGCACCAAACCGCCCAGCAAGATCTTCAGGTTGACCTCGTGGTCGGACATGTCCACGCCGCCGCTGTTGTCTACAAAGTCGGTGTTGAGCCGGCCACCGTTGCGTGCGTACTCGGCGCGCGCAGCCGCAGTGAAGGACAGGTTGGCACCCTCTCCCACCGCTCGGGCGCGCAGCTCGTTGGCGTTGATGCGCAGGCGGTCGTTGGGAGGGTCGTCGGCGTCCTTGTGGGTCTCCCAGCTCGCCTTGAAGTAGGTGCCGATGCCACCGCACCAGAGCAGGTCCACTTCCAGACGCAGGATGAGTCGGATGACCGCTTCGGGCTCCAGCTCGTCTTTGACCGTGCCCAACATGACCTTGGCTTGGGGACTGAGGCGGATGACCTTGGCACTGCGGTCAAAGACCCCGCCGCCCTCGGAGATCTTCTCCGAATCGTAGGCATCCCAGCCCTTCACAGCCTTGAAGAGGCGCTTGCGCTCCTTGAAGGAGCTCTCAGCGTCCGGATCCGGGTCCAAGAAGATGTGCAGGTGGTTGAAGGCCGCACGCAGGCGCATGGTCGGAAACTCGATCACGCCGTTGCCGAAGACATCGCCGCCGGTGTCGCCGATGCCGATGGCGGTGAACTCTTCGGTCTGTGGGTCCAGCCCCATCTCCTGGAAGTGGCGTCGTACGCACTCCCAAGCACCACGGGCGGTGATGCCACACTTCTTGTGGTCGTAGCCCTGGCTACCACCGGAGGCGAAGGCGTCGCCCAGCCAGAAGTCGTACTCGTTGACGGCCACCCCGTTGGCGGTGTCGCTCAGGTGGGCGGTTCCCTTGTCTGCTGCGACGACCAAGTAGGGGTCCTTGCCGCCATCGTGGAAGACCACGTTGGGCGGGTTGACCACGTCTGCACCAGCGTAGTTGTCCGTGACATCCAGCAGGCCGCGGATGAACCACTTGTAGAGCTCGTCAGCTACCCGACGGCGCTCACCACGGTCCGCGATGGGCCGCTTGATGCGGAAGCCACCCTTGGCGCCCTCGGGCACGATGACGACGTTCTTGACCATCTGCGTGGTCACCAGGCCCATGACCTCGATGCGGTAGTCCAGGCGGTCGGACCAACGCAGACCACCGCGTGCGACAGGGCCGCCACGGAAGTGCAGACCTTCCATCTCGGGGTGATGCACATAGATTTCGTACATCAGGCGTGGCTCGGGCACCAAACCCTTGAGCAGGGCGTGGTCGATCTTGTAGGAGATGTACCAAGCCTTCAGGTCCGTGCGGAAGAAGTTGGTACGCACCGTTCCCTGAATCAGGCGGAAGAAGCTGCGCAGTGCGTAGTCCTCGTCACCGTCATGCACCCTGCGCAGCCCGTCTTCGACTGCATCAGCGGTCTTGGACATGGCCCGCTTGCGCTGGGAGTCGCTGAGTGCGGGATCAAAGCGGGCGTGGAAGACGTCCCTGAGCTTGCTGACCAACTTGGGGTGACGGAGCAGGATGCCGTCCAAGGCGTTTCCAGACAGGCGCAGCCCCAGCTGGTTGAGGTGGCCTCGGTAGGCGCGGACCAGGTCCACGTCCTTCCAGTTCAGACCGGCACGCAGCACCAAACCGTTGAGGCGGTCGTCCTGACATTGGCCGGTGAACACCGCCTCCAAGGCATGGACAAGCTGCTCGGAGCGCTCCAGAATCTGTGCGGGCTCCAGACCGAAGGCACCCTGCAGACGGAAGGTGTCCATGTCCAGAGGGGCGCGATCCGCTGGGCCGACGTGATCGGCGAACTGGTCGATGACCACCAGACCGAAGTTGTCCAGGACAGGCAGGGCGTCGGAGAGGATGATGTTCCCGACTTGGTACAAGCGCAGGTACAGATCGCCCTTGTACTCAAAGACCGTCGCAGTCACTGGACGCGCTTCGGAGAGCAGCTCCAAGTGGCTGATGTCGCGGCGGGCGCGCTTGGGGGTGGCCCAAGCTTGGTAGTCCGCCTCAAAGGCGTTGGAGTAGCGAGCGAAGAGCTGCTCGGCGCGCTCCTCGGCAAAGGCCTCGGTCAGAACGCCGAAGAGGCGACTGTCCCAGGGGGTTGCCAGCTCGACCAGCTGGTCGTGCAGGTCTTCGGACTGGGCCTTGCTCAGAGAGCGCGCCCCGGTCAGGTAGTAGTGCACCAACACGGTGTGGTAGCGACCGACCAAGACGCCATGGTCCGAGTAGGTGGCTCCGGTGGCCTGGTGGAGCAGGTCCTCCATGCGGCGACGGGTCTCCTCCGCGTAGTGGGCCCGGGGCATAGCCAGCAGCACAAAGGTGATGCCCGACTTTTGAACCAAGAAGACCTGAACGAGCTGGCCGGCCTCGGCGTCCAAGACCCGGTCCACCATGTTGGAGACCTCTTGGATCTCCGCGGTGAAGAGGTACTCGGTGGGCAGGGAGTCAAAGACGTTGGCCACCCCCTTGTAGCGCCAGGAGCCGGGCCTGGCGGTCTCGTTGGCCAGCATCTGAGCCAGCATGCGCCGCAGGATGGGCACGCTGCGGCTGGGCTGGGTGACCGCGCGGAAGGTGAACATGCCGCGCAGCACCATGACGTGGGAGTCGCTTCCGGACTCATCGGGCACGCGCACGCGAATCTCATCAACACGGCCAGGGCGGTGGACTGGGGACTCCCGCAGGCCCTTGACGACCTGAATGGGCAGATCACCCCACTCGCAGTCGTCGTCCTTGGGAACGCCTGCGCTCTCCCAGATTCCGGACATCGCTTCAGACTCAAATCCCAAGCGACGCTCGCCGTCTACCGCCCCCATGAACACGAAGTTGTCCGAGAGCAGCCAACGCATGAACTCGGCAGCTTCCTGCAGATGCTCACCCTCGGAGCCCTGTCGTGTAGCCAAGCGGGAGAAGCGGCCGGCCACCCGGTCCACAGCCGTGGTGATGCTCCCAAAGTCCCGCACCATCGCGCGCGCAAGCCGCAGGTGGCCCTGAAGCGTCTCTTCCAGCTCCTTCAGGTCTGTGTCGCCTAGGCCTGTGATCTCGAACTCGGTGATCGACTCCAAGGGGTCGTTGTCATCTCCGATGCGAATCAGGCAGCCCTTGTCGTCGCGGCCAATGGGCAGAACGGCGTTGAAGCCGCTCTCGTGCTGGGCACCTGCCGAGTCCAAGAGCAGACGGATGGTGTCCACGATGAAGGGCTGGTCCGCCATGTTGGTGCGCAGAACCATGCCGCCGGCACCCAGTGGGCGCAGCTGGGTCTGAATCTGTCCGGCATCACAGCTGTAGAGCAGCTCGAAGGCTTCCCGCAACTCATGGGGCACGCGCTTGACGGTGTGCCGCGCAATGTAGGGCTCGCGAAGCTGGACCACCACGGTCTGAGCGAAGCGTTTGAAGAGCCCCCGTTGTGCTTCCGGTAGCGACTCAGCCGCCTCGGAGGCATGGGACATGACCTTGCGGACACGGGCGGCGGACTTGCTGGAGCGGTTCATTTCAACCCTCGCTTTTGTGGGCGGGTTCACTCAGTCTTGGGTCAGCACCCTAACGCGTGCGCTGCCGCGTCTGTGGTCCTCAGGTCAAGGATCTGGAACATCCTCGGCCCCGCTTGGGTACAGCACCCAGGCGTCCCCCTCACGGAACTCGACGGCGGCGGCGTGAGCGCCGTAGTGCGAGGAGATCCCGGTATCTATGCCCAAGACTCGCCCCTCACACCCCACCGCGATGCGCCCGGTGCGCTGGGTGGTGTGACCGACAACCATTCGCCTCGCACCCAAGGACTCCAGGGCTCTCTCAAGCTCCTGACAGGCCCCGTCGTCCTGCAGATATCCGCGGTACCAAATGGGCGAGTCGTCCCCCAGCTGCCCCCGTGGCAGCTGCCCGCTCACGACGCCTTTTGCCAGAGCGTTCATGCCCGGCAAACCCATCTGGGCGAAGCGCGGGGTGATCCCCCCATGCACAAAGACCGTATCTCCAACCTGCGCCACCATCGGACGCTCTCTGAGCCAAGCCCCCAGAGCGCCCTGGGCTGAGAAGGCCTGCTCTCGCGCTTGAGCGCTGCCAAAGTCCTGCACATCCTCTGGACTCACGTAGCGCAGGTCCCCGCCCAGGTTCATGACCTCGTGGTTGCCCAAGAGCACGATGACTTGGCCACCGGCAGCAGCGGCCTGGCCCTGAAGTGCCATGAGCAGCTCCAAGACCTCCTTGCTGTCCGGCCCTCGGTCCGTCTGGTCACCGGTCTGCACAAAGACCGTCTCTCCCCCACTCCACTGGCCCAGGGCGTCCACCAGGCCAGCCATCTGCAGAACGCTCAAGGTGGTTGGGAGATCCGCGTGCAGGTCCCCGATGGCCACAACCCGGGCCGGCCACTGCACGGGCTCCTCGGGCACAGCTTCCACGACCGAGGCCACGCTGGCCGCCGGCGGATCCGCCGCCTGGGCTGGGGCAGGTGGCGGCGCGCTGGAGCAGGACAAGAGCAAGGTGAGGCTGAACAAGCGCGGCTCCCAACTGGGGGGTCTCGGCAGCCCGCGATGCTACGGGGTACCTTGAAGGCATCTTAATCCCTTCTTTGGAGACTCCATGGAGACCAGCACCGACCCCAAGCTCTTGCCCGCATTGGAGCGCCTCGCGGAGCTCGCCAGGGACAAGGGGGCCTCGGATGTAGAGCTCTTGGACGCCCGCTGGGACGCCCGCTCGGTAGAAGTCCGCGCCGGACGGGCCTCTGACGTACAGGTCATGAGCGGCTCCGTGCTGCGCGGCCGGGTCTACGTGGACGGCGACAAGAGCGCCTCCTTCTCCACCAAGGATCCAAGCGCTGCACGCGATGTGATCACCAAGGCCATGGCCCGGGCGCACAAAGCCAAGGCCGACAAGAACCAAGGCCCATCCGAGGCCTTCCCGATCTCAGAGCGAGGCGTGGGCCTCGATGACCAGCGCTACGACGTGCTGACGGACCGCGACCGCAGCGACGTCGCTCTGGAGAACTTCCGCGGCTGCAAGGCGGCCCGGGTGATCTGCCGCAGCACCGACTACGCCGACGTGCGCACCTTCCGAGCCTTCTACTCGACCCGCGGCATCTCCGCGTCCAACAGCGACACCCGCTACGACGTGCGCATCCAGGCCAGCTTGGACGATGAGAGCCTTTCCACCGAGTTCCAGGCCGCTGGGCGCGCTTTCGCCAGCATCGGGGCCCTGCCCTACGGCTTGGACTTGGGCGAGCGTCTCCAGAGCTTGGCGGCCCCCAGCGTCTCTCTGCCGAGCACCGAAGATGTGGCCATCGTGCTGGAACCCCACGTTCTGGCCAGCCTGCTCACCCGCCTGGGACCGGCCTTCTGCGCCGACACTGTGCTCGCCGGCCGCAGCTTCCTCTCCAAGCTCAAGGACCGGGAGCTGGGCTCCTACAGGGTGCACCTGATCGACGATGCGACCTTGCACGGCGCATTGCTCACCCGGGCCTTCGACGACCGTGGCGTTGCGCCCATGCCGGTCCCCCTGATCCAAGAGGGTCAGCTGGGCGGTCTGCTCCACACCCCGGAGACCGCGCGCAGTGAAGATGCCCGTCCCACCGGACACGAGATGGACGGCAACCTCTGCCCATCCAACCTCATCTTGCGACGCGGCAACCGCAGCCGCACGCAGATGCTGGGAGAGGTCCCCTTGGCCTTGCAGTTCGACCGCTTGGACGGAGATCTGGACATCAAGAGCGGCATGCTGGAGCTGCATGGCCCCGCCTTTGTGCTGGAGTCCGGCAAGCGCCGCGGCTTGGTGCGTCGCGCGGTCATTCGCGGCCACATTCTGGACCTGCTCAAGGGCGTCAAGGAGCTGGCCTCGAACCAGCAGCGCACGCTGAACGTGGACTGCGCCACGGCTGTGATCACCGGGTTCCCGGTCTCCGAGACCTGATCTACTTCAGAGCTTCCGCCATCTTCGGAAGCTGAGCTTGCACCGACTGCGCCAAGCTCAGCTGACCGGCACCGCGAATCAGGTTGTGGGCCCCACGCGAAGGCGCCTTGCTGGCGTCCCAGCCAAAGTAGGACTCGTTTAGGGCGTCGGCCAGGAAGCGGGCGGCCAGCTCCAAACAGATGCGCTGGACGCCGAGGGGTAGGAGCGCGCGCTGCCAAGCTGGAAGGGCACGCTCGGAGAGGTAGCCCTGGGCGCTGGCGTGAAAGAGGCCCAGATCGAAGCGCGCTTGGGGGGCATCTTCGGTGGCCGTGTTGCACCAGGAGCGCCAGGCATCGCCCAGCTCCATGCTGAGGGGAAGCTGCCCCATGGTGTCCAGATCCAACAAGCAGAGCCCCTCGCCTTCGGCCGTGAAGCGCAGGTTGCTGATTTTTAAATCCCCGTGGGCAAACTGCGTGGGCTCGTCCAAATCACCCGCCCAGGCCCCCCAAGCCTGCAGCACCGCATCGGCCAGTGGCCGCACCTGGGATGCTAGCCGGTGCTCCTGGTGTTCCACCAGTGCACGCTCCAGAACTTCCATGTGGTGTGGGGTGTGGTGCGCAAGCGGACGGGAGAACACAAAGTCATGTTGCAGACCGGCCAGAGCCTTGTGCCAACGCGCGACCAAGGCGCCCGCCTGCGCCGCCTGAGCCGGCCCCTGCACCTGATCCACGGTCTTCCCGGGAACCCAGGTCAGCGCCCGCCAAGGCCCCTCCTCGGTGTCCACCCACAGCGCCCCATCCGCTGTCGGAATCAGCTTCGGGGTCACGAAGCCCTGAGCATCCAGGTGGCGCGTGACCGCGTCAATGTCCACACAGACCCGCCCCGGAAAGACAGGGTGCAGGCGCTGCAAAACCGCCTGCGGCGGGTCGCCCACAGAGAAGGTTTCATTGATCAATCCCCCTGACAGCGGCCGAATCGGCAAAGAGGAAAGCGTCGGCCACTGTTGCAAGGGAGGTCTGGACATGCCAAGAGTTTACACCCCTTCCCCCACTCCGCGGAGCCCCGCTCATGTCTCGCCTGCTCTCCCTCGCCCTCCTGGCCATCCTGGCCGGCGCTACCTGCCGCAAGAACAACACCGACGTGACGATGAACCCTGACGGGACGTCCATGGACGGAAGCAACAGCGCCAACGGCGCGAACGGCGCCAACGGCGAAGGCATGGACCTGCCCCCCGACCGCGAGATGCCCGACCACGTCGCCGAGATCGTGGGCAACTTCTCCCGCGTCTACTTCGACTTTGACAGCGCCGAGCTGGCCCCCGACGCCAAGGCCGCTTTGGACGCCAACGTCGCCCTGCTTCAGAAGTACCCCGACGTGAAGATCCAGATCCAGGGTCACGCCGATGAGCGCGGTACCACCGAGTACAACATGGCTCTGGGCGACCGCCGCGCCAACGAGGTCAAGACCTACCTGGCCAACCAAGGCGTCGGTCCAAGCCGCGTCACGGTCATCTCCTACGGTGAGGAGGCCCCACTGGACGCATCGGGCGGCGAGCGCGCGTGGTCGGTCAACCGCCGGGCCGAGTTCGTGGTCACCTGGGGCGGCGACGGCAAGCTGGGCTCCAGCACCAAGTAGAGGGTGCATCTCGACTCCCACTGCCACCTGGACTTCGCGGACTACGACCGCGACCGGGCGGCCGTGGTGCAGCGCGCACAGGCAGCGGGCGTCTCGGGGATTCTCGTCCCCAGCACCCACCCAAAGACCTGGGCGCGCACCCTGCAGATGGCCCAGTTTCCTGGGGTGAGCGTCGCCCTGGGACTACACCCCTGCTTCATCGGGTCCTTCACGGACACGGAGGCTGCAGCGCTCGGGCCTCGACTGCGGGAGGCTGCCAAGCGCAATGCGGTGGTGGCCATCGGCGAGTGCGGCTTGGACAAGTCCGCGGGGGAGCTTCCCCTCCAAGTCCACCTGCTCCGCATTCAGCTTCAAGTGGCCCGCGAGCTGGACCTCCCTGTGCTCCTGCACTGCGTGAAGGCCCACGGTGCTCTGCTGGCCCTCCTGCAGGAGGTCGGTCCCCTACAAGGCGTGATGCACAGCTATTCTGGCTCACCTGAGATGGTGAAGTCCTACGCCAAGCTGGGCTTGTGCTTCTCCTTTGGCGGCGTGCTCACATGGGAGGGGGCCAAGAAGCCAAGGTTGGCCCTGGAGCAGGTGCCCCCAGGTCGCTTGCTCGTGGAGTCGGACGGACCCGATCAGCCCATCTCCCGCCGTCGAGGTCACCCAGAGCAGCAACGCAGCGAACCGGCCGATGTGGCCGAGATCGCTGCGCTTGCTCGCTCGATGGGAAAGGAGCCGGGCTGGGGCCCCTTCTCCACTCAGCTCAGTAGCTGACCAGGGAGAAGAAGAAGCACATCTCCTCATCGGTGCGCTCACCGTAGCCCGCGTTGATGGGCTCGCTGTGCGGCAGGTCCGGGTTGGACAGGCTGTTGTTCCAGTTGCAGGAGAAGTTGATGCGGTCGCCCTCGGAGATGACCGGCATGTCGTCTTCTTCAAACTGGTAGGTCAGCTGATTGTCGAAGTCGTACGCCCCTTCCACAACGCAGGTCTCGCTGCCGTCGGCGTGGGTGATGCTGGCGCTGTAGGCCTGCCCCAGCACGTGCATGTGCGGGAAAACACCGTGGATCTTCAGATTTACCGGGTAGGTGTTCGTGAAGCTGTCGGAGTCGGTGTAGTCATCGTCTCCAGCCGGAACGTTGAAGTTGTAGATCCCCAGAGGGAACATGATGACTTCCTCGTCCACTTCGCTCTCCGGCTTGGTGCGGAAGGCGTAGCCGGAGCGGTCGGGCTGCTCATCGGAGCTGGACTGGTAGTAGTGCATCTGCAAGACCAGAACCTTGTTGGAGCCCAGCTTCATGCCGGTCTCGGCCGGGAACTCCACGGGCAGCATGCCCGGGGCCCAACCCGCGATCATGCCGTCACCAGCGCCAGAGTCGTCGATGCAGTCCCACCCCTGAGGGTCCCACTGAGCCTCGCTGATGTCGCTGCGGTTCTCGGAGAAGAGCACGACGTGATGCACCAAGGCCTCGTTGTCGACCTCGGGGGCCATGGCCTCGAAGTACACGTCCTCGTCCAGATCTGGGTCCAAGACAAAACAACGGTACTCGTTGCCGGGGTTGTCGGAATCCGACCAGGTGGGGGTGTAGACCTCGGGCATCATCAGCACGATGTCGGGGTCAGAGAGCACGCCGCTGGTGGGAACGACCTGGGGATCGGTGGCCGGGTCGCCCATCACCTTTCCGCCATCGATCCAGTCCGCGATGATCTTGCGCTCGGAGTCATCGATGTTGAGCTGGTCCGAGCCGCGGTAGTCATGGCACTCGGTGTCGCTGACTGCCGGAGGCATGGCGCCGGAGTCGATCTGACCCAACATCACTTCGGCGAAAGCCGTGACGGTGTCCGGATCTGTGAAGTCCCCTACTCCCAGCCCTTCGTCGAAGTGACAGCGGGTGCAGTGCACATCCAGAACCGGCTTTACATCCGCGTAGAAGGTCAACTCGTCTCCAGCGACGACGACGGTATCGTCAACGCTGGGCTCGTCGGTGGTACATGCAAGGCTCATCAAAATCGCGAACATGGGCAGCTCCGTGACGGGCATTGTATATGGACCTCATGCTGACTGGCAATGCCCTGCTGATCCTGCTCCTAGCCTGCACCGGCGAGAGCCCCGATGACACCGGGCCGCGCCTGCTTGTCGACGCCGGCGCTTGGCAAATTCTGGACGACAGTGAAGACCCCATCGGTCCGGCTCCTGAGCCGTGCGGCGCCGCAGGCGTCCAGGTTGAAAGCGGTGTTATCGAGGTGCAAACCGACACGTGCCCCTGGGTGACCTTGGGCCAGCCCAGCCTGAGCGCTCTGGAGGAGGGCGAGCTCCTCTCTCTTTTGGCCTGGCACGGCACCTTGGCGGCGCCCGAGCCGGCGACGGGTCACATGAGCATCTGGATCGGGGACGAAGAGATCTGGCGCATCGAACCGGAGATTCCCAGCGAAGGCGTGATCTACGACGAGCGCCTCACAGTGCCCTCCTCCGCGCCCGAGGCCACACTGATCCGCCTCCACGTGCACAACCACGGCGCCAACGCCTGGCGCCTGGGCCGACTGCTGCCCGACTGACACGCTCCAAAGAGCGCGCCCCTACTGAAAGCCCAGAAGCCGGCCACCCTGATAGACCAAGAAGCTGGCGCCCCAGGCCAAGGCCGTCATGTAGACGGTCATGAACACGGGCCACTTCCAGCCGCCGGTCTCGCGCTTGACCACCGCCAGGGTGCTCATGCACTGCGCGGCCAAGGCGAAGAAGACCAGCAGGGAGAGCCCTGTGAGGGGCGTGTAGACCGAGCTGCCATCGGCGCGGCGCTCTTCCATCATGCGGGCGCGCAGGCCGGCGTCCTCCTCGTCCACCGAGTCGCCGACGCTGTAGACCACGCCCATGGTGGAGACAAAGACCTCGCGGGCGGCGAAAGCGCCGATCAGGCCCACGCCAATCTTCCAGTCAAAGCCCAAGGGCTCAATGGCCGGCTCAATGAACTGCCCCACCTGACCGGCGTAGGAGCCCGCGAGCTGCTCAGAGGCCAAGGCGTTCTCCAAGTCCTGGACCTGCTCCTCGCTGCTCGCTGCGGCGATGGCGGCCGGGTAGTCGATGGTGGTGGGCACGTTGGCCGGGAAGCTGAGCAGCCCCCAGAGCACGATGGTGCAGCCCAAGATGACGGTGCCGGCGTCTTTTAGGAATTCCTTGGTGCGGCGCCACATCATGGTCGCCACGTCCCGCAGCCTGGGCCAGCGGTAGGTGGGCAGCTCCAACACCAGCGGAGTGGGCTGGGCCTTGAGCAGGGTCTTGGAGAGCACCCAGGCGGTAACCAGCGCCGTGAGCACCGAGAAGGCGTACATGGCCAGAAGCAGCCCCGACTGGACCCAGGTGGAGCCCACAAAGAGGGAGCCGATGATCAAGGTGTAGACCGGCAGACGGGCCGAGCAGGTCATCAGGGGCACAACCATCATGGTCAGGATGCGGTCTCGCTCTCTGGGCATGGAGCGGGTGGCCATGATGGCGGGGACCGCGCAAGCAAAGCCCGAGAGCATGGGCACAAAGGCCCGTCCATTGAGCCCCATGGAGCGCATGATGCGGTCCATCAGGTAGGCCACGCGGGCCAGGTAGCCGCTGTCCTCGAGCAGTCCCAGGATTAGGAAGAGCAGGAGGATCTGCGGCAGAAAGACGATCACGCCGCCCACCCCACCGATGACGCCTTCCACGAGTAGGTCCGTGAGAATGCCGGCGGGCAGCGCGCCCTCTGCGAGCCCACCCAGCCAGCCAAAGAGCATCTCGATGGCACCAATGGCCGGGTCCGACCAAGCAAAGAGGCCCTGGAAGAGCAGCCCCATCACCACCAAGAAGACGGCGAAGCCGGCGACGGGATGGATGAGCACCCGGTCCAGCTTCTCGGTGAAGCTGCGGTCGGCTTGGCCTTGAAGGAGCGGCAGGACCTCTGCGTCCAACCAGGCGTAGCGGGCTCCAATGGCCTCGTCATCGATGTCGCTGGGGTGCAAGGCCAGCCGCTCCATCGCTTGCTGGAGCTCGGGAGTCAGCGCCCCAACGGCATCTTCCTCTCCCTCTGGCGTCCAAGACATCAGAGCCCACAAGCCCAAGGCATCGGAGGCAGGCCAAGTCGGTGGCAGCGCGACTCGCGCCAGCTCGATGGCCTCGCGCAGATCCTCTCCGGGGGCCCAACGCCACACAGGAGGCGGCGGACCGGCGTCGATGGCTCGGGACAGAGCTTGGCGCGTCTCGTCCAGGCCCAATCCATCACGTGCGACCACACGCACGACGGGGCATCGCAGCAGGCTTTCCAGGATTCCGGGCTCGGGCAGCAAGCCCTCGGCCTGGTCCACCATGGTCAGAATGAGCACCACGGGAACGCCCAACTCCTGCAGCTGCAGCAACAGGTAGAGGCTGCGAGAGAGCACGGTGGCATCGGCGCAGACCGCGACCACGTCCGGGCGGGCCAAGCCCTCCAAGCCCAGGACCGCGGAGAGGGTCAGGCGCTCTTCCAGGGTGCGGGCGACAAGGGAGTAGGTCCCTGGCAGGTCGACGAGCTCAGCGCTCCCCTCTCCCACCTTCATCACCCCAATGCTGCTCTCGACAGTCACGCCTGGGTAGTTGCCCGTGCGCGCGCTCCCGCCGGTCAGACGGTTGAAGAGGGTGCTCTTGCCGGAGTTGGGGTTGCCGGCCAAAACGACCAGCGGCGCCCGGGCCCCGGCCACGTCCTGGAGCTCGTTCACGCGGGCCGAGCCGGCGGGTCGACGGGCTTGATGCGAACCTGGGCGGCTTCCTCGCGGCGAATGGACAGACGAGAGCCGCGCAAGGAGATCTCCATCGGGTCGCCAAGGGGGGCCACACGGATGATCTCGACCTGGGTACCGGGCAGCAAGCCGAGCTCCAAAAGACGACGGCGAAAGCCGCGTTCTCCACCGACCGATGAAATGGTCACCGGGGTGCGGAGGGGGGTACCCGCCAAGCTGGGGGCGCCGGAATCGGACTCAAAGGCAGGTGCGCGAAGGACCACAGTGACCTCGTCTGGTCACAAGCGTAGCCTTATTGAAATTGGCAGTCAACAACGACAAGCCAAGGAGCACCTCTCACCGCACCAACTGCTGCTCCAGATCACGAAGCAGCGCACTTGCGGGCCCGGGACGTCGCTGGGAGATGCAGCGCTTGTAGGCCTTCCAGAGCTCGCCCACGTAGGGGTCCTCGACCAGGCGGTGCTCATCGGGGCTGGGATCTGCACAGGGCAAGTCCGATGCCCCAACAGCCCGTCGCCGGTGCAAGCCCTTCAAGCTGCGAAGGAAGAGTTCGGTGACCTGGGGCTCCCCGCGGCGGCTGAGCTCTTGGTAGGCCCGCCAGATCTCCGATTCGGGCATGTGGTCGCTCTCACTGGGACGCCGCAGCATCCGCATCAAGCTGCGCGTGTCCAATTCGGCGACAGGAATCCGCTCAGGTGGCGGCGGTGCTTCGCTCTCACGTTCGCTGCTCTGCCAACCCGTGCTTTGCTGCATGCGACGACTCCTTCCTAGCGGAACCCCGCAAGGTTAGCACGGGAGCACCCCCGTTTTCTCCACAGCCTCGGAGCGCCCGCGTGTCCAGCCTGATCCTTCTGCTCGCCCCCCTCGCCTCGGCCCAGAGCACACTGCTGCCCGCGGGAATCCAGACGACCCAACTTGAGAATGGATTGACCCTCCACGTCATCCCTACGCCGACCCCCGGCGTGGTGAGTTGGCAGACCTGGGTAGACGTGGGTTCCAAGAACGAGGTCATGGAAGGCACGACCGGCTTGGCCCACCTCTTTGAGCACCTGATGTTCTACGGCTCCGAGGAGCTGCCACGCCAGCCCCGCGAGGACGAACTGCTGCGCCTGGGGGTCGCCGAGAACGCCTGGACTTGGATGGACGAGACCGTCTACACCGCCGTGGTCCCCGCCGCCTCGCTGGAGCGGGTGGTGCAGATCGAGGCGGACCGCTTCCTGAACTTCCAGGTCAGCACCGAGCAACTCCAGCGCGAGTCCGGCGCGGTCTATGGCGAGTACAGAATGAGCCGGGCCAGCCCCTGGGGCATGAGCGATGAGCAGCTCTACGCCGCCGCATACGGGGAGCACACCTACCACCACCCCACCATCGGTTGGGAGGCGGACATCCAGGCCATGCCCACCGCCATTGAGCACGCCACCGACTTCTTTGAGATGTGGTACCGCCCCGAGCGCACCCGCATCGTGGTCTCCGGGGACGTGGACCCCGCGCAGGTCCAGGCCTGGGTCGAGGCGGCTTGGGGCAGCTGGAAGGTTGAGACGGGGATGTATGGGATGCCCGCTGAACCCATCTCTCAGGAGCCCCTGCGCATTGAGGTGGACTGGCAGGGCGGCCCTACCAGCCCCCTGCTGATGGCCGGCTACCGCATGCCAGGCTTTGACCCAACGAGCCCCGAGATCGCTGCCTGGGCGGTGATGGAGGAGCTGCTCACCGGCCCCACTGCGCCACTGCGACGCAAGCTGGAGCGGGAGACGGGCTGGGCCCTGGACTTCGGAGGCGGAGACCCGGGCTTTACGGACCGTCACCTCTTCGTGCTCAGCGTGGAGCTCGCCGACGCCGCTCACCTGGCCGATGTCGAGGCCACCATCCAAGCGGAGCTTCAGCGCTGGGCCACTGCGCCGAACGCCGCAGAACTCAAAGCGGCCCAAGACCACGGTCTTCGCGCGATGAAGCTGCGCCTGGATGACCCCGTGGCGGTCAGCGATTTGGTTGGACGCATGACCCGCGGCGGCGCCCCCATCTCGGTCGTGGACACCTTCGCGAGCAACTACGCAGCCGTGGACGTTCAGGCCATCTCATCGGTCGCGCGCACCATGCTGGAGCCGGCCTACCAGGCCACCGCCGTGCTGATTCCTCCAAGCCCTGACTCCGCCCCCACTCAGGAGCTGTCTCTTATACACATCTCCGAGCCCACGAGACAGGCAGAAATCTC
>CAJXRZ010000054.1 GCA_913060515.1 uncultured Pseudomonadota bacterium | reverse complement strand
GGCCGGTGCTGCGGCGGGAGGGGGGCTTGGGGCTGCTGCAGCTGCGGGCTTTTGCTTGAGCGGCGTGATGACCGTTGAGGCCCCTGTCTCGCGATTCACCGGCACGGGTTGGGTCGCGCCGGGCGGTGGGCCCGAGGCTTGCTTCGGCATTGGGGTGGTCGCAGCGCCGGCGGCTGCTACGCCGATGGGAGGCGGGGTCTGCAGCGGAGGAGCTGTTGCGGCGGCATCGTCTACTTGGTGCACTGGGAGCGGAGCGTTGGGATCCCAGGTGTTCATCCCAGTGGGCGTGCCCTCTGGGGCATCCAGGGCCTCCAGGACCTCGTCATCGGGGTCCTCTTGGGGCATAGCGATGCGTGGCGAGGCGGCGATGCGCGGTGAGGCGGCGATGCGAGGCGCCGCTGCGAGCGGTGGGGGGCTCAGGGCTGCGGTCTGCTCTCGGTTCTGGGGAGCAGGCAGGGCTGAGGTGACCTCGCCTTTGGACTCGGGCAGATGAGGGACTGGCGGCGGAGCAGAGAAGCCGACGTTCGTGGTCTCCTCGTTCCCGTGCAGAGGGGGCTCTTCTTCATCCAATGGCAGCAGCGTTGGGCTGGATGCTGGCACCGCGGGAGCCGCCCCAAAGCCACCCGGGATGGGGTGAAACGGCGCTGGGGCTGGCTGATTCACCGGGCGGGGACGGGCCGGAAGGGGACCCTCTGCCAAGTCCGTAGGTGGGTTGGAGATCTCAGCCAGCTCTCGTCGCTGGGCCTCGAGCAGAGCCTGCTGTTCGCGCTGCGTCTGCTGCTCACGCTCTTGGGCGCTCTTTTTGGCGATCCGCTCCGCGGCGAGGATGTGTGCCGCGGTGGTCTCGGGCTCCGCGGCTGCGGGAGCCTTGACTGCAGAGGCCTTGTTGATGCT
This sequence comes from uncultured Pseudomonadota bacterium, assembly GCA_913060515.1. Lineage (GTDB taxonomy): Bacteria > Myxococcota_A > UBA796 > UBA796 > CAJQPC01 > CAJQPC01. The sequence goes on along the minus strand of CAJXRZ010000054.1, from coordinate 39,084 downwards.
CGCCAGGAAGCGCTGGGTGTCCTCGACGATGTTCGAGAAGTCGTAGCTGGCCATCAGGCCGCGCAGCTCCTCTCGCAGGACAAAAGCACGTTGGTAGCGATGGGCCGCGTTCTTGCTGAGGGCGCGGGCCAGGACCTTCTCCAAGCCAGGCATGCGGGCCTGTACTTCCACCATAGAGGCGGACACATCCGCAGCACGAACCTGGTGAATGGTCTGGAGGCTGCTGTCTGCCCGGAAGAGGGGCTTGAGGGTCAGTAGCTCATGGAGGATGGCCGCCAGGGAGAAGACATCGCTGGCGCAGCTCAGCCTCTGGTCCGGCCAGGTCTGCTCCGGAGAGAGGTACTCCAATCGCTGGGGAATGGGGCTGCTCACGCCGCTCTGGGACAGGGCAGTGGGGGAGCGGGTCAGGGCAAAGCCGCCCAGAACCACCCGAGCTTGGTTGGTCGCAAAGAGGTGTGCGGGCTGCAGGCCCAGGTGAAGCAGGTTCTCCGCTCCGGTGCTCTTGCCAGGGCGTCCGTGCAGGACCTCCAGGGCAGAACAGAGCTGGGTGGCCAGGTTCAGGAAGACGTTGGCAGGGACGTGTTGTCCCTGGGCGCGGCAGCCGGAGAGGATCCGGTCCAAGTCCAAGCCTTCGACCCAAGACTCCACGACCAAGCGCTCGTCTTCGACCTCTACCCAGTCAACCAGTGGAACCAGCAGCGGGTGAGAGACTGCGAGCAGGTCGCGAACGCGTGCTTCGAGCCCTGCGAGCTTGCCCCTGTCTCTGCTCAAGTAAGGGAGGATGCGACGAACGAGGACGCGTCGGCCATCACTGGCCATGACACCTTGGTAGGACTCAGAGACACCGCTCGTCCCCAGCTTGCGCTGGAGAGTGACGGGACCAATGGTCTTGGGGAGCAACATCATCAGGGACCTGCCAGGTCACGGGGGTGGCGCATGGCGCCGCGAGCTTGCCGCTGGCGCACGGCGAATTCCCGGTCAAACCCGGGTCGAGCTTCGGTGCCGCCGAAAAGCATGGATGGATAGCGGAATTGGCCCCATACGTCAAGCTCTCATCAAGCCACCTTCTCACCTGTCCCGCGCGCCTGATACGCTCTGCGCCGATGGCTTTTTTTGACCAGCTTCGCCAGAGCTTTAAGCGCTTGCTTTCCGGCATCGATGCGATGGAGGATCAGGCACGTGCTGGGGATCCTCAGCGTTCTGCCCGCGAGATGCAGCAGCGCGGAGACGGCCCAGTAGAGGTCAGGGGCGGGGTCGATGAGCTCATGGAGCTGGAGTTGGACCAACCCTTGGACGATCTAGATCTGGAAGAAATCTCCATTGATCAAGAGGATCCCCTGCTGGAGTTGGACGACGATCGGCCGCCCTTGGAGGCCCTGCTCGGACCCACTTCGGGTCGCTGGGAGCTCTCGCACGAGGACACCGACGAGGTGACCGAGCTGGCGATTCCGGCCGACTCCCTGGCCCGCCTCGCAGAGCTGGCCGACGCCGAGGATTCCAACTCCAGCGATCTGACCGAGAAGCTTCGGGAGGGCATTCGAGACGAGGTGACCGAGGTCACGATGTTGCGCGAGTTGCCTCCGGTGGTCCCGCCCACCCAGGTGGCGATGATGGAGATGGAGAGCTTGCGCACCGAAGCTGGCGCCCTCTGGACCGCTGCTGAACCCACCATCGGCATGGACGAGGACCTCAACGACGAGCCGAGCGAGGACTTCGGGCTGGGCAGCTTCGCTTGGAACGAGGAAGAGAATGAGCTGGGCGCTGAGGAGCCCGCGCGCTTCCCCAACAGCCTCAAACTGCCAGACGAGCAGGTGATTGAGCAGCTCCGCCTGTCCCACTACCCCAGGCTGGTTCAGGCCAGCGACAAGGCCTTGCATGCTCTGGCCAAGGTGGACCAGCAGCTTCTACACGAGGTCCAAGAGCTGGGCAGCTCCGTAGGGGAGCTGCTCTTGTCTCGCGAGACCATCTGGGAGGCCGCGTGCATGTGGTCCTGTCTGCAGCTCGACCCCACTCTGCGGGCCCTTTGGGCGGGCTCTGAGCTGGAAGAGGCGGAGACCTGGCGTCGCATGGCCTGGGCCGCCTGGCCCTACCTTCCAGACTTGCTCTTGGCGGGTGGTGGAGACGACCCCTTCGGCATCCAAGAGTCCATCGCGACCACCCGCTCTCTGCTTGAGGCGCGCCGCGTCTTGATCGAGGCGGACCCGGCGCTTGAACAGGCCATCGAGCGTCTTCCGGTCGAGGACTGCGGTCTCTTCGCCATGGAGGGCTTCGAGTGGTCGGCCTGAGCTTGGCGCTTGCTTGCGCGACCGTGCAGACCCAGGGGGTCCTAGAGATCAGCGCCGATGAGGTGCTCCTGCACAGTGATGCGCGCGACTACCGTCTGCGCCTCAAGGGCGAGATGCTCGCGCTCCATGCCATGGACGACTGCACAGTCCAAGTCGATGGTGTTCGCCGAGGTCTCAAGCTCCAGGTCCAGGACTACCAAGTCATCGCGGCCCAGGACGGCTCGGCGCCCTTTGTCGGGGTCCTTCGTCGCAATGGCAACAGCGTGGACTTGATCCTGCGCGGCTCGGGCATGCGTCTGGTCATGGTCGGCCCCGGTGCGGACTACCTGGAGCCCTACGTGGGAGAGGCGGTGATGGTCCTGGGTTTTGCCAGCGGTCCCCATGAGTTGACGGTGATGAGCTTCCAGGTTTTGCCAAGCTCGGAGCCGGGTTCAGAGCCGCTGAACAGCTCGGGCGCGGACTGACACAGAGGCGCCACCAAAGCGCCTCCACTGCAACCATCGGGCAACCACCGGTCCCCTGTTTCGGGGCCATGGTTAGGCCAGCTTCATCACCCGCTGGAGCACCCTATGTCCCGCCTCGCCCTCCTCTCCGTCAGCGACAAGACCGGCATCGTCGAGCTTGGCCAAGCGCTGGTCGCCCAAGGCTTCGAGATCCTGTCCACCGGCGGCACCGCCAAGGCCCTCCTCGCTGGTGGGGTGCCCGTCACCAAGGTCAGTGAGTACACCGGAGCCCCCGAGATCTTCGGCGGTCGCGTCAAGACCCTGCACCCCAAGATTCATGGGGGCATCTTGGGTAGGCGAGGCCAGGACGAGGACGAGGCTGCCGCCAACGATGTGCGCTGGATCGAGGTGGTGGCCTGCAACCTCTACCCCTTCGAGCGCACGGTGAGTGGGGGAGCCTCCCTCCCCGAGGCCGTCGAGCAGATCGACATCGGCGGCCCCTCGATGGTGCGCTCAGCCGCCAAGAACCACGCCAGCGTCGCGGTCGTGGTCGACCCCAGTGACTACGCCACCCTGACCGAAGGGGTCTCCAAGCTCAGCGCGACCCAGCGCCAGCACTTGGCGGTCAAGGCCTTCCAGCACACGGCGGCCTACGATGGCTTGATCTCCACTTGGTTGGCGGAGCAGGTCGCTGCCCCCGCGCCCACCGAGTTGGCCATCCCGATGCGCCGCGTGCAGGGTCTCCGCTACGGCGAGAACCCTCACCAGAGTGCGGTCTTCTACGCGGACCCCAACGCCAAGGGCCGCAGCATGGCCCGCATTGAGCAGCTCCAAGGCAAGGAGCTGTCTTTCAACAACCTGGCCGATCTGGACGCCACCCTTCGCGCGGCCTTTGAGTTTCAAGACCCCACCTGCGTCGTGGTCAAGCACATGAACGCCTGCGGTGTCGGCGTTCACCCCACCGAGCTGAGCGAAGCCTTCAAGATGGCCCTGAGTGGAGACCCCGTCTCGGCCTTTGGCGGCATCCTGGCCTTCAACCGACCGCTGAGCGTCGACGATGTGCGCGCGGTCCGACAGAGCCGCGTATTCTTCGAGGTGCTGGCCGCCCCAGGCTTTGATGAAGAGGGCCTGGCCTTGCTCGCCAAGCGCACCAAGCTGCGCGTGATGAAGCTGCCCGACGACTGGGCCAGCAGCACCCCAGCGGGTCTCGATGCTCGGCGCGTTCAGGGAGGCTGGTTGCTCCAGGATTGGGATGTAGGTGCCCAGTCAGGTTGGAAGGTCGCCACCTCAAAGCAGCCCACGCCAGAGCAGGTGCGGGAGCTCAACTTTGCTTGGAAGGTCGCCCGCAACGTAAAGAGCAACGCCATCGTCCTGGCCCGCGCGGAAGGCGAGGGCTTGGTGCTCAACGGCACTGGAGCGGGTCAGATGAGCCGCGTGGACAGCGTGCACTTGGCCATCCGCAAAGCCACCCGGCCCACCCAGGGCTCGGTGCTCGCATCGGACGCCTTCTTCCCCTTCGCCGACGGCATTCAGGCTGCGGTCGAGGCCGGTGTCACCGCCATCATTCAGCCCGGCGGCTCCATTCGGGATGAAGAGGTCGTCGCTGCCGCAGAGGCCGCTGGCGTGGTCATGGTGATGACGGGCGCCCGCCACTTCCGTCACTGATGCGGCCTCCGGTGTTAGGCCGGATGCATGCTCCTTCTCCTGGCGAGCCTCGGACTACATGCCAACGCTGCCCCTTCCCGGGTGGCCTTGGCGCGCGCCGTGGACGCCTACCACCAGCAGACCCGTGATGTTCGGCCCGAGCTGCGCGCCCTCTTGGAGCAGCGGCCCTGGGACGATGACGTGGCCTTCTGGTTGGCCCGGGCAGAGCTGGACAACAGCCAGTGTGCCCGGGCCGCTGAGCTGCTCTATGCCCGGGATGGAGTCGGCATCTCCGCCTCCGAGTTCCGCGCCTGGCAAGCCCAAGCGCTGACCTGCACGGGGGACCTGGAAGGGGCGTGGGAGCAGGGCGCTCAGGTCACGGAGCTGGACCCCCGCAGTCCGGCCTATGTGCCGCATCAGGCCTTGATGGGGCTTCTGTCCTTTCAGCGAGGCCAAGCTGCCCAGGCCGCCGCCTACTTGCACTTGGCCGGGGGCAGTCCAGACCTGGCGCTGGCCTCGGTCGTGCGCAAGCAGGTCCCTGAGCGTCTGTTGGGGGTCAAGGTGCTGGAGAGTCGGGAAGGCAGCTTGGTGGTCGAGACCCTCTCCGCCTCCTGGGCGCTGGACTTGAGGACCGGTTTGATGCAGCCAGCCAAGGCCTCCCCGAGCCCGAGCGTGCCTGCCCGCTTGCAGGCCAAGCCCGCGCCGCGGTCCATGGGCAAGGGCTGCGAGCGAGCGACATGGGCCTCGCCTGCGGAGCCTCTCTCCTCGGGTGCCAGCGGCATCTTTGAGCTCAACGGGGACCGGGTCGAGCAGCGCGTGGTGGCCCGTCCCGGCGTGCAGCTGGAGTCTCCGCGCTGTGACGGGGAGGAGATCAGCTACCTTCGCCGGGCACCGGGCCGCGAGGGGCCGGAGACCACCTTGGTGCGCCACGAGCAGATCCAGGACTTGGACGGCGTGCCCGTGTCCTTTGATGTGGGCGCCAGTGGTCTTGTTGTGGCGCTTCTGGACGGCCGAATCATCATAGACGGCGAGCAGGTCTTCGAGACCGCCCTCGTGCTCAGGGAGCCTCGCTGGAGCCCTTGAGTCGGCCCTTGTTTCCGTTGAGGGGAGCCCCGGAGTGGGCATCGGGGCGAATGCGCACCATGGTCAGCACCCGGCCCTCCATCCACTGGTAGCGTCCGTCCAGTGAAAAGGGTCCTTCTTCCTGATCCTTGAGGTGCAGGTCCACACTGGCCGTCAGGTCCAGATCCAGGTGAACCCGTGCCTCTTGAAAGTCGATGTAGCGCCGCAGCTGCGGGTTCAGGACCTTGTAGACCGCCTCCTTAAAAGAGAAGCGCAGCAGCAGGCTGGTCCACTGGCGCTCGGGCGGCAGGGCCTGCAGCTCCGCCAGCTCCTCTGGACGCAGCACCTTGCTCGCCACGCCCATTCGCTCAGGGTTCAAGTCTTCCAGGTCCACGCCCAGCTGGCCGTGGCGCGAGCGGGCCACCAGCGCGATGGCGAGGGTGCGCTTGTGGCTGATGGACCCGGCCATGCCCTCGGGCATGATCGGACAGCCGTGGTCATCGCAGAGGATGGGGTCATTGGGCATGCGGAGCTGGCCCAAGGTCTCGTGCAGCGCCAAGCGACCGCCGACAAAGGAGACCTGGCGGTAGCCCTTCAAGGTGCGTGCGTGTTCGATCTCCGCTTCCGGCAGACGGGCCAGAACCTGCTCGGGCACAGGGCTGGGATCATCGGGGAGATGGACCGCCGTGAGCAGTCCGAACTGGACGGCCTGGGTGAACGCGGTCGAGAAGGGGGTCATTGCCGCCATCCTACACCTCGCCGTAGAGCCGCCGGGCCAGGGCCGCGGCCCCCATCAAGCCAAGGTCCGAGTCCAGCACCAGCATCAGGGGCACCTGCGCGCAAGCTGGGGACAGGCGCCCTTTGTTGTGGAAGGCTTCGAGCAAACCGAGCGCCTTTAGGGGCAGGCGGGGCGCGATGCCACCGGCGATCCAGACCCCACCGGGCGGGTTCAAGGCCAGGGCCACATTCCCTGCGTGGGCGCCCAGGAATTGGACGAATTGGGTCAGTGCAGCACGTGCAGAGCGGGTCTCGGAGCTGCTCACTGCCGCCGGACTGGCCAACCTGGGCTGATTCAGTTCCTGCGCAAAGAAGTGTTGCAGGGCCAACAGACCCGCGCCCGAGAGCACGCGTTCTGCGCTGACGTGGCCGTGCTGCGTGTGCAGCCAGTCCCAGATCTTGGCTTGAGTGGGAGAGTTGGGAGCCAGATCGACGTGGCCACCCTCCGTCGGGTGAACCGTCCTGGGGTGGCCTGGAAGAAGCAGAGCTTGTCCAAGTCCTGTGCCGGGTCCCAGAACCACTGCGAGACCGATTGGATCGGGGGGTGGACCACTCAGATGCTCCGTGGCGCTTTCGGGCAAGACGCTGACGCCGAGAGCTGCGGCTTCAAAGTCATTCACCAAACGAACGGGGCAGCCCAGAGCGTGGCTGAGCTTCTGCGCGTCCAAGTCCCAAGAGAAGTTGGTCAGCTTCGCTTTTTGTTCCTGAACCGGCCCAGCGATGGCAAGGACCGCGCCAGATAGCCCAACGAAAGAGGATTCGTAAGGCTTGAGGGCCTGAGCAAGTGAAGGGCCTGAGGTGGGGATCCTAAGGGTCTCTACCAGGCCAGAGGCGTCCAGGATCTGCACCCGGGTGTTGCTGCCGCCGATGTCTGCTGCCAGAACTCGCATCAGAGAGGGGTATCCTGAACCACGATGCGGAGGCAGGTGTGACCCTGTGGTTGGTATTTTTTGCTTTGTTGGTCGCGTGCAAGGGTGAGCCGACAGACTCGGACGAATCCGAGCTCAGCACGGCAGACGTGGACGGAGATGGATTCTCTGAGGCGGAAGGGGACTGCAACGATGACAACGATCAGACCTTTCCGGGGGCCACTGAGGCTTGTGATGGTTTGGACCAGGACTGCGACGATGTCGTGGACGAGGACAACGGGCGCCTCTGGTACCTAGACGGTGACGCCGACGGCTTCGGAGATCCCGAGACCTTCACCGAGAGCTGCACCCTGGAGCTGACCAACTACGTCTTGGAGTCCGGTGACTGTCAGGACAAGGATCCGGAGATCAACCCAGAGGCCGAGGAGATCTGCGACGGGGTGGATCAGAACTGTGATGGCGAGATCGACGAGGGCCACCTCACCCAGTGGTATCTGGACCAAGATGGCGACGGCTACGGCGACCCGTCGACCCTGGAAGAGGGCTGCGAGAGTCCTGGCGAGGCCTACGTCAGCAACGACTTTGACTGTGATGACACCGACCCCCTCGCCAACGATCTGGGGCTGGATGACTGCGATGGCCGCGACAACGACTGCGATGGGCAGGTGGACGAGTCACCCGAGGTGCTCTGGTACCTGGACGCCGACGGTGATGGCTACGGTGAGGAGGGCGACGCCCTCGCTTCATGCACAGCGATCGAGGGGCGGGTCGGTCTGGGCACGGACTGTGACGACACGAGCGCGGACATTCGTCCCTCGGCACAGGAGGTCTGCGATGGCTTGGACAACGACTGTGACGGCGTGGTCGATGTGGACGCTCTGGATCGGCTGACCTGGTACGCCGACACCGACGGCGACGGACACGGTGTGCCGGACTCGGTGACCCGCTCTTGTACGCAGCCCACGCTGACCTCGGAGAAGGACGATGACTGCGATGACGCCGACGCCAGCGTGTCTCCCTCCGCCGACGAGTACTGCGATGGGATCGACAACAACTGCGATGGCAAGGTCGATGAGGACACAGCGATAGACGCGAGCACCTACTACTCCGACGTGGACGGCGACGGCTATGGGGACGTGGGCAATGGCAAGGCCGCGTGCTCTCAGCCCAGCGGCTTTGTGGCCGACGATACGGACTGTGACGACGGCCGAGCGGAGAGCAACCCTGGCGCCAGCGAGGTCTGTGATGGCCGCGACAATGACTGCAACGGCGATGTAGACGACGCTGCCATCGACCAGCTGGACTGGTATCTGGACAGCGACGGGGACGGCTACGGCGACAGCAGCAACCGCAGCACGAGCTGCACAGCGCCCTCGGGCTACGTCAGCGCGAGCACGGACTGCGACGATGCGGACGCGAGCATCAGCCCCGCCGGGCTCGAGGTCTGTGGAGATGGCACGGACAACGACTGTGACGGCAGCGCGGACGAGGACGACGCCAGCGATGCGAGCACCTGGTACCTGGACTCGGACTCCGATGGCTACGGCGCCTCCTCCTCGGGCAGCAAGACCGCTTGCACCGAGCCCAGCGGCTACGTCAGCGGAGACGATGACTGCGATGACGCCGACAGCGCGATCTCTCCAGCGGCGAGCGAGGTCTGTGACGACGGCATCGACGATGACTGTGATGGAACGCCCGACGATGGTTGCAGTGAGGACCACTGCGGAAACATCACCGGCGATGAGACCTGGAAGAGCGGCGTAGACCACACGGTCACCTGCGATGTCTCTGTCTACAGCGGCGGGTCCGTGACGGTCGAAGACGGTGTGACGGTCAGCTTTGACGCGGGCACCAAGATGACCATTGGACCCAGCGGCAAGACTGGAGACTTGATCATCGAAGGCAGCACCACAGGGGTCACCTTCACAAGCTCCGAGAGCGCACCTGCGGCGGGGGACTGGGATGGGCTCTACTTCAGCACGGGCACCGGAGGCGACACGGAGATCGAAGGCTTGACCGTGGCCTACGCGGGCTCCTCCAGTGGGGCTATCGACATCACCACCGTGAGTCTGGATCTGGTGGACTGCACCGTCACGGACTCAGCCAGTCATGGCGTTTTTGTGCGAAACGGCGCTGTCCTGGACATGACGGGCTGCACCATCACCGATGCGGCAGAGGACGGCGTCTACATCGACGCCGACGCCTCCATCCAGACCGCTGGCAGCAGCAACTTCTCCTCCAACACCATCTCAGGCAGCGGGGACTACCCACTGAGCGTCTCGGCGGACTCGGTCCCAGAGCTGGACAGCAGCAACACCCTGGTCGGCAACGGCATCGATCGCGTTCAGGTCTTCGGGACCAACATCGACACCGACGCGGACTGGGCGCTCTTGGACGTGGGCTACGAGCTGGAGAGCAGCCTGGGGGTGTACGGCACTGGGAACCCCGTGCTGACCATCGAGGACGGCGTGACCCTCTACTTCTCGGAGGGAACGGGTCTGACCGTCGGCACGACGACCCGTGCCGGTGGCATTGAGTTGGACGGCAGCACAACCGGAATCGTGCTCACCAGCGCAAACAGCAGTCCAGTGGCCGGAGACTGGTCAGGGCTGACCCTGGGCAGCTACTTCGACAACTCAACGAGCACCTTGAGCGGCGTGGAGATCTCCTACGCTGGCGGCAACGGGACCGGCGCGCTCTACGTGGCCGGCGATGTCTACGCCGACAACCTGGACATCAGCGACAGCGACGCGAACGGGGTCTACGTGACCTCGGCTGGGGAGCTGATCCTGACCGACTCCACGGTGCAGGACAGCGCGGACAGCGGCCTGTACGTCTTGGGCTCCTTGGGGGCTGCTGGAAACTTCTCGGGCAACACCGTGACGACCAGCGGCGACTACGGCGTGGAGATCTACCCCTACTACGCCTCCGCTCTGAACAGTGACTCGGCCTACACTGGCAACGGCGATGACTTGATCAACCTGCTCAGCGGCCGGGTCTACCAAGACGACACCTGGCAAGCGCTAGACGTGCCCTACCAGGTCTCCTACGACTTGAAGGTGACAGGCGTGCCAGCGCCGGAGCTCACCCTAGAGGACGGCGTAGAGATCGTGGTCCTTCGCGGCGTTGAGTTTTACGTCGGCATCGCCAACAGCACCAACGGCGGCTCCCTGGTGGTGGACGGGACCAGCACTGGGGTGAGCATCAGCTCTGGAGAGAGCAGCCCGGCGGCGGGAGACTGGGTGGGCCTGAGGATCGGCAACTACGGTGAGCTCGATGCGGAAGGCCTGACCTTGAGCGAGGGCGGCAGTGACGGCGAGGGGTGCTTGATTCTGGAGTCTGGCGGAGAGGTTCAGCTGGACAGCTCCGATATCTCTGACTGCACCGGCGACGGCATCAACGGCATCGACGGCGGCACGCTCTACCTGAGCAACACCACCATCGATGCAGCCAGCGACTACGCCGTCTCGGCCCACACCATCGCGAGCTGGAGCACCAACACACTGAGCGGCTCTGGCTACTCGATGCTCACCTACGCCGGGCAGCTCGATGAGCTGGACACCGGGAGCAGCTTCACCGGAAACACCCTCGACTACATCTACGTGGACGGCGGCACCTTCGCGAACGGGGCAAACGTTCCTGCGCTGGATGCAGACTACTGGGTCAGCAGCACGGTCAAGATGGGCAACCACGCCGCTGGAGTGACCATCGAGGCCGGCAGCACCTGGTACCACGAGCCCGGCGTCTGGTGGGACCTGGATTACACCGACTTCACCTTCGAGGGCACGGCCAGCAACCCCATCATCTTGACCAGCGCTCAGAGTTCGCCAGCGGCAGGGGACTGGCAGGGACTCAAGTTGGACTTCAACGGCAACTTGGAGATGAACTACACCGAGGTTCGCTACGCGGGAGCCAGCCTCTCCGGTTCTGTTTACTGCTACTACTCCACCGCTGTTTTGGACCATGTGACCATCGAAGACAGCAGCAGTTTTGGATTTTTTGATGATTCTTGGTGCTCCGCGACACTCACGAACATGAGCTACAGCAACAATGCCTCCGGAGACACAAACTGATGTGGTTGACCCTTGCCCTTGCCTTGGCGTGCAAGGACCGAAACGTCAGCCAGGACAGCGGAGAGGCATGGCTCTCGGATGCGGACGCGGACGGCTTTGCTCTGGCGGATGGCGACTGCAATGACAACAACCCGGAGACCTTTCCCGGGGCATCCGAGGTCTGCGACGGCATCGATCAGGACTGCGATTCGGTCGTGGACGAGGACCACGGGCGACTCTGGTACCTGGACGCCGACGGGGATGGCTACGGGGACGATGAGACCTGGGCCGAGAGCTGCACTCTGGAGCTGACCAACTACGTCTTGGACGCTGGAGACTGCTCGGACATGGACCCCTCGGTGAACCCCGGCGCCGACGAGGTCTGTGATGGCGTTGACCAGAACTGCGATGGCCAGATCGACGAGGCCCTGACGGCCGCTTGGTATCTGGACGCGGACGGCGACGGCTACGGCGACCCGGAGACCGGCGTAGAAGGCTGCGCGTCCCCAGGCAGCGGCTACGTCGACAATGACTTTGACTGCGACGATGGCGATGCCTTCGCCAACGCTCTGGCGGACGATGTCTGTGACGGCCGAGACAACGACTGCGATTCGGTCGTGGACGAGGCCCCAGATCTGATCTGGTATGCCGACACCGACCAGGACGGCTTTGGAGACCCTGATGCGGCGAGCCTTGCCTGCTCGGTGCCCGATGGCCACGTGGGCAGCGGCACGGACTGCGATGACGGGGACGCGGCGATCTCGCCTGGGGCCCAAGAGATCTGCGATGGCTTGGACAATGACTGTGACGGCGCCAGCGACGTGGACGCTCTGGATGCACCCACCTGGTACCAGGACGCAGACGGGGACGGCTACGGCGGCGCGCTCACCCTGGCGGCCTGCCTGCAGCCCCCTGGCTACGCCGACAACACCCTGGACTGTGAAGATGCCGATGCGAGCCTGCGTCCTGGGGCCGATGAGTACTGCGATGGCGTAGACAACAACTGCGATGGCAGCGTCGACGAGGACAGCGCGCTGGACGCCAGCACCTGGTACGCCGACCTGGACGCCGATGGCTACGGCGACTCCAGCAACAGCATGGCCTCGTGCGCGCAACCCAGCGGTACCAGCGCCGATGCCACCGACTGTGACGATGGCCGGGCCAGCTCCTTCCCAGGCGCCGATGAGCTCTGCGATACCCGAGACAACGACTGCGATGGCGCGGTGGATGAGTCTGGCGCCATCGACGAGCCCAGCTGGTACGCGGACTTGGACGGGGACGGCTACGGGGACAGCAGCACGCGCACCCAGAGCTGCACCCAGCCCAGCGGGACCAGCTCGGACGCTCTGGACTGCAATGATGCCGATGCGAGCATCTCCCCAAGCGCGGCAGAGATCTGCGATGGCATCGACAACGACTGCGATGGGGAGACGGATCCCGACAGCAGCACGGATGCGCTCACTTGGTACGTCGACGCCGACGGAGACGGCTACGGAAGCAGCGACTCAGGGGAGGGGGCCAGCTGTGATCAGCCCACGGGCTACGCCTCGGATGACTCGGACTGTGACGACGTGGACAGCCTCATCAACCCTGGCGCCACCGAGGTCTGTGACGACGGAATCGACGACGACTGCTCTGGCGTGGCGGATGACACCTGCCCAGAGGAGCACTGCGGGGTGATCAGCAGCGATGAGACCTGGGAGAGCAGCGTCTCTCACACGGTCACCTGCACCATCCAGGTCCGCGCCGGAAGCACCCTGACCATCGAAGATGGGACCAGCGTGGCCTTCGATGCTGGCACGGGGATGGTCGTCGGCTACAGCTCCGCTGGCACCCTGCTCATCAACGGTTCGAGCAGCGGAGTGACGTTCACGAGCAATGAGAGCAGCCCCGCGGCCGGGGACTATGACGGCCTGTACTTCTACGAAGATGCGACAGACAGCTCGGCGGTCGAAGGGCTGACCTTGGAGTACGCCGGGGCGACGACCGCAGCGATTCGCATCTACAAGAGCGCCCCCACCATCAGCAGCACGGACATCATGTACTCGGGCGGCGGCGGCATCTACGTCGACGGAAATGGCTCGGGACCCAGCATCTCCAGCACCCTGATCCAGGACTGCACTGGGGTGGGCTTGCAGCTGACCTCGGACGGCGAGCTCTCCGATGTGAGCAGTCCCAGCTTCGACGGCAACACCATCACCGGCTGTGGCAGCTACCCGGTGCGGGCACCTGGCCTTGAGATCAGCAACCTCTCGGCCACCTCGTCCTACTCCGGCAACGGCGAGGACTACGTACGCGTGGACGCCGACACCCTGAATGCGGACACCACCTTCGCTGCCTTGGATGTGGACTACAGCGTCTCGGGCACCCTGACGGTCCAGGGCAGCGGTGACCCCATTCTCACCCTGGAAGACGGCGTAGTGCTGTACTTCGATTCGGGCGTGGGGCTGGATGTGGCGCTGAACTATGGCGGCGGCTTGGACGCCCAAGGCAGCGTGAGCGGGATCACGCTGACCAGCGGGGAGAGCGTGCCTGCGGCAGGGGACTGGAACGGCCTGCGCATCGGAGACAACTTCTACGCAGGCGGCAGCACCTTGGAGGGCGTGAGCGTCAGCTACGGCGGGAGCAACGGCTATGGCAACCTCTACGTCGACGCCGAGTTCGATGCGGACGCGCTGACCCTTCAATACAGCAGCTCAGACTGCCTCTATGTGGACGGTGATGGGGACTTTGAGCTGAGCCGCAGCACCCTGAGCCACTGCGATGGCAACGGCGTCACGGCGGTGGGCGGCTTGGGTGGGGCGGCCGCTTTCGATAGCAATACGGTGACCTCGAACGGGGGCTACCCGGTTGAAGCGGTGACGGGCAGCATCGGTGACTTGGCCTCCACCAGCAGCTTCAGCGGCAACACCCACGACTACATCCTCAACATGAGCGGGGACATCCAGGAGGACGCGACCTGGTCGGCCTTGGATGTGGACTACTGGATTGCCCATGGCTTTTGGGTCTCTGACTCCTCGGGTCCGATGTGGACGGTCGAGGATGGGGTCAGCCTCTACATCGCCAGCGGCGAGGGGCTCTCGGTGGGCAACAAAGGCTCCTTTCAGAGCGGCGATATCGACGTGCAGGGCTCCAGCTTGGGGGTCACCTTCACCAGCTCGGAGAGCAGCCCGGCGGTGGGGGACTGGGATGGTCTGCGCCTCAGTCAGTCCACGGGCAGCACGCTGGAGGGCCTGAGCCTGAGCTACGGCGGCGGCGGTGGTGTGGCCTGTTTGAGCCTTGCGCGCAGTGATCTGGAGGTGGAGAGCTGCAGCATCCAGAGCTGCGAGAACGACGGGATCTACGCCGACAGCAACTCGGAGCTCTTGCTTCAGAACAGCACGGTCTCGGGGGCGGAAGACTACGGCGTCTACGTGCACGCTCTGGATGGCAGTGGGGCACCGAACTTCACGGGCAACACCCTGAGCGGCAATGGCGTGCCCCTCAGCCTCACCGCTGAGGACTTTCACCAGCTGGACTCCTCCAGCGCGTACAGCGGAAACACCCAGGACCACGTCGAGATCCGGGCCGGCACTCTGAGCAACAGCGGGGACATTCAGCTCCTGGATGTGGACTATTCGCTCACCGGCGATGTCACGGTCACCGGCACTGTGGACGTGGACGCGGGGGTGCGCTTTGAGCAGGACTCCGGCACACGCTGGACCGTCAGCGGTGACCTGAGCGCCTCGGGCTCCAGCGGCTCCGAGGTCGTCTGGACCAGCGCCCAGGCCAGCCCGTCCACCGGGGATTGGGATGGGGTCTTCGTGAAGAGCGGGGGCAGCGCGGACCTGAGCTATGCAGAGATCAGCTACGGCGGGGATGGTCTCTCGGGCAACCTGATGTGTCGAAGCTCGACGGTGGTGGCCTCGCACCTGACCCTGAGCCACAGCGCGCAATACGGCTTTTATGACGATGCGTGCACCGAGACCCTCAGCGGCATGAGCTACACAGGGAATCTCTCCGGAGACAGCAATTGAACCCTCTCCTTCTCGCGCTCCTTGCCTGCACCCCAAGCGAAGAGAGCGGTGACTCCCCAGTCGAGCCGCGGCCCGCTTGGTCTACGCCGCCTCCTTCCAAGATTGAGGCGCCCGAGCGCTTGGTGGGTTTTGCCGATGTGCACGGAGACCTGCAAGCGGCGCGGGATGTGCTGCAGCTCGCTGGCCTCACCGACGCCGAGGATCGCTGGATTGGCGGGGAGACCATCGCGGTTCAGACCGGGGATCAGCTGGACCGCGGGGACGATGAGCGCGCCATCCTTGAGCTCTTTGAGTCCCTGAGCGAGCAAGCCTGGGACGCGGGCGGAGGCTTCTACCCCTTGCTGGGCAACCACGAGACCATGAACGTGGAGCTGGACTTTCGCTACGTCACGGACGGCGGCTTTGTGGACTTTGCCGAGGTGCCCTACGAGAGCGATGACGCCCTGGTCATGGGCCTGGATGAGGCTGAGCGGGGGCGAGGGGCGGCCTTTAGACCAGGCGGTCCCTACGCGATGATGCTGGCCGGACACAACCTGAGCATGCAGGTGGGGGGCACGGTCTTTGTGCACGGGGGAATCCTGAGCGAGCACGCCGAGGTCGGCTTGGAGGCCATCAACGCAGACCTGCACGCCTGGATGCGTGGGGATGCTGCGGCGCCCCAAGCCTGGATTCACTCCGACAGCTCTCCGGTGTGGGCCCGGGACTACTCCAAGGACCCGGATTCGGAGGCCTGCGAGGAGTTGAACAAGACCTTGGACATCCTGGGCGCGGACCGGATGGTGGTCGGCCACACAGTGCAAGACGGCCCGATCTCCGCCTGCGAGGACAAGGTCTGGCTGATGGATGTCGGCATGGCTGAGCACTACGGCGGGCGACCGGCCGCGCTGGAGATCCGAGGGGATACGGTCACTCTGATTGGAGAAGCACGATGATCTGGAGCATGCTCCTTGGGTGCTCCATGGATGCCGACAGGCTCGTCGCATTCCAGGTGCAAAGCGACGGCAGCTACACGGTTGAGCCACGAGCCATCGAGAGTCTGAAGGACCCGCTGCGCATGAAAGGGGAGCTCGGAGAGATGCGCGCAGGCGGGGTCTTGGCCTTGCGTGGTGGAGAGATGGAGTACCGCGGGGGGCGGCAGATCGAGGTCTTGGCCGTCGTCGAGGACGGCGTTGCGGAGCCCGTTGATCTGGACGGCCTCATTCTGTACAGCTTCTACGGGCACCTCCAGGACACCCGGGATGCGCTGGAGCGTGTCGGCGTGCCCATCGCTCCGCTCTTCCCCGTGAGCATGGCGGTCACCCCGGCGGTCCCAGACATCGGTCTTGCGCTCCTGCCGGTGGAGAACGCCGCCTATGCGCCCTCGGCCAACACCTTCATCCTGCTCTCGGACCTCAGCGAGAAGCAGGTCCCCCTGGCAGCGAACGCGGGCGTCGTGGCCCATGAGACCGGACACGGTGTCTTTCATCTGCTGAGCACCGGTGACCCCCACGCCGCGAAGCTCTTTCCGCCCGAGCACCCGGGTGCCCAGGGCATCTCCAGCTTGGATGAGGGCTTCTCAGACATGCTTGGCGGCTTGGTCACGGGAGACCCGCGCTTCATTGTGCCCAGCTTGAACCTGCCGTCTCGGGATCTGGAGAGCGGCATCACCGCAGAGCAAGTGAGCTCCAGGCCGGAGCTGGAGACCACGAGCTACGACCCCTACGCCTTGGGCTCCGTCTTCGCGGCCACGGCTTGGGACATTCGCCTGGAGACGGACGACGTGGACGGCACCTTGGCGCTTGTCTGTGACGCGGTGAAGAGCTGGGCCGAGGCCGAGGCTGACGCCGACGATGCCGAGGTGGCCTACCGCTACTTGGACCAGCTCGTTGCCCTGGGCGACGCTGAGCAGCGACAAGCTGCCTGTGCTGCCATTGAGCTTCGATTCGCTGGGGTCTACAGCGTCGAGGAGTGCCCGTGAGCCTGCTTGGTTTTCTGGCCATGGGCGGCGTGGGCATCGTGGGTGTTCGCTCCAGCTCCGGCGCCCACCGAATTCACCCCAGCGCGCAGATCATGCTTCAACGAGACGCCGGAAAGCTCGCCTTTCAAGGCGAGGTCTTGGCCAGCACCTGGCAAGAGGATGTGCTCGGTCAGCCCCAGCGCAGCGTGTATTTGCGCCCCTCGGCTCTGGTGGGCGTCCACTTCGGCGAGCGCGCACAGGTGGGCTTCTACACTGGGCCGGCCACCGTGTTCATGGTGACTGAGGCAGGGCCGCTGGCGCGGGTGGCTTGGCGCGCCAAGGGCGATTTGTCTCGGCAGCTTGGGGACAAAGGGCTGATCTCAGGCACGATGGGCTGGACCCAGCGAGGGCTGAGTGGCGATGTGGATCTGGGCCTAAACCTTGGGGTGCGCTGGTGATTCTCACGCTCCTCTTTGGGTGCTCCACCCTCTCCACCTTGGACGGTGCGACCACCTTGGACCCCGGTGAGATCCAGGTCGCCGCCGCGGCCAGCGTCCAAGCGGGCACCAACAGCATCTCCAGCGCCACCCTCATTCCAGTCCCCCAAGGTGACCTGTCCTTCCGTGTAGGTCTGCGGCCGAACACGGACCTGGGGGTGCGCCTCTACGTGGGCGGCGTCCAGAGTGACCTGCGCTACCGCTTTCTCCAGACGGATGTGTGGGACTTTGCTGTTGCACCAGGCATCGGCGGTCTGGCGCTTCCCATCGGTGGGGTGGTGGACGTTCGTGCTCCCTTGCGTGCCGAGCGCGGTTTTGGCGAAGCCCATCGCTTCAGCACCGGAATCACCCCGATGGGGCGCACAACCTTTGCAGCTCTGGGCAACGGCTCCACCGGTCACACCGAGCTCTACCTGGGTGGCTTTGCCCGCGCCCAGTGGGCCGTGGGCCCAGTCTTCTTGGGGACCGCCTTTGATCTGATGTGGCAGCCCAGCCGCGGACTTCCTCCGGCCATGAGCCTTGGCGTGGATGTGGCCCTTCGCAAGGGGCCCTTCACCCGTCGCCGCTCCAACTAGGAGCCCAACCGGGGCAGGGTTGTCATGGTTGGGAGAGGGGTGGATCCCTAAGTGGCTGAAATGTCGCGTTTACGTGGGCTGGCACGCACCTTGCTTAGATCTCGGATATCTTCTCCTTACCCGAGGTCATCATGCCCACACTGCTCATCACACTCGCCCTCACCGGCTGCAATCTCCGTGACCCACAGGCCGACCTGAAGGCCTTCAAGTCTTGTGAGTCCCTGGAAGCTACCCTCAAGGACCAAGCGATCGAAGAGATCCGCTGGGCCCACTCTTGGGGGGGAGGCGGCATTGGTTTTGGCCGTGAGTACAGCGTGACGACCATGGAAGACTCCGCGCAGATGGGCGGTCAGGAAGCCGCTCCGAACGCAGCTGGAGACGGGGACCGCAGCTACTCCGATACGAACACCCAGGTGCTCGGCGTTGACGAGGCCGACCTGATGGAGACGGACGGGGAGTTCATCTATGTGCTCGCCGGAGACCACTTGATGGTGACCCGCGCTTGGCCTGCAGAGGAGGCCTCGGTGCAGTCGCGCCTGCTTCTTGAGGGTCGCCCACTGGGCATGTACTTGCGCAAGGACGCCGGCGAGCTCGTCGTACTGACCGACCCCTCGTACAGCCAGCCAGACCCACTCTCCGGAGGCTCCTCGGATCGTGTCATCGGCCAAGGGTCCCAGGTCAAGACCACCATCATCGACATCAGCGAGAGCAGCGCCCCCGCGGTGCTCCGCGAGGTCTACACCCAGGGCAGTCTGCAGGACTCCCGCGTGGTTGGAGACACCCTCTACGTGGTCAGCTACGCCGATCTGGGCACCAGCCGCTACGTCTGGGAGTACGAGAACAAGGAAAAGGGCATCCGCGCGGTGAAGGACTCCGCCTTGGCCGACTGGCTTCCCGGACGCTTCGACAACTTGCGCAGCGGGGACGGCTGGGCTGTCGGGGACTCCGATGTCTCCGATTGTGAGAGCGTCTACTACAGCGATAGGGCCTCAGGAAACTTCATGGTCAACGTCGAGTCCCTGGATCTGAAGGACATCTCCTCAGAGTTCAAGGGAACCAGCGTCTTGACCAGCGTCGATGCTGTCTACGCCAACGCCAACAACCTCTACGTGGTCGGCTCCGAGGCCTCCGATGGCCCTTGGCAGAGCTACGACAACAGCATTGAGACCGTGGTGCACCGCTTCGATATCTCCGGCGGACAGGCAGCCCCCGACTACATGGGCAGCGGAAAGATTCCTGGCTGGGTGCTCAACCAGTTCTCCTTGGACGAGCACGACGGTCACTTGCGGGTGGCCACCACCTCGCAGGGTGAGGGAGACACCAGCACGGGCCTCTACGTTCTGGACGATTCCATGGACATCGTTGGCGAGGTCACCGACCTGGCCCCCGGTGAGCAGATCTACTCCGTGCGCTTTGAGGGAGACGATGGCTACGTCGTGACCTTCGAGCAGATCGACCCCTTGTTCACCTTCGACCTGAGCGACCCAGAGGACCCTCAGTTGATGGGGGAGCTCAAGATCACCGGGTTCAGCAACTACATGCATCCGATGGGGGACGGCCACCTCTTGGCTGTGGGCATGGAGGCCAGCGAAGAGGGGTGGGCGACCAACCTCTCCGTCAGCATCTTTGATGTCTCGGATCTGAGCGAGCCGAGCTTGGCCAGTCGGCTGCAGATCGAAGATGCCTATGGCTCCGAGGCCCAATACGAGCACTTGGCCTTCAACTACTACGCCCCAGAAGGCGTGCTGCTCATGCCTGCCAACACCGAGAACTCCAGTGGCAGTGAGCTGCTGCTCATTCAGGCCGAGGTCGACCAGGAGTTGGCTGAGCTTGGACGCATCAACCAGGAC
This sequence comes from uncultured Pseudomonadota bacterium, assembly GCA_913060515.1. GTDB lineage: Bacteria > Myxococcota_A > UBA796 > UBA796 > CAJQPC01 > CAJQPC01. Next base: position 19,078 of record CAJXRZ010000054.1, on the reverse strand, counting down.
AGCCTGGTGAGCGATGACGAAGGAGAGAGCTGGTGCATGGGCTTCAGGCGCTCCGTGGTCATCGAGAACTACGCCTACGCCATCAGCAACGCTGGCATCAGCATTGCCAACTTGGACGATGAGGAGCCCACCTCGGTCCATCAGGTGCCCTTCACTGGCGTCGATGCATGCGCTGGCGAGTACTACTACTGGTAGTGGGCCGAATCGCCTAAACCGAGCCCCAAGGTTGAGTTTTCAGCCTTGGGGCTCTGTGCGTCAGGCTTGCACGCCACCGGGCCCCGTCATTGGCCGGTTAGAGTTTCTCCCTACAAGGCCCCCGTGAGCGAGTCCCCAAACATTCTGCCCATGGCGTTCAGCGAGCTAGAACGCTTCCGGCAGCTGGTCCTCGCCACGCTGCTGTGCTGCGGGGGAGTAGTGGTTCTGGACCTGCTCAGTGCCAACAGGCCGGGCCTGCTCGGCGTTCTGGGCGTCGTTCTGGGATTGGGGCTCACTTGGTTGGTCGGCAAGTCAGGCAGAGTGAGCTTGGCCACGCACCTCTATGCTACGGTTGTTCTCGTCGGGGTCACCCACCTGGTCTGGCGCTACGGCGGCACCAAGTCCGGACTAGAGCAGTGGCTGTTGATGCCCTTTTTGGGTGTGATTGTCACCCGAGATGTGCGCTCAGCTCTGCCGTGGGCGCTCGCGGTTGTTCCCGCCGCGGGCCTGTTGACGCTCTCTCCCCATCCCGAGCTTTCCCCCGGCGCACGCTTTCTGGCGGGCGTCTTCTACATGGGGCAGCTCGCTCTGGGCTTGGGCATCTTCGTGCGGGCCAAGCTCTTGGTCACCAAGCGTCTCTCAGAGAGCATCGAGGCCTTGAACAGCGAGGTGGAGCAGCGGCGTGTTGCCGAGGAGCGTGCGCTGGAGGCAGAGCGCGCCAAGTCTGAGTTCCTGGCGACGATGAGCCACGAGATCCGCACCCCCCTCAATGGGGTGCTCGGCATGACGGAGCTGCTCAACGAAGCCGACCTGCCCCCTGCTCAAGCGCGGCAGGTTGGTGTGCTTCAGCAGAGCGGAACGCTCCTGATGCGGGTGGTCAACGAGGTGTTGGACCTGAGCAAGCTTGAGGCAGGGCTGATCTCGCTGGACCCGCAGCCCATACAGCTCGGTCCCTTGGTTCAGGCCACGGTTGCCTTGCACCGACCCTTGGCGGAGAGCAAGAACCTTGCCTTGGATGTGGCCAGCTTTCTCGATGTGCCCGGCTGGGTGCTCATGGATGGCACGCGCTTGCAGCAGGTCTTGGGAAACCTGCTTCAGAACGCCATCCGCTGTACCCAGAGCGGCGGCATTGTCGTTGGGATTGCCTGGGTTGGTGAGGGGGTGGACATCTCCGTGACGGACTCAGGTCCGGGAATCTCCAAGCAGGCCCAGGGTCGCATCTTCGACCGTTACGGTGCGGTCAATGACTCGGGCAACGGAAGCGGCTTGGGTCTGGCCATCGTCTGGCAAATCTGCAAGACCATGGGGGGGAGCGTTTACGTCGAGAGCCAGCTCGGCCAGGGCAGCACCTTTGTCTGCAGCTTGCCAGCCACGGCCTGCAAGCCCCCGCCCAAGGCTCGCGAAGATGGCCCACTGCGCCTGCTGGTCGTAGACGATCAGGAGATCAACCGAGACATGCTGCGCCTGCTCTTGGAGTCACGAGGGCACCGCGTCTTTGTCGTGGCTTCGGGAGATGAGGCCCTCGGACTGCTCCGGGCAGGAGGGCTCGCCCTCGACCTGATGATCTGTGACTTGCACATGCCCAAGATGACCGGCTGGCAGCTGGTAGCCACGTGGCGTGAGGTAGAGGCTCTAGAGGCGCTGCCCCGTTTGCCGGTCCTGGGACTGACGGCCAGCATCGTCGATGGCGAGCATGTTCAGGCCCTCGAATGCGGCATGGATCAGATCGTCACCAAGCCTGTGCGCGCCGATGCCCTCCAAGAGCTGGTCACCGACCTGGTTCGAGGCTGAACACTCCCCTCAGAATGCCTTGCGGAACGGCCCAAGATTGGCGATAATGGCGGCCTCCCGGATGTGACCATGCCCGCACTGCTTTTGCTGATTCTCTCTGGCTGCCGTACCGAGTACAGCACCTTCTCCAACGCGCTTAGCCTCGTGGTGGAAGTTCAGGATCAGGACCCCGTCGCTGGGGAAGACTTGGCATACATCGCCTACATGGGCGGAACCGACACCCCCATCGAGGTAACAGGACTCGCCCTGTCTTCGGATCTGGAGGCGCTGCTCGACTATGACGAGGAGCGATTGACGCCTCTGGTCGCGGGAGAGCACACCCTGGTCGGCTCGGTCACCTACAAGGGCGAGATCTACGTCGCTACGGTGCCTCTGGACGTTGCAGCGGGCCCCCCCGCCATCGTGGACTTGGCGCTCGAGGACCTTCAAATCGGCGCGGGAGAGGACCTGGGGTACAGCGTCTATGCGTGGGACGCCTACGGGAACCTGACCGATGAAGGGGACCGCACCGTCAGCGTGGACAGCTCGGCTGTCAGCATCGAGAGCGATGTGTTCACGAGCACCACACCAGGCACCTATGTCGCGACTGCGACCGCTGGACAGGCCAGTGACAGCGAGGATTTCCGAGTCGTCGCCGGTCCTGCTGAGCAGCTTCTGTTGTCTCTGGACCGCCCTGGCTACGAGCTCAACCAGACCGCCTTGGCCACCGTCGAAGTTGTGGACGCCTACGGCAACCCCGTCGACCGCGGCTTCGACTTGTGGGTGGAGCCAGCCGGCGCCCAGATTGACTACAACGGCGTGACTTGGCTGCAAGAAGGCAACTTCACGGTCTTCGCCAGCACCTTGGACGGCGTGCTCAGCGACAGCGTCGGCCCCCTGCTGATCGACAGCACTGGCCCTGAGCTGGAGATTCTGGTCCCAGAGCGTGGCTACGAGACCACGGACATCGGTCTGTACGTCTCCGGGACTGCCTACGATGAGTGGAGCGGTGTCTCAGGCGTCTACGTCAACGGCGATGCTGCGACCATGAACGGCGACGGCACCTGGGAGGTCTGGCAGGACCTGGACTTTGGCACCACCATCCTGGAGACCGACGCGGTCGATGGCGACGGCAACGGCTCCAACGATCTGCGCGCGACACTCTCCGGCGAGTACACCCCCTACGGAAACGGCGTGGACTCGGGCATCCAGGCACGCATCAGCGAGAGCGGCTTTGACGCCCTGGAGTCGCTGGCCGGGGACTTCATCAACACCGACCTCATCGCCAGCAGCATCCCATCGCCAGTGTTCTCTGACTCCTCGGAGACCTGTTTCGGCTGGTTCGGCTGCATCACTTGGTACTCGGTGAGCTTCTACCTGACCAACCCCTCCGTTGGCTCCACTGATCTGGACATCGACCCCACCAGCGGCGGCTACTTGGACACCGAGGCGAAGATCAACTCCATCTTCATGAACTGGAGCGCCTCGGGCAAGGTGGTCGGCATCAGCTACTCCGGCAGCGGCTACATCCAGGCCGACTGGATCAAGCTGAACATGGACATGACCCCCTATGTCAGCTCCGGAGAGCTCGGCGTCACCGTTGCCAACGCAGCGGCCAGCACCCAGAACTTCGACTTTGACCTGGATGGCTGGCTCTACGACGTCGTGGACTTCTTCGGGATCGACGTGGACGGACTCATCGAAGGCTACCTGGTCGATGCCTTGGCCGACATGGCCGAGGACACCATCCCAGACCTGTTCGCAGACGCCGTCCAGGACCTGGAGATTGGTTTCACCTTCCCGATCGAGGCGAACACCTACGACTTGGACGCCATCCCGAGTGCCGTCAGCGTGGACGACACCGGCATGACTCTGGGCTTGGAGACCTACTTCACGGCGGGCACCGTTGTGACACCTCACTACAGTCCAGGCAGCTTGACCTACCCCTACAGTACGCCAAGCTACAGCACCACGACGGACGACCTGACGCTGGGCCTGAACCAGGACTTCATCAACCAAGCCCTCCACGGTCTGTGGAGCGGTGGTCTGCTTGAGATGCAGATGGAGTCAGAGGAGTTGGGGCTGGATCTCTCGGATCTGAGCGACTTCCTGCCAGAGCTCACTGACCTGAGCATCGCGACCAGCGCCTACCTGCCTCCCGTGGTCCTGCCGGGCACCGGTGGTTCACTGCTCGACATGCAGATCGGCGACCTCGAGGTCAGCATCTACAACGGCGCCATTGACGAGGCGAACCTCTTCATGCGCGTCTACGTCCAGGTCGATGCAGGCTTGGACCTCTCGGCCTCCGCGGACAACACTCTGAGCGCTGGCCTGGGCGACATCGATGTGCGCTTCGACTTGGTCTACCCGAATGAGGGGGGGCAATACGCCACGGATACAGAGGCCTTGCTCGAGGCGCTGGTGCCCATGTTGCTTCCAAGCCTGACCGATGCCCTGGGTGAGATCCCAATCCCTGATCTGGCTGGCTTTGGCCTGAGCGGTGTCACCGTTGGGCTGGAGGGCGCAGAAGACGGCGTCGTGGTGCTCGGCGGCGACTTGGTCACCCGATAGGGCAGTGGCTCGAGCAGGCCTCACCCGCTCGACTCAAAAACTGGCTAAGCTTGCCCATGCTGACCGCTCAGACACTTGCCCAGTGGGCCCTTGATCTCCGCGCCGACCAGGTGCCCGCCGACGTACTCCAACGGGCACGGCTCCAGCAGCTCTCCTGCGCGGGCGCTCTGCGCGCCGCTGCGGGATTGCCCTTGGCCAAGGCCTTGGCAACAGCTGCGCCCAGGGGCAAGTTCCCGGTCATAGGCCGGGGCAAGAAGAGCTCCCAGCGGGCCGCTCTGCGCGCACACGCCACTCTGCTTGGCGCCTTGGACTACGGAGACAGCCTGCTTTGGGTGAGCAGTAGCACCGCTGCATGCACCGCGGCGTGGGCCTTGGCAGGGGAGCACAGCGCAGCTGAGCTGGATCTTGCCATCGTCGCCGCAAACGAGGTCAGTGGACGCATCGGACTGGCCGGCATGCTCGCGCCCAGCTCCGGCCCAGCGTGGCTCTCGACACAGGCCGCCGCCGCAGCCATCGTCGCGGGACGACTCAATGGCCTCGCTGCGGGTGAGCTGGCCCACGCCTTGGCCTTGGCCTTGGGATGCGTGGCCAAGGGCCTCTCGCCCACCATGGCCGCGCGAGGCTTGGCCACCGCCGCTGCGGTGCAGGCTGGACTGGATGCGGTGGACTTGGCGCAAGGAGGCGCCCAGGGAGACCTGGAGCTGTTGGACCGGGAACAAGGCTTCTACGGCGCCCATGGCTGCCAGACGCCGCTGCGGACGGCCTTTGCCGGCCTTGGACAGGCTTGGCTTACCCACACCCTGAGCCTAAAGCTGCGGCCTGGCTCCCTGTTTTCCGCCACGGCCACCGACGCACTGGTGGAGATCCTCGGGCGTCACGTGCGCGCCGCCGACAAGCGGCTGCGTCCAGACCAGTGGACAGACTGCCGTGTGCGCTGCGCTTGGCCGACCTGGGCCATGCAGAGCGCAGCCGCGACGGGCTTGCCTGGGCTGACCTGGAACCTGCCCAGTCTCTTCGGGGTCTTGGGCAAGGGCCACGAGATCGGCGCCGAACAGCTCACCCACGACTGGTGGCAAGAGGAGCTGCCGGCCATTGAGCAGATCGCCTCAACCGTTCGCGTAGAGCACCACTGGGCCTACACCCTACAGGCCGGACAGGCGCTCATCGAGCAGCTTGGACCCCTCTTCTCAGAGCTGTCCATCTCGGATCTCCAGGCGGCCTTCGCGCGAATCGGAGCCGGCGGCCCGAAGATGGCCTCACCGGTCTCCAAATCAGAGCTCATGGCGCTTGTGAAGAGCCGGCCCTCAGGGCTCCTCGGATTGATGAAGCGCCCACAAGGGGACCTGAGCACCATCGACCTTCAAGCCTTCCGATTCACTCTGCCTGTGGATCTGCGTCTGTCGACCACTCGGGGTGGCTTCTGGCCGGAGACCCGCATTGTGCCGGAGGGCGGGGCAGGGGAGTCGCTGGAGCAACTCAGCACCCGCGCCGAGAACAAGTTCGCTGCAGGAAGCTCAGAGCATGCGGAGCGCGCAGCGAAGGCGCGCACCTTCTCAGGTACAGGCCAAGAGTTCTTGGCGCTGCTCGCTTAGAGCTGAAGGTTAGCCACAGAAGCGCCGCCCCTTCTGGGGGCAGTGCTGGGCTGCTCCCAAGAAGCAGACTCAGGCGTACCCAATCTCAGGGACTGGGGTCAGCGCGAGGCGCTTGAGAACTTCCACCACACCGGTGGAGGTCTCGTTGGGCAGAGCTTGGCGCAAACATGCGGTCTTGCCGGCCAGGTAGGCCGTCGCCATGGACGAGGAGCGGTAGGGCTTGCGTCCTCCCGGCTCGCGCTCAACCGCGAATCCATGTGCCAGGAACTTGCCGGTCAGGTTGCCCCATTCCTTGCGCGGGAAGCGGTGGGGAGCGAAGTAGTAGAACTTCTCCAAGGGGCAGTCCTTGTGGCTCGCCACGCCGACCGTCTCGGGTAGGTCTGCCGGGTATGCCCGGTCTCCCATCGGGTGAGCGGCGGCCAAGACCACGGAGTCGTTCTCCACGGCCAGGGCGCAGCAGTCACGCAGCAAGAGCGCCTTGCCCATGTTCGGAGTGCCCAAGGACATGTTGATGACCTGAGCGCCGTTTCGGGTGGAGGTCTCAATCCCAGCGGCCATCAGGTCCGCTGAGGTCTTTAGACGTGCGCCCATGATCTTGACGGCCAAGAGCTTGGCCTTTGGAGCGACCTTGTGGATGGCGACGGCCACCTCGGTTCCGTGGCCATTCTCGTCGTGAAAATCCGCCCCCAACAGCGCGTGACCCGTTGCACCAAGTGCGATGTTCCAGCCTTCAATGTGGGTGTCCGACAAGCGCGGATCATTCACATTGATGCCGGAGTCGATCACGGCGATGGTGATTCCTTCGCCGTCGTACTCTTTGCCCCGAAACCGCATTGTATTCCGCTTCAACTGCCGGGTCGGCAAGGTTGGTTGTTCAGGCTTCCATCATAGCAAGCGCGGAGGCTTGGACAAGTGAGGGGCCCCCCTAAATTCGGCGGTAAAGCTCGACTGCAAAGGCGCTGAGTCCGCCTTGGAGGCCGAGCTTTAGCTGCGTCTGAGGCGCAGTGCGTACACTGGCAGCCCTCTTTCAAAGAACTTGCGTTGGTAGTTTGTGACGATGTCCCCGTCCCAGGGCGCACCCTCGCCATTTACGTCATCGCAGCGAGCAAAGAGCTCGAAGGGGCGGCCGTCTATGTGCTTGAGCACCGCGTCCACATTGACCAGGTGGTCTGTCTTGATTCGCAGCTCTGCGCCAGGGGCCATCAATACGGCGATCTTGTCCAGGAACTCGGGGCCCAGCAGCCGGTTCTTGGCCCAGCGCTCTTTGTCCCAGGGGTCCGGGTGGTTGATGTAGAGCGTGTCGATCTCGCCCGGGAGGAAGAGATCTGAGAGAGCGCTGGCGTCGTAGCGGCAGATCCGGCTGTTGGCCTCTGTGGCCTCTGCGCGCAGCTTCTTGGCGGTCAGGATGACGCGCTTGAAGCGGATCTCGATGCCCAGCCAGTTCTCGGCGGGGTGGGACTCGGCCATGCCCGAGAAGAAGAAGCCGTTGCCGGTTCCGATCTCAACGTTGAGTGGGGCTTTTCGGCCAAACTCCTGCTGCCATGCGCCGCGGCAAGCGGCGGCCTGCTCCGAGGTCAGCACAGGCCGGCCCCAGGTGCGGTGCAGGTTCAGGTAGGGGTTGTGGTCCGGATCGATGTATTCCTCGTAGGGAATTTCCTTCCAACCACGCTCCGAATCAGGCAGAGCCTGGGCCTGGGGATGCATCGGGATCGTTGGCTTTCCAGTGGGCGTCGCCATCGGTAAAGATCTCCTTCTTCCAGACCGGAAGCCGCTCTTTTAGGGCTTCGATTAGGAAGCGGCTGGCCTCGTAACACCCGGCGCGGTGGGGCGTGGCCACGGCGATGACCATGCTGACCTCGCCGAGGGCCAGAGTGCCTGTTCGGTGGGCGATGGCAACCCGTGCCTTTGGGTGGCTGCGGTGCAGCTCGGCGGTGATCTGCTCCATCACCGGCAAGGCCAGCTCTGGGTAGGCTTGGTACTCCAGCGCGCGCACAGGGCGTCCGTCAAAGTTGTTGCGGACGGTGCCCTCGAAGACCATCAGAGCGCCGCAGCTGTGGTGTTCGACGGCGTCTCGGTAGCGCTTGACGTCGAGCCTCGTCGCGGAGAGCTCAAACATCAGCCGCCTCCGACTGGAGGGAGCAGTGCCAGAGTGTCGCCGTCGCTCAGGAGGGTCGTTGGAGGAACCAGTGCGTGGTTCAGTGCAAAAGCCACCGGGAGCTTGGCCAATGGTCCCTCACCAAAGACTCGCTCAAAGAGCTGCGCCACCGAGGTCTGGCTGGGCAACTCGAGCTCTTCGCTGTCTACGCCACGCAGCTCGCGGAGCTGGGCGAAGGTCTTGAGGGTCACCTGGATCGTCTCGTTGGGCATGGTGTTGCCTTAACCCGGTGCATACTGGAGGGCAGAGGTCCCTGTGCTGCTGCTGATCGTCCTAAACCTGAGCGCGTGTCGAAGTTCAGAGCCCGTGTTGAGCGGGGTTGTGGACCAGGGGTCGGAGGCGAGCGCCGAGCGCTACGCCAAGGCCGATGGGGTGTGGATCGACCTGGCCATGCTCAGTGGTGCCCAGCTCGACCAGGTGCGCGGTCTGCTCTCTATGCAGATGGGCGATGTGCTCGAGACGGTGGAGCTTCCCAGCGGCAAGGGCAGGAAGCTGGTCTTCGCGCAGGGCCAAGTCTGGGAAATCGATGGGCGAATTTACCAGATCCGGGTGGACCTTCCGCGTCCCACCCGGCGGGAGCCCGCACTGCTGAGCTTGAACATCCCGCCCCAGATCGACCGGCCAGCGGCTCTGAGTGGTGAGGTGCGGGTGCAGTGGCACGGCGGCTTTGAGCGGGTGCGACTGGGACGCAGCGAGCGCTGGTCCGAGCTCTTTACCTGGGTCGAGGTGCGTGCCTTTGATCCCAACGAGGGGTGAGCGCGCGCGCCCGGTAGCGGCGCCCTACTTTCCGAAGGTGCTCTCGAGCAGCTCGGCGACCTGCTCGGCGACCTGTGTCTTGCCCTGAGCCCGGCTGGCCTCGGACATGGACTGAAGGGCAGAGGGCTGGCGCAGCAACTGGGTGATGCGGTCCAGGGTGCGGTTGATGTCTAGACCCTTCTCTACAAAGACCATCACCGCGCCCAGGTGCTCCAGTCCGCGTGCGTTGGCTTCCTGGTGGTTGTCGGTGACGTTTGGAGAGGGGATGAGCACCGCTGGCTTGCCCAGTGCGGTGATCTCCGAGAGGGTGCTGGAGCCCGCTCGGGCCAACACGATGTCGGCGGCCGCGTAGGCCCGGCCCATCTGATTCTCGTAGTCCACCAGCGCCACGCCAGGAGGGACTTGTCCCAGGTCTCTGGAGGCCTCCTCGTGGTAGCGGGGGCCGGTGATCCACAGGAGCTGCCAGGGTCGGTCCTGCATGCGCGCTGCAGCCAAGGCCACGGCGTTCAAGGTCGCAGCGCCAAGGCTGCCGCCCATCATCAGCAGCACGGGCTGGTCGGGGCTCAATCCATAGTGGGCCAGCGCCTCTTCCCGGTCGCCCTGCAGGACCTTGGGGTTCACTGGACAGCCCACGGTGTGCTTCACGGCGGGGCCGCCCAGGCGAGGGCCGGACTGCTCGTAGGTGAGCAGCACCAAGCTGGCGACCTTGGCGCAGAGGCGGTTGGCCAAGCCTGGGGCCAAGTTGGCCTCGTGGATGACACGCGGGATCCCCAAGGTCCAGGCGGCCAGGATGGTGGGGGCGGAGATATAGCCGCCAACGCCCAAGATCAGCTCCGCGTTCAGCTCCTTGAGCTTGCCGCGAGCACGCCAGGTCGCGCCCAGCAAGGAGAAGGCAAAGCGCGCCTTTCCACTCAGGCCGCCCCGGGGGTACTTGGGGGCGCGCAGGGGATGGAAGGTGTAGCCGCGCTCTGGCGCAACCCGGGACTCCAGGCGGTCGGGGTCGCCCATGTATTCGACATGGTGCCCGCGCTCACGGAGAGCGTCTCCCATCGCCAAGGCCGGGTACACGTGTCCGCCTGTGCCGCCGCCTGCCAGAATCACCCGCATCTTCGTCGTCGTCCTCGCGCGGGTTTACCCCTTGCGCCGTCAAGATCTCTTAGCCGCCAGTTGTAGCACCGGGATGGGCGCGGGTCGATGCGTTAGCTCCTGTGGATGGCCGCCTTACGCTTCACCCCCATTGCCGCGCAGCGCCTGCGGGACGCGATTCGAGAGGCCGGAGGGGTCGAGGTCTTTGCGATAGGAGACGTGGATCTCTTCGGCCGGGTCTCCCACTTGGAGGTGCACTGTCGGGGCACGGAGGGGGCCGTACCCGCTCTGATGGAGCGGCCCAGAACAGGGCAAGTGGTCATCCACAACCACCCCTCCGGTGATCTGCGGCCCAGCGACGCCGACTTCCACCTGGCCAACCGCTACGGCGACGAGGGCATCGGCGTGATCATCGTCGACAGCGGGGTGCGCAAGGACAACTGGGTCGTGGAGCCAGCGAAGAAGCAGCGCCACGCCATCGATAGGCTCGCTCTGGCCCATTTCTTCGAGGTTGGACTGCCCAAGGCTCTGCCCGACGCCGAGGCCAGGCCGGCCCAACGCGAGATGGCTGAACAGGTCGCCGATGCCCTGGAGGGCGGTCAGCCCCTGGTGGTGGAGGCTGGAACTGGAACGGGCAAGTCGCTGGCCTATCTGGTGCCGGCCATCCTCTGGGCCCAGGCCAACGACTCCAAGGTGGCGGTGAGCACCTATACGCGCACCCTTCAGGGCCAGCTCTGGTCCTCGGATCTGCCCCTGGCACGCAAGGGCGGACTGGAGTTTGAAGCGGCTCTGCTCAAGGGTCGGGGAAACTACCTCTGCCGGCGCAAGCTGGCGGCTGCCCAGGCTGACGGGGTGGACGCCGAGGCCTTTCAGCGCATCTCAGACTGGGCAGCCTCCGCCGAAGAAGGCTCCATGCAGGACATGAGCTTTGAGGTGGAGGGGGAGATCTGGGAGCGGGTTCAGTCGGACTCGGACCAGACCCTGCGCACCCGATGTCCGCACTACAACCAGTGTTTTTACTACTCGGCCAGGCGGAAGGCCGCCGCCGCTCACGTCCTGGTGCTCAACCACGCCCTGCTGCTCTCCGATCTGCACATCAAGGGACAGACCGGCGGCGACGGCATCGTGCCGCGCTACTCGCGGGTCATCTTGGACGAGGCCCACCACCTCCAAGATGCTGCGACCTCCGTCACCTCCCAGCGGGCCACAGCCAAGGCCATCCAGCGGGCCATCAACCCCTTGCTCTCCCGCCGCCGCCGGGAAGGAGCGCTCAAGAAGGTGGCCGCACGTTTTGGCTCAAAGGCCCCGCAGATCGTCGAGCGGGCCGAGATCGCCATGGACCAGGCCACCGCCGTTCGCGACCAGCTCCAGGGTGGCTTTGACCACGTGGGCATCAAGCTGCTGGGCAACAAACCCCAGCGACGCATCACCTACCAGGACCACCAAGGGGCCGACTGGGAGGATGCAGCCGGCACGGTCGCGGAGATGGCCAACGATCTGCGGGAGCTGCACGACCGCTTGGGCAGCATTCTCCAGACCCTGGAGGAGTGCAGCATTCCCGTGGACCAGGCCCAGCCGGTCATGGACGTGCAGCGGGCCGTGCGCCGCATCGGGGCCAAGCACAAGGAGCTGAGGGCTTTCCTGGAGCAGGCCGAGGGACAGGTGCGCTACATCGAGCAGGACCGCCGCCAGGCCGTGGCCCTCTGCCAGGCCCCCGTAGATGTCGCCCCCTTGATCGACGACATCCTCTGGTCTCGCATGGAGGGTGCCGCCGCCACCAGCGCGACCTTGGCGGTGCAGGACTCCTTCGCCCACTTCTTCGAAGCTGCCGGCATCGAAGAGGCCACCACCTCCAAGCTGCCCAGCCCCTTCTCCTACAAAGACCAGGCCCTGCTGGCCTTGCCCCGAGACCTGCCTCGGCCCGAGGCGCCCGACTACTATCAGCGGGCGGGGGACGTGCTGGTGGACCTGGTGCGGGCCAGCCAGGGGGGCGCCTTTGTGCTCTGCACCAGCTACGCCGCCGTGCGGACCTTCGGGGCCCGTTTGGAGCAGGAGCTGGGCGGTCGCTTTCCAGTGCTGCAACAGGGCAAGTCCGGCCGTGAGCGCTTGCTCCGCCGCTTCAAAGAGAACCATGGCGCCATCTTGGTGGGCACCGACTCTTTCTGGGAGGGCGTGAGCGTCAAGGGAGAAGGCTTGCGCCTGGTGGTCATCCCCAAGCTGCCCTTTCGTGTGCCCACCGAGCCCGTCGCCCAAGCCCGACACCAGCGCGTTCGCGCCCAAGGACGTGACCCCTTTCGGGTGCTCAGCCTGCCCGAAGCTGTGCTCAAGCTGCGCCAGGGCTTCGGCCGCTTGGTGCGCTCCCAAACCGACCGCGGCGTGGTGGCCATCCTGGACAGGCGTCTCCATGAGATGTGGTACGGGCGGCTGTTTATCAACGCATTGCCCGATGCGCGGCGGGTCAGCGGCCCTGCCCAAATGGTGCTTCCTCAAGTGCAAAGCTTCTTCGATGAGCAGCGCGGGATTAAGCTTCCCCAGAGGTGATTGATGAGCGAGCACGAACCCCCAAAGCACGAGGGCGCCGACGAGCACGGCAAGCGGCCTCGGCCCAGCCTTCGCGGCGCAGCCAGGCGCTTTGTCGAGGACGCCAAGGGCAAAGATCTGCTGCACGCCGTTCTGGACAGCTCCGACAAGGTCAAGACCGAGGCGGTGCGCCAGGTCGGCCGCGAGGTCCGAACCTACTTGGAAGGCCTGGGGCTGGATGACGCGGTGCTCTATCTGCTCACCAACTACTCCTTGGAGGTGAACGCCAGCCTCAAGCTCAAGCCCATCGGCGATGCCCTTCGGGGAGAGCAGGAGAGTGAAGAGGACCACTATGAGCGCCTGAGACGGGAGCGTGAGAGCCAGCGCGCCTCCGCCCGCCAAGAGCGTCAGCCCCCTCCCGCACACGAGGCCAAGTCTGGTCAGGAGCACGACGATGACGACTGAGAGCACGGCCTTGGGACACCTGCAGGCGCACCACGGTGACTTCGCCAACTTCCGCGACGCGATGATCAACAGCTCCGCTGGCCGCTTTGGGCCGATCTGGTGGGGGGTCTTCGACACCTATGTGCACCAGGCCAGCGCGGTCGTGGATCTGGGCACCGGTCCCGGTCTGCTCTTGCCCATGCTCCGCGAGCGACTCCCAGATGCGCACATCACCGGAGTGGAGATCCAGCCGGAGATGCTGGAGCCTGCGCAGGAGAACGCGGCAAAGGCTGGGGCAACCCTTCTCAGAGCCAACCTCGAGCAGCCCTTGCCCCTGGCCGATGGCTGCGCGGATCTGGTGACCTGCGTGATGGTCTTCCATGAGCTGCCGCACCCGCCTCCGCTCATGGCCGAGATGGCCCGGCTGCTCAAGCCCGGAGGGCGCCTGTTGCTCTACGACTGGCTGCGCCGAGACCTGCGGAACTACCTGGACGAGGACCAGGAGCTCACGCCGGACACCCTGCAGCACTTCCGGGAGCACTGCCTGTTCTCCTTGGACGACTTGGAGTTCTTGGCCGAGCGCAATGGACTTCGTGTGCTGGAGTCCGTGGGCCGACGCGGCGGCCGCTTTGCGATTCTGGCGCTGGAGAAGCCTCTCTAAGCAGGCGCCAAGGCCTGGAAGTCATCCCACTCCAAGGCCTCCTCCCCGCTCCCCGTTTTGAAGACGTTTGCCGAGAAGGCCTCGCCAAGCTGCGCGACCTTGACCCCGCGGTACTTGCGGGCGCCACCGGCCAGGATGGGCGTGAGCTTGGGCCAGATGGCCTGGAGTTCTTGTTCCAGCTCCCCCTTGGTGCGCAGGTAGAAGCTGCGTGAGCTAGGGCTGACACCGACCGAGCTGAGCAGCTGGAAGTGAGGCGGCCACAGCGGCGCCGCCAACGGCGCCCGTCGCGCCGATCAGTAGAACTCTCATCGCATGGGCCTCGCTGGGGTCAATGGGCCAATCTGCAGGCCCAGGGTGGCATCGAGGTGGGCGATGAGGGGAGCCATCTGTGGGGCCAAGCTCGGACCTACTTCCACCTTGCCGGGCAGGGTCAGCATGCGCAGGTAGCCGCCCATTGGGCTGGGACCCAGGGACACGCTCCAGGTGGCTTGGTCCTCGGGGAGCTCCTCGAAGCCTTGGGCCTGGTTGCCCAGGAACCAGCTGCGTTGCTCCTCTTGAGGCACCGAGACCATCAGGCCGCCTCGGCCCATGCGGGGCGGGGCCTGGAGCACCAAGGCCTCCAGCTCCTCCAGGCGCCAGTCCAGCTCCGCACCTTCAATGGCGGCGTAGTGCAGCAAGGTGATGGGCATGTCCAGCCCGGAGAACAAGGGGTACATCGCGGCGCCGACGCGGGGATTGAGCTCGGTCGGCAAGAAGCCCTGGGCGCTCATCACGCCGTCGATGGTGAAGGCGCCGCGGTAGCCCAGGTGGGCGTTGAGGTGTCGGCCGACGTGCTTGGCCAGAGTGCGCATGGCTTGTGCATCTTCGGGCGCTGGACTCCAGGTGGTCCCGGCCGATGCGTAGCTGAAGCGACCCGTTCCAGGCACACGAAAGACCAACATCTCGCAAGGCACGAAGCTGGCGATCTGGCCGGGCACCACGAAGCCGTGGATGGAGCAGGGGATGCCTTCGATGAAGGGCATCAGGCGGAGCTGGTCGCAGTCTGCTTGAAACATGGGCAGGGCCTGGTCCAAGTCCTCGGGCTCTCTGAGCCAGCGCACATAGGAGGCGCCGCCGTTGAAGCCCAGCTTGCTGTCTCCACTGAGCACCACGCCCTGGCCTTGATCCAGCTCCTTCCAGGCTTTCAAAACCTCCGCCCGCGAGGTCCCCACGATGCGCGCCGGGGCATGTGGAACCCCAGCCTCAGCCCAGAGCGCGTCGATGCGGGTCTTGTCCTCCAAGTCCTGCCACGCCTGGGGCCGGGCCCCAAAGGTTGCCCTGCCAGCCACCGCTTGGCCCTTGGAGAAGAAGGGGCGAAAGACCCGGGCCTTGCGCTCCGGATCCCAGGCGTCCACTTGAGCCACCACCTCTGGCTCCAGAGCGTCCAAGGCCTTCTCGGCCGCCCGGATGCCGCCCATCATGGAGGTGCTGCTCAGCCCCAGGTTGATGAAGGGCGTCTCCGGCACGCTGCCGGTGCCCATGGAGCCACCCACGATGAAGCACTCTTGGGCGCCCAGGGTGTGAAGCTCCTTCGCGATGCCGCCGCCCGCCGCGACCACATCGGTGGCGATGAGCCATGGGCTGGAGGAGACCAGAGGGGAGAGAATGCGTTGCCAGTGATTCATGGCCGCGAATGTACTCACCGGAGCAAGGCTCAGTCGCCTTTTCGCTCGACCAGCCTGACTTTCACGCCCTCTTCCCGCATCAGGCGCTCGATCTCGGCTTGATCGATCTGCTCAAAGTTCTTGAGCACGATCTCCAAGCTCTCGGTGGAGTTGGAGAGGCTGGCCAGCAGCACTCTGGCCTCGCTGAGGGTCAGCTCGATCTCCTCGGTCAGCTCCGGCACCTTCTCTGAGCCGGTCTGGATGTCAGTGAGGATGGGATCCACCTTCACCAAGAGCGCGTCCGCCCTCTCCAAGGTGTCGCTGGCGTCTTGGGAGACCCCACGAACCTGCGTCAGGGTGCGTCGTGACTCGTCCATCAGGGCGGGCAGCGTTTCGCTGGCCAGTCGGGCGTTGTGGAGGGTCACTTCCAGGTCCGCCAGCATGCGCTTGGGTCGCTCGGGGTCCTCTTCCAAGGCCTCCGCAAAGGGCGCGATGAGGGCTTGGATCTCCTCGGTGCTGAAGCCGTTGGCCTGCTCCACCAGTGGGCCCAGGGCCGTGACGAGCTGGTCGATCTCCATCTGCCCGCGGGTGTCGGTGAGCACCGCGCCGTTCTCCAGCAGGGGCGCATCTCGGCTGACCGGGACCAGCTCCAGGTACTTCTCGCCCAGGACCGAGCGGGCCCGAATGTGCACCTGAACGTCGCTGCGGATGCCGGCGTCCGGCTCGATGCGCAGGCCCACCACGGCCTTGTCGAAGTCCACGCTCAGGCCGCTGACGGTGCCCACTTCTACGCCGGCCACGCTCACTGCTGCACCGTCCTGAAGGCCTGCGGCGTCGTCAAAGACGGCCTGGACCTCGATGGCATCTCCCAGGTTGGCGAAGGCGCCCACTTTCAGGGACATCCAGGCCAGCAAGCCCACGGCTGCGACCATCAGCAGACCGACTCCGATCTCGTGCTTGTTTTTCATCGCTGCAACTTCAGGCTGGGCAAGGTGGTGGGGTCCTGTGGGCCCTTTGGCAGGGCCAGATTGCGCCCGAGAAAGCGCCGTAGCATGGGGTGCGGGTTGTGGACCAGCTCGCTGGGGGGACCATAGGCGATGAGGTGGCCGCCGTGGAGCATGCCCACCTGGTCGGCGACGTTCATCACGCCGACGATGTCGTGGCTGATCACGATGAAGGTCACGCCCAGGCGCTCTTTCATGCGCAGGATGAGCGCGTCGATGGCATCTGAGGTCATCGGGTCCAGGCCGCTGTTGGGCTCGTCGAAGAGCACCACCTCGGGGCGGTGGATGATGGCGCGGGCCAGGCCCACTCGCTTGCGCTGGCCGCCGCTCAAGGCCGCCGTGTCTCGGTCGGCAAAGCCGGGCAGCTCCACCTCTTCCAAGACCTGCTCCACGCGCTCCATGCGCTGGGCCGCGCTGAGCTTCTTCTCGTGGTGAACCAGGGGAAAGGCGATGTTCTCTCCCACGCTCATCGAGTCGAAGAGGGCGCCGTCCTGGAAGAGCATTCCGAAGCGTCGGCGCACGCTGTAGATCTCGCGCTCACTGGCGCTGGCCATGTCCACGCCGAAGCACTCGACGGTGCCGGCGTCAGCGTGAATCAGGCCCACCAGGTGCTTGAGCAGCACGCTCTTGCCGGTGCCCGAGGGACCGATGATGGCGGTGGTCTGGCCGGCGTTGAACTCCAGAGAGACGCCGTCCAGGACGACCAGATCTCCAAAGGCCTTGTGTACGTCGGTGAGGCGCAACATCAGTAGATCGCCTCGGAGATGAGGTAGTTGAGGAGGACGCAGCTGACGGCCGAGAGCACCACGGCGCGGTTGGTGCTGGCCCCCACGCCTTCAGGGCCAGGGTCGGAGACGAAGCCGTTGTAGCAGGAGACCAAGCAGATCACGGCCCCAAAGAGTATCGCCTTGACGTTGCTCACCAAGAGATCCACCGGCGAGGTCGCTGAGAGCGCGAACTCCATGAAGGTCGCTCCGCTCAGGTCCAGCTGGTAGACGCTGACCAAGTAGGCCGCGCTGACCATCGTGAAGGTGCTCAGGGTGGTGACGGCCGGCATGGCGATGAGGATGCCGAGCAGGCGGGGGGTGACCAGGTACCAGTGGGGCTGGACGGCCATGACCTCCAAGGCGTCGATCTGGTCGCGGATGCGCATGACTGCGATCTGGCTGGCCATCTCGGTGCCGGACTTGGCCGCCACCATGCTCGCGGCGATGATGGGGCCGAACTCACGGACGCCGGTCAATGCGACGAAGAGCCCCACCATGCGCTGGCCGCCGATGAGCTGGAAGGCCGTGTAGCCCTGAATGGCCAGGTTTGTGCCAACGAATGCGGCGATGATGAGCAGGATGGGCAAGGCGGCGACGCCGACGGCGTAGGCCTCGGCCAAAGTGCGGCCGGGTGGGGGAGGGCGGCGAATGGCCTCGCGTGCGAAGCGCAGCATGAACAGGCCGAAGCGGCCCAGGGAGGCCATGGGCGTGATGCGCGCGGTGTTCTTGGAGGCGTTCATCCAACGCTCCCAAAGAGCGCGCTGCTCAAGAAGTAGTTGGCGGCGATGAAGGCCGTCACGGTGTGCACGACGGTGTCGTTGACGGCGCGGCCTACGCCGGCGGCGCCTCCCCGCGCGTTGAAGCCGTGGTACGCGGCGATGAAGCCGATGATCACGCCAAAGACGCAGGTCTTGATCAGGCCAGAGTACAGGTCCAGGGGCGTTGAGAAGGCCCACATCTCGGCCAGGAAGACGCCGGACTGCTCGCCCTTGACGCCAACCGCCACGATGTAGCCGCCCAGGATCCCGGCGACGCTGCCCACCAGGTGGAGCAGGGGACAGGCCAGAGCCAGGCCCAAGACGCGCGGAATCACGTGCAGGGAGATGGAGTCCACGGCCATGACCTCGCTTGCATCCAGCTCCTCTTTGATGCGCATCGAGGCCAGCTCTGCTGCGACGGCGGAGCCTCCTTGAGCGGCGACAAGGACACTGGCCAAGACCGGAGAGAGCTCCCGCAAAACCGAGGCCGAGACCAGGGAACCCAGCAAGCGGTGGGCCCCAAAGAGCTCAAAGACGGAGAGGCCTTGCAGGGCCATCACCATGCCGAAAGGCAGCACCACGGCGGCTACTGGGAGCACGCAGCGCTTGAAGGTGAGCACCAGGTGCTTGGCTGTCTCTGGCAGATACCAAGGCCCCGTGAGCAGTCGGCGGGCCACCCCCGCTGAGAAGCTGGCGAAGCGCCCGAGAGAGGCCAGGGGAGTGAGCACGAGCGAGGACACGATGCCAACCTATTCCACCGGCCCTTTGTCTGTGCGGATCGGCGGGTTAGCCTGTGGGCATCGTGGAGATGTCCGTGTCCCTGTTGCTGCTCATCGCGCCTGTCTTTGCCCAGACCCCAGATGTCTCACCGGAGCTGCTCGCGGCTGCTCAGAACGCCGTCGCGGAGGTGAATGCCTTGGCGGACGAGGCGCGGACCGAGACCCTCTACACGGTCGAGGCGGTCAGCCTGCTGCGTTTCTCCGGCGAGGAAGGCGAGGCCAACCCCGTGATCAAGGCGCTGGATCCAGGCGCCGAAGTGAGCGTGGTCTACCGCGATGGAGACCTGGTTCGCGTGCGCGTTGGAGCCGACTTCGGCTGGGCCACAGAGCTGTCTCTTATACACATCTCCGAGCCCACGAGACAGGCAGAAATCTCG
>CAJXRZ010000053.1 GCA_913060515.1 uncultured Pseudomonadota bacterium | reverse complement strand
GGCAGCGTCAGATGTGTATAAGAGACAGGCCCCATACGACGTCTCCAAAGCCTGCACGGATCTGGTGGCCCGCAGCTACGCCACCCACTTTGGTCTGCCCATCGTGGTCAGCCGCTCGGCCAACCTCTACGGCCCCGGCGACACCCACGCCGAGCGCTTGGTTCCCCACTGCTGCAGCCGCTTGGTCAAAGGCCTGCCGCCCGTGCTGCGCGGGACCGGCGCGATGAGCCGAGAGTGGCTCTATGTGGAGGACGCCGCGATGGCCTCGCTGGCGCTGCTGGGTTTGGCCCAGTCCCACCGCGGACAAGCCTTCAACATCGGCGGGGGACAAGTGGCCAGCGTGGCAACGGTCGCTCAGACCCTGGTGGAGCTGGCTGGTGGACCTGCCGCACAAGCCGCGGACCGCGAGCCCGTAGGCGAGATTCCTCACCAAGCTCTGGACACCTCTCTGCTGCGCGAGGCCACCGATTGGCAGCCGAGAGTCCCCCTAAGAGAGGGGCTCTCCCGCACCCTCGCTTGGTGGCAGGGGCGTTAGCTCGTCCTCTGCCGGGGGCTGGGTGACCTCAAAGCGACCGGCCCACGAGGGGAATGCCCGTTGAAGCACCGCCATGTCCGGGCGGGGTGCCTGGCTGGACTCTCCCAAGCGCACCTCAACCAGGGCCTCACAGGACAGACAGCGCATCACGCTGACGGGGTCTCCAGGGACCTCGTCTGCGAAACCGGCTTTTGAGCCGCAGCTTGGGCAGGGCGGGCTGCGCACCGGGAGCTTGTTTCGGTACAGCAGGTGACCTGGACCCACGAGCATCAACCCGGCGAAGAGCAGCGCAGCGAGGAGGGAGAGTGGACCGAGGACCGGCGTGGTCAGCAGGCCCACAAAGGCGCCAAAGCTGGCCAGAGCGCCCAAGCGCACAAAATCACCGACTCCAAAGGACACAGGGCAACCTCATTCTGCAGCCGAGACTATCGCAGGGGGAGTAGACTGCCAGCATGCGCGTGGTCCTGGTGAATCCATCGATGGGTGCCTACTACCGCCACTCCAAGGTGGCGGCGGCCATCACCCTCTCGCCGCCCCTGAACCTGGGGCTGCTGGCCGGGGCCCTGCGCCGGGCGGGACATCAGGTGGTGCTCTGGGACCTGGAGGCCGAGGACCCCAGCGCCTCCGAGCCCGCGGAGCTGGAGCGCCGCTTTGCCCAAGCGCGCCCCGACATGGTGGGCGTGAGCTTCAGAACGCCGCTCTTCCCCCAGGCCAAGAACATCGCCGCGGCCGCACGAAAGGCGTGCCCCTCCGCGCGCATCATCGCCGGCGGCGTACACCCCTCCACCCGGCCCGAACAGACCCTGGAGAAGGCCGACTTTGACGTGGCTGTTCGAGGCGAGGGCGACCACAGCATCTTGGAGTTGGCCGACGGCGTGCCCCTCGCCGACATCCAGGGCATCACCCACCGGGGCGGCGCGAACGCCGACCGCCCCCTGCACATGGACCTGGACAACCTGGCGATGGGTGCCTGGGACCTGGTCGACCTGAAGCGCTACCAGACCCCCAGCCTGGTCGCCAAGACAGTGCCCGTGGCGGACCTGGAGTTCTCCCGCGGCTGCCGAGCCCAGTGCGTCTACTGCACCAAAGGCGTGTTCGGCAGCACCTGGCGCCACAAGTCTCCGGACCGCTTCGTCGCCGAGCTGGTCCACGCCAAAGCCCACGGCTTCAAGGCCTTCAACCTGGTGGACGACAGCTTCACCACCATCACCTCCCGCGCCATCGCCACCTGTGAGGAGATGATGCGCCAGCGCTTGGACATGCCCTGGTCCCTGACCAATGGCATCCGGGTGGCCAACGTCAACGAGGAGTTCTTCCGCATCGCGCGGGCCGCTGGCTGCCGTTTGCTGGCCTTTGGATTCGAGAGCGGCTCCGATGCTGTCCTACACCGCATCAAGAAGGGCGCCACCGTCGCCCAGGCCCGACGCGCTGTGCAGTGGGCCCGCAAGTATGGCTTTACCATCCTGGGCTATTTCATGGTCGGCCTGCCGGGCGAGACCCCGGAGACCATCCGGGAGACCGCACAGTTCGCCGCCGACCTGGACGTGGACTTCGCCAAGTTCAGCATCACCATGCCCCTGCCCGGCACCCCCCTCTGGCACGAGTGGGCCCGACACATCGACATGGACACCGTGGACTTCTCCATCCACAACAACGGCAACCACCTCTACGAGCACCCGGACTTCTCTTGGCCCGAGCTGGAGGCACACACCCGCGCGGCCTACCGCACCTTTTACGGGCGCCCCAAGTACGTGGCCCGCCGGGTGATGCGCGCGATGCGGAACAAGGAGCTGGGGCAGCAGCTGCGCTACAGCGCGGAGCTGGGGACCGGGGGACTGATGGAGGCCTTTCAGCGGCGATAGACCGCCTGCATTTGGGAACACCGGGCTCCTCTCAGCGGCGCCCAAGGGGCCAATCCCAAAGCTGAGACCACGCGACGGTGCTTGGGTCCAAACACGCACACCGACTGGCTCAAAGCGCCTTGGCCCAGAGCAGAATGTCCTGGGGATCCGGCAAGAGAAGGGACTTCTCATTGCTCCGGTACTGGACATCGTTGCAGCGGTAGCCTTGGGTCTTGGCCTTGAACTGGGCTCGGCCCAGCTCTTTTCCTTGCCGGTCGACCACGGCGATGGTGCGGTCAACGGCGAAGGTGTCGATGTCAACCCGTCCTGCGCCCCGGTCCACATATGGGCAGCTCCTGATGAAGCGGGGCTCGGATTCTTGGACCACACGAGCAAAGCGCGAGATCTCTCCCAGCGTGCCTTCTCCTGTGAAGTACCAGCCCAGCTCCCACCGAAGCGCGACTTGGTCTCCGGGTGGCATGCCCTGGGTGCTCTCAGGCAACCCGGCCAAGAAGGCCCCCATCAGGTCCCCCTCACGGTCTTGGTACTCGACCACACCCAACCACTCCGAGCCATCGGCATGGCGCACCGAAATGGACTGCTCGTACTTCTTTGCAGAGCTGTACGCCGCGCCTTCCTTGAAGGCCGACAGGGGGTGCTCCCACAAGCCCGCGCGCGCATCCAGCAGTAGGGTTCCCTGGACCGCTTTCCCGTCCAGCTCAATCACCGAGCCATTGTGCGCATCCAAGCTCGCCGCGACAAAGCCCCCGTCTGCCAAAGCACACCCAGTGGCCCGAGTCCCACCGCCTTGCGCCTCGTCCTGGGCTCGGATGGAGACGCTGCCGTCCCCTTCCCCGGAACAGCTCAGCTCGAGCGCCTGAGCTGGACTGAGCTTGAAGTAGAGCGTCCTATCGACCAGGCCTTCCCCCTGGATGGGCAGGTGGTTCTCCCCAATGTGGAAGAGCGAGAGGGGCAACACGACGTCCTCCCCATGGCTCAGGGTGTTCCCGGCGATCTCCACGCTGTCCAGGTCGATCAGAGTCAAATGGACATGAACGCCATCCTCCTCCAAGCGCGTCTCTGTGTACGCCGCGGGATTGGAACTGCACGCCAAGACAAGCAGGGACAACAACACAAAGACCTCCAGCCCCCCAGTATCCGAAGACCATCCGCCATGGATGCGAGGGTCCCAATGGACTACCAGCTCCCTCCAATCCCGGTGCCCCATGTCCAACGACGCAGCCGTTATCGGCGCAGGTCCCAATGGCCTCGCCGCCGCCATCACCTTGGCCCGCGCTGGCCGCAGCGTGGTGGTCTACGAGCGCGCCGAGACGGTGGGGGGGAGCGCGCGCTCCTCAGAGCTGACCCTCCCTGGCTACCTGCACGATGTGTGCTCCGCCGCCCATCCCATGGCGGTCGCCGGCGAGTTCTTCAACAGCATGCCCCTGCACGAGCACGGCCTGGAGTGGATCAGGCCAGAGTTCCCCGTCGCCCATCTGCTCCCGGAGCAAGACGCGGTCATCCAGCACACCGATCTGGAGGAGACCGCCCGCGAGGTCAATGATCTGGCCTACGCGGCCGAGCTGCGCCCCTTCTTGGACCGCTTCTCCGATCTGCTGCGCAACGGAACGGCCCCTCCGGGCCTGCCTGAGAACCCGGTTCTGATGGCACGCTTTGGCCTGCGCGCCATGATTCCGGCGACCACCCTGGCCCGACTGCTCTTCAAGACCGAGCGCGGCCAGGCGCTCTTCGCGGGCCACGCCTGCCACTCCTGCTTGCCCCTGAGCCAGTCCCCCAGCGCCGCCATCGGCCTGATGCTCCAGCTCGCCGCACACGCGGTCAACTTCCCCATGCCCAAGGGCGGGGCCGGCCGCATCACCACAGCGATGGCCAGCTACCTGGAGTCCCTGGGCGGGCGCATCGAGTGTGGCGTGGACATCGGCCACATCAACCAAGTGGACGCCGAGCAGGTCTTCTTCTGCACCAGCCCCAGAGACATGGTGCGCATCGCCGGCGACCTGCTCCCCTCCAACTACGTCAGCCGCCTGAGCAAGTTCAAGCGCGGCCCCGGCGTGTTCAAGGTGGACTACGCCCTGAAAGAGCCGATTCCTTGGTCGGATCCACGGGTGGCCCGCGCTGGCACAGTGCACCTGGCCGGCACCATAGAGCAGCTCGCCGCATCCGAGGCCACCGTCGCCCAGGGCGGCCACACAGATGCGCCCTTCGTGCTGCTCACCCAGCCCACCCAGTTCGACACCACCCGCGCACCAGAGGGTGGCCACATCGCTTGGGCCTACGTGCACGTGCCCAACGGCAGCACCCTGGACCAGACCCAGGCCCTCGAAGCCCAGATCGAGCGCTACGCCCCTGGCTTTGGGGATGTGGTGCTGCAGCGCCACACCATGAACTGCGCCCAGATGGAGGCCTACAACCCCAACTATGTGGGCGGCGACGTGAACGGCGGGGCCAACACACTGGACCAGCTCTTCACCCGTCCCATCGCGGCCCTGAGTCCCTACTGCACGCCAAACCCCAGGATCTTCCTGTGCTCGGCGTCGGTGCCTCCAGGGGGAGGGGTGCATGGACTGGGCGGCTTCAACGCGGTTCGGGCAGCGGGAATCGTCTAGATCCCTGAGACCCCCACCACAGCGACGTAGTAGGGCAGATCGCAGCGCAGGGGCCGGTGGTCCGCCTCCCACTGCAGGTTCTCGTAGAACAGGAGCTCCTCGCCTTCCCAGACCTGGAGCTCCAGATCGAAGTTGGAGTGCAGGTAGGTCACGATCCAGTCCCAGCCATCGGCGACCACGTTGACGCAGTCGCTCTCCGGCAGCCCGTCTACGCTGGCGCAGCTCCAGACTTCTTCGCCGCTGGCGGTGACCATGGCGTAGCGCCGGGGCTCCTGGGGCACATCACGAAGGAAGAGGTCCTGCTGGGTGACCAAATAGGCCTCGTTGCAGCAGGCGCTGAGGGAAATCAAGAATACTCCCAACATCTCAGCCCCCCTCAATGTCGAGAACGCTGCTGTAGCCGCGCACATCGGAGGTGCAGCCCTCGCCGGTCTCCACCGTCCAGAGCATTTGCTCCTGAAAGAGCAGAACCTCGTCCTGCCAGACCAGCAGGTCCTGGTCTAAGTGTCCAGCTGGAAGCTCTACGTCCCAGCTCCCGTCCTGCATCACCTGAACCTGCGTGCAGTCCGGCTCTCCGTCCAGCATGCCGCAGCTCCAGCGGCTGTTGTCACGGTCCTGCTCGACGACTTCCAGCCAGTAGGCGCCTTGTTGGGGAACGCCCATGATCAGGAGCGTGTCGCCGCCGAGCATGTCCACGTCGGGACAGCACGCAGGGAGGGCCAGCAGGGCCAAGCCACCAAGCAATCTACGCATTCCAAGCTCCAATCTCACCCTGCTGCCAAGTACTACGCCGGCTCAGATGAGGGTGTGACAGCCAAGGCTACATGCCTCTACAGGCCGCCCAGGTCTACGCTCGCCTCGCCCCAGGTCAAGTCGTGGCCACACACCGGCCCCCCGCTCCGGTCCTCGTATTCAGTCCGTGTCTGAGAGGACCACCTCAAAGGTCAGCACGGTATCGGGCACTCCGACAAGCTCCAGCCGGTCCGAGGCAATGATCTGCAGGTCATTGCAACAGCCCATCAAAATCCCCAACAGCAGCACAGCGTCTCCCAGGTGCATACATTAGCCCTATGAATCAACCCACGCCCACAGTGACTCAATGAACGGAATGACCTTCAGAATCGGCGCCATCGCCGGCGTGCCGGTGCACCTGAGCATCTGGTACTTCATCCTGATGGTCTTCTTCGTCCAGGACATGGGCGGCCCAGCCGAGATGGTGCTCTTCGGCATCGCCATGACCGTCAGCCTGCTGACCCATGAGATGGGCCACGCGATGGTGGCCAAGTGGCAAGGTCTGGACCCGTCGGTGACCCTGCACGGCATGGGCGGACACTGCACCCACCTGCCGGCCTCCTCCGACAAGCGGGACGCGGTCCTGGTCGCAGCCGGCCCCGGCGCCGGACTGGTGCTCGGTCTGAGTGCCGGAGTCATTCTCTTTGTCGCTGGGCGCGCGGGGGCCTCGCTGCCCTACCTGGCGGAGACTTTCCTGACCTACATGCTGTGGATCGGCGTGGTCTGGAGCATCTTCAACCTGCTGCCCATCTACCCAATGGACGGGGGCAAGCTCACGCGCTTGGCCCTGCTGCGTCTCTTCGGCGCCGACCGCGGCCACAAGATCGCCCACATCTCCAGCTTGGTCTTTTGTGCCGGCGGGCTGGCCCTAGCCATCGTGAGCAAGCAGATCTTCCTGGGCTTCATCGTCGCCTACTTCGCCTACCAGAACTGGCAGCTCCTCCAAGCTGGCTCCGGCGTGTTCGGCGCTCGTCCAGCCCCCAAGGGACCCGACCCCCAGGCCACCGCCATGCTGATGGAGGCCGAGGACGCCCTGGAAGATGGCGACTACAAAGAGGCCCAGCGACTGGCCTACGTGGCCCGCAGCATGCCCAACAACTCCGATGCGATGGAAGCCCACGCTTGGGAGATTGTCTGCATCGCAGCACAGCGCTTCGGGCAGCCCAGCGAGTGCGAGAGATTGGCCTCGCGGGCGAGCCAGACCCCCCGTCTCTTGGAGAGTCTAATCCTGGCGGCCCTGGCCCGTGGTGCCCGTGACACCGCGCTGAAACTCACTGAGAACAGCAACTTCAACAAGCTGCCCGCCCAACGGCGTCAGGACCTAATGGCCCGCATCGGATAGGCGGCCTGCATGCTCCTCTGGTCTGTCCTCGCTTGCGCCATCCGTCCTGGCATTGTGATTCCTCACCGTGTCACGCCCCAGGAGAAGCTGGATCAAGCGGACACCGTCTTCCAATCCCGCGACTATGCGGGCGCGCTGCCGCTGTACAAGGCCCTGGCCAATGATGCCGAGATGCCCATTCAGGTGCGGGTCGAGGCCATGGCACAGACGGCTCGCATGATGAGCCTGACTGGCGAGATGGAGGCCGGCCGTGGCTACCTGGACCAGGCACTGGCCCTCTCCAGCAAGGAGGAGCCCCTGGGCTGGACACGCACCCAGGGCGTCAAGGGCATCTACCAGCGCGAAGACGGCGAGACCGCGGCGGCCCTGGAGACCTTCTCCCAGGCCTACACCTACGCCATGAACCGGGCGCTCCCCTTGCGGGCCATCGACATGGCCCACCACGCCGCCATCGTGGCCCCTCCTGAGGGTCAGGTCGAGTGGGCGGAGAAGGGAATCACCGCAGCGACCGCTGCCGGGAGCATCTCCTGGTTGGCCGTCCTCCACAACAACCTGGGCGCCACCTACGAGGACAGACTGAACTACCCAGCCGCCTTGGAACAATACCGCTTGGCCCTGGGTTTCCGCGAGCAGATCAACGATCCCACGGGCTTGCTCATCGCCCAGTGGGCCGTCGCACACGCAGAGCGCCTGGCCGGCGAGCCCGAGGCACGGGCGTCTCTGGAAGCGGTGCTCACCCAGACCCAAGATGCCTACCAGAGCAACCCCAGCGCCGGGACCGCCGAGTGGGTGGGCTACACCCTGGAAGATCTGGCGGAGCTCACCGCAGCCGAGGGCGACCCCGAGCAGGCACGCGTGCTCATGGACGAGGCCATCGACAAATACATCGAGGCCGGTCTGGAAGAGCACTGGCCTGAGAAGCTGGAGCTGGCCCGCATGCGCAGGGCCGAGATGTCCGAGACGCCCTACTGAGGCTGCTCTGGGCCAAGGCGCTACTTCAGGGTGAACTCGGTCGCGTGGTAGCAGCCGGTGAAGCTGCTCATGCCCAGTCCGCTCTCCGACTCCACACCGGTGATGAGCTGCGCGGTGTCACAGCCTCCGCCAGCGTAGGGGTAGCTGTAGCCGCACCAGTTGCCGTAGTTGCTCCTGGTCTGATCGTAGCTCCGAACGCTCACGGGCACGCCGCTGGGCGCGCTCACGCTCTGAGCGTGGTAGCCGGTGACCAGGATCTCGTTGATGGTGGTGCCGGGAGCCGCTGTGATGGTCCAGTCCACGTTCTCGTAGCTGGCCAAGACCAGCGTCATGTTCGTCTCGCGCTCGATGTTCAAGGCGATGTTGCCAGCCGCTCCACCATGTCCCCCGTCCGCTTCGTAGACGCTGACGATGTTCAGCTCGGGATCGCCGGGCTCCGGGTCTGCCCAGGTGTAGAAGGTGCCTGAGCAGTTGCTCACGCTCACCGCTGGGTCCGCGGTACACACCTCGGTCAGCGTGGCGTCCGTGTCATCGCAGTCATCTGGGTTCTTGGCGTAGCCACTGGGCTGCTCGCAGGCCTGCACCTCATCCCCGGGCACACCCCAGCCGTCGCTGTCGCCGTCCAGGTACCAGGTGAGCATGTCAACGGCGAGCTCGTCGATCTGCCCATCGCAGTCTTGGTCCACGCCATCACAGGTCTCGGTGCCGCCTGGCAGAATCAGCGG
The DNA here is from genome assembly GCA_913060515.1 of uncultured Pseudomonadota bacterium. GTDB lineage: Bacteria > Myxococcota_A > UBA796 > UBA796 > CAJQPC01 > CAJQPC01. The sequence goes on along the minus strand of CAJXRZ010000053.1, from coordinate 31,860 downwards.
GTCCAGATCATCACAGTCCAGGTCGTTGTTCACCGCCCCAACGGGGGGCTCGCAGGCTTGAACCGGGTTCTCGGGGTCCCCGAATCCGTCCATGTCCAAGTCCATGTACCAAGTCTCTTGGTCCACCGGATCATCGTCGATCTCGCCGTCGCAGTCATCGTCCAGGCTGTTGCAGAGCTCCACCGCGCCTGGGAAGACCAAGGCGTCCAGATCATCGCAGTCCTCGGTGTTGTCCACCGCGCCCACCGGGACCTCGCAGGCGGACTCGGCCAAGGTGCTGCCGTAGCCGTCCCCGTCGGCGTCCACGAACCAGTCTTGGGGCTCGCAGAGCTCCTCTTCCACCGCGTTGAGGTTGGTCTCAAAGCAGGCGGTCAAAGACAACAAAATGAACATGGGGGCCTCCGGAGTTGGCAATGTACCGCGTCCGGGGCCGCTCCACAGCAGCTTCTACAAGCGCAAAAGCCTTAGAACTCGGCGCTCTTGGGCGTGCGTGGGTAGGGAATCACGTCGCGGATGTTGTCCACGCCCGTCGCGTAGAGCACCGCGCGCTCAAAGCCCAGGCCAAAGCCAGCGTGTGGCACGCTTCCGTACTTCCGCAGATCGCGGTACCACCAGTAGTCTTCGGGCAGCAGATCCATCTCGCGGATGCGGGCATCCAAGACGTCCAAGCGCTCTTCACGCTGGCTGCCACCGATGAGCTCACCAATGCCGGGGGCCAACACGTCCATCGCAGCGACGGTCTTGCCGTCGTCGTTCTGGCGCATGTAGAAAGCCTTGATGTCCCGGGGGTAGTCGGTCACAGCAACAGGGCCGCCGACGACCTTCTCGGTCAGGAAGCGCTCGTGCTCGGACTGCAAATCGATGCCCCACTTCACAGGGAAGTCGAACTTGTGACCGCCGGCGATGGCCTTCTCCAGCTCGGTGATGGCGTGGGTGTAGGTCATCGTGGCGAAGTCCTTCTCCACGACGGCGGTCAGGCGGTCGATGACCGTCTTGTCCACGCGCTTCTGGAAGAACTCCAGGTCATCTGGGTTCTCCTCGAGAACGGCCTTGAAGATGTAGCGGAGGTAGTGCTCAGCCAGCTTGGCGTCGTCGGCCAGGTCCGCGAAGGCGATCTCTGGCTCGACCATCCAGAACTCCGCCAAGTGGCGGCGGGTGTTGGAGTTCTCGGCCCGGAAGGTGGGTCCAAAGGTGTAGACCTTGGACATCGAGCAGGCAAAGGCCTCGACGTTGAGCTGACCGCTCACGGTCAACTGGGTCTGGCGACCGAAGAAGTCCTTGGAGTAGTCGATCTGCCCATCTTCGGTACGCGGCAGGTTCATCAGATCCAGGGTGGAGACCTGGAACATCTCACCGGCGCCCTCTGCGTCCGAGGCCGTCACGATGGGGGTGTGGATCCAGTAGAAGCCTTCCCCGTTGAAGAAGCGGTGGGTGGCTTGGGCCAGGGTGTTCCGCACCCGAGTCACGGCAGCGAACACGTTGGTGCGCGGACGCAGGTGAGCGAACTTGCGCAGGTGCTCCATGCTGTGGCGCTTGGCCTGCATGGGGTAGGTCTCGGGGTCATCGACCCAGCCCACCACCGTCACTTCGGTGGCTTGGATCTCGCAGGACTGGCCCTTGCCCTTGGACTCGACCAAGGTGCCGACCACGTCTACCGAGCAGCCCGTGCCCAGCTTGGCCACTTCATCGCTGTAGTTGGCCAGATCTGCCTTGGCGACCACTTGCATGGGGGAAAAGCAGGTGCCGTCAGAGACAGCCACAAAGCTCAGGCCATTCTTGGAGCTGCGCGAGGTGCGCACCCAACCTTGAATGCGAACAGTGGTGCCGAGCTCTACATCGCCGGCGAGCAGATCTTTGACGCGATGGGGTCGCATGGGGCTCTCCTTAGGGGGGGCTTGGCTATCGCGTTCAGGGCAACGCGTCAGGCCCACCTCGGGGCTTGATAGCCACCACGACCACCGAGTCCACCGGGCCACGTCGAATGGTGCGCACCTCCACCTCCGCATTCTCTTGAATCACCGCCAGACTACGCTGCACAAAAGGCAGATCTGGAGAGGCAAAGACCAGGTAGTCGCTGCGCTCTGGCCCCTCCAGCCAGGCCTTGGCGGCCCAGGGGCTCGGGATGCGTCGGCGGGTGCGGCCACTTCGCAGCACTTCCGGCGCCGTGCTCAGCGCGGCGGCGACGGATCCATCGGGCAAGGCGGCGAAGAGGCCGTTGCTCAGACGCGCGTCACCGCCGATCATCACCTGCTGAGGCAGGCTGGCGGCCAGGGCCAAGCCCACAACGCCCAAGCCCACAGCGGGCAGCTCCACCCGGGCGCTGAGCCGAGCCAAGCCTCCTCCGGCCAGCAGGGCCACTCCCCAGCCCAAGGGGAGCAGGTTCTTGGCGGGCAGCACAAAGTCTTGAGCCTGGGGCATCAGAGCAGTGATGGCCAGGGCCGGGAGCGCGAAGAGAAGGGCCGCCCAGATGGCCTGGCCTCGACGGAGAGACAAGGCACAGAGGGGCAGGCACCACCACGCCACAGCGTGTTGAATCCCCTCCCCGAGCACCCAAGGATCAAAGACCAGAGGCGGACTCCCACCCGAACCCGAGCTGAGCAAGAGCCGGAAGGGTGTGCCTCGAGCACCTGCGGCCAAGTCCAGCTCCAGCCACGTCATCGGGAGCTGGTCCAGCCAGGGGTACACCTGGGATTGCCAGCCCTGCGAGGACAAGCTGAGGTGCCCGCTCACCCACGAGAGCGCCAGCCAGTAGGGCGCGACAACCAATAGGAAGAGGGCCCAAATCCTCGGGTTCTTGCTGCTCTTTGGCGCCATATCTAGGCTGTAAAAGAAGAGCAATCCGACAGGCGCCAGGCTCTCCGTACGGGCCAAGACGGCCAAGCCACAAGCCAGGGCTATCCACCCTGCACGGCCCCGACTCAAGCTCAGCTCCCAAGCCCAGAGCAGACCAAAGAGCGCGATGGGGCGCGCATCTCCCATCATCAAGTGAAGGCGTAGATCCGGCACGCAGAGCACCAGCATGGGGGCCAGCCAGAGGGCCAAGGGACCTCCGATGCGCGCGGCGAGCTTGCCCAGAGGGACCATCGCAAGTGCACCGAAGCACAGGCTGACCATCGTCGCGGCCACACTGACGCTCAAGCCCAGGCGGGACAGCGCCCCGCCGATCAGGCCCAAGGCCGGGGGCCAGAACCAGATCTCCAGTCCTGCGCAGTCCGCGCCCGGCGTGAGCACACAGGCCCCGGCCGCCACCGCCTCGATGCCATCGGGCGAGGAGAAGGGCGGCGTGGTGGTGACCAGGATCAAGAGCACGATGGCGGGGATCCAGCCGCTGAACTCCTTGAGGCGGGACACTCAGGCGCTCCGCAGGGACAGGCCAAGCCACAGGCCGCCAGCCAGTCCGGCCAAGCCCAGCAGCGCCAGCCACACGCCGTAGGAGAGTGGGTCGGGCGCCGAGTCCTGGCCGCCACCACCCGCCGCCACCTGGCCGGGGCTCGCCATGCCTTCGGACACCATCAGGGGCTCACCCTCCCCCACTCTGGCGAGAATGCGCGGGCGCTCATGGGCCAGCTGCATGGACTGCTCTACGACACGGTCGGCGTCCAGACGCAGCACCACCATGGCGGGCTGCACCGGCCAGTGCCCGCTGCTACCAGACCACAGGCCGTCTCCGGCAAGGGCATCGGCCCCCTGTCCATCGTCATGGAGCAGCACCCGCTCTTGGCCGACCTCGATCTGAGGCTGATGGGGCGCCTGAACGACCACCACCAAATCCCGACCCATCGCGGTGTAGGGAAGCTCCAGCTCGGCGGCCCCAGCTTGACCACCAAGGGCCAAAAGGCCGATCATCCACACCCCCACCTGGATCGGCCCCGCCACGGGCAGCGAATCTGGGAGTGCGGGGGTCCGGGAGAGCAGCGCCATGGCGGCCCCAAGATACCACTGGAGCCTTGCAATCCCCCTTCTGGTGGGTGCGCTCTGGTCCCCCTGCGCCCAGGCCCAGCGCCTGCTCTTCCAGGTGCTCACCCCCTCCGGTCAGCGCGCCGTGCAGGCCGAGGTGCAGGTTGAGGTAGACGGCAACTGGGAGCGCATCCCCTTGGCCGACGACGGCAGCCAGAAAGAAGATGTGCCCGGAGATGGCATCTACATGGGCTGGCACGAGGGCCCCTACCTGCGGCACCACGCCATCCGCCTGCTCGTCGACGACCAAGAGCTCTACTACAACCTGGAGAAGACCGAGATCGACGACACCCTGCGCATCGGGTGGAGCCTGAGCGAGGGTCCAGAGGGGCTCAGCGCCCAACGCAGCGCGGCTCTGCGACCTGGAGAGATGCCCTCGGCAAACCCGGCCATGTCCCTCATCGCTGGCTACGGCTGGGGCGCCCTCTGCCTGCTCTATGTCTTTGGGGTGCTGATTCTGGCGAAGACCACCGACAAGACCGCAGGCAAGACCGCAGGCAAGACCACCGGCGAGAGCGCCGAGTGAAGCTGTCCCCGTGGACCCGCAGAGCGCTGTCCCTCTGCCTGTACACCCTGCTCTCGATGGCCTGGTCTTGGCCCTTGGCCAGCGCGCCCTTCAGCACCGTCGTGAGCGGCTTTGACTCCTGGGGCACCCTCTGGCTGATCTCCGCCTCGGACAGCGTGACCCTCACCGGCCAGAGCACAGCTGGAAGTTGGCCATTCGTACAGGATCTGGGCCGCTCAGACAGCGTGCTGATGATGATGCTCCTGCGCTTGCTGCCGGGCCAACCCAACCCCGTCGCGGTGCTCTCGGGCTTTGTGCTGCTCGGGCCCGTGCTCAGCGCTCTGGCCACCGAGTTCTGCGCCGAGCGCTGCCTGAACGCCAAGTGGCCCTGGAGCATCGCGGCGGGCATCTCCGCTGGATTTCTGGGCATCGCCTCGGCCACCTTCGTGGACGGCCAGGTCTACGCCCTGCTCAATCCTTGGTTGCCGCTGCTGGCCTGGGCCTGGTGGCAGGCGGCGGAGCCAGAGGGCAAAGCCTGGCACGGTGTTCTGGCCGGTGTGTTCTGGTTTCTGTGCCTGCTGACCACCGCCTATGTGGGCATCGCCGCCACCGTGGTGGTGCTCCTGGGTTTCCTTCGTTTCCCAAAGGCAAGGGCCACTCTGGGCGCTGCAGCCACCGCCCTGCCCTTGGGCTTGGCCTTTGTCTGGCGCTTCACCCAAGGGGAGCTTCGCAGCCAAGCCAGCCCCTTCGCCGACCAAGGCGCGCGCATGGCCTTGGAGTTGGGCTCCACGCAGCTCTCCACCCTGGCCGGCTGGGTGCCTCAGCTCGAGGCCGAACCCAACGCGGTGGTCGCCCCCCTGGGCATGGTCATCCTGGCCTTGGTGGCGGTGGCCCCCCTCGTCCTGACCCGTCGGGGCGCTTGGATGTGGTGGGCCGGCTTGGGCCTGCTGGGCGTCTTGCTCTCCTTTGGCCCTACTCTGCGCCTGGACCCCTCCAATCCCATGGGCATCCCGTGGCTCTGGCGGCCCATCATCAGCGACGAGCTGGCGGCCTTGTACCGCTTCCCGGCCCGCATGCTCTGGGTCACAGGCCCGGCTTTTGGTGTGATCGCCGCCGCTGTGCTCACCCGCCTCTCTGAGCGCGTGAACCCCTGGCTCTTGGCCCCCCTCATGCTCGGTCTCTCCATCGAGGCCATCTTGCTCACCGGCAACGCCTGGCGCAGCGCACCCGTGCCGGCCGTCATGCCCACCGCATACGCCCACGCGCCCCCGGGGCCAGTCTTGGACCTCTACCCACAGATCGCCGGGCCGCCCGTGGACTACGAGCTCTACATGATGGATCTGACCTGCGCCTGGGCCGGCCAGCACGGGCGACCGGTGGCCCAGCGCTGCCTGGAGACCACCCCGAACGTGGACCCACGAGCCAAGCTCAGCGCGGAGCTGCATCACCAAGTTCTCAGTGGTCTGCCCCCAGACCGGACAGCCCAGATGCTCTCGGAGCTGGGCTTCGCCGCCGTGATCTGGCGCCCGGATGCCTACGTCATCAACGAGCGGGTGGCCGTCCGAGAGAGCCTGGAGCAAGGCTTGGGCGCCCCCCTCTACGAGGGCTGGGACGGCGGCGAGCACCTGCTGGTCTATGGTGTGCCTGCGGCCCCTCCGGGTGCGCTGGCGCCGACCCAAGCTTGGACCCAATGGATAGACTGAGTGGATAGACTGAGCCCAAAGCCTGCCGCGAAGTGGGCCTTTGTCCTGGCACTTGGCCTGTGCGCCCTCTGGCTCACCCGCCGAGAGCGCCAGGAGCCCATGGATGACCAGGGCGCCACCAGCGCCCAGATGCAGGCTCTGATCTCTCCAGCCCAGGACCGCGAGCTCGTCGCCGCACTGACCATCGAGACGCGCCTCCCACCCATGCAGATCGAGGCGGCCCTAGCGCAAGGCAGCCCACCCAACGCAGCGGTCGACGGCGCCCTGGCCCGCATGCTCTCGGACCCCGATGAGCGCATGGGCATGGCGGCGATGGAGGCCTGCATCTACTTGGGGGGCCGCGGCAGAGACCTGAGCGCGCCGATCTTGGCCCAGGGCGGCGTGGGCGCGGCCCGAGCGCTCATCGTTCACGCCTGGGTGCTGCCCAAGAACCAAGCCATAGCGATTCTGCAGAGCGAGCTGGAGGGACCTCGGGGGCGCCTGGCTGCCTTGGAGTTGGCTCGCTTGGACCCCAGCCCTGAGACACAGGCACGCATCACGGCGCTCCAAAGCTCCGCCCCTCCAGAAGACCAGATCCTGCTGGACTACGCGGCCCGCATCGCCGGAGACCTCCTCTACACCGAACTACCCGAACAGGGACTGTGAGCGCCGGGTAGACTGGGGCTGAGAGAGAGGTTTGCGTGCTCTGGTTGTTGCTTGCCTGCAGGCCCCCTGCCACCGAGGAGAGCGGCGAGCTGCCCCAGAGCGCCTGCAGCGCACCCCAGCTGCGCCAAGCACAGGCCATGGATACCAGCGACCTGGTCCCAAGCAACCCGGACTTCGGAATGCTCGGCGTCATCCTCGAGGACATGGACGCCGACGGGGACCTGGACTTGGTCGTGGCCAGCTCCGCTCAGGACGGCGCCGTCTTCCTCAACGACGGCGCCGGTCAGTTCAGGCGCTTTGCCACCATCCCCGAAGGCACCAGCATGGCTGCCGCGGACATGGACGGAGACGGGGCCCAGGAGCTCTTGCTCACCCGCAGCTTCGACACCAACCTGGTCCTCTTCACCGACGGGCGGCCCCCCCTTGAGTTCGGGGACACCGAGACCGAGGACTACTCCATCAGCCTGGCCGACGTGGACGGGGACGGGGACCTGGATGCCTACACCGCGGCGTACAACAACAACCTGGATCTGGACAACCTGGTGGGCAAGGCGGGGACCGGCAACGCGCTCTGGGAGAACCAGGACGGCATGCTCCTGCCAGCCAGCCCAGCCCTTCTGCCCGAGGTGGCCGACGACGTGGGCTTTATGGGCCAGTGGTTCGACGCTGACGGCGACGGGGATCTGGACCTGTACACCGTCAACGACTTCGGCCCCCAGATCGGACGCAACCGCTTGCTGCTGAACCAAGGCGACTGGCGCTTCACCGACGCAGAAGACTGCAACTGCGATCTGGCCATCTACGGCATGGGCGCAGCCGTGGGCGACCCCAACGGAGACGGGCTCCCGGACCTGTACCTGAGCAACCTGGCCGGTCCGGTCCTGCTCACAAACGCCGGAGGGGGCCAGTTCGTCGACAGCACAGCGGCGATGGGGGCCAGTATTCCGGGCACCGCCGAGCGCTTGGCCGGCTGGGGCACGGCCTTCGTAGACTTGAACGGCGACGGAGCCGACGAGGCTGTGATGGTCTTTGGGACCCTGCACATCGGCGACGATCCAAAAGAGATCACCGACCTGGATCCTGGATTTCAGGACGGTCCTGCGCAGCGAGACCTGGTCCTCCAGGGCAGCGGAGACGGCTTTGAAGAGGTGGACGCTGGGTTCAACGACACACGCCCCGGACGCAACCTGATGGTCGGCGACCTGGACGGGGACGGGGACGCCGATCTGGTCACCGCCGGCCTCTGGTACGTGCAGACCTGGGAGAACCAAGCCGACTGCACCCCCATCTTGGTCGACCTGCCCCCACACGCCATCGGCGCCAAGGTTCAGGTGCAGTCCGAGCTGGGCACAAAGACGCACTGGCTGGCGCCCGCCGGCCTGCGCAGCACCTCCTCCAGTCAGGTCTTCTCGGGTAGCCTGGGCATGGCCCAAGTGACCGTCACTTGGCCAGACGGTACCCAGTGGCAGCAGAATGATGTGCCCCCCGGAACGCGCTTGGAGCCCACATGGTGATCCTCTCCCTCCTCCTCTCCTGCGACACCGGCAGCGGTCCCTTCAACCGAGACGCCGTCGACACCCAGGAGGACAGCGGCAGCATCGACCCCTTCGCGTGCCCGGCGATGCGCGTTGTGCCCGTGCAGAGTTGGACCTCGGCTGAGCTGGCAGGCGACTCAGAGATGGGCGGGGAGCCCTGGTCGGAGCACCCCAACTTTGCTGGACCGGGACTGGCTGCTGTCGACCTCAACAAGGATGGCTACCTGGACCTGGCCATCGCCGACCCCACTGGGGCCTCTCGCGTTCTGATGGGCGGAGAAGCTGGATTTTCATTGGGCAGCGCCGTGATTCCCCAAGGGCATGGGCTGGCCGCGGGGGACCTAAACGCCGACGGCATCGAGGATCTGGTGCTCGCCCGCTGGGAGGGCACCCCAGATCTGCTCGGCCGCTCCGATGGCGCCGGCGCCTGGGCGTGGGAGGAGATTCCCGAGACCCTGGGTCACGGATTGAGCTGGTCCATGGCGGACAGCGACGGAGACGGAGACTTGGACGCCTTCGCGGCGCGGCACCTGGAGATGGTCAACGATGAGGAGGCTGCTGCTGGCCTGGTCAGCGGACCCGGCTCTTGGCTCTACGAGAACCGCAACGGCGGCAAGCTGGTGGCCACACCCGAGGCCACGCCATCGCCCACCCACGGCGCCTTGGGATTCATGGGCCAGTGGCTGGATGCCGACGGCGACAACGACTTGGACCTGTACATGGCCAACGACTTTGGGGCCTGGGTGGTGCCCAACACTCTGCTGATCAACGACGGCACAGGCCGCTTCATCGACAGCGGGGACAGCACCGCATCCGCCGCCCTCTACGCGATGGGCGCAGGGGTGGCCGATGTGGACGCCAACGGCCGGCCCGACCTGTACATCTCCAACATCGGCAGCCCGCTCTTGATCCTGAACCAGGGCGCCTGGGTCAACGCCACGGCCTCCCTCGGGGCTGAGCTGCCTCCAAGCGAGCAGCGTCAATCCAGCTGGGGAGTGGACCTGGTCGACTTGGACTTGGACGGACTCCCCGAAGCCGTCCTGCGATTCGGCCCCCTGATCTTCTGGACCGAGGTCCCCTACGTCGAGGACAGCAGCGGCCAGAAGTGGTCGGACGCCGACGCCCAGGCCGACGCCCTGCTCCTGAACAGCGGCGAAGGCTTCCAGGTGAGCGAGGACTTTCAGAGCACCGAGGTGGGCCGAGCGGTGATTCATGGGGACTGGGACCGAGACGGCGACCCCGACCTGGCCACCACCGCCTGGACCGAAGAGGGCGCGCTGATCCAGATCTACGAGACCCAAGGCGGCTGCCCGGATGGGGTGACGGTGAAGGGACCGATCGGCACGCGGGTCACCGGCCCCAAGGGCACCCAATGGATCTTGCCTGCGACGACCTTCAGCTCTTCCGCCGCCGAGGTCTACCTGACCACCGGTCAGTCTGCGAGCTTCCAGACCGAGCTTGAAGTTCAGCTTCCGGGCAGCAGCCCGACCACCACCCGGGTCAGCCCAGGACAGATCGTCGATCTACGGTGATTCTTACCGAATGAACCAGTGAAAGCTGTCCCGTGCTAAACGCGTTGCTCCTCCCCATACAGGAGCCGTACCGTGAGTGAGAACGTGACCCTGGGCGACAAGCTCAGATACAAAATCGACACCTTCCTAGGCAAGGGCAGCAAGGCGCTGTTCGTGGCCTTGACCGTCGCCTTTATGATCTCCTTCTTCCTGATCGGCGGTCTGCGGCTGCTCACCTGGATGATGGACTACGCCTTCAACGGTTCGGAGAGCCACTCCTTCTTCCAGGGACTCTGGTTCACCTGGTTGCAGCTCACCGACCCGGGCAACATGGCCCAGGACAACACCACCTTCGGTGGGTACAAGATCATCGCGATGATCGCCGGCATGACCGGCGTGGTCATCTTCAGTGCCTTGATCGCCTTCCTGACCACCGCGCTGGACCAGGCCATCGACAACCTGAAGAAGGGACACAGCCGCGTCCTGGAGTCCGGTCACACTCTGCTCATCGGTTGGGGCCCACGGGTCACCGAGATCCTGGCGGAGTTGGTCGAGGCCAACGAGTCCGAGAACGACCCCGTCGTGGTCATCTTGGCCGAGGAAGAGAAGGAGGACATGGACGAGTTCCTCCGCAACAACTGGACCGACCGGCGCAACCTGCGCGTGGTCACCCGATCCGGGCCCACCGCCAGCTTGGCCAGCCTGGACAAGGTCGCCGCCAAGAAGGCCGAGGCCGCCATCGTGCTCGCCACTGCCGGAGAGGCCGCCTCGGATGAAGAGAAGCTGACCTCGGATGCGCTGGTGATCAAGACCGTGCTGGCCATCACCGCCGCGGTCGGAGAGGAGACCGAGATCAACATCGTGGCTGAGGTCTTTGACCCCCGAAACCGCGACGTGGTCAAGGACATCAGCCCAGAGCGCATCAGCGTGATCGATGCCCAAGAGATCTTGGCCAAGATCATGGTGCAGACCAGCCGCACCAGTGGTCTGAGCGTGGTCTACGCCGAGCTGCTCTCCTTCGCCGGCTGCGAGATGTACTTCCACGGCGACAAGTGGAACGGCATCACCTTTGGCGACTTGCAGTTCCGCTTCCCCGACGGTGTGCCCATCGGCATCCGCAAGGCAGACGGCGCCATCGAGATGCGCACCGAGCCTGAGTACGTGATGCAGGACGACGATGAGATCCTCATCATCGCCGACGACGACAGCACCATCGATTTCCGGCCCCAGGCTGTGGCCACGCCCAAGGAAATGGAGATGCCCGTCAAGCGCATCCAGCCGGAGAAGGAGCGCATGTTGCTCCTGGGCTGGAGCCCCAAGGCGCCCATCCTGATCAGCGAGTACAGCGAGTACGTGCTGGAAGGCAGCGAGGTCCATGTGGTCCTGCCCGACGCCCCTGGCTTTGTGACCGAGGCCCTCGAGGAGCTCAACGGTGAGCTGGAGAACGCCGGCTGCGAGCTCATTGCCAAGGACCCGCTCTCCAGCGAGGACTTGGCCAGCATTGACCCCTTCAGCTTCAACACGGTCATCATCCTGCCGCAGAAGCCTGCGGAGGAGCTGAGCCCTGAGCGCGTGGACTCCGAGACCATCATCGTGCTCTTGCACCTGCGCAAGCTGCTCAAGGAAGCGATGGCCGAAGGCCGGGAGATCACCACGAAGATCATCACCGAAGTCTTGGACTCTCGGAACCAGGAGCTCATCTCCCGGGCTGGTGTCAACGACTTCATCATCAGCAACCGCATGGTCTCGATGGTCTTTGCCCAGATCAGCAACGAGCCAGACATCCAGCTTGTCTACGACGACCTCTTCCAAGAGGACGGCTCGGAGATCTACGTCAAGCCCGCTTGGCTGTACTTCGACCAACTCCCCGTCACCTGCTCCTTTGCTGACCTGATGCACCACGTGCGCAAGCGGGACACCGAGATCTGCATTGGCTGGAAGTGCGGCGCTGAGAAGGAAGACGGCGAGAAGAACTACGGCGTGACCTTGATTCCACTCAAGGACACGATGATCACTCTGACGGCCGAAGACGGGCTGGTGGTGGTCGCCGAAGACGACATGTAGTCAGCAGGGTGGTGGTCCTGGGGGACCGAAAGGACCACCGCCCACCTGCTGGTCTCCCCGAGGGGGAGGAGGCCGACAGCGGAGCGCGCCCCTTTGGACTGGGCTTGTAGCGGCGCTATGCTGGAGACATGGAGATTCCATGTTGATTGCATTGACCTTGCTCGCCGGTCTGATGGCCTGTGAGAAGGACCCGGACGCGGACGCCGACGGCAGCCCAGCGTCGGTGGACTGCGACGATAGGGACCCCAACATCAATCCAGAGGCCCCAGAGCTCTGCGACGGCGTGGACAACGACTGCGACGGTCTGGTGGATGACGAGGACGACGATGTCCCCGAAGAGGCCTTGGACAGCTGGTTTAGCGATCTGGACGGTGACGGTTTCGGCGCCTCTCAAGCGGGAGAGAAGGCCTGCGTGGGGCCTGCTGGCACCGTGAACCAAGGCGGGGATTGCGCCGAGGACGACCCCAAGATCTATCCAGGCGCGCTCGAGGTCTGTGATGGCCTGGACAATGACTGCGACGGCGTCTCAGACGACCAGGACACCAGCCTGGATGAGAGCACCCGGGAGAGCTGGTACCGCGACCAAGACGGAGATGGTTTTGGGGACCCAGCCATGAGCACCCAGGCCTGTGCGATGCCCGATGGCTATAGCACCGATCAGAGCGACTGTGACGACGCCCTGGCAGAGGTCAATCCGGAGGCGGCAGAGATCTGTGAAGACGGCCTAGACAACGACTGCAGCGGAGATGCACCCGAGTGCGTATTCGCAGGCGAATACAAGGCCGATCGAGCGGGGCTGCTCCTCAAGGGCAACAGCGGGGGCCAGAACTTCGGGGCCTCTTTGGGCGTCGATGACTTTGACCGGGACGGACAGCTCGACTTGGTGGTCGGCGTTCCAGGGAGCAGCCGCTTCACCACCCAGTCCGGCGAGGTCTATGTCTTCTCCGAAGAGATGCGCCCTGGCGCCTCTCCGAGCGCCACGGCCAACTTTGTCTCTTTCACATCCCAAGCCCGCACCGGGGCTGATCTTGGGATGATGGGGGATGTGAGCGGAGACGGCTACCCAGACTTGTTGATCGGCAACCAAGCCAGCAGCGGCGAGGAGACGGTCGCTCTTTACCGTGGGACCAGCTCTGGCTTTGACACCAAGCCGTACTTCTTCAACGGCGAGCGCGCCCAGCGAGACCCAGACGACTTCGGCTCCGAGGTCGCCGCTCTGGGAGACATGAACCGAGACGGGGTGGACGACATCGGCATTGGTGCCTCGGGCTACGGCGGGACCGAACGCTCGGGGGCCGTCTACCTCTGGCTCGAATCCGACACCAGCAACGAGAGCGCCGACGCCTCCTTGGTGATCACCGGCCAAGCCTATGACTACCTGGGCCTGCGCGACACTGTGCTGGGCGCAGACTTTGACGGCGATGGCTACGGAGACCTTCTGACCGGGGCACCCAGTCAAGCCCGCTTCTACCTGAACTACGGCGAGATCCGCTACGACAGAGATGCCCAGGACAGCGACGTTGTCGTCAGCGGCGTAGACGAGGATGACTGGCTGGGCCAGTCTCCAGCCAGCGGCGACATGGACCAAGACGGCTACGACGACATCCTCGTTGGGGCCATGGGCGAGCGCGACAAGACGGGGGCCCGCATTGGCGCCACCCACATTTTCTTGGGCGCGGCTGGCCGGCCCAGCGCCGAGCTCTCCAGCAATGAGTCCGTCACCAAGATCTACGGCTTGGAGGAGGGCGATGGAAGCGGCAGCGCCCACGCTGTTGAGGATGTCGACGGGGACGGAGAGCTGGACTTGCTCGTCGGACAAGGGGGCGTCAACGACCAGTCCGGGGCCGCCTACCTCTTCTACGGCCCACTCCCCGAGGGGAACCTCAACACCGGGAACGCCGACGCCGTGCTCGTGGGAGAAGTGAACGGGAAGTGCGGGAACATGGGGACCCTCGCTGTCGCAGACTTGGACAGCGACGGCCACGCAGACCTGGTGATGGGCTGCCCGAGTCGGGACACAGACGAGCCTGGGCTTGTGGCGGTGTTCTTTGGGCTGAGCGAGTAGCTCCGTAGCACTCGGTCTACAGACCCAGCCCAAGCTCCAGGCGCCGCAGTTCGGTACCGTGCGCGATGAAGAGGTAGGCCTGCCCAGCCTCGGCCGCCAAGGTGGCCTTGTTGGCGAGCAGCACATCGGCCCCTGGAAGGGTCACCACCAAGGGGGCACCCCACGCAGGCTCTCCAAAGCCGGAGAGGTTCACCACTTCAACCCGGTCGTTGGAAGGGGGAATGATGAGAACGTACTCGGAGCCCTCTTCCATGCAGCTCACGGTTCCTGGCGTCTCGGTCAGCAGGTCGGTCTCTCCCGCCACCGAGGTCAGGTGAGTGCCAGATGCGTCTGCCCAGACAACGGCTTGGTTGAGCAGGCAGAGGGAGGTGGGGGTGCCGGGCAGGGTGAGGGTGTTTGAAGCAATCGAACCCGACAAGATGTCCGCTTGCGTGAAGATGTTGACAGTCGTCTGTTGGGACAGCCCCAACTGCAACTCGGCCCCTAGAAAGGGGCCACGACCAACGCGCCCTGCTCCAGACTCGCTCAGCAATGAATCCTGTTCTGCCTCCGAGAAGCATCCAACCGAGCTTCCCCCAAAACACGCAACGTCTCCAACCACGACGACACCGTCTCCATCAAGGTCCCTGCTTAGGGGACACGCTTCGTTCGGAGGGGCATTGAGTCTGTCCAGAAGGCACGCCCCGTCAGTACCTCTCACCAGCACCGAATGGTCCGCGTAGACACCCACCTCGTGGGCCGGGTCATGATTCGCCTCCCCAGATGAGAGAACCTCCATCGCGGAGAGAAGAGAGACTTCAACAAAAATACCTCCACCCGCCAACAAGAGAGTCGCCTCTCCCGACCAGAACGCCACCGCAGCCTCGGGCGGCAATTCCCTAGCAAGCAGCATCCCACCATGAGACTGTTCTCCAATCGGCCAACAGGCGTCGGCGTCATCAGAACAGTTGTCATCAAAGCCGTTCCCACATTGTTCCGTCTCACCAGGCCTCACGGCCGCCGTCGAATCATCACAATCACCGCCTTCAGCAACGAAGCCAACTGGTGCCTCGCAAGCTTCCACTCCACCTGCAGTCACCCCAAAGCCGTCGCTGTCTCCATCTGGGTAGAAAGTCGGTAGCCCTTCAATGTCCTCGTCGACGTCGAGATCACAGTCGTTGTCCAGCCCGTCGCACTGCTCTGGAGCACCAGACGTAGACCTCCGGTGCCTGATCGTCACAGTCTTGGCCTCCGTAGTCCACCGAAGCCTGGCCATCCCCATCAGCATCCTGCGCGCGGGCTTCAAGATCGGCGTAGTCCGCCGGCGAAGTCAGGCACGCCAGTAGTATGAACACTCATTCTCCCTTCTGACCAAGGGTCAGCAAGTTGGCGCAACCTGTGGAAGTCTAACAAGGCTCTGAATTGGCGCATTCTACCCATTGCGTTCCTAGCCATGGCCCTGTCATAGACGGCTTCCCCGCTTCCGAAGACTGCAACGACGAAGACGCCAACATCAACCCCGATGCGGACGAAGTCTGCGACGGCGTGGACAACAACTGCGATGCCATCACAGATGTAGACGCCACCGACGCCGTGGAGTTCTACGGCGACGCGGACGGCGACGGCTTCGGCGGCGAAGCACTGACCCTGATGGCATGCGAGGCACCAGAAGGCTTCTTTGCTACGAACGACGACTGCGATGACACCAACGCAGACGTGAACCCAGACGGTCTTGAGATCTGCGACGGCCTGGACAACGACTGCGACGGCGCTCTGGACGATGCCGATGACAGCGTCGACCTGAGCACCATCACCGACTGGTATCCAGACTTTGACGGCGATGGCTACGGCGACGACTCCGCCCCTGTCCAGTCCTGTAGCGCACCAGCCGGCCACGTCATTGACGGCGGTGACTGCGACGACATCGACCCATTGCTGAACCCAGAGACCGTCTGGTACGCCGACGTTGATGGCGACGGCTACGGCTCGAATGACTTCACAACGATTCAGTGTGAGCAGCCGAACAACCACACCTTCGCCTCAGCGGACTGCGACGACTCGAACCCCAACATCAACCCAGACGCTCTCGAAGTCTGCGATGCCGGCGCTGACAACGACTGTGACGGTCTGATCGACGACGACGACGACAGCTTGGACCTGGACACCCGCAGCCTGTGGTACCCCGATGCTGATGCCGACGGCTACGGCGACGATCAGGACGCCGGCGTGCTCTATTGCAATGGCCCAAGCGGGACTGCGAACAACGCCGAAGATTGCGACGACGTTGAGAGCACCGTCAGCCCAGATGCTACGGAGATCTGTGAGGACGGCCTGGACAATGACTGTAGCGGTGACGCGCCCGAGTGTGGCCTCACCGGTGCGGTCACCCTGGGCGACGCAGACATGGTGATCTCCGGGCCTACCTCAAGCGAGAAGTTCGGCTACCGCTTCGCCGTTCTGGACGCCGACGGCGACGGAAACGATGACCTGTTCATCGGCGACTACTGGGACGACACCTACGCCTACGATGCAGGTACTGTGTTCGGTATCCACGGTCCGATCACAGGGGACATCTCCGCCTCGTCCGCGGACTGGTCCGTTTCCGGCTCGAGCAGCTCCAACAAGCTTGGCTACAATCTCGCTAGTGCCGGAGACATGGACGGTGACGGCTACGACGACCTGCTGGTCGGGGAACACGAGAGCGATGACTACCTGGGTCACGCTTATGTGTACTTCGGCTCGACCACTGGGTTGAGCAGCACGCCAGCCATCACCATTTCGGGACAGTCCACCTACGACGACTTCGCCGAGGGCCTGGCCGGAGTAGGTGACATCGACGGCGACGGCTACAACGACATCGCGATCGGGGCGACGTACAACGACAACGCTGGGACCAGCAGCGGCGCAGCCTATGTCTTCTTCGGCTTGACCAGCGGTGAGGTGAGCGCCGACGATGCCGACGTCATTGTCTCCGGCGATGGTACTTACAACTACATCGGCGATGAAGACTCCATCAGCTCTGGTGACTTTGATGGCGACGGCTCGGATGACCTGATCGTGGGCGGCTACGGTGCCAACAGCTACTACGGCGGGGTGTTCGTCAATTATGGTCCGATGACCACTGGCACATCGATGAGCGTATCGGACTCCGACGTCAACATCTCAGGTAGCGCTACCTACGACTACATGGGCCTTGAGACCAAGTCTGGTGACCTGAACGGTGACGGCTACGACGACTTGGTCGCCAGTGAGTACAGCGGCGTGGGCAGCTCTGGCAGCAGCACGGGGGCAGTGTACGTATTCCACGGAAGCAGCTCGGCTTGGAGCGGAGAGGTCAGCCTGGCTGATGCAGACATTATGCTTTCTGGAGCGGCGAGCAGCGACTCATTCGGCCGCTCCCTCGCGGTCGAAGACTTCAACGCCGACGGCAACCTTGACTTGCTCATTGGTGCTCCCTACAACGACGACACGGCTTCTTCCGCAGGCAAGGTGTACGGCTTTATGGGGCCAATCACCAGCGGTTCCTCGCTCAACGCCGGAACGGACGAGGACCTCAGCATCACTGGCTCAGCAAGCAGCGACTACTGCGGCTTGGAGCAGATCGGAGGAGGCGACTTGGACGGCGATGGCAGCTTGGACTTCTTGATCCCTTGCTACGGATACGGCTCCGACGGAGCTCTCTTCGTCTTTGGCAGCGGCGGCATGTAGCACCCCAGCTACCCACCCAAAAACAGGTCCGAGCCTTCCAGCTCGGGCCTGTTTTGCTCTGGGGTGTCCGTGGGACAGCACTGGCCTCGACGACGGAGCAGATCAACCAGGTCTCAGAGAGCCAATATCTGCAAATCGGCATATACTCATAGACCGATATGCTGACGCTCGACAACACCACCGCCCGCTGCAAAGCCCTCTCGGATGCCACCCGCGTTCGCCTGATGGCTCTCGTCCGTGCCCACACTCTTTCGGTCAGCGAGATCGCCGATGTCACGCAGCTTCCCCAGCCGCGCATCAGCTCGCATCTCAAGGTCCTGCGCGAGGTGGACCTGGTCGTTCCCAGACGCATCGGGGGCTCGGCTTTCTACCAGCCCACCGACACCTGCCAGGTGGTCAACGCCGTGCTCGCATGCGCCAAAGACCCGCTGCTGGAGCAGGATCGCCTGCGCGCCATAGACGTGGTCAACAAACGCAGCGCCTCTACTACTTGGGGAGATGGGGTCGCCGGACGCATGGCCCGCTCCTACTCTCCGGGACGAACCTGGGAGTCGCTTGCGCGTGGCTTGGCCGTGCTCGCCAACCCGGGTCGGGTCTTGGACGTGGCCTCTGGAGATGGTGCCGTGGCCGAGATTCTGGCCCCCCTCGCCAACCATGTCGTGTGCTTGGACGCCAGCCCAAAGGTCGTCGACTCCGGTCGCGAGCGCTTGGGCCACATCCCCAACTTGAGATTCGTTCTGGGCGACATGCACCAGCTGCCTTTCCCGGACCAGAGCTTCGATACAGTGCTGCTCATGGGCGCCCTTCCCCACACGCCCATGCCGCGACAAGCCCTGGAAGAAGCGGCTCGGGTCCTGGCCATCGGAGGCCGCATGGCCGTCTCCACGCTGCGCACACACCCACACCACGCCGCCGCCCAGACCTTCGACCACCAGCACTTTGGTTGGGAGGTGGAGGAGCTCTCTTCCACCCTCAGCGAGCTGGGCCTGAGCCCGAGGTTCTGCGCCATCACCAGCCAAGAGAAACGCCCTCCCCACTACGAGGTCATCACGGCCGCCGCGGAGAAGCGCCAATGAGCCCCATGACACCAGCCCAGCGTCGATCCGCCCTGACCCAAGCCCTCGCCGAGCGCATCGTCATCATCGATGGCGCCATGGGCACGATGATCCAGCGGCACCCCCTGGACGAGGCCGCCTTTCGCGGCACCCAGTTCACCGACCACGGCAGCTCTCTGCGCGGCGCCAACGACCTGCTCTGCCTTACCCAGCCCCAGATCATCCGGGACATCCACGCCGAGTATCTGGACGCCGGCGCGGAGATCCTGGAGACCAACACCTTCAACGCCAACCGCATCGCCTTGGCCGACTACGACTTGGAGGACCAGAGCTACGCCATCAACCGCGCTGCCGCAGCCTTGGCCCGAGAGGCGGCCGATGAGTCCGAGCGCCTGACCGGCAGGCCGCGCTGGGTAGGCGGCGCCTTGGGACCCACCAACCGCACCTGCTCCCTGAGCCCCGACGTGAACCGCCCGGGCTTCCGAAACACCAACTTCAAGGAGCTCGCAGCCGCCTATGCAGAGGCCACCGAAGGCCTCTTGGACGGCGGCGCTGACATCTTGGTCGTCGAGACCATCTTCGACACCCTGAACGCCAAGGCCGCGCTCTTCGGCATTGAGCAGGTGCTCGCCAAGCGCGGCATTCGAATCCCCCTGATGGTCTCCGGCACCATCACAGACGCCAGCGGACGCACCCTCTCCGGTCAAACCGCCGAGGCCTTCTACGCCTCTCTGCGCCACGCCGACCCCATCTCCATCGGCCTGAACTGCGCCCTGGGCGCTCCCGAGATGCGCCAACACATCCAGGCCCTCTCGCGCATCTCCGATCTGCCCATCTCCGCCTACCCCAACGCCGGCTTGCCCAACGAGCTGGGCGACTACGACGACAGCCCTGGCTCGATGGCCGAGCACCTGCATGCCTGGGCCGAGCAAGGCATCGTGAACCTGGTAGGCGGCTGCTGCGGGTCCAGCCCAGACCACATCCGGGCCATCGCCGAGGCGGTTCAAGGTCTCAAACCCCGTCAGCTCCAGCCTGCCGCCACCACCACCCTGCTCTCCGGCTTGGAGCCACGAGAGATCCGCCCCGACTCGAACTTCGTCAACGTCGGCGAGCGCTGCAACGTGACCGGCTCCCGCCGCTTCCAGCGCCTCATCAAGGATGGCGATCTGGAGACCGCCCTGCGCGTGGCACGCCACCAGGTGGAATCTGGCGCCCAGGTCTTGGACATCAACATGGACGAAGGCCTGCTCGACAGCGCCGCGCACATGGCGGAGTTCCTGAACCTGATTGCCTCCGAGCCCGACATCAGCGTGGTCCCCATCATGGTGGACTCCTCCAAGTGGAGCGTGATTCAGGCTGGCCTGGAGTGCATTCAGGGCAAGGGCATCGTCAACTCCATCTCCCTCAAAGAGGGCGTTGAACCCTTCTTAGAGCAGGCACGAATGGTGCGCAGCTACGGCGCTGCCGTGGTGGTCATGGCCTTTGATGAAAAGGGACAAGCGGAGAGTGCCGAGCGAAAGGTGGACATCCTCTCCCGGGCCTACGCCCTGCTCACTGGGCCGCAGATTGGATTTCCACCCCAAGACATCATCTTCGACCCCAACGTCTTCGCCGTGGCCACCGGAATCGAGGAGCACAACGACTACGGCCTGGCCTTCATCGAAGCGACACGGGAGCTGAAGCGACGCTTCCCCCTCAGCCACGTCTCCGGCGGTGTGAGCAACCTCTCCTTCTCATTCCGAGGACTGCCAGAAGTACGCGAGGCCATGCACTCCGTCTTCCTCTTCCACGCCATCCAAGCTGGCATGGACATGGGCATCGTCAATCCGGCCCAGCTCACGGTCTACGCCGACATTGACCCTGAGCTACGTCAGCGCTGCGAGGACGTCATCCTGAACACCCGGCCCGACGCCGGAGACCGCCTGCTGGAGATCGCAGACCAGTTCCGCGGCGGCCCAAAGAAACGCGTGGAGGACTTGAGCTGGCGCGAGGCACCGGTCAACGAACGCATGGCCCACAGCCTGATCCGCGGCATCGACCGCTTCATCGACATCGACACCAAAGAGGCCTTCGAGGCCCTGGGCAGCCCCCTGGCCGTCATCGAAGGCCCCCTGATGGCCGGCATGAACCAAGTGGGTGATCTGTTTGGCGCTGGCCAGATGTTCCTGCCCCAGGTGGTCAAGTCCGCCCGGGTCATGAAGAAGGCCGTCGCCTGGCTCACCCCCTACCTGGAAGCCGAGCGCGCCAGCGGCATCGGCACCAAGGGCAAGGTCCTGCTGGCCACCGTCAAGGGCGACGTACACGACATCGGCAAGAACATCGTCGGCGTGGTGCTGCAGTGCAACGGCTACACCGTCATCGACCTGGGTGTGATGGTGCCCGCCCAGACCATCATCGACAAAGCCATAGAGCACAAGGTCGACATTATCGGTCTCTCCGGGCTCATCACCCCGAGCCTGGACGAGATGGTTTTCGTGGCCGAGGAGCTCACTGCCCAAGGCTTCACCCTTCCCCTGCTCATCGGCGGCGCCACGACCTCGGCCGTACACACCGCCCTGCGCATCGCACCAGCCTACGATCCCGGCGTGCTCTACGTCACAGACGCTTCCCGCGCGGTGGGCGTGGCCTCCAAGCTGCTCTCCGAGACCGATCGAGCAGCGCTCCTGGAGCACACCGCCTCCGAGCACGAAAGACTGCGCGTCCTTCGGGCCAAGCAGTCCAGGGACAAGAAGCGGGCCCCCTTGACTCAAGCCAGGGCAAACCGACTCCAGCTTGACCTCGACAGCGTCCCCAGTGCTCCCAAGCTGGTGGGCCCACAGATCCTGGACCTGGACCTGGATGCGCTCTCGGAGCTCATCGACTGGGCCCCCTTCTTCCGAACCTGGGAGCTGGCAGGGCCCTACCCGGCCATCCTCAAAGACCCCATCGTCGGCGAACAAGCCAGCATTCTCTTTGACGACGCCAAGCGCATGCTGGGCCAGATCCGAGCAGAGAAGTGGCTTCAGGCCAAGGCCGTCTTTGAGCTGATGCCCGCCAACCAACAAGGCGACGACATCGTTCTCTGGGCCTCTGAGCAGCGCCAGGAGATTCGCGCCCGTCTGCCCATGCTGCGCCAACAGAACCCCAAAAAGCACGGCCCCAACCTCTGCCTGGCGGACTTTGTGGCCCCTGTGGGAACCCCCGACTGGATGGGTGCTTTCGCCGTGACCGCCGGCTTGGGCATCGAGGCCCACTTGGCCCGCTTCGCCGCCGACCACGACGACTACCAAGCCCTGCTGCTCAAGTCCCTGGCCGACCGCCTGGCCGAGGCTGCCGCGGAGTGGCTGCACCGCCACGTGCGCACCCAAGCCTGGGGCTACGCCGAGGGCGAGGACCTGAACCGCTCGGCCCTCATCGCCGAGGGCTACCAGGGCATCCGACCGGCGCCCGGCTACCCCGCCTGTCCCGACCACCAGGCCAAGCGTGCCCTCTTTGCCCTGCTCAAGCCCAGCGACCGGGTCGGCATGGCGCTCACCGAAGGCATGGCGATGCTGCCGGCAGCCTCCGTCAGTGGCTGGCACTTCGCCCATCCCCAGGCCAAGTATTTCGGAATCGGGCACATCGGCGAGGACCAGCTCCAGGATTACGCTGAGCGCATGGAATGGAGTGAGAAACAGGCAAAGCGACACCTCGCGCCCTTGCTGCGCTGAACCCTGACAGCATCCAGACACAGCGCGCTTGTCAACGTCGTCGCTTCGGTCCAAACTCCAGCATCCCCTGGAGCCCAAAATGACCACATCCATCCTGCTCGCTCTCCTTCTCCCAGCCTGCGGTGGCGGCGGTTCCGTCGTGCTCGGTGACGAACTTGAGGGCGAGGAAATCGACGAGGAAGTCGAAGAGGAAGAAGAGGAGGAGGAGGAAGAGGTCCTGGAGCCCGTGGACTACGTGGCCTCGGTCATTGGCTTCAACGAGCGCTGGGGCGGCGAGTTCTGCACCGGCGAAGTTGAGCTCACCATCGACAACGGCGTGCTGACCGGCGAGGGCAGCTGCGAGTCCTGGGGCAGCGCCACCGAGATCTCGATCGAAGGCGAAGTGGACGAAGAAGAGATCGAGGGCGACGGAAGCGTCTACCTGGACTTTGGCTGGGGTGACCCCATCGATGAGAGCGGCGACTTGGAAGGCGAGGCCGACGAGAACGACATCAGCGTCGTGTTCGAGGTCGAAGTCGATGCAGGTGGCGGTGCGGACACCTTTGAGTTCACCATCGAAGGCCAAGCTGAATAAGCCACGTGCTTCTCCTCCTCGCTGCCTGCACCGCCTCCGACACCAACGACACCTGGGTTCCGCCTGGCTGTGGTGACGGTGTTGTGGACGCGGTCGAGGCCTGCGATGCCGGCACCGGGAACAGCGACACCGAACCCGATGCCTGCCGCACAGACTGCAGCCTGCCCACCTGTGGGGACGGCGTGGTCGATGCCGAAGAGTCTTGCGAGGACGGGAACAGCTGGGGAGCCGATGGCTGCTCTCCTACGTGCCTGAGCGAGAGCTACCCTGCCGAGGCTGAGCCCAACGACTTGGACACGCCTCAGGAATGGACTGAGTCCGTCATTGGCACTCTGGACAGCCCAGAGGAC
Source organism: uncultured Pseudomonadota bacterium (assembly GCA_913060515.1). Classification (GTDB taxonomy): domain Bacteria; phylum Myxococcota_A; class UBA796; order UBA796; family CAJQPC01; genus CAJQPC01. The sequence goes on along the minus strand of CAJXRZ010000053.1, from coordinate 8,520 downwards.
CGAGACTGCTTCACCGTCTCTGCCAGCGAGGGGGGCTACATCCAAGCGGAGGTCAGCGGTCCTTCCGGCACTTGCCCAGATCCCCTGCTCTTGGAGCTCTTCGACCCCAACCTGGAGCTCCTAGCCACCGGCTCCCCGAACGAGGCCAATGGCTGCAGCCCCATCGACGCCACAGTCGAGCCCGGCGCACGCTTTGTAGCGGCCGGCACCTGGACCGTGTGCGCCCGGCCCTTCAGCGAAGACGCCGTCGTTCACAGCTACACCCTGGACATTCAGGTCGGCGAAGACAGCTGTGATCTGACCCTGGAGCACCCAGCCGACTCCGACCCCGACGGCGACGGCAAAGTCGGTGACTGCGACGACGACGACGACGGCGACGGCTACCTGGACGACGAAGACAACTGTCCCGACGTTCCAAACGGCGGCGCAGCAGCACCCTTGGCGCCCAACAGCCGCGGCCTCTTCTCCGACTGGCTGGTTTTGGGGCCGGTCAACTTGGGTAGTAGCCCCCAGAGTTGTTTGCCCACCGAGAGCGCCCTGAGTCCATCGGACGCCGAGTCTGAGCCTGTCCTCGGGCAGGCAGAGTTGGGCGAGATCTGGCGCGTGAGAAGCGGTGACGAGCGCTTGGACTACACCGTCGATCTGGGAGAGATCCCTTCTCCCCCACGCGAGGCCTACAGCGTGCTCTGGCTGCGCTCCGACTCCGAGCAAGCCCTCACCTTGGCTGTGGGGGCCGACGACGGCGCCTACCTCTGGCTCAACGGCGAAGAGGTCCTGGCCATCGACTCTTGCCAGGGCACCAACCTGGACCAGTTTCAAGCCGATGTGACCCTGAAAGCCGGCTGGAACCGACTGAGCGCCAAGGTCTACGACCAGGGAGGAGGCTGGGGTCTGTACACCCGATTCCTCGACGCAGACGGCAACCCCGTCACCGACTTGGAGGTCAGCCTGCAGGCAGACGCCTCTTGGTCACCGGACCAGACGGACACCGACGGGGACGGCCTGGGCGACGTGTGCGATCCGACCCCTGGCGGCGAAGGGTGACCGCGGCTGCACGCGGGGTTAAGCGGCTCAAACGCGCCCCCGTAGCTCAGTTGGATAGAGCAACCGCCTCCTAAGCGGTAGGTCACAGGTTCGACTCCTGTCGGGGGTGCCATTCCGTTTCTGTCGGCCCAGCAGCGGCGCGTTCGCGTTCACCGATCTGGAAATCGACTGGCCGCAACCCGTCGGGGACTGCAGCGAGCAGGAGGACGAGGAAGAGACGGATTGCATTGGCCACCTCGCCATTGGCGGCGCCTGGGAGCTGGACCTGGACACAGCGACTGGTCTTTGGCAGTGAGCTGAGCTCAGCCGTACCAATCCACAACCCGCAACCCTACCACTCGCTCAAATTTGGAGACATTCCGAGTGACGAGCGTCGCCCCGTGACACAGCGCCGTCCCAGCAATGAGCGTGTCCATCGGCCCAATCGGTGTACCTGCCTTCTCCAAGCGCCCACGCAGCGCGGCGCACACGCGAGCTTCCTCCACGTCCAAAGGAACGACCTTCAGGAGTGAGAGCAAACTGCGAAGCTGCTCCCGTCTCTTCTTGGGTTGCTTGCTCTTGGCCAGCCCAGTCTCCAACTCAAAGACCACGACCGAGGACACAGCGAGCTGCCCAGGCGCATGAGAGAGAAGACGCTGGGCGACACCGCCCTGTCCTTTGAAGAAGTAGATGAGCGTGTTGGTATCCAAGTGGAGCATCACAGCTCCTCCCGGGTCGTGTCTTGGGGCCCCTTGCGCAGCTGCTCAGCGCTCGGAAAGTCCAGCCAAGCCCCAGCCAGCTCCCGCACTTCATCCGGCCATTGCTGACGGGTTCTCTGACGAATGAGCTCGGAGACCCAGGCGCTCATCGATAGGCCAGCAGACTTGGCGGCCTGCTTACCGCGCCGAAGCGTCTCGTCGTCCACATACAAGGTCACTTGTGCCATATCACAGCCTCCATATCCACATATACGCCCACATATACTCTTGGTCAACTCGGCTTCAAGATCCAAAGCCCAAGCCGCCTCGTAGATCGCCGTATCAGGCGTTAGACTGCTGCTCATGAGCACTCCCCTCCTCCTGACCGCCCTCTCTCTCCTCGCATGCCGCGGCGAGTCCGACCCCCAGACCGTCTCCGAGGCCTTCAAGGTCCGTGGCAGCGTGGAGCAGGTGCACGTCTGGTCCGCCGACCCAGAGACGGACATCGAGGTCGTCAACGCAGACGGCGAGGTCATCGCCGAGGGGACCACCGACTTCCAAGGCAGTCTCATCCTGCGAGAGCAGCCTCCCGGAAGCGACTACGTGGTGCGCTTGGCCAGCGATCCCGACGAGCTCACCGACCAAATCGAAGTCCTGCCCATCGACGGAAGCACGCCCCCACAGAGCTTCTACGACGACCAAGTCATCGAGCAGGGCAACGGCTACATCACCACCCGCGACGGCACGACACTCTCCTACTACATGCGCCTGCCCGGCCCAGTGGAAGAGGGTCCCTACCCCACCATCGTGAACTACTCCGGCTACAGCCCCGGCAAGCCTGGCGAGTCCCTGGGAGAGGAGGCCGAGGCCTTCTGCGAGCTCTACCCCATCCTCTGCGACGCCCCCAGCTTCCCCAGCGGCATCTTGGCCGGGGTCATGGGCTATGCGGTGGTCGGGGTGAACATGCGCGGCACCGGCTGCTCCGGCGGCGCTTACGACTACTTTGAGCCCCTCCAGGTCACCGACGGCTACGACGTCATCGAGACCGTGGCGGCCCAGGACTGGGTCAAGGGCAACCAAGTCGGCATGGCCGGCCTAAGCTTCCCGGGCATCACCCAGCTCTTCGTGGCCAAGGGCAACCCGCCCAGCTTGGCGGCCATCACGCCCTTCTCGGTCATCGGCGACACGATGAGCTCCACCCTGATTCCGGGCGGCATCTTCAACGTGGGCTTTGCCACCGAGTGGTACGACAACGTGCTCTCCCGCGCCCAGCCCTACGGACACGACTGGATCACCGATGTGGTCGAAGGCGGCGACACCGTCTGTGAGGAGAACCAGCTCCTGCACTCCCAGATGCTCGACCGCATCCAGCTCGCCAAAGAAGCCCCCTTCTACACCGCCGATTTGGCCGAGCCCATCGACCCTTCGGCCTTCGCCGACCAAATCCAGGTGCCCGTCTACCTGGCCGGCCAGTGGCAGGACGAGCAGACCGGTCCCCACTTCGCCACCCTGCTCGACAAGTTCGAGAACTCCCCCAGCACCCACTTCACCCTGACAAACGGCGTGCATCCCGACGGCTTCTCCGCCCAGAACTTGGTGGAGTGGAAGGTCTTCTTGGACCTCTACGTCGCCGAGGAGGTGCCCGACATCCCCAAGGCCATCGAGCTTGTGGTGCCGCTCTTCATGGAGACCGTCTACGGCGCGCCTGTGGACCTGCCCGACAACCGCTTCGAGGACTACGCCACCTGGGAAGAGGCCCTGGCAGACTATGAGTCCGAGGGCGATCTCCTGGTGATCTTCGAGTCCGGCGCCTCCCTGGATGCCGCGGCGGGCGCCCCCGAGGGCACCTTCTCCGAGCGCTTTGCATCCTGGCCGCCTCCCGAGACCGAAGCCCTGCGCTGGTACCTGCAGCCCAACGGCAGCCTGTCCTCGGATGCGCCAGACGCCGAAGGCGGAAGCTCCAGCTTTGAGCACGTGATGGAGGCCGGCGAGCGGGTCAGCTTGGCCAGCGGTTCCATCGACGGCGTCGCCCCCAACTGGGACTGGCAGTCCCCCATCGAGGGGCAGGCCCTCTCCTATGTGAGCCCAGTGTTGGAAGAGGACATGGTCCTTCTCGGACACGGCTCCGTGGACCTGTGGGTCATGACGGAGCAGGCCGACATGGACATCCAGGTCTCCATCAGCGAGGTCAGGCCGGACGGCCAAGAGATGCTCATCCAGAACGGCTGGCTGCGGGCATCCCAGGCTCAGCTCCGCGAAGACGCAACCGAGCTGCGCCCGGTCAAGACCCACTACAAAGCAGACGTGCAGCTGCTCACCCCAGGTGAGTGGACCCAGGTTCGCGTCGAGATCATGCCCCACGGCCACGTGGTGCATGAAGGCTCTCAGGTGCGTTTGGTCATCGACACCCCAGGCGGAAACATGGCGCGCTGGAAGTTCGACTTGCTGCAGTTGCCCGACGGCACCCTGAACAACGTCGGCCACAGCGCCGAGTTCGCCTCCAGCATCGTGCTCTCCACCATCCCAGATGTTGTGGTGCCCAGCGATCTGCCCGCCTGCCCCTCCCTGCGCGGTCAGCCCTGCCGGGAGTTCTCGGACATCGCCAACCTGGAGTAGAGGCGAGGCGCTTGCAGTAGACTGGGCCCCCGAATCGGAGCCTCTTTGTCTCGCCCCATTGTCTTTGTTCTTGGCGCTCCCCGCAGCGGAACCACCCTGCTGCGGGTCATGCTCGCTGGCCACCCAGAGCTCTTCGTTCCCCCAGAGATGGTGCTCGGAAGCTTTGAGACCATGGCCCAGCGAAAGGCCATGCTCGAGAAGCGCTTCTGGGACAAGGGCGGACTGCGCCGCGCGCTCATCGAGCTGCGGGACATTGACGTGACCCAGGCCAAGGCCGCCGTCGCCGAGTGGGACGATCTGAGCGTTCCCCAGGTCTACAAGGCCCTACAGACCGAGGTCGGCGACCGACACCTGGTCGACAAGGACCCACGCCTCAGCGTGCCGGACGGCTCATTGGAGCGCCTGCTGGAGAACTTCCCCGACGCGCGCTTTGTCTGGATTGTCCGCAACCCCGCCAGCGTCATTCGCAGCGTGCAGAACATGCCCATGGCCGAGGTCATGCTCCAAGGATTCGCGGGCGCTCCCAAGGACATCTGGGAGATCTCCAACCGACGCATCCGGGACTTCCTGGCCGCCATCCCGCAAGAGCGCTGGGCCCGCGTTCACTACGAGGCCTTGGTCAGCGACCCGGAGCCTGAGCTCCAGAAGGCCTCTACGGCCATCGGTGTCGCCTACCATCCGGCCATGGCCACCCCCTACGACGGTGACGACCGCATGCGCAGCGGCCCCAAGGGTGCCCGGGCCATCGGGGATCCCAACATGGCGGGCCGCAAGAAGCTGGACCCCAGCCTGGCCACCAAGTGGCTGGAAGGCTTTGACCACCGCAAGACCAGCACGGCCACCAAGGAGCTTGGCCTGGAGCTGGGCTACGACTTGGCCGCCATTCCTCTGCCCGGCGTGACCCAGGTCGACGCCGCTCTGAGCAAGATCTGGAACACCGCCCAGTCCATGTACGCGGAGCTGGACTTGGCGCAGGACCTGGACACCTTGGAGGGACGGCGCTTCTTGGCCCGCATGGTCAGCGCCAGCATCGACCAGATGACCGAGCAGGTGGACCCGGACTACCCCATCTTCCACCACGGAGAGGGCCCCACCCGCAAGATGTTCGCGGACAACCCGGACACCGACTACCACCGCGCCGTCATCCGCACCGACAAGGGTCAGGTCTACCGCGTCACAGGCCAGGTCCCCGCGGGCACCACATACACGGGAATGCTCCTCTATGGCCGCGGCGGACGCATCGGAGACCGCCTCGTCGACGCGGGCCTGGGCCTGGATGCAGAGGGGCGCTTCACCGTCACCATCAGCACGCAGCCCAATGACCTCGAGGGCACCTGGCTGCAAGCAAAGGGCGATGAGACCGCCGTGTTCGTGCGCCAGTACTTTGTGAACCGTGGGACCCAGGCGCCTCTCTCCCTGAGCATCGAGCGCGTCAACGCCCCCCCGCCCCAGCCCATGGACATCGCCAACTACGCCAAGGGCCTGAGCCGTGCTGAGCGCATGCTCAAAGCGGTCTTCGAGCGCACCAAGACCGCCCACAAGATGGTCACGGGCATGGCGCTCAACAACTTCATCCAGATCCCCGGCGAGGCCCTGTTCCCCACCCCGGACAACACCTACCAGGTGGCCTGGTACCGCTTCGGCCAGGACCAAGTCATGCTCGTACGCGGCAAGCTGCCGACTGCGCGCTACTTCAACTTGTCCCTGTGCAATGCCTGGATGGAGAGCCTGGACTATCAGCGACACACCGTCGCCCTGAACCACACACAGATCCAGACCGACGCCGAGGGCAACTTCGAGGTCTGTTTGGCCCACCGGAACCCCGGCCACCCCAACTGGCTGGACACCACCGGGCACCACGCTGGCTACCTTCTGAGTCGATCTCTGCTCTTGGAAGGAGAGGCCCCGGACTTCAAGATCCAGGTCATGTACGAGCACGAGTGGGAGACCCTCAAGCGCGAGCGAGGCCAATGAGCGCCGCGGCCTGTCCACGGCCGAGATCTCTGCGTTAGAGCGAGTCCATGGGAAAGACCTTGCCCAAGACCGGCGCCTGGGAGCTGGGGTTCATGCCCCTGGCCATGATGGGTTTGCCTGAGCATCCGGACAAGGCGGCCTTGGTCATCGTGGACAGTGAGACCGGGGCGCTGCGCTACGGCGCCTTGACCTCGCGGGCGCCAGACTTCGCCGAGGCTCTGCGTTTGGCGTCCCAGGAGCCACGGGTTCCCTGCGCCCCAGCAAGACCGCTCGCGCTTCACTGCCAGAGAGCCACGGCCCCTCAGCTCGCCCCCCTGGCCGCAAAGATGGGCGCCATGCTCTGTCCGGCTCAGCGTCTACCGGCTGCCCAAGCTGCCCTGCTCCGCCTGCGGGACAGCGTGCGCAAGCCCGAGCCCGCCCAGGTCCCCAAGGTCCCTGAACGCAAGCCTGGCAAGTCCAAGCCCAGGGCCAGCGCGGCAGAGATTCAGGCCATCACCTTGCCCAGCCGCCCCAAGCCCGAGCCCACCCTGCTCAGCGGCATCTCCCACCGCGTGCTGATCGCCTCGCTGCCCACCGATCAGGGCGACGAGCTCGCCATCGTGCTCAAGGTGGGTGCCCTGAACGCCGGCCCATTGGTCGAGGCCTTGGCGCAGGTGACGGCCGTTGGCATCGAGCAGAGCCAACACGCCGAGTCCCGTCTGGTCGCCTGGAGTGGAGACGATTTGGCACAGACCATCGTCGACTGCGCCATTGACTTGCGCAGCTGGCAGCCACTCTGCGGGGCTGGAAAGGCCCTGCTCGCGATGGCCATTGGCGGGCCCACGCCCAATGTGCGCGTGGAGGACGTCGTGGAGATCTGGGAAGTGGAGATCTGGGATGACCGGGAGCTGAGCGTCGAGTAGCCAGCGGTGGCGAGACTGCACAGGTCCGTTACACCTGTAGTCCTTGCCCCTGGAGCCTCCATGTTCTTTGCCTTTGTCTTGGCCTGTGCCACCACGCCAAGCACCCCCGAGCGGGCCTCTGTGCCTGCGCCGGCTCCGGAGATCAGCGCCAGCCCAGCCCAGCTCAGCGCAGCAGATCTGGCCATGGCAGCTGCAGATCGCAGCGAGAAGGACCGGGCCATGGATGCCCAACGAAAGCCCTCCGAGACCCTGAACTTCTTTGAGATTCAGACCGGCCAGAGCGTCTTGGAGATCGGCTCCGGCGGCGGATACACCACCGAGCTCTTGGCCCGCACCGTCGGCCCCGGTGGTCAGGTCTACGGCCACAACTCTCCATGGGTCTTGAAGCGCTTCGCCGAGGGGCCCTGGTCCACCCGGCTGCAGAAGCCCGTGATGGCCAACGTCACGCGCATCGACGCCGAGTTCGACGACGCCCTCCCCGCTGAATTGGACGGCCAACTCGACGCTGCCGTCAACGTGCTCTTCTATCACGACACCGTCTGGATGGAGATCGACCGGGACGCCATGAACCGCGAGATCTTCGAGGCCCTTAAGCCGGGCGGTATTTACGGAATCGTCGATCACAGTGCTGCGGAAGCGGACGGCGTGCGCGTCACAAAGAGCCTGCACCGCATCTCAGAGCAGGCCCTCATCGCCGAGGTCACTGCGGCCGGCTTTGAGCTGGATGCCAGCGCCGACTTCCTGCGCAACCCAGAGGACACCTTGGATTGGAGCGCCTCTCCTGGCGCCGCCGGGGAAAAGCGTGGTACGAGCGACCGATTCGTGCTCAAGTTCCGCAAGCCACTCGACTAGGACGCAACATGCCCAAGCTCAGCAAGCACCCCATCCACCTCGGCCTTGGCGCCAAGGCCCACGTCTTGCCCGAGTTCACAGGGGAGATGTCTTGGTACGGCACCTACGCCCAGAGCACCGCATCGGATGGCGCCGAGGGTCGTCTGGTCACCGAGCACCGCTTCACCGAGCCTTGGAGCATGTGGGAGATGCATCCCGTGGGCGACGAAGTCGTACTGGTCACCCAGGGGGAGCTGGTGCTGGTGCAAGAGCTGCCTGAGGGTGAGAGCCGCATCGCACTGAAGGCTGGCGAGTACGCGATCAATCCGGCTGGGGTGTGGCACACGGCGGATGCGGAAGGGTCGGTGACGGCGCTGTTTATTACCGCTGGGATGGGGACGGAGCATCGGGGGCGGTGAGCTGCAGCCCCAGGCCTGTCTCTTATACACATCTGACGCTGCCGACGAAGAGGATAG
>CAJXRZ010000052.1 GCA_913060515.1 uncultured Pseudomonadota bacterium | reverse complement strand
GTCTTCTTTGGCGCCTTCTTTGGCGCCGGGGCAGGGGCTGGCGTGGGCTTGGGCGCGGACTCCACGACACGCTTCGTTCGGCCTCCCCCAGTCGAGGCCCGTCCGGCGCTGTTGAAGCTGGCGGGCCGGGAGCTGGGTGGCGCGCCAGGAATTCGGATCAGCCCGAGCTGGCGCAGTAGATCCACGGCCACCCAGGCTTGTTGGGTGCGTTGGAGTTGACTGCGTCCGCTCTCCCGCACCAGATCGCCCAGGATGCGGTTCCTTCGGGCCAGGGCCAGAGTGCGGATCGCGATGGGACCCAGGGGGCCCAGGTCCTCCCCGACGGCATCCTCGACACGGATGCGGGTGTTGGACCAGCCAGCCAGCTCATCTGCCACTTCAGCGGCCGGGTGCAGCACAGCGAGGGCCTTTGTGAAGCTGCGGAGCAGTGGGGATTCCAGGCCAAAGCTGCCCGGTGGCGGGTTGGCCTCGTTCTCGAAGCTGGCTTGTACTTCTGGATCCAGCGTGCTCTCGGCCAGGAGCATGCCGACGGTGTCACAGACCGCATCGGTGGCTTCATCCAAGCCAATGCCCATGGCGAGCAGGACAGGAATGTCTGCGAGCAGGTCGCCCTTGAGCGCTCTGGGGTCTGGCACGCGATCGCAGAGCGGACCGAAGAGCCGAGGCACACCTTGGGCCCCCCAGAGCACCTGGTTGCGCACCCAGAGTCGGGCGTCTATGCCCGGACCCTTGAGACGGATCAATCCGCTGGTGCGGCGCAGATGCAGTCGCAGTAAGAGTCGAGCGGGGCGGTCCGTCAGTGCACTCACGGGTGCAGGGTACCCCTTACGGCGCGGCCGAGCGTAGGCGAGTGGGTCCGCTCGGTGCATTCGTCACGGTCTTTCGACTCCCGGAGGCACGCTGCGAGGAGCGGGTCAGGCGCGCAGCCGTGCGCTGTGCCCGTGCGCGCTCTTCGGGATCGCGCAGGTCCAGGGCGGCCAGGTTCAGGAGCGCATCTCCCAAACCCAGGCGCCTTAGTGCAATCAGGCAGAGCACCTGGTCCACACGAATGACCTCCCGGGTGGGATCCAGCTCCAGCGCGCGGGTCGCTTGGGTCAGCGCCGCGCTCCACTGGCCTTGGCGGCGAAGGGCGACGGCCATGTCCAAGTGCAAGGGAGCGCGTCTGCGATCGCGTGCCTGGATTGGGGCGTGGATGCGGGTGAGGCGGCGCAAGTGTCGTACCCAGCGGGCCAGGGCGTCGGGATCCTCCAGAACGGGTCGGGCATCTTCGAGCAGGACACGCAGCTTGCCTTGCTCCGGGGTGCTGGCCCAGGGACCTCCCCCCAGGCGGCGAATGCTGGACTCCACCGCGCGGGCGAGATCGCGGCGGCGCACGGGGCTCTGTAGATCCAAGTCGTGCAGGTCCAAGAGCACGAAGGGGCCCTCGTCTACAGCCCGCATGCGCAGGGCGCGAATCTCAGACTCCAAGGGCTGAATCAGGGCGCCTTGGGCGGTGTCCAGCTCCTGCAACTCCGGATCGTCCGGGTCAATGCTGACGATGCCCAACTCTGCGCTCTCCAGGGCGCCGGAGTCCAACTCCAAGAGGCCCAGGTGGAGCAGCAGGTCCAGGCGGCGCAACAGCTTGCGGGTTTGGTCCGCTTTCCCGGCGGAGAGCAGGCCCAGGAGCATGGCGGGTGTGCGCAGCAGGCGTGTCTGAACGAGCAGGGTGCGGCTGCCAGGGTCCAGACCACGCAAGTGGGCCAGGCTGGGCACGCGCAGACGAAGGGGGGTGTGTACATCCGCGTTCAGGCTGCGCATCACGGCGCGTGGAGAGCGCAGCTCACGCAGGCCCCGATTCAAGGTCTGCAGGAAGGGAGCCCGCACGCGCCAAGGGTTGTCCGCCACGCTGTGTCCAGGCTCCATCTGAGCCGGCCGCCGGGCGGAGCGCGCACAGAAGAGACCGATGTCGGAGATGGCGTCGGCTCGCGCCAGGAGGGGGTCCTCGCCGTTTTGCTCGCGCTCCTTGAGCAGGGCGTCCATGGCCAGATGCTCGCTCTCGAAGCTCGGCCAAGGGATGCCTTGGGCGTGAACCACCAGGCCTTGCTCGAGCCAGATCGCACTACCAGCGCAGCGAACCAGAGCCGTGAGGCGCCGCCGGTGGGCGGTGTACAGCAGCTCGACGAGGGTTCCGTGGCTCATGCCATTGGTTGTAGCCCCCATTGCGGCGCTTGGGAGTGTCGTTGACAGGGGCGTGCAAGGGAGGAATCGGAGCCTGTCTAGCCCTCGTCGATTGCCTGGTCGCTCTGGTGCAGCAAGAGCTCGACATTGCCGCTGCCACAGGAGCGCACCAAATCGGTTCGGATCTGGGCTGCGCGCAGCTTGCTCCGTAGACTGCTCAGGTTGCGGTCCCAGCGGGTACGGAGGTGGTCCCGGTCTGCCCCGTCCGCCCACACCTCGCGGGCGGCAGCCTCCCATGACACCGGCGCGCCGATACTGACCAGTTCGCTGAGAATGCGCGCGGGCCGCCCGCCGATGTGGCAGGTGGGCCAGCCCTCTCGGTCGATCTGAACGGTGTCAAAGCGGGCGACGATACGCAGCGGAACGCCGATCTGGCCGGCGGCCACGGTGGCCTGAGCGCTGGCCTGAGCCAGCTGAATGCTCTTGGCACGGACCCCGGGAATCAGCTCCTGATCCTCGCTCAGTGCCTGCGGCTGCGCCGCGCCGCGCCGCATCCGCCACCCTTCTCCGGTGCTCCAGATGTTGAGCGCGCTGTCCTCGTGAAAACCAGGGAGGCAAAAGCGTTTGTTCCCCGAGACGACCAGGGTGTACACCGAGGAGGTCAGAACCACCGGCCCGTGCTCAACCCCTTCGATGGCCAGGGCGGTGGCGGGAAGCTGCACTCCCAGGACCTTCAGCGTCAGGCCGGCGGCCAGCACGATCTCGCTGTCCGCCGCAAGCTCGATCGACGACTGGGGTTTGCCATTGCGCAGCAGGGCGCCGCGCAAGGCGAGCAAGACCAGGCGCTCTCCCCGCAAGGACACCAGGGCGTGGGCCTCTGAGACCCGAGGATCATCGACGCGGAGCGCAGCCGAGGCCATGCGTCCGATGATGTCACCGGGGTTGAGGTGGGCATGTGTGCCGTCGGGCAGGGCGAGGTGTACAGAGACCGCTTGCATGAGGGCAAGTTAGCATCGCCACTCTTGAGAGTTTCTTGCACCCTGGAGCCTGTGCGATGAGCGGCGTCGATGCATTCCTGTCTGCCCATGGACTGGACCCGGAACTGGGTGAAGCTCTGGAGTCCTTTGTTGCGGGAGAGATGGGGTCTTGGCTCGGTGTACAGTCTGGTGTCTCGGGTCTGGAGGAGCCCTCGGCCCCCTCAGCGGAGCGCCCCGAAGCTGAGCGCTATCAGGACTTGGGACCTTTGGGTGTGGGTGGCATGGGCGAGGTCAGGCGTGCCCTGGACACCCACTTGGATCGGGTCGTCGCCCTAAAGCGCCTGCGTCCCGAGCTCCTTGGCCGCAGAGAGCTGCGCGCGCGCTTTGTACACGAGGCCCGCGCTACCGCACGTCTGCGTCACCCTGGCATCGTCTCTTTGCACGAGCTGGGCGTGGACGGAGCGGGCCGCACCTACTTCACGATGGACCTGATCCAAGGCCGCACGCTGGAGGAGGCCTTCTCGGATCCGGCCTTGAGCCTCAGGCGCAAAGTGGACCACCTGCACCGGGCCACACAAGCCTTGGCCTACGCCCACCAGGAGGGGGTGGTTCACCGAGACTTTAAGCCTGCCAACGTCATGATCGGCGCCTATGGACAGGTGCTTGTGGTGGACTGGGGTTTGGTGCGGGATGTGGGTGACCAGGGGCCTGGACAGGTCTCCGGCACCCCCGCGTTCATGCCTCCTGAGCAAGCACGAGGCCAAGACAGTGGCCTTGCGGCGGATGTCTACGCGCTCGGCGCCACCCTCTACACCTTGTTGCGTGGGCATCCTCCCTGGATGGGGGTGGAGACCTTGGAGATCCTGGCGCGCCTCCAAGCAAACGAGGTCCCCACACTGGATGTGGATCCCCTGGCCCTCTGTGAGCTTGTGCGTCGTTGCATGAAGCCCAAAGCCAAGGATCGACCAAAGGATGCTCAGGCAGTCGCCCAAGCGCTACAGGCCTGGCTGGAAGACGCCCAGGCTCAGGACCGGGCCCAGGAGCGCTTGTCCCAGGCCCAAGACCTCCAGGCGCAGGTGCGCCAGCTCTGGCGCAGCGCCCGCCGTTTGAAGCAGCAGGCCCAAGACCGCGCCGCCCAGACGGCCACCCATGCAGACATCGAGGCACACCGGGCGGTCTGGGCGATCGAGGATGAGGCGGCGCAGACCCGCACCCAAGCGGAGCTCGTCGAGCTGGCCTACGTTCAGGGAATCCAGGCCGCCTTGGCCGAGGCCGAGATCCCCTCAGCCCACGCCGCGCTGGCGGCCTACTACCGCAGTCAGCACGCCCAATCGCTTCGGGTTGGAGACAGCAGCGGGGCACACCGCAGCATGGCGTTGCTGCGGCGTCATGATCGGGGAGAACACCGAGACTACCTGGCCGGTCGCGGCTGGCTGAGCCTGAAGACCTCCAGCCCAGCGGTTGTGCGCGCCTTTCGCTATGTCCTGCAGGATCGACACCTCAAGCCGGTGGATCAGGGGGTGATCGGAAGCACCCCACTCAGTGGCCATGCCTTGCCGGCGGGCAGCTACCTCTTGGCGCTTCAGGCAGCCGGCGCCGAGCGGGTGCTGCTGCCCGTGGAGATCTTGGCCGGGGAACACTGGCGCAATGACCCTCCCCCGGGTCTGCACAGCGGGGTGGTGCGCTTGCCCCCGCTCGGGAGCGTGGGCCCGAACCAAGTCTGGGTGCCCGCCGGCTGGTTCCGTTCAGGGGATCCGGCGGCCAAAGACGGGCTGCCCCGTGAGCGGGTCTGGGTAGACGACTTCATCCTGGCCAAGACCCCGGTCACCAATGCCCAGTATTTGACCTTTCTCAACGACTTGCTTGCGCGCGGGCAGGAGGAGCAAGCCCTCGCCCATGCCCCCCGCTCGATGCCCCATGGGGAGCAGGACGGGCAGCTTCAGTACGGACGAAACGCGGCGGGCCGTTTTGAGCTGGTGCCGGATGCGCAGGGAGACATCTGGTCTCCGCAGTGGCCGGTGATCTTCGTGGACCGGGTCAGCGCGCAGGCCTACTGCCGTTGGCTGAGCGTGCGCCAGAGGCGCCCTGCAGACTCCCAATGGCGCTTGCCGTGGGAGCTGGAGCGGGAGAAGGCTGTGCGCGGCGTGGACGGCCGCCGATACAGCTGGGGAGATCACCCCTTTGCGGGCTGGTCGGCCAACCGAGAGGCGGCGGCCAAGCGCCCCATGCCCAGCGAGGTGGGCACCCATCCTCAGGACTGCAGCCCCTACGGGGTCTTGGATGGCTGCGGTAACGTTCGGGATGCCTGCTTGGATCCCCAGGACGCGCACCATCCGCGCATTGAGCAGGGGCGCGCCAGGGCCCCTCTGGAGATCGAGGGGGCCTGGGGCAGCCTGCGCGGGGGCAGTTGGGCCTCGGGGTTGAGGCTCTGCTTGGCCGGTCAGCGCTTCTCAGCGCCTCAGGACCACCGCAGCGCTCTGAACGGATTCAGGATCGCTCGAAGCCCTGAGGCGGAGTGACCCAGTCCATTGGCGAGATGACAGAAAAACCTTGGAATAAGGCTTAGTTTCCGTAGCTCTCATCGTAGAAGATGGTGCGGTCGTTGAGGGCCTGTACCTCGCGGTTGTTGCCGGAGTAGATGTCCGAGAAGGTCGCGATCTGCTCGGAGCTGAGCAACATGTACTCGCCCAAGATGAACCACTCCACGTCCTCGCTGCACGGGGGGGTCGTCAGCGAGCCGTTGTAGTGAACGACGTCCTTGGTCCCGCCTCCGAGCTGGCCGTTGATCAGGTCGTCCATGTCCAGGACGGTCTCCTCGTCCTCCAGGCACTCACCGGCCTGGGCGGGAATCTCGTCCCAGCTCGCAGAAGCGATCCAGGGCTGCTCAGCCTCGCCCGGGAAGATCAGGATGCTGACCACAGCCAGGGCATCGGACTGGCTCTTGTGGACCAGGTGCATTTCCATCGCCGCGTTCTGGCCGTCGACGGTGTGCTCGCTTGGGGAGTGGAAGTGGAACTGCAGGAGCGCGTAGTCCGTGCCATCGACCGTCAGGGTGTTGCTGGCGTCGTCGATCTCGTACTCGATGCTGTGCCCGTTGTTGATGACGTGCAGAGCCGAGGTGGTGTACGCGAACGCCAGGACCGGCGTCTCACCCTCGAAGAAGTTGGTCTCGGGCTGCAGGTCGATGGGGGACTGGCTGGAGCCGCCGCAGTCGGGGTTGCCGTTCACCCAAGCAGCCTGGTCGCCGTAGTCGAATGCGACCACGTTGACCTCGCACTCCTCCAGTTCGCCCGTATCGTCGGTATCACCGGTGTCGTCGAGAAATCCGGTGTCGAACTCCTCTTCGTTGCTGGTGCAGCCGACTGCCACGAGGCAGAGGAAGATGGCGATGGATCCACGCATGAAGTTCTCCTGACGGCGGCGGTCCGCCCAAGTTTGGCCGGGCAACTAACCGACAGGGAGATCTAGGCTGCCTGCGTGGACTTTTCGGTGTCTAGTTGGGCCAGAGCTTCGGGAATCCTGTGCCGGGGCCCGCCGCCGTGAACTCGGCGCTGTGGCTTAGATCCAGGGTGCTTGGGTCGGTGTCCACGGTCACGCACGCCGCTCCCGTTCCGGCCGCCGCACATTCGGCGACGCTCTGAGAGATGAACCAGTCCAGCTCGCGCAGCTGCTGCTCGGTCTCCGGATCGATGATCCCGTTTCCCGTGAAGGGTGGAAGGATGTTGGGCGGAGAGCCCGCGGAGATCACGTCGAAGACCGAGACGTCCACCGCGTCGATGTTGAGTACGAAGCTGGAGTCGGCTGGGTAACCCGAGAGCAGGAAGGTGAGGTGGTATGGGGTCACACCGGCGGGGGTTGGTCCGCCGTTGAGGTAGTTCCACACTGGCGAGGGCAGGGTGTAGTCGGCCCCCGAGATCACCATGCTTCCTTCGGGGTTGATGTTGATGTCGTCTGTGTAGACCACCGCGGCCGTGCCGTAGTTCTCCATCGCAAAGAGAATGGCCGGCATCGTGTTTAGGCTGACCTGTTCAGGCGGCAGGCCGTCCTTTGCGGCGCCCTTCAGGCCGAACTCCAGCCAGCAGCCAGGCAGTGGGGCCAGAACGTTCTCGGTCTGGTCCATCGCCTTGGTCATGCGCCACTGGAAGATGTAGATGTTGGTGAACTCTGCCCAGGTCAGCAGGTTGCCGGAGCCAAAGGTGTAGTACTGCGCCAGCTGTGGGGGCATGGCCCCCGGAGAGGCTGGGAAGAGGTTCGGGCAGTCACCGATGGGCGGCGCTGGGATGTCGTAGTCCGGGGTGAACAGGAGCTGATTGTAGAGCTCGTTGCAGACCGCGGGCAGGTCAGGTGCGCTGGCGCCCAAGTAGTCGGCGAACTTGGCCTGGAGCACCTGGGCGCTGTGGTGGAAGAGCGCCTCGTTGATGCCAGCGGACTGGAACTCCTCCATGTCGGAGGTGCCGTTCCGGTTGTCGTCTCTGTCGGGATCCCGTGGGTAGTTCTCACAGAGCTGGTCGTAGGGACCGGGGACCCGTGGGGACCAGGTGGCGCCTGGGTCTGGCACAGGTGCCACGGCTGTGTCGTCGACGACGGGATCGGAAATACAAGCCAACAAGAACATTTGAACGAGCATGGGGTCTCCTCAGTTGCTTTTAGGCTAATGCGCTGGCATCACGGGCCGTACCCCCCGAAGTTCTTACATGCGCGAGACCTCTTAGGTTCGCGAGAGGCGCCCGTTCGGCGGGATCAGGGCCGCCAGCCGCCGAATTCGCCACCAAAGGCTCCCACGTCGCTGCGGCTGCTGTCGTACCAGTCCACAAGATCCGGGTCCCCAGCGTCGATCATGGGCGAGTCTTTGCCCAGGTACAGGTCCCACTGCAAGGGGTCATCGCCGGTGGTGCGCACGTAGGTGGGGTCGGTGTTCAGGGTGTCCACCGCCTCCCATTCCATTTTGTTCCCTTGAGAAAAGTCCAGGGACATCCCGCTGTTTTGCCACACGTTGCTGTAGGCCCAGAGCAAGGTCACGGCCTCATCGCGGGCGTGGAAGACGTTGGCGCCTTGGTTGCGCTTGGTGGCCACCGCCTCGTTGTCTACAAAGCTGGTGTTGTGTACCGACCAGTTCGCGCTCTCCCCGCCGATCATCGCGTAGGCCGTGCCGTACTCGCCGCTCACACGGTTGCCGACCAAGTCTACCTGACTCAGGCTCACGTCCGCGTTTACCGCGTCGAGCCAGGGCCCCATCTCCTCGACGTTGGCTTGGTTGGCGGCCATCGCAGCGTTCTGGATGAACACTTGGGCGCCCTCGCTGGCGCAGAGCAGGCCCCCGCTGTTGTTGGGGAGCTCAAAGGTGGCGCCGTACCAAGCGGTCTGTTGAAGGAGGGTGTCGCTCCCCCCGACCACCTCGACCACACAGGCCCGACCTTGGGTCTGGATGCGCGGCTTGATCATGCTCAGCCTGAGCGAGGCCACGCTGTCCAGCTCCCGCAGGGAGAGCAAGGTGGTGGTGCCGACCGCCTCCAGTGCGATGGCGTCCAACTGGATGCGCTCAGCGACCAGGCTGCCTTGCTCCAGGTCGATGAAGCGCAGCTCGGCGCCGGTCTCGAATCCACCGGAGAGCCAGGTCACCTGGTCCAAAATGACGGCGCCCCCTTGGCTGTGCATCAGGCTGCCGCTGCCCTGGGATGACATGTGGGCCAGAAGGCTGGTTAGCCCAATAATTTTCCAGTCTCCGCTTCCTCGGAAGAGCAGTCCATCTGCGCTGCCTTCGCTGATGACATCCAGGTCTTCCACCGACAGGTTGCGCACGACCAGATCCGCACTGCCGGCATCAAAGAGCAGGCCGTCGACGCTGGCCTCGGTCTCGAGAAAGAGGCCGGGAATGGACACGTCCAAGAGCTCCAGGCGCCCGCCGTCCAGCTTCACGAGGTGGGCCTCCTCCGTCGTAGAGAGGGCCATGGTCCCGATCTCAATGCCTTCGAGGCGCACGACGCTGTCCGGCACGGTCTCGACGATGCTGGTGCCACCCCGCACGGTCATCGACATCAGGGTCAAGTCACCGGTGGCGCGCACCACGGGACCGGAGCCGTCGGACTGCAGATAGGTCTGGCCCGAGCCTTGGCCCATCAAGGTGACGCCGCTGGGGGCATCGAAGCCGCCCAGCCAGGTGCCTCCTGGCAGGCAGACCACATCCCCAGGCGAAGTTGCCGCGAGGGCTTGGTTTAGGGTCTCGAAGTGGGTGCCCACGGTCATGCCAGCGTCGGCCACCCCGTTGCAGTCCTCGTCCAGCCCGGAGCAGGCGATCTCAGATTCACCGGGGTTCAAGGTTGGGTTGGCGTCGTCGCAGTCGCCGGACTCGTCCGCGGTTCCGATCAGGGGGGCGCAGCTCTCAAAGGAGTCACCGGCCCCGTAGCCATCCCCGTCGTTGTCGGTCCAATACAGGCCAGGCAGGCCCACGTTCGGGTTCGTGTCGCTGCAGTCCAGGGAGGAGATGATCCCGTCGCCGTCCAGATCCTGGATGGGCGCGAAGGCGGCCGAGTCCAAGGTGTTGTCGTTCGCACAAGCGAGCAGCAGCAAGAGCATGGGGCGGGATCTCCGTGGCGCCAGCTAAAGGTCGATGACCACCTCTTGGCCGTCGCGGTCGACCTTGAGCGAAACACCGGGCCCATCGTAGCTGCCCAAGACGGTTTCGCTGAGGTTGTAGTCTGGGAATTGCTCTTCCAGGTCCATGCCGAAGAGGATCACACCGTCAACGCGGTCGCCCGATTCCAGGCCTGCTTCCTGGGCTAGTCCCCCGTCGGTCAGGGTGTCGACCACCAGGTCTCCGGCCTCGTCTGTGATCAGGTGAAATCCTTGTTCATCCAGCAGGTCTGCGCCACGGGACTCGAGAACCAGCTCGCCGGGGTTGACGCCGTCGACCACACTGACCTGGACCTTCTGAAAGGGAGAAGTGCCCACAAAGACGTCGTAGTCGCCGTCGTCCAGGCCCATGAGGATGAACTGACCCTCGCTGGTGGAGATGCCGGTGGCGGTCCTGGGCAGCGCAGGGTTCTCCGGCGTCGAGTCCACAGCGACCACCGCCTCGCCGGGCTTGCCCTGTCCAGTCAGGCCGTCCACGACGACTCCGGTGATGCGTCCTCCACCATCGAAGTCGATCTCCCCCACATCGACCATCGAATCGGCCACTTGAACGAAGGGGAGCTGCCGGGAGGAGCCGCTCATGTCTTGGCCGGCGCGCAGGTCGACCATCCAGGCTCCTGGATGCAAGCCGAGCATGCTGAAGTTTCCGTCCGGGTCGCACTCCGCCGTTCGGATGATGGCCAGGCCCTTGGTCATGTCGCCGATGCTCTGGGGAACGTAGGTGGCGATCGCGGTGCACGGAGCAGGCACCCCGCTCTGGGTCACCCGTCCTTCGATGCCGCCTCCGATTCGAAAGTCCAGCCAGACGACCTCATCGGTGGGAGAGACGCCGACGCTCTGGCCCCCTCCGCGTACGGCACCCTGACCGTTCGGACACTCGCAGACCGTTGGTTCTCCGCTCTCGCAGCCTGGCCCCAGGGGCAGCCAGGGGTGGGTGCACATGATGGGGATGACTGTCTCGCAGCTGTCGTTGGGCAGGCCCGCGCAGTACACCTCCACCTCTCGGGCCCGCTCCAACACCAGGTCCAGCTCTGCCTCTTGGGCGTCGGCGGGCAGGCGCAGAGGCTCGCTGGCTGGTCGGAATCCTTCGGCTCGAGCGGACACCTCGGTCAGGCGGGCGGGGTCCACTTTGACTTGGTAGCTGCCCTCTTGGTCGGTGTAGGCGCGGCTGTCTCCTGCCCGGATGCTTGCCTCGTGGATGGGCTGGTCCTCCAGGTCCACCACCTGACCGCGCAGCCAGATCCCCTGGACGAGAGTCACGGTGAGCTCCTGCTCCACCACCGTATCGATGTCCCGACGTCGCTTTGAGCTGTGCTCGGCGTGGTGGACGTGTACCTGAGCGACCCCGCAGCCAGCCTGGGGGAACAGCGCATCGCCGCTTGCGTCGGTCAGGGCATCGGCGGAGTCTGTCCCGTGGCCGGTCTGCACGCTGAAGTCCACTTCGGCCTGATCCAAGGGCGCGCCGCTCTCGTCCTGCACGTGGACGGTGAAGGGGCAGAGCTCGGCGACCACGAAGCGTAGATCCAAGCGCTCGCTGTCTACCTCCACTTCTCTGGGGTCCGATGCGCGGTCTGGAATCACCAAGCTGCCGGCCTGGTCCAAGGTGCCGCTGAAGAAGCCGTCCTCGTCCGTCACCCAGCTTGGGTTGTCGCCTTCGACGTAGGCCTCGATGCGCACGCCGGGGACCGGCACGCCTTCGGGATCGACCACGATGCCGACCACCTTGTAGGTGCCCGTTTGCTTGGAGCGGTGCTCGACGACCACCGGAATGGGGCGTGTGCTGAGCTCCTCGCTGACCTCCTCCGGGGTCACAGCGCTGCGGTAGAGCAGCACGACGGCGGTCATGATCAGGGCGGAGAACAGGACCAGAGCCGCCAGGGCTTTGAGCCAGAAACGGTCCTTCATCGCACATTCTCCAGGCGGGCACGTAGGGCCCATGCGGTTCGCAGGGGCACGGAGATCGGGCCGAGCTCCTCTACTCTACGCTGGATCTCGGCTCCGGATTTCACTGCGAGCACCTGCCCTTCGGGGGATCCGGGCAAAGCGCGTGCGGGCACTGGCAGCCAACACTCCAAGAACAGGTCGGGCGTGCCGTGGCGCTCGGGCTCGCGCACCAGACCCAAGAGCCGGGTTCGGGTGGGTTGAACCGGGCCCAGCTCCTCCCGCAGCTCCCGCAGCAGATCGCAGTCCTGCAGGGGGCCGGGGCGCAGATCTCTGGCCTCGACTGCGCCGGAGAATCCGGGTGCGAGCTGGCCAGGACGCAGGGCCAAGCTCGGGGAGCGTCGGTTGAGCACCAAGCTGCCCTCCACATCCCAGACCAGGGCGTTGATGCCCAGAGGATCCGCGCAGCCGCCGGCGGGGGCCTGGGGCTGCAGGTTGGTGGCCCAGTGGTCGAAGTATCCGGTGGGCTGCAGGTGCAGGGTGTGCCCCTCGATGCGCATCAAACGGGCCAGCTCGCCGTCGTAGAGACCGGGCAGGCTGCTGGGGCGATTGGCGGCTCTCCAAGCTTGGTCGTGCCAGACCACCTGAAGCTCGGCAAGGCGGGCGCCCTGGAGCAGGTCTGCGTGGAGGTTCAGAGGGACTCTTCCTGAACGGCCGGACCCAGGTCCAGGTTCAGCTCCAGCTCACGGGTCTGCGGAGGCTCGGTCAGGGTGAGCTCGACCTGTTGTCCGGCCACGCGGGTGCGGGTCTGAAGCAGCACGCCTTGCTCTCCGTAGAAGAGATGCACCGGCCCGGTCTCCGGGGTCCAGAGGTAGTGCTGGGCGGGCAGGCTCTTCGCGCCGACTTGCACCGTCTCACTGCCCAGGAGCTGGAGGGGGCCGCTGAGGAGCTCGCCGGTCTCCGCCGAGAGCATGTCCAGTTGGCTGGCTTGGCCCAAGGAGCGCTCGGGATCCATCAGCGCCAGCGAGGTCGTGCTGACCTGGTGGAAGGCGAACTGGCTGCTCTGGGTGCCGCGTGCGTCCACAAAGTGCACCTGGAGACCGCCGGCGTTGCGCACAGCTTGGACCTCCCAGCTCTCTCCACCCTGGGCGTTGTTCGCCGCGAATCCGGGAGGAAGGCTGTCGGCGGAGAGACCGCTGACCCGCTGGGAGAAGCCCGCGATGGGGATCTCGGTGTAGCACTCCAGCAGCCGCTGCTCGCCTTGGGGGCCGGGCAGGTAGGTGATCTTGAGGGAGCGCGTGCCCACCGGCAGACCGGCTGCGGTGATCGCGTACTCGAGGGACTGGGTGTCGGCAAAGGCCGTCGCGGCGAGCAAGAGCAACATGGCTCAAGTCTACACCCCAAGGGGCCAGGGTCTGCCTTTGCACCCCGCTCAGCGCTGGGCGTTGTTGCGGATTCCTTGTCCTGTCACGCGCACGTCTACGCCGAAGCGGGCTTCGACCACGGTGTCGTCCTCTGGGCGTGCGGCGTCGACCTCGATGTCGAAGGTCATGGACTGACTCACCGCGTAGGGGGTCAGATCCACCTCCTCCAAGGTGAAGATCACGAGGCTCTCTCCTTCTGGAAAGTCCTCGGCCCAGGCCAGCTCTTGGCGATCCAGATCCGGCGCCTGAACGAAGATGCGCATCTCGTTGAAGAAGCTCAAGTCATCGCCCTCTGGGGTCAGGGCCTCCAGCTCCATGTAGGTCAGGCGCACGTCCTCTACATCGCCGGGCTCCACGCCCTGATTGGCCAGCTCACTGGACTGCGTCAGGTCCATGCTCACAAAGTCACCAAAGCCCATGTCGCCAAGAAGGACCTCTGCGATCGTCGCCTTTGGAACTTCTGTTTGGGCGCTCTCTTCGATGGAGATGGTGGTCAGCCCGCAGGCCAAGAGAGACAAGATCAGCACGATTCCTCCAGGAGTCTTCCATTCCATGGGTAGCCGCGCGTTGCGGGGGTGGCACTGTCCGAGGTCTTGCCAGCCGGCTCGCCAGTTGGCTTAGCTGTCGGCCGGCCAGTCCTCTTCGATCAGCCTGAACTGGGCGAAGTCGAAGGGGTCTCCGGGGGCGGCTTGGGTCAACTCCAGGCGTTCTCGACGGCCTTCCTTTTTCGCCTCGATGGCCCGGTGGTGGCACCAGGGCATGTTGCCGCGCTTGCCCAAGGCCGCATGCGCCGTCCAGGAGCATCCGCCCTTGCAGATCTCAGCGTAGTAGCAGCCCTTGCAGCGCCCCCAGAGCTCGCGGGTGCGGCGGTCTCGCGCGAATGCCACTCGGCTGTTCTCTCGCCAGATCGTGGCCAGGTCATGGTCCCGCAGGTTGGCGCCCACATAAGGACCGCTGGGCAGGCTGGGGCAGCCCTTGATGTCGCCGTTGGCCTCAATGCCCAAGACATGACGTCCCGCTGCGCAGCCGCCGTAGGGTTCGCGCCGAATCCACTTCTCATAGGGGCCGTAGTAGCCCAGGTTGTTCCCGGCATTGACGACGATGCCGCGTTCGGTCATGGCCCTGGCCAGGGGGCCCACAACCTCAAAGGCCTCCAGCATCTCGTAGGGCTGCAGCAGCCACTCTGGCCGGTCTGCGGCCCGACCCATGGGCCCAGTGAGCTGAACCTGCCAGCACAGGATGCCCGCCGCCTCCAGGACTTGGGTCAGCTCGGGCAGCTCGTCCAGGTTCAGGCGGTTGATCTGGGTGTTGGCGAAGGGCTGCATGCCGGCCGCCCGGATGTGGCCCAGAGCCTCGATGCAGGCGTCAAAGCTTCCTTTCACCGCCCGCAGGGTGTCGTGGGTGGAGCGCAATCCGTCTACGCTGACGCTGATGGCCTCGAGCCCAGCATCGGCGGCCCGCTGACACATCTCAGCGTCTAGGGCCCGCGCGCCCGAGGTCATTGTGGGCCGAATGCCAGCGTCCCGCGCGGCGGAGACGATCTGCAGCCATTCGGGGTAAAGATATGCTTCTCCCCCGATAAATGCCAGCTCTCGGGCCCCCAGTTCGGCGAGCTGTGCGACCACATCCCTGGCCTCGGCCATGGAGAGCTCCGCCTCTCTTGCCTTGCCGGCCCGGCTGCCACAGTGGCGGCACGCCAGATCGCACTTCAAGGTCAGCTCCCACACCACATAGAGCGGCGCGAAGTCCTCGCGCGGATCGACGCGGCGGGGGGAGTGGCGTCCGATCTTTGGGGTGGACATTTAGGCGCAGGCCGGGTCGTCGCCGTCGATCAGCTCATCGCAGTCGTTGTCCTCGCCGTCGTTGCAGATCTCATCGGCTCCGGGGAAGATGTTTGCGTCCTGGGGGGCGCAGTCGTTCTCGTCCTCCACGCCGTCTCCATCCGCATCGTCACCAGTCTCCCAGGCTGTATCGAATCGGTCTGGAGCGGGAAGCAGCATGGGGCCATCTGCGCAGGCGCTCAGAGCACCCAAGGCGATGGCCGCCAGCATCAGCTTGCGCATTCGTCGTCGTCCGTGTCGATCAACCCATCGCAGTCGTTGTCGGTGGCGTCGTTGCAGATCTCATCGGCCCCCGTGAAGACGGCCGGATCCTCCGGGGCGCAGTCCGTATCGTCGGGGTCGCCGTCCATGTCGGTGTCGGGAGGGGCGGTGTCCAGGCCGGAGTCCACAAAGCCGCCGGGGCCATAGCAGGCCGCCAGCACGATCATGGTCGCGCCGGCGCCCACGACCTTGAGCAGCTTGCCCATGGGCCCGCGCAGGCTCTCGTTGCAGTGCGGACAGACGTCCGGGGAGTGGATCAAGTGGCGGTCGCAGTGGGGACAAGGGGTCATGGGTCATCTCCTGTCCACAACATAGCAGGGAGCGTGCCAATGGCAGAGAAGGCCCACAGGATGGGGATCTCATGTTGAGTACGCAGTCAGGCTGTGCGCAGGATCGCGACAAGGCTGTCTTGCTTTGGCTTGGCCGTGGGGCGCTGATCTCTATGCTCTGAGATCCGGGCATGTATGAGTCTGGGGGGTGGTTGGGACCGGGCGCACCTGCCAGGGTCGGTCCCTTGTTCAGGACTCCGCATGCTCGATACCCAACAGAAAAGCGCTTCCTTCCTGACCGGCCAGCTTGGGCAGGGGGCAGATCACCTCTCGTCCAGCTCCATGCAGAGTGCGATGCCCGCGGACGCATTGACCGCTGGCCCGTCTATCGAAGCCAAGTCCGCGAGCAAGGACGGTCCACCTGATGGAGGCGGACCACGACCAACAAATCTGGTCTTCCGCTACAACGAAGACATGATGCGGCAGTTTGCCCGGGGCAATCCAGAGGCCAAGGCTGTGCTCAATCGCATCCGGTCCTTTGAGGATGGCAGCGTCAAGGACGGCGCGAGCCTGAGCGATGAGGAGAAGTTCTGCATGGCAGTGGACAGCATGGGGACCGGCAAGGACGCCGAAGCCATCCTGCAGGCCGTCTTCTTCGGGGACATCGGCGGCGGCATCTACGACGACCACGTCGCCTCGATCCGCGGCGGCGGTGGCTCAGTGACCGTCAAGTTCTGGCACCCCGGCTCCGAGGTTCTGCTGCAGTCTCAGAGCTTCACCGGTGCGGTCGCCTTCGTTGGGAAAGACGACAACATGCGAGAGAAGCGCGTTCAGGCCGCCAAGAATGGCTACATCAGCAAGATGGGCAACAAGGTGGCTTACGGCAGAGATTCCTTCGTCGCGGGGCACACCACTGAGATCGAAGACGCCTTTGTGGACAGCCCGGAGGGTGCGCGCTTTAAGGCCGTACCGGCCGCTGAGCGCCATGGCACAGAGGGCTTCAAGGCGGCCTACCAGGAGTACCTGTACGACAAGGTTCTGGTCGATCACGCGGAGAAGATCGCCTATCGAATCGCCGACCCCAAGAAGGGGGAGGGTCTGATGGTCGGCTGGATGGAGGAGAACCCCTGTCCTGTCGATGGCGCCGAGGCCTGGGCCAAGAAGCTGGCTCTAAAGGCCATGGAATACGTGATTGGCTACGACAACCCCGAGCTCTTCGCTGACAAGCACAACAGCTGGCGGGTTGAGGACGAGGCTGCTGCGCAGATTCTTGTGGGCATGCTGGTCCCCGGTCTGACCGTCAACTACGACTCAGACAACTTCACGGTCGAGGTAGGGAAGCTGCCCAAGTCGCTCTCCGTCCGCTCCGCAGACCCGGAGAAGGCGACTGATGATGATGAGACGGCGGTCTCTGCGGCGCCCAGCGCGGCTGTAAAGCCTGTGCCTGCTCTGCCTGTGGTCACCAAGAACATGACCAGGATCAAAGCCCACATCATCTCCACCGGTGACGGCGGTCCCGAGAACGTGGGGCGCAATGGTGACCTTGCCGCCACTTTGGACGCTGAAGGAAAGACCCTTTGGGGCAGTTTGGGGATTGAGAGCAACGCAAAGCTGTCTGCGGCCAGCCACCAACTCAAGAGCCCCGGCGAGCTGGGTCCCTACAAGGACTTTCTCCAGGCTTGGTACGACTGGGAAGACGCCCAGGCCAACGGTGGAGATGCGGCCGCTACAAAGACGGCCTTTGAGACCGCCTTGGCCAGCTTCCTGGCGGCATGCAACGACGGCGTGAACGGCGCGTACAGGGGCACGTTCTACTGAGAGCGGGCCTGCGCTCCCTTCACCCGAAACAGCTGCGCCGGCCTGCCCCCCGTCTCTCGCTTCCCCACCGGCTCCAGCCAGTCCCATTTATCCAGGAGCCGGCCGAAGCTGCCCCGGTTGGGGACCACCCCATGCACCGCCTCAAAGACCCCCCGCAGCTCGGAGGCCGCGAAGGTGGGCGGCAGGAACTTGGCCGCCAAGTGCGGAGCGTAGTTCAGCTTGCCGCGAAGGCGCCCTACGGCCGTGTTCACGATCTCTGCGTGGTCAAAGGCCAAGCTGGGCAGGTCCCCAATGGGCAAGCAGCGACCGGGGGTCTCAAGCCTCTGCTCCGGACGCAGGGGCACCCACCAAGCCACGCTCAGCACGGGCCCCCGGGGATCCCGGTCCAGCTCGCCGAAGGTGTAGAGCTGCTCCATCCAGGTGCTGCGCGGCAGGCCACAGCGCTCTCTGCAGATGCGTTGGGCGGCGTGTTGTAGGGAAGGGTCCCAGCCCGTGGAAGCGCCCCCTTCTCTCCAGGCTTGCCACTGCGCCAGACTCGGGGGCCGAAACAGTCCCCCCACCAAGGCCAGGCTGCCCGCCTCCGGCGCCTTGTCACGGGCCTGAAGCAGCACCTCCAAGCGGCTCTGCCGCACGCTGAGCAGCACCAGGTCCACCCCCACCGCCGCCCGCGCGTGGTCCCAGATCATCCCGCTTGGACCGGGACGCGCAGTGGATCCGTGCTGGCCTGGACGCCGATCCCCATCCCTGCCCACTTGGCCAAGGCCTTCTGGCCCACAGCGGGAAAGTTCAACGGGCTCTCAGGATCCCCTTCAAAGCCGGGGATGGGCGAGACCGGACTGCAGCAGTCCGAGAGCACGGTGATGCGCTGGAGCAGGGCGGGGTCGATGGCCGAGAAGGCCGCGGCGATCTGGTCCACGGTGGCCTTCACGCAGTGGGAGAGGGCCTGACCAAAGACCACGATCTGCTCGTACTCCAACAGCGCCTCGATGTAGCCGGGGCGCGCCTTCTCGCCGACGGGGACGCCCTGAAGCTGGGCCACCTCGTCCCCCACCACGCCGTAGCTCTCGGTCAAGGGGCGCTGGCCCTTCATGTCGAAGCGCGCCGGCGTGTCCCGAGCGATGCTGTGGAAGAGCTGGACCTCGCTCAAGATGGGCATCAGGGCGTGGTGGGTGGAGCCCAAGCGGCAGTGGTAGGGCCAGATGGTCAGTGGGGCGGCGCCCACCTCTTCCAGTGCGGCAGGGTAGGCAGCGGCCAGCTCCGGGGAGCGTCGGGCTCGGTATGGAGCGCTGCTGCCGTCGGGGTGATGGCCCACAACCTCACTGGCCTCGGTCGCTGAGGCCATGACCGTGAAGGGGGGCGGTGGAGCGCCACTCTCGCTGTGGGCCCAGAAGTCGGCGTGGAAAATCTGAAAGACCTGGTGGGTGTCCAGGGAGGGCGCGATGGTGGTGATGCGCGCCAGGTTGTCCAGGATAAACCTGCAGGCTCGCGTGGTGTCTTGTGCGGATCCGGGCACGTAGAGGGCGCCGCCTTTTGGGGTCCAGGGCAGGTTTGCTGCCACCGTCTCGGGGTCCATGCAGAAGCCCACCTGCACGTCGATGGGCAGCACCAGGACGCGGTGTTCGTCCTGCTCGGCGCGCTTCAGCTTGTGGGTCTCACGCCAAGCGCGGGCTTGAGCGGCCACCTCCTCTTCTCGGGTGGCGTACAGGGCGCCGCCCAGGTGGGGGGCTTGGGCGAAGGGGTGGAAGAACTCGGGATAGCGCATCACTTGCTCCCAGGATTCAGGGTCATGGCGGCCTGTCGCTCACGGGTGCAGCGGGCGACCAGGGCTGTGGTGCTCGGGCTGTTGGGGCTGGCGCCGTCCAGCTTGCCCAGGTGTGCGGCGGCCATGGCTGGGGCCTCGGTCTCGGCACACAAGCGCAGGTAGCCCGGTGGAGGGCTCTCCCCGTCTTGACCGATCAAGCCGATGGGGCCGGGCAGGAGCGGGTCGCTGAGGCGGAAGACCACCGGATGGCCCGGCTTGCTGGACTTGGGACCGGGGCGCCCGTCGGCACCGTCGCTGAACTTCATGGTGGGCCGGCCGGCGCTGCGGCAGACCTTGAAGACCGCGCTGGCCTTGGAGCGGGTGGGCAGCGGAAGCTGGGACTTCACTGCAAAGCCACCGTACAAGTAGGAGAAGCGCTCGGCAGGCCAGTCGTGAAAACGTCGAATGTCCTCGAATCGCGCAGTGCGTTCGGCGTCAAAGCCGCCGCTCAGAGAGATGCCCCCGTCCAGGCCAGCTTCTTTCAGGCTGGCCAGCATCATGTGCACGTCGCCCTCTTGGGTGGGCTCGCAGTCCGGACGGGCCGAGAGCAGGCGGGGTTGCCAGCGCTTCATCACTTGGATGGCGCGGGGGATGCCCGAGTGGCGGGTGCTGTAGGTGTCCAAGAGCAGGGTCACGTTGCCGGGGACACGGTCGGTTGCGGCCTCGAAGGCGGCCAGGTCCGAGCCGTGGCGCTGGGTGTGCTCATGGCCTGTGGTGCCCACCGCCTTCATGCCCAGCTCCTTGGCCAGCCACACGTTGGAGGTGGCCATCCAGCCAGCTTCCTGTGCGGCCTGAACAGCCAAGGTGTGGTTCTGAGGGCAGGTGGCCGAGCGCAGTCCGCCCTCGGCGATGCGGGCGCTCTCTCCATTGAGCAAGGTCAGAATCTCCGTGCAGCGGCTGCGCACGTGGGCTTGGAAGGCCTTTGTCTCGATCCGAATCTCGAAGCGGGCCACGCCCACCTGGTCCAGCGTTTGGCCCACGATCTCCGCCTCTTGTGGGCAGGTGACCCGTTCCAGACGTGCCCTCAACTCGGCCGCAGAGAGCAGGCCCAGTTGGTGCTTCTTGGCCAGCGTCGCCACCTGGATTCTAAAGGCGGTCTCGCCGATCACAGTGGCCTCCATCGTGGAGACCAAGGCAGATGGGCCGGTGACCACGGCGATGGGCTCTTGGTCCCGAAACCAGGCTCCTTGGGGCAAACAGTCCACTTGGATCTCCCCCTCTCGCAGGGCGTGGCGGTATCCCTGACCCAAGTTCAGACCGTTGGACTCGGCCACCCACTGCAGGTCTTCTACGCTGGGAGGAGCGGGGCGCAGGCTGTGGATCCAGGCCTTCAGATCCATGGGCACATAGAAGGGGCCGCCGCGCCGAAAAGAGAGCACAAAGGACTCTTCTCGAAGAGGAAAGCCAGCCTCCGCCATCAGGAGTTTGTAGCGGTCTGTCCAGAGCGCCGGCCGGGCAGAATCCAAAGAGAGCGTGTCCGCAAGCGAGGTCATGTTGGCTCCAGTTCACCCATCATACGCCGAGCGCCAATGCTTTGTTGCGTTGTGCATCAAAGTTGCTTGTCTCGCTCCCCGTCAACGCACTTTGACGCTGCGATGACGGGGGCCGGTGACAAGGGATCCAGACGCAAGCTCCATCCCACCCAAGAGGTCCACCATGCGCCAATTGCTCCCCATTCCCTTTCTGCTCCTTCCCCTGGTTGCATGCTTGGGGGACGGCACCGCTACGGCCGACGTCATCACCTGTGAGCCCCAGGAAGACGAGGTCTACCCCGACTTGGGAGATGGCGTGGACTACGTCTTTGAGGAGGGCTGCTCCAGCTGGTGGCTCAATGGTGTGAGCGTGGTCTTGGAGCCGGGCGTGACCGTAGAGATGAACGATGGCCAAGCGGTCGCCATCGCCTATGACGGCTCCCTGAACGCGGTGGGCACCGCCGAGCTCCCCATCGTCTTGCAGGGCTCCGCCCAGACCCCGACCTGGCAAGGCATTCAAAACTACTCGGCCAACCAAGACAACGTCTTCGAGCACGTCGTGATCTCCAGCGCGGGCACCCAGACGATGATCTACCAGGACCAGCCCAGCGCCTTGGTGGTCTGGGGTGAGGGCTACTTGAAGGCCTCCAACCTGAGCATTGAGCACAGCGGCGGCGAGGGCTTGAGCATCCTGGCGGACAACAGCGGCTTTGTCGGCTCCTATGGCCCGGGACTGCGCTTCACCGACATCGCCAAGCACCCCGTGCGGCTGGACGCGGACCACATGGAGTCCCTGAACTGGGTGGACTTTGAGAGCTCCGAGGTGGGTGAGCCCACCATCGCCGCCTACACGGGCCGGCTGGAGAAGGACGCGGTCTGGGCCGGCGCCCCCCTGCCCATCTTGATGGAGAGCGACTTGCCGCTTTGGGCCGACTTCCGCGTAGAGGCCGGCACAGAGATCCGTTTTCGAGCCGGAAACAGCCTCCTGGTCTACGCGGCCGGCGAGAACTACACCGCGGAGTTCATCGGCACCGCGGACGCGCCGGTCGTGCTGCGGGGCCGGCTGGAGCAGCCTGGCGCGTGGGGCGGTGTCTTTGTCGGTAGCTCCAGCCCAGCCAACCGCATGGAGCACGTGCGCATCGAGAACGGCGGCGGCGTGGAGCACACCTATGAGCCCACCAAGGCCAACCTGACCGTGGGCTTCTACACCGCTTACTTGAGCCTCCAGGACGTTGAGATCAACAACAGCGCAGACGCCGGCATCGTGCTGGACAACTACATCGCAGACTCGGTGACCTTGGTGAGCGACAACGTCACCTACTCGGGCAACGCTGGAGGGGATCTGGTCGACCAGCGGGACGACTGAAAGCGTGACGGAGCAGCCCGGTGCACGCGCTCGGGCTGCCCCATCCCTGCCCGGTGGGATAGCCATCGGGTATGGCTCTCTCTGTCTCCATGTTGGGACCCGTTCAGCTCTCCTTCAAGGGCGCGGACCTGCGCCCCAGCTCGCGCAAGGGCCTGTGCCTGGTCGTGGTGTTGGCGCTGCGCGGGCGGCCCGTCTTGCGGGAGGAGCTCGCCGAGCTGCTCTGGGGACCGGGAAAGCTGCGAAACCTGCGGCAGGCCCTCTACCAGCTCAAGGCGCTGCCCGGTGCGGAGCACTGGCTGGAGGTTGGCGACCAGCATGTTCGCCTGTTCGCCGAGACCGACGTGCAAGCGCTCATGGCAGGCCAAGATGTGCCCATCCGAGGTACGCTCTGTGCCGAGCTTCGCGGCACGACTCTGGCGATCGACGACTTGATCGCCTCGTACAGCACCCAAGTTCAAGGGGCCTTGGAGCAGCGGGCACAAGGGACGCTCCGTGAGCGACTGGGGCAGCTCTTGGGCCTGTCCACGGCGCCGATTTCGGTGTTGGCGGGGGTCTTGGGCTGCGGACCGGGCCAGATGCAGGATCTGTTGGCCGAAGGACTGCCCAGCTCCCCCGATTTGCCCAAGCTTCAGCAGGACGCCTTGCGCACCCAGATCGCTCGGGTCTGGCAGAGAAGCGACCCCCTGCAGGCTGCAGCGCTCTTCATTGAGGCTGGAGACTTCAACCAGGGAGCCTTGGCGCTGGAGCAAGCCGGGGAGCTGGGCAGGGCCGCAGCGGCCGCCAGGGATCCGGCTTTGAAGCTGCGTTTGGCCTTGGCGTGGGAGGGAGGCTCAGGTGCGGCCCGAAGCACCCAGGCCGAGGAGGCCGTGGTCTTTTTGGAGGGCTTGGGTCTTCGCACC
Source organism: uncultured Pseudomonadota bacterium (assembly GCA_913060515.1). Taxonomy (GTDB): domain Bacteria; phylum Myxococcota_A; class UBA796; order UBA796; family CAJQPC01; genus CAJQPC01. The sequence continues at coordinate 17,956 of CAJXRZ010000052.1, read as the reverse complement.
CAGGATCCGGAGATCGTGGGCTTTGGCGCCTTGGCCCGGGTGCGCCAGCAGCTGCGTGCAGGTGAGCTCGAGGACGGCTTGTTCGCTGCTCAGGATGCCCTGGAGACCGCCCGCTCTCACGGCTTGAAGACCTTGATTGTGCGCGCCCACATTTTGCTGGGTCAGGGCATGCTGCTGGCCGGACGACTGGAAGATGCTCGGCCTCATTTCCAAGCCACGCTGGATCAAGGTGGACCGGCAGATCACCGTCTGGCTCATATGGGTCTTGGTGCCTTGCACGGGCTGTCCGGCGACCTGGAAGGGTCCATCGCCCACCACCGCGAAGCACTGCGTCTCGCGCGCGAGGCCAAAGCGCTCGATGTCGCCGCCCGGGCCTTGAACAACTTAGGCGGCGACCTGCATCGCCTTGGCCAGTACGCCTTGTCCGCCAAGCGCTTCGCAGAGGCCGCGCAGCTCGCAGATCAGGTGGACCTGCCACTGATGGCTGCCGTCTGCTTGGCCAACCGTGTGGAGTCTCTGCTCTCCGACGGGCAGCTGGGCGAGGCCCGGATTGGCGCCAAGGTGGCCATGGACGCTGCTGTGGCATTGGGCAGTGTCCGCGTGGTGGGCCTGGCCCTGGACATGCGTGCAGAGCTTGAGCGGGTCTGTGGTCGATGGGAGGAGAGCGCTTCGTGGTCCGAGCGGGCCCACGTCGCCCACCGCGAGGCCGGCAACATTCGGCGAGAGCTGATCTCCAAGCTCAACCACCAGTGCGCGTTGGTCGAGGGCGGGCAGGGCAAGGTGGAGTTGGCCCAGGACGCTCTGGACGCCGCTCTGGATGCCGGGGAGCAGGCCATCGCCACGCAGGGTGCCTTGGAGTTGGCGCTCTGGGGACGGGATGCCGAGCTGGCGCAAGAGATCCTGGACCGGGTGCCTTGGAAGAGTGCCCGAGCCCGTCGCAACCGTGAGCTGGGTGCCTTGGTCGCGCTGCACCACGGCTTGAAGAGTGAGCGCGCATTGGTTGAAGCGCTCGCTCGGAGGCGCTGTCCGGACCAAGCTCTGGCGTGCGCGGTGCTTCACCGTCAGGCCCCGGATGCTGGCTGGGACCAGGCTCAGGCGGAGGCCTTGCAGGTTTTGGGTGCCGGTCTGTTGGGTGCGCAGAAAGAAGCGCTGGGGGAGCGGGTCGAGCGGCTGCTGGAGTGAGTGGGATGCGGCCCGAGTTTTTGGTGCACTACGCGGCCGGGCTGCCCTTTCTCTCTCTGATGGATCTAGGCCCCACGCAGCGGGCTGAGGTGCTGGCCCAGGGCCAGGTCCGGGGGGCGTCTCGCTACCAAGACCCCGAGTATCTGCCGACCCGAGAGCGGGTAGAGGCAGCCTTGTACAGGGGGTTTGTGGAGGCGGGTGGAAAGCCGCTGCGCCGGCATCCGCACTACGCTGTGCTGGGGGAGATTCAGGGAGCTGATCCAAGCCAGGTCCATCGGCTTCCACTGGACGCTCTGCCACCGCGGCAGGTCAGCTTCACCTGGCAGGACAGCTTCACCTTCGATGCCGCCTACCGTCAGGCCACGGGTCTGGGTGGGCATGCCGCGACCGGCACAGTCTTTGGCCTCTGGGAGCTCGATGCGGTCTTGCGACGCTTCCCCGGTGGCCAGCGGCCAGGGTGGATGGAGCTGGAGTTCCAGATCTGGGTGGACGCGCACCCCAGCCTGTTGATACTGACGTGATCACTCCTGTTGATCCTACTCGCACTCGCCCCTGAACCCGCTGGCGGCGTTGCCCTACGTCCTTGTCGAGCAACGAGTTGTCGACAAGGCTTTCGCCGGCGTCGGCGGCCGCTTAACAGCGCCCTTGACGCTCAACGCTCGACGGGCCGTAGGTCCTTGGCTTCCAGCCAAGGCTTTCCCCCATGCCTTCGGCACAGCCGCACGCCTTCGGTCTCGCGCCTTCCCAGCGGGCCCACGGTCTTCGCGCCAGCAGGATCAACAGTTCGGACCACCTCAGCAAACACCTCGGAGATGCGCCCATGATTCTCACCGTCACTGCAAATCCAATGGTCGAACACTTCTTCCGTGTTCCTGGTTTTCAGCCTGGGGGAGCTTGGCGGCCAGAAGGCAAGGCCAAGGTCGTCGCCACCGGCAAGCCGCTCAACGTGGCCAGAGCACTGACTTCGCTTGGGGCCAAGGTCACCGCGGTCTGCGCAGTGGGTGGAGCCACCGGCCGAGAGATCGAGGAGCTCGTCGAGCGTGAGGGCATTCACGCCCGCATGGTGCCCATTCGGGAGGAGAGCCGACGGGGCTTTACGATCTACGACGAGCAGGGCCAGGACACCACCGTCTACGGGCCGCGGGTGCGCCTACGGGACGCCGAGGTCGACGCCATCGTTGCCACGGTGCGTTGCCTGCTACCGGCCGAGCTCATTGTCTTGGGGGGCAGCTGCTCTCGCCCAGAACTCTACGGGCGCTTGGCCCACTTGGGCATCCCCATCGTGGTCGACGCGGACGGCGAGGGGCTGGAGTGTGCTCTGGGCGGGGATGTGTTCTTGGCCAAGCCAAACATGCGCGAGGTGGCCGAGACCTTGGGGGCCTTGGATGGGCAGAGGGCGCTCACGGAGCTGAGTCGGCGCAAGGCCCGCAACGCTGTGGTCACCGATGGCGGCGGTGAAGCTTGGTTTCGCTGGCAAGGCAAGATCTTTCGGGTCATGCCTCCCAAGGTGGACGTGGTCCACACCATCGGTTGTGGAGATGCCCTCTGCGCCGGGCTCATCCACGCCTCCAGTCGGCCGGCCGAAGAGGCTGTGGCCTTTGCGATGGCCTGCGGCGCGCAGTCCGCGATGAGCGATGGCGTCGGCGAGCTGGACGAGCGAGCCTGTGAGGCCTTGGCTCGGCAGGTCAAGGTCGTTCAAGTATGAGGCTGCTTCGCTGGGGCCAATCGGCCTACGAGACCGATGCGTCGCTGGATCTAGAAGGGCGCCTGCTGGCTGAGCTCGGCGTTCGAGTTCAGCGCCACCCAGGCCCTCGACCACCCATGCGAGACATCGAACTCTTGGCGGTCACGTCAAAAGTCAAGGTGGATACCGCCTTCTTGGAGACGGCGCCCAAGCTCCAGCTGGTCGTCACCACCACCAGCGGACACGAGCACATCGATCTGCAGGCCTGTCGCCAAGCGGGTGTTGTCGTCTCGCGCTCTCCTATGGCCAGGCGCGATGCGGTGGTCGATACGGCCCTGGCGATGGGGTTGAGCTTGCTGCGGCAGGTGCCCGCGCTCCAGGCCCGTGCTGAACAGGGAGTCTGGGCGCGTGGGGAGCTGCCCGAGCTTCCGATGCGGCTGCTTCGAGGCCTTCGGGTAGGCATCGTGGGCCACGGTGTCATCGGAGAGCGTGCGGCGGAGCTTTGGCGGGCGCTGGGAGCCGACGTGCTGACCTCGGATGCGGACGCAGGACACCCAAGGTCTGTTGATGAGCTCATTGCGCGCTGCAGCCTCCTCAGTCTGCACTGCTCACTGACCCCCTCCAGCGACAAGCTGATCAACGCCGAGCGCCTGGATGCCATGGCCCCCGGGACTGTGCTCCTGAACACCGCGCGCGGTGGCAGCGTGGATGTGGAAGCGTTGATGAGCCGCACGCACGTTCTCGCCGGCCTGGACGTCTTCCCGGAGGAGCCTTGGCCGGGTCTTCAGGCTCTGGCCAAGCGTCCTGGAACCTTGGTTTTGCCGCATGCCGCTGGTTACCATGTCGGGCTTGGCGAGGCGGTGGCCCGAGAGCTGGCGGACGCTGTCTCAGCGCACATTCAGGGCCGCGCAGTTCCTCACGCCCTCACTTGATCTTCGCGACGGCTCGCATCACGGATTGATCGCTCTCGATGTGGGCGACCTCGCTCAGGGCGACCCACTTGGCGTCTTGGGCATCGGAGCCTGCGACGGCCTCCAGAGAGGGCGCCCGAAACAGAAAGCGCAGGTCGTGGTGCTCATGCTCCGGTTCCTGCTTGCGTGCCGGGATCGTGTGCACGTCCACATCAAACAGACCAGCGCCTACTTGCTCCAGCTCCGTGATTCCGACCTCTTCGGCCACCTCGCGTCGGGCTGCAGCCAGGACATCCACGTCTTCGGGATCGATGTGGCCGCCCGGTTGAAGCCAGCGGTGGAGCTTGCCGTGCAGGATCAGGAGGACCGAGGCGCCGTCCGGTGAGAGAACGAAGCTGGAGGCGGTGAAGTGGCCCGGCTCAAAGTGGTCTCGTGCGCAGGGGTCTCCTCTCTCCGCACGCGCCAAGGTGCGCATCTTGTCCAAGTGCGAGGCCTCGATCTCGTCGGCTGGAGCGTGGGCATCCAGCAAGGCGCGCAGGCCCATCAAGCGGTCCATGTGCAGCTCCTCGTAGCGGGCCCATCGTCTGGCCTCGCGGGCGAAAGTGATCTCGAACTTCTCTGGCGCCGGACGGCTCACCTTCAAGGGCGCACCGGTGACTGGGTGGGCAAGCTCCACTGCGCTCGCACAGAGAAACAGGCCCTTGCCGCGTAGGGGACGCGGACCGCCGTAGATGCCGTCGCCCAAGATGGGGTGCCCCAGGTGGGCCATGTGCCGACGAAGCTGGTGTGTTCGGCCGGTGTGTGGGCTCAACTCCACCCAGGTCAGCCAGCGGCAGAACAGGCTTCGTCCGTGGGAGAGCACGCGGTAGTGGGTCTTGGCATCCCGTCCTTCAACGGGCAGCTCGACGGTGCCTTCGCCTTCCAAACGGCCCACGAGCAGGGCCTGGTAGCGCTTTTGAACGCCGCGTCGCTCGAAGGCCTGTCCAATGTGCATGTGGGCGCTGGCGGTCTTCGCGCAGATCACCAAGCCTTGGGTCTGGGCGTCCAGGCGGTGGGTGACTCTGGGGCGGCGCAGTACGTCTGGCTCGCTCGATTGCTCCAGATTGACCGGCAGCGCGTTCTCCAGGGTGCGCTGCTTGGCGCCGCTGGTCCAAAGGCCGGCCGGCTTGTCCACCACGGCCATGTGCGCGTCTTGGTACACCACACCAATGGGGGCGTCGTAGATGGCGGGCGGGGTGCGCGTCGACGGGAGCAGTTGCACCACATCTCCAGGCCGAACGAAACGGCTGGACTCCACCGTCTCCCCATTAAGCCGAATCTCATCTCGTTTGATGGACTTGCGCGCAAAGGCCTTGCTGGGAATGCGTGGCAGATTCTCGGCGCAGTAGCGGTCCAAGCGTAGGCGTTCCGCGAAGTCCTGGGGCACATGGTGCTCCCAGATTGGTTGCTCAGGCCCGCTCACTCAGCGCCTCCCACCGGGCGTAGGTCTCTTCGACCTGACGCTCGAGATCCGCCAGCTTGGAGGTCAGAGCAGGCAGCTCGTCCCGACGCTCGGTGTAGGTGTTTGGCTCGGCCAGGACGGCATTCAGGTCTTCTACGGCCTGTTCCAGATCTTCGATGGTCTGGGGCAAGGCCTCCAGCTCCGTCTTCTCCTTGTAGGAGAGCTTCTTGCCCGTGCGTTGGGGCTTTGGTGCGGGCGCGCTGCTCTGGGCCTTGGGCGGGGGGGCAGGGGCCTTGTTGCGCCTGGCGAGTGCAGCCACGTGCTGAAGCCGGCTGGCGTAGGTCTGAATGTGTCCGTCGCCCTCAAAAGCGAGGACAGAGGAGCAGACCCGGTCAAGCAGGGCACGGTCATGGGTGACCACGATGCAGGCACCGTCCATGCCCAAGAGGGCCTCTTCCAGCACCCGCAGGGTCTGAAGGTCCAAGTCGTTGGTGGGCTCATCGAGCATCAACAGGTTGGCCCCTGCGAGCAGCAGCTTGGCCAGAAGCAAGCGGGCCCGCTCGCCGCCGGAGAGCGCTGCGACACGCTGGTCCAAGTACTCGCGTCCAAAGAGGAAGCGGTTCAGGAAGCTGGCCACGTGCAGATCTTGGTCGCCGACCTTGACCCAGTCGTTGCCACCCCCCGCGGCCTCGAAGACGGTTCCATCCAATGGGAGTCCTGTGCGGTGTTGGTCCAGCACCGCCACCTTGACGCGACCGCTGCGCATCATCTCGCCTTGGCGTGGACTCAAGGAGCCGGCCAGGATCTTGAGCAAGGTGGACTTGCCGGCGCCATTGGGCCCCAGAATCCCGATGCGGTCTCCCGGGTGCACCACCAGGTCAAAGCCGCTGATCAGGTCCGTCTCGGTGTAGCCATGGGAGACATCGCGCAGCTCAAGGAGTGTGCCGGGCAAACGGGCGCCGGTCGAAAAGTCCAGCTCGAAGGTTTCTTTCTTCGATAGCGCGCGCTGCTGCTTGAGCTCGTCCAGGCGCTTTAGGCGCCCCTTCTGCTTGGTGCTGCGTGCCGCCGGCGAGCGGGAGGCCCAGGCGGCTTCTCTCTCGATCAGGGCCAAGCGTCGGTCCTCGGCCTTCTCTTGGGAGCCACGACGCTCAACGCTGGCGACCAAGTAGTCTGCATAGCTGCCTTGGTAGCTCACGCATTGGCCGTCTTCTACTTCGACGATTCGGTTTGCGACGGCCTCCAGCAGGTAGCGGTCATGGGTCACCAGCAGGATGGCGCCCCGGAAGCCCTGCAGGTAGCCCTGCAGCCACTCCACCGTGTCGGCGTCCAGGTGGTTGGTGGGCTCGTCGAGCAGCAAGAGGTCCGGCTGGCCCAGCAGGCAGCGGGCCAGGGCAACCCGGCGTGTCTCACCACCGCTCAGGTCGGCGGTCAGAGCCTCCCGTGGCGGGCCTTGGACCTGGGTGAGCACCGAGTCTGCGCGGTGGCTCAGATCCCATCCGGCCTGATCCAGGCGGTCTTGGTAGGGGGCCGCCTCATCGACGCGTCCTTCTTCCAAGAGCGCGTAGTAGGTGTTCAGCAGCTCGGTGTGCCACTCCAGGGCCTCATCGATGGCCTCGCCTACGGTACGTCCCGGCAGAGTGGGGGCCTGAGGCAAGTACGCGTGCCGGCCGTCTCGGAGAACCTCACCATGATCTGCGTCTTGATCTCCAGCGAGGATGGACAGGAGCGTCGTCTTGCCGCTGCCGTTCACGCCCACCAGTCCCACCCGGTCTCCGGGCGAGATGTTGATGCTGGCGCCGCGCAGGATGAAGCGGTCTCCGAAGGCTTTCTCGATGCCCTTTGCGATGAGCGGCTTCATGCGCGCAGCCCCAGGATGTGGTCCACACCCTCGGCAAAGCCGTGCCCGCCGTTGCCCTGGGTGATGAAGCGGGGTGCGTGGGGCATTCGGTCCAGGAAGTCCGCGACGTTGGCCACGCCGATGCTCACCGGAAAGGCCCCGAACATGGGGCTGTCATTGGCGGAGTCCCCAAAGAATGCGTAGTCGCCGATGACCTGCTCCAGCTCCTCCTCGAAGCACTCCTTGAGCAGAGCGCGGCATCCCGAGAGCTTGTCAAAGTCGCCGTACCAGCCGTTGACGTGGATGGAGCTGACCTTGCAAGTGGCCCCGGCCTGCTCAAAACACGCCACGATGCGATCGATCTCCGATCTGCCCAGAGCGGGCACGTCCTCGCAGAAGTCGATGGCCAGATCCAGCTCTCGGTAGGGCTGGTCACTGGCCAAGGCGGTCCCGGGCACGGCCTGAAGGATCTGCTCTCCCAAAGTCTGCATGCGCGTCTTGTTGTGGGCGCGCGTCTGGGCGTCTTGAAGAAAACACCGCTGAAGTTTGCCCTCGGCCATGAAGAACCACAGGCCGCCGTTCTCGCCCACGACGCCCTCTACCGGCCACATTCGAGCAATGTGATCCACCCAACCCCCTGGGCGTCCAGTGATGGGGATCACCCTCAGGCCAGCCTGTTGCAGACGCTCGAGCGCTGCGAAGGCTTGGGGCACGATGCGCCCCTCCCAGGTCAATGTGTCGTCGATGTCGCAGAAGACGCCACGAAGGCCTCTGGCTTGCGCGCGGCTCAGCTCGGTCAGTGCGGAAGGAGTCATGGGCGCCTCTTAGCCCGGTCAAGCCCTGCGCATCCCCGTGGATGTGACTACGATCCATCCATGCAGCACCGACTCCTACAGTGGCTCGCATGCCCAGCATGCGAAAACGATGATCTGGTCTTGGAGACCACCAAGACCGCGACGGAGCAAAGCTTCCCAAGCTCTTGGGAAGAAGGGGAGCACGACCTCCCTGGGATCTCTGAGGATGGGACCGAGCGAACCGAGATCTTGGAGGGCGCCCTGCATTGCTCAGAGTGCGCCCGCGTCTACCCCATCCAGGGTGGGATTCCTAGGATGGTCTTGGACGGGACGGACCCGGCGCCGGCCTCGGGCCATAGGTGGACCCGATTTGATGGGACCATCCCCGAATACGAGGACAACTTCAAGGACATGAGCCATCCCTTGGAGCCAGAGAGCTACCTCGGCAGATTGGTTCTGGACGCCGGCTGTGGATTTGGGCGCCACGCATTCTTCGCAGCCCGCTACGGAGCCGAGGTCATTGCGATGGATGTGGCCGCCGATGCGGTGGCCTCTGCGCGGGAGAACACACAGCATCTTCAGCGGGTGCATGTGATTCAAGGGGACGTGCACCGCCCGCCCCTTCGCCGCGCTGCCTTGGACCTGGTGTACTCCTTCGGTGTCTTGCACCACTTGCCAGACCCCAGGGCCGCCTTCAAGAGCCTGAGCACCCTGGTCCGTCCAGGGGGGCAGCTTCAGGTCTGGGCCTATGGGCCGCGTGCGGGCAGCGCCGCTGTGGTCTCCGGAGCTCTGCGAGGCGCTGCGGCGAACATGGACGACGACAACCTCCACCGCCTCTCTTCAGGTTTGGCGAGCACCTTGCGGCTGTTCTCCCACACCCCCTACCGCTTCATGCGTCACATCCCAGGTGGGCGCTCCCTGGTCTCGCACCTTCCGGCGCACGACCATCACAAGTGGCCCTTTGAGGTGGTCGTAGCCGACATCTACGACCGCTTGCGCATCCCCGTCCTGCACACCATTCCAGGTGAGGATCTTGAGACCTGGTTCGTGGACCAAGGCTTCTTGGATATCAAGGTGACCCGGCGCGTGCGCAACTCCGAGTCCTTCCGGGGAATCGGGACGCGACGCTGAGCTTGGGACCAGGGCGGGGCGGAAGAGTATGCGGTGGGCCGCTGGTGTAAAGTCGGCGCGCTCCTGCCCGGGGGCAGAGTCGCGACCTCCGCGTCGCTGCGTTAACAGCCCGGGCCCTTCAAGCCTCCTTGAAGGCACCCCGTTCGAGGTCCGCAAAAATGAAGAAGCTGTGGCCGGCGCTTGCGCTCACCCTGTCCTGTACGGCTCTGATGCCAGCAGAAGCACAGGCGACTGCGTGGGAAGCCAAGACCATGCGCGCTCCCCTCTCCGCACGAGAAGTAGAGCGTCCTCTGATCCTTGGAAAGGGCTGGCTTGAGCTCAGCCTCGAAGCCCAGGTCAAGTCCACCAACCAGTACTGGGGCCCAGAGGGCGAGAAGCTGGAATGGGACTACGCCGAGTGGCTGTACACCAAGGAGACCCTTCGGGTTCGCTACGGCATCCTTCGCCGTGGTGACCTCACTTGGGAGCTGCCCGTTCACTACCTGCGTCTGCAGAATGAGAACCTGGGCACCGACACCAAGGGCATGTACTGGGGAGATCCCCGCTTCTCCTTCACCTTCGAGCCCCTGCGTACCGACGTCCCGCTGACGTCGATCGTGACCAAGGCGGAGATGAAGGTGCCGATGGGGAATGAGTCGCCAGGCTCGTACATCGCCGGTCCAAGCACTTTCCAGCGCTTCATCACAACCAGTGGTACACCCGACCTGACACTGTCGGCCCGCGGAAAGCGCCAGATTGGCATCTTCGCGGTCGAAGCCGGTGTTGGGTACATGTACCGCTTCTCTGGCCTCGCTCAATACCTGCTCGAGACCACCAACAACCAGCTGAACGGGCGCCTCAAGCCCGGCAACCAGATTCAGTTGGACGCCGCAGGCATGGTTCAGCTGGGCCCGGTGGCTCTGCAGGGCGGGCTGTGGCTCAAGCGTTGGGGCACGGTCGAGGCTGGAACCACTTCTGGTGGACTCCTGCCCAACGGCAACCTGGAGCCCATCGTTGGCTCTGAGGGTTGGGGTTGGGGAGCTGACATCAACGCCATTGGCCATGTGACGCGCGGCATCGACGTGGTCGCGGGCGCCTACATCCCGGTTCGCGGCGAAGACTTGATGTTCTTCCCCATCGAAGACCTGCACCCCACCCGAGGCACCACCTTCACTGGTCGCCTTGAGTTCCGTTTCTGATGGGAGTCGCAATGAGCCGCATCTCACGCATCGCTGTCGCCGCACTGACCTTGGGTCTGGGCAGCATGGCGCTCGCTCCCCAAGCCGAGGCCAAGTTCGTCTCGCCTTACAACCACCCGGACTTGGACTGGTACACCATCGATACGGAGCACTTTGCGGTGCACTACCCCGTCTCGAAGAAGACCGCCGAGGAGGGGAACCCGCACTACATCAACGCGGAGTACAGCGCCCGTCGTTCCGCCGTGGAATCCGAGCGCATGTGGCCGTTGATGTGTGGCGAGCTCAACTACTTCCTCAAAGAGAAGATCCACGTCGTGATCTTGGATCAGTCCGACTACCTGGAGGGATTCACCATTCCCTCTTGGGACTGGATTGAGATCAGCGCGAACCCTGGTGGCTACTTCTACCGGATGCGTGGTCGGGGAGAGTGGTTCTCCGACGTGCTCATTCATGAGTTCGCTCACGTGGTCTCGCTCAAGGCGAGCACCTCGATTGCAGAGGGCACCGGCGGCATCTTGGTCGGCGGCCTCTACTCCGACGGTATCCGCGACATGGACACCGGCGTTCAGTTCTACATCTCCAGCAACGACGCTTGGTGGTGGACCGAGGGCGGCGCTGAGTTCTGGTCCAACAACACCGGCTACTACTGGTGGACCTCCGCGCGCGACCAGAACATCCGCATGACCGTGCTGCAGGACCGGCTCCTGGACTACGGTGAGTGGGAGAGCCGTGTCGACGCCTCGGACTGGGGTGACGGCGAGCGCGGCTACCAGCAGGGCTACAACATGGCCCTGTACATCCGTGAGCGCTTTGGCGACGAGACCATGGCTCGGTTTGCCATCGAGTACTCCAAGGGCTGGCGTCCCAACTGGGACAGCGTCATCGAGGATGTCATCGGCATTGACGGCCGCACCCTCTACAACGACTGGGTCGCCTACGTGACCGAGAAGTACGAGGCGGTCGAGCGCGAGATCCAGGCCGATGGCCAGGTCGAGGGCTTGGAGCTCAAGGGCAGCCCTGGCGCTTGGGAGTTCAAGAAGCCTTCCGACCGCGACGAGTATGAGAAGAGCGACCGAAACGAGCGGGAGAACGAGCGCCACTCCACCGGTACTTGGGAGCTTGAGCCCAAGTTCTCCGATGACGGCAAGTACTTTGGCTACAACGGCGGGCGCATCTTTGTGACCCCGACCCCCGAGGGCAGCTTCTCAGCCTTTGCTGGCGCATCGACCTCGGACGCCGACGTCAGCGATGAGGCTTCCCGTTTGAGCTGGAGGTTGGGAACGGGCGCGACCTTCTCGCACCAGTGGGACTTTATTCCTGGCCGGGATGCCGTCGTGCTCACAATGAGCGAGGACGCCTTGAGCACTCCTTTCCAGTACTGGAGCAAGCTCAAGCTGGAAGAGGACGGCTACGACTGGAAGCAGCTCTACATTGGCGAACTCACCACGACGACCCGCAAGGTCAAGGGTGAGATGATCGAGACCACGGACCCGGGAAGCATCCTGGGTCAAGACAAGATCATGGACCGCTACACCGCGATTCCCAACACCATGCGCGGCACAGACCCCAACGTGTCCCCCAATGGGGAGCAGGTGGTCTACATCGAGTACTTCGATGGCGGCACCAACCTGGTTGTCATCAACCTGGATGGTAGCGAGAAGACCTACCTGACGGAGTTCCACGACGGCACCATGTTCCAGCGCCCAGACTGGTCGCCCGACGGAACCAAGGTCGTCTTCTCGATGTTCCGGAACTACCAGAACGACCTCTACATGATCGACGTGGCTTCCAAGGAAATCGAGGCGTTGACCTGGGACAAGCACGAGTCCTACGACCCCCATTGGGGTCACGACGGCTTGATCTACTTCACCTCGGACCCCGACGGTATCTACAACATCTACCGCATGGACCCCGCTACGCGTGAAGTGGAGCAGGTGACCAATGTGTTGGGTGGCGCAAGCAGCCCGACCCTGACCCCAGACGGCAACCTCGTGTACACGATGTACACCGCCTTCGGTTTCAAGATTTGGGGCTTGGCGGGCGACGAGTTCATGCTCCGAGACGCCACCCACCGCTTCAACATCGCCCCGGACCGTGGCGAAGTTCAGGCAGGCTTGGACTACAGCGAGGACCTCTCCTTCCTGGAGTCCGCCACCAAGAAGTACAAATTCACCCGCGCGATGATGCCGCCTACGGCGACCCCATTGATTCGCTACGGCAACGACAGCATGACCAACTGGGGCATCACCGCCGGATTCCAGCTCTTCATGCAGGACTTTGTCGAGGATCACGGTGGCGTCATCATGGCCATTCTGGGCGAAGACACCACCTTGATGGCTCAGTACATCAACCAGGTCTGGTACCCCAGCTTCTTCCTCACCGTGTACCGGGTCCAGTCCAAGTCGGACTTTGCCCGTGCCTTTGATGCAGACGGAAACTTCTCTACCACCGCCGACCAGACCTACTTTGAAGGCGAGCAGGCTCAAGTCCAGAACATGGTCTTTGGTGGCATGAGCTATCCCTTCAACGGGAACATCGACATCAGCGCTGGCGCCTCTGCTTTGTCCTTTGGCTTCCAGACCATCTCGGACACGGCCTTTGAGCCCTTCTCGTGGCGAGCCACGGGCTTCGTGAACGCGACCTACAGCAACATCAGCCAGCGCAACCCGCTGCCGCGCAGCGGCACGATGATCGATCTGAACTATGCCCATGGCTACACCGACATTGTGTATGCGCCCTACTACGGTGTCGACACCGACGATGGACAGCGCCTGGACGCGTACCACTACAATTCGTACCAGGGTCGAATCACCAAGTACATGCCGGTCAAGCCCATTGCGGGCTGGGACCCACTGGGCCTCTTGGGCTTGGCGCGCAAGCAGCAGCACACCTTCTCTGTAGACCTGCAAGGTGGCTACATCGACCGCAACGTGCAGTTCAATGATGAGTTCCGCGCAGGCGGCCGTCATCCCTACTGGTTCGGCAGCGGCGCAGTACAGCCCAACACCTTCTTCGCTGGCTACCCTGGCTTCTCCCTCTCGGGCGAGACCATGGCGATCTTGAACGCGGCCTATCGCTTCAAGGTCAAGGACAACATCAACAAGAAGATTGGACCGCTCTACGTCTACCGGATTGACGCACAGGTCATGGGTACGGCGGGCAACCTCTGGTCCTACCGGGCACCGGACGATGCCTCCAAGTACTACACCGACCGCTTCGGCACTCGGGTAGCTTACGACGAGGCCGACCTGTACCGAGAGCGACCCTTCCGTGACTACGCCTACAAGAACTCACCCGTCACTGGCACCGGCCAGTTCAAGGAGAACTACTTCTTGTACGACGCAGGTGCAGAGGTCCGGATTTCCTCAATCATGTTCAACCGCGCGCCCTGGAACAGCTTTGTTCGAGTGGCCTACGGCTTCAATGAGATTCGCGGTGTCGGCGATGTCAACGGCGACGACGTCATCACGACCGCGGACAACGGCCTGGGCGATGCGCTCAGTGCTGAGAGCGAGCTCCCTGGAGTTCGTGTCTACATCGGTATCGGTACGGGCTGGTAGGAGACCATCATGAGCATCACCCTACTTTCTATGCTTGCCCTCGTTGGCTGTGGTCGAAACATCACCGAGTCGGACGTCAAGTTCGCCGGTGTCGGCCTGAACCCAGACGAGATTGGCCCACTTCCTGAGTACTACGGTGGCTTGGTTGAGTTGGACCTTCTCAACTTCAGCAGCGGTGGTTTGTCCCTCGGTGCCGTTGGATTCGGCTCCTACGAGGAGATCGGAGTTGACTCGCTGAGCTTCCAGCCACCCTACGAGATGGTCTACGGCTTGGCCTTCGTCTTTGATGACCTGGTGCCGGCGCCCCATGTTCTCCATGGGACCATCGGAGTCGGGCCGTCCACGGCGGACGGGGATGCTTGTTGGACCAACTTTGAGCCATTCTCCTTCTTGATGGCTTCGACAGTTGAGCTCGGATCTGAGCTGAGCTTTGAGACCGACGATGGGGAAACTCAGTTCAACTTCGGTCGAATCCCGGAGATCTATCCTCCGAATCCCCAAGATGTCTTCGTCTACTACAGCCAGGTGGAGCCGTACCGACCAGTACCGTTGCTGCATTACGCGCTTCAGGAAGACGGAAACTATGAAGACGAGATCATCCAGCAAAGCAACTGGAAGCCGGGGGCGAGCTTCACCATGAAGTTTGGTGGCGGTATGCCACCAATCGAGGCACCGGTCTCGTCGATTCCGGTTCCCTCTGGCAGCCTGGAAGCCCAGTCTGTTGTGCTGCCCAACAACCCCACCGCGTTGAGTCTCTCGTGGGTCGGCCAGGCAAGGAATAGTCTGGGTGAGGACCTCGGAGTAGACACGTGGACGAGCTGTGTTCAGTTCTGGGGGCGTCCAACCTCAGCAGGTGAGGAAGGCCAGGACTGCAGTCAGTTTCTTGAGCCTGAAGAGGAGGTTTCAAGTGGACCAGGCGCTGAAGTCACCGTCGATCGCAGCGGCCAGATGTTCACGGGACCTTGGGATACTGACTCTGGAGAACTGACCTTCCGTTGGGCCGTTCCAGAAGGTGCCGAAGGTGAGCGAGTCACGTTGAACGTGCGCTTCCTTGGTCCAGTGGATCGGGATGCCGAGCGCTACTTGGTGCAGGCCGTGGACGACACGCAAGGTGGGACTCGGCCGCCGCTTGAGTGCGATGTGCGACGAGACATTGACTATGTCTTTGACGAGAGCTTGCTTGATGACGTCGGAGAGCTGCCGGTCACGCTCCAGGGGGAGCCGAGCTCAAACCTGGCAGAGGTGAGTTGCGGACTGGTCGACGACGGCGAGTTCGTTCTCACTCAGGAGCACCTTGCTTCTGCTCTTGAGTATGCGCATGCCAATGGTTCCGAAGGAGCAGTCTTCTACTTCTCCCGCGGAACCGAACTCAACGCGACTCTCCCCGACGTCCGGGACCAGGCTGGTTTCCGAAGGGACATTAGCCCAGTCAAGGTCGTCGCCAACTCCGTCGTGATCGGCCGCCTATGGGTCGATGACGCTGACTCCCTTCGCCCAGAGGGCAATTAAGATGCGCAGTTCAATCGCACTCTTGTTTCTCACCTTCGCAGCCTGTTCTTCAGGTGAGCGGGTGGCCTACTACGCGAACGCGAATAGCGTCACTGTTGATGGCGTGTCCGGGGACCCCTTCGAGGTGGGAAACCTTGGCGGGCTGGAGCTGACCATCACCGGATCAGGATTCGGCGACGACGCTGAGAAGGTTTCTGTCCAGTTTGGATCATTGAACGCCGAGATCCTCTCTGTCACCTCGAGCGAGATCACGGTCATCTCTCCCAAGGGCCCCCTCTCAGGGGGATTGGTGGACATCCGCGTGGCAACCGCTCAGGGGCAAGGTGAGCTGCTGGATGCCTACGAGTACCTGGTCAACGGCGCGACAGACAACCAAGCTGGGTACATCCTGCTCAACGACTTCTGGCGCGACAGCTTTGACAACAGCGAAGAAGCTCTATGGGTGAGTGGGTTCGGATTCTTCTCTAGTTTAGAGTGGTACAACTTTGCCTTCCCGCGTGCACACATGGGCTCAATCGGTTGGCTCGGTGGAACCGACTCAACGGGGCCAGAGTGGGTGGTTCAAACTCCCGCATACCGTCCCTTTGTTCAGGCGGTGGATGGCCTCCGGAAGGAAATGCCAAGCGACATTGCGCTGACCAACCCCAACGCTTCGGGAAGCACTTGCATTTCCTGGCAGCCGGAGAGGATGGAGGGGACCATTGTGATTCCCGCTCAGTGGGCTGAGGGGGACTGCAACGCAGCCAGCAGTCGCGAGTATTTCCACGGAGAACTGAACTACTGTGAGGTCCAAGAGTTCGAGACGAACACGAGTCGATATGCTGCTGAATGGCCGATTCAAACACCATTTATGGTGCCTGTTGGAGAGGCGGACGGCGATGCAGAGGCGCGAAAGGCAAGCTGTGCAAATGGTTTCGACGACAACGATGACGGCCTGACGGATGGGCAGGACCCGTTGTGCCACACGACCGTCCAGCTGTCCGCGAAGGACACTGGTCTGAACGACGACACGCTGTTCTTGACCTTCCCGGAGAGTGTGAACTTCTCGGTAGATGCTGCCTTTACAGCAATCTACCAGGGTGCTCCGGTAACGAACAGCGCGGTCGATTTCCTTGGCTGCGCAACGGACGTCGAAGATGCCGTAATGGTCATTGAATGGGAACCAAGCGGTGTTGTCTACTCGGAGCATGAGCTCATCCAGGACGTTCAAACCAACGTCCGCATGACCATTGCTCAGTTCCAGGCCGGCTGGTACGGAGTCAGCGGCTTCCCAATCCAGGCAACCATCGTTGTCCCGGACGTCTACAACGTCAATCCTGAGACTGGGCGCTCCCAGTTGGTTGTGACTACCGAACTGATGGACCAGTTTCCGGCGCTGTCCAACTACAACCTCTCTGCTTGCACCACGGACCTGCTCACCAACAAAGAAACCTGTGAGTTCCGGACAGCGGACGGGAACTACGGGATGCTCACTTACGCTCTGAACCGCGTCACTGAGTACCGCCTCCGAAACGAGAACATCAACCACCCCTTCCTTGAGGGCGGAGACTTGGTTGTAGCCTACGCTTCGGGAACCTTTGGGCTGAGCATTACCGACCATGAACCAGCCATTGACCGAGGAACCTGTGACAACTGCGGGGACGACGATGGCGATGGCTGGACTGATGCCCTTGATGCCGACTGCCTGATCGCCGAGGAGGAGAATCGGGAAGGCGTCGAAGACGGCAGCTTGGATGGGTACGGCTGTTCAGACGGTATCGACAATGATGGGAACGGCCTGATCGATGCCGAAGACACCGAGAACTGCGAGAACGGCCTCGATGGTGAAACCAATTGTGGCAATGGCCTCGATGACGACGGCGATGGCTGGGTTGATGAACTCGATGGGGAGTGCGTTGACCAAGAGTCCGCGGAACTTGGGGAAGATGATCCCGCGTGGCTTTGCTCCGATGGCCTGGACAACGATGGCGATGGTTGGATTGACGCCGAGGAACCGGGATGTGTAGATGGCTCCGGTACCAGCGAAGGCGGATTCCTGGGTACGGCCTGCAACGACGGAATAGACAACGACGGCCACATGGACGTCGATTCCGAGGACTACTTCTGTGTGCTCAACGGCCCCACCGCCGACAGGGAGGACCCTGAGGCGGTCGAGGAGGTCTGCAGAGACGGCCAGGACAATGAGTCCGATGTCCAAAGGGACAACTTCTGGGATGCCTTTGACCCTGGCTGTGAGAAGAGTCCCTACTTCTCCGAGGGCTCCAAGGGCTGGAAGAGCACCGACCCCATCACGACCGAGTGCTACGACACCATCGACAACGATGGCGACGGGCTCAAAGATGCGGAGGACCCGAGCTGCTGGAACCCAGACTTCGGTCACGAGCCAGACGGCTTCCTGAACGACGAAGCAGCCGTTTGGGGGACTGAGTGCGACAACGGGGTTGATGACGACTCAGACGGCCTGGTCGACGGACACGATCCGGACTGCCAGCCTCGCTACGAGGCCTTCCAGTTTGAGACGACCATTGGGTCGACTCAATGCAATGACGGCGTCGACAACGATGGTGACGAGCTGATCGATTCCGCAGATCCAGACTGCGAGAACGCAGCAGACGACAGCGAGTGATCATTCGGTGATCACTTCTGCCCGATTCGCTTGACGGAGTGTGGCGGTCTGTTAAAAGCGTTGGGCTGAAAGGGGAACACCCCGACAGCAACCCCGACCGGAA
>CAJXRZ010000051.1 GCA_913060515.1 uncultured Pseudomonadota bacterium | reverse complement strand
GGAGGTGGCTCCGCGGGGGGCTCAGGGGTGGAACCGTTGCAAGCGAGTAGGGCTAAGGTCAGCAGCATGGGCCATTCTTAGCGCACTCCTTCACAAATGGGGAGAGACAATCTCTTGCAATGTCAATGGCTGCCGCTTTTTGCCAGTGTCACGGCCTTGGCCATGTTGTCTCGGTAGGCCTGCCGGCTCTCGCTGCTGTACTTGAAACCGTGCGATGCGGCGCTCAAGATCGCCGCCAAGTCTTGGGGGCTCAGGCCGGCTCTGGCGTGTGGTCGAAGGGCATCCACGAGCTGAGTCCGGAAGCTCAACTCCAGGGCTTGGAGTCGCTCTCCCCTGAAACTCGTTGCCGCCTCTACCATCTCGTCGGCTGCTGCATGGGTGCTTCCGCTGGCCACAAAGGCGCCCAAGTAGGCGTCGAAAGCAGCGACCAGATCGGGAGGATCGGCTGCAAAGGCTGGCTCGAGTTGCTGCTCCACTTTCTCGCAGAGGTAGTCCACCATCGCGATGAAGAGCGCCTTCTTGTTCGGAAAGCGCAGGTACAACCCCTGCCGGGAGATTCCCGCAGCACGGGCCAGCTCATCCATGGAGGTCTTGCGGTAGCCGAAGCGCAGGAAGAGCGGAAAGGCGGCCTGCAGAGTCTCGGTGTGTACCGGTGGAGTCTGGGTCATACCAGCCCGTAACGGACCTGGGTCAGGCTCTCACTCACCTCCCAGAGCTTCCGAGCGACCTGAGGATCCTTGCCCTTGTCCAGCAAGGGAACCTGGGTAGGGAAGCCGCGCATCTGCATGAATCCGTCGGGTCCGAAGTAGGCCGCAGGGGAGGCATCTGGGTCGGTGGCAGCGCGCAGAGTGGGCAAGGCGCCCTTTGGCGCCTTCATGGCGAAGAAGGGGTTGAAGAAGGCGAAGACCCCAGAGGTGCGCTGGAGGTCGGTGGAGGTCCAGCCGGGGTGGGCTGCGGTCACCTTCTGGGACTTGCCAGCCGCCTGGAGTTGACGCTGAAGCTCGGTCACGAAGAGCTGGTTGGCCAGCTTGCTCTGGCCGTAGGCAGGCCAGGGCTTGTAGCCGCGCTTCTCGAAGTTCAGGTCTTCAAAGTTCATCGCGCCTTGAGTGGCGGCTGTGCTGCTCACTACGACGACACGTGCGCCCTCAGAGAGCAGAGGCAGCATGTGGCCAGTCAGGGCGAAGTGGCCCAGGTGGTTGACTCCGAACTGAAGCTCAAAGCCCTGTGCGGTCTTGCTCTCCGGAGGGACCATCACCCCGGCGTTGAGGATGAGCAGGTCGATGGGCTTGCCAGCGACGTTCAGGCGCTCACCGAATGCAGAGACATTGTCCAAGTCGGAGAGGTCGAGCTGCTCAAAGCGCACCGTGCTGTTGGGGCTCTCGGCTTGAATGCGTTGGACGGCGTCCAAGCCCTTGGCGGGGGTGCGGCAGGCCAAGATCACCTCGGCTCCCTTCAAGGCCAGCGCCTTGGCGGTCTCAAAGCCAATGCCCGTGTTGGATCCGGTGACGATGGCTGTGCGGCCGCTCTGGTCGGGGATGTTCTCGAAGTTCCAAGACATGCTGTGTTCCTTTGCTTGGTCAACATGTACGCACATGCTCTAAAGTGTCAAGCCTGTCTATGGGGTGAGGGTGTTAGTCGGAGCAGCATGGAGCCCGTTCGCATCACCTATGCCTTGTCCGAGGAGCAGTTCCTTCGGGCCAGCGCGGAGCTCTGGAATCACCGGGCCATCGGTGAGAAGGGCAACTGGATCCTGGTCTCTGCCGTGGGGCTCTTTGGGCTCTTCCTGATTTGGCAGGACGCCATCCTGGGCTGGGGTCCCTTGATGCTCGCTCTGCTGGTGGGTGGACTGACCCTCTCTCGCCGCTTCTTTTGGCGCAGCGCCTACCAGCTGGCCGAGAAGTACAAAGAGGCGATCTCTGTGGTGTTCACCGACGATGAGATCGAGACCACGACCTGGATCAAGACCGGCTCGGTGCCCTACAGCACCTTCAAGACCTTCTTGGAGACGGACAACTTCATCTTGCTGCTCATCGACAGCAAGCGCTTCTCCATCCTCCCCAAGTCGGCGGTTGAAGAAGGGGATCTTGAGCGCCTCCAAGGCCACCTGGCCCACCACTTGGAGCCTGAGCGCAAGCGCTGGCTCTAGCCGCTCAGTCCTGGAAGCTGTCGAACCACGCCATCGTCGCCTCGCTGTAGTAGCTGGGCACTTGGTGGCCGGCTGAGGACTCATAGAGGCAGTAGCGCAGGACTGACTCACAGCCTGTGTACTCCAGACACTCACCCTCGGCTCCGAAGGGAAGGGCGGTGTTCTGGTCCACGCCATCGCAGCCCAGCTCCGTGAGCCAAAAGTCCCGGCCTTGGTCGCCGATCTCACCGGGGTAGGACTGGTTGGTGAAGTAGTCGTCGGCGCTCCCAAAGAGGTTCCAGACGGCCACGTCCCCTGGGCAGGTGATGGTGCTGCCCGTGTCATCGAACCAATAGGGCGAGTTCGCCGCCACAGGAACCGCGGCGGTGATTCGATCGCCCAAGAAGCAAGCGGCCACGTGGGCCATGTCGCCACCCCAGGAGTGGCCCGTCACGAAGACCTGGTCGGTGTCGACGCAGTGGGTCTCTTCTAGATGATCCAGGATCTGACTGGTGAAAGACAGGTCTCCTTCGCCATCGGCGGGGGTGGCGTGGGGCCCCAGGGTCCAGCCGCCCAGGTTGCCCCAGCCGGCAAAGTCCCGCCAGAGGGGGTCTGGATACACGTAGAGGGTGGGGACCGTGGAGCCCTGGGATTCCAGGTTCAGGTAGGGCCGGATCTGCTCCCCAACCCAGTTGGTTCCGGCGTAGCCGATGACCACGCGATGGGGCACCCTGGAGTCGTAGTCCGCGGGAAGTGTGAGGGAGAAGCCGCGCTCTCCATCTCCTTCAGTGCCCGCGTCAAAGGTGACCTGCTGAACGCCAGCCAGGTAGGGGCTCTCGGTCTCGCAGCCGGGAGAGGCCACGCTCACAGGCTCGTCCGTCTCCTCCGTCGGCGCCTGCCCCTTGCACGCTGTGGCGAGGGTCAATGCGAGCAGGAGGAGGGGAGGAGTAGTGGCCATGGAGGGCTCCAGTTCTGTGCGCCTATGCTGACATGGCGCTCGGGGCCCTCCAATGGATCGGCGTCACATCGAGGCCAACTCACCGCGCTGGCTGCTCTCGATCAAGGTGCCGTCGCAGGCCCACGTGGTCCAGGTGCCCACGGCCTCGCCGTCCCGGTACTGGCCCTGGCTGGAGGGTGTGCCGGCCTGACACCAAGCGCTCCACTCACCCTCGGGCTGACCTGCACGGTAGGCGCCCATGCGTCGGATGCTGCCATCGGCGTAGCGGGAGATGGTGGGTCCGTGACGGGTTCCCGCTGGGGTCTGGCAGACCTCGAGGCTCCCTGTGTTCAGCTCGGTGCGCACCGCGTGGGTGAACTCGGGGCAGTCCAGCTCGCCCAGGTCCGCTGCGATGGGACCCTCGGCCCAGACCAGCTCGCCCGCTACCCACTTCTCGTGGGAGACCGAGGCCTTGCTGTCGGTCCAGACCCACTCACCGTCGCGCTCGCCGTGGAACCAGAAGCCAGCGTGGGCCAGGGTGCCGTCCTGACGCCACTTCAGCTCGGAGCCGTGACGCTCGCCATTGGCGAAGTGCACCTGCTCCTGCGGGCTGCCGTCTGCGTGGAACCAGGTGGCCCGTCCGTGGCGGTTGCCACCCTCGAAGCGCAGGCTGGAGCGCAGCACGCCGCTGCTGTTGAACTCCCAACGGGCGGCCAGCTCGCCGGGGGCGGCGTACTCCTCTTCCCACTCGCTGACGCCGTCGCGGCGCAGGGCGCGCCAAGCGCCAGCCTTCTCGCCCTGCTCATAGTGACCTTCCAAGGCCAGCTCGCCGGACTCCGTGAAGCTGCGCCAAGGGCCGTGCAGGGTGCCGTCGGCCAGAACACAGGTCTCTACGTCGCGGCTGGGGCTGAAGAAGCGGCTGCCGTCTGGGCAGCGCAGGTTGACCTCGTCGGTGCTGTCTACTGCTGCGATGGGCGCCTGAAGCTGTGGGCCGGAACATGCGGAGAGAAGGGCGATGAGGGAGAGCATCTTGGCGTCCTGTGCTGATGACAGGGTTGAATGCCAGATGCGTGCCAGTTTGGCCTCGCAGGTGAAAGTAGTTTAATATCAGGCAGTTAAGGAGAAAAGGCCCTACAGATATGTAGAGCCTCGTCCGTCGGTCTATAGATTTACTCTACAAATCAGAGCTTGTTCCAATCCCATTCGCGAACGGCATCCACCATGGCGTGTACGCCATCGATAGGGGTGGTCGGCCCAACGCCGTGGCCCAGGTTGAAGATGTGTCCGGTGGGGCCCGCCTGCTGGATGATCTTGCGCACCTTGGTGCGGATCAGCTCGGGCGGTCCCTGCAAGGCGCCTGGGTCCAGGTTGCCCATCACCGGGGTGTCGCCCAGGACGTGGCGGGCACGCAGCATGTCGGTGCGCCAGTCAATGGCAAAGGCGTCGGCGCCGGTCTCCTTGAGCCACGGCAGGAAGCAGCTGGAGTCCTTGGTGAAGTACAGGCGGGGTGCGCCAGTGACGTTTGCCAGTGCCCGACGGGCTGCTGGTAGTGCGAAGCGTCGGTAGGCTGTGGGGTCCAGGGCTCCAGCCCAGGTGTCAAAGAGCTGCACAGCGGCGCAGCCTGCGTCGATCTGGGCTTGCAGATAGATGCCGCAGATGTCGGCCAGGCGCGTCAGCAGCTCCTGGAAGGCCTTGGGGTGCTGCCACATGAAACGCTTGACGTGCAGGAAGTCCCGAGAGCCGCCGCCTTCGATCATGTACGCGGCCAGGGTGAAGGGTGCGCCAGCGAAACCGAAGAGCGGCACATCGAGCTGCTCGGTCAGGATGGCGATGGTGTCCAGTACGTGGGGCATGTCGCCGGCGACCGTGGGCATCTTGAGGCGCTTCATGTCCGAAGGGTCACGGATGGGGTCGTGGAAGACTGGACCCTTGCCCTTGATGAACTCTAGGTCCATGCCCATTGCGGCGGGGGGAACCAGGATGTCGTTGAAGACGATGCTGGCATCGAGCTTGAAGCGACGGAGGGGTTGGAGGGTGACCTCGGCCGCGTCTTTTGGGGAGCGACAGAGCGCCAGAAAGCCCGGCAGCGAGTTCCGAACCGTGTGGTACTCGGGCAGGTAGCGGCCAGCCTGGCGCATGTACCAGACAGGAGGGCGTGGCACGGGCTCGGAGCGAAGGGCGCGCAGAAGTAGATCGTTCATGAGGTCCTCAGGCGTGCCGTATATCCCGTGCGGTCTTTCGCAGGGCTGGGTTCGACCCGCACGGGTGGTAGCTTCTGAGCGTGTAAGGGAATCGAGTACAAGAAGTTGACCTCGGCTGCCTGCAACCCAGTCCATCCAGTGGCATCATTTTCGCGTACCGAACGACCCCGAGGACAATCATGCGGACCTCTCTGCTCACGATCTCTACTCTTGCCTTGAGCCTTGCGGCACTCTCGGGCTGTGCATCCATGCTCGACAGCGATGGTGACGGCGTCTCCAACGCAGACGAGGAGTTGGCGGGTACGGATCCCGACAACGAGGACACGGACGGCGATGGCCTGCGTGATGGCGGAGAGGCCAACCGCGGTACCGATCCTCTGGTTGCCGACACCGATGGCGACGGCCTGCTGGACGGTGAAGAGGTCAAGGACTACGGCTCCGACCCTCTGAGCGAAGACAGCGATGGCGACGGCTACCTGGACCCATGGGAAGTCGCTGAGGGCAGCGACCCAGCGGACGCCGAGTCCGTGATCTACAAGGGCGGCTGGCCCTACAACCCGGACAAGGACAGCATCGATGCGCCCACCATCGACGAAGTCTCGGGCAAGGCCAAGGTCGGCGACAAGCTGGTTCGCGGCAAGTTTGTGGACCAGTATGGCGACGAGGTCGACCTGTACGACTTCTACGGTCAGGGCCAGTACGTCGTGCTCGACTACTCGGCTGAGTGGTGCCCTCCATGCCAGGGTTTCGCCAGCTGGTTGTCCTACGGGAACGCGAGCTACGACAGCTCCTTTCCAGGCGTCTACGACAACGTTTGGAACGAGAAGGTCCGCTGGTTGACCTTCCTGGGCGAGGACAACTACGGGGACATCCCCACCGTGGAAGTCCTCCACAACTGGGAAGAGAGCTACCCCACGCCCTTCATCCCAATCATGGCTGGCAGCAAGGACATGCAGTCCGTGTACCTGGACGGTGGCTGGCCCACGATGTGGTTGCTGGATGAGAACTTGGAGATCATCGTCGCGCCCGGTAGCGGCAACGACTTCTACCAAGCCCTCAACGCAGCTGGCGAGCTCTAAATCTGGCAGTGAATCCGACCGTGATTCCTTAGGAATCGCGTCAAGAAGAACCCCTGGGGTCCATTTGGGCTCCGGGGGTTCTTGTCTCTGAGGTTGCGGGCGGTCATGCTGCCATCAGATTCAGGAGATCCCGATGACCCGCACTGCCCTTGTTCTCGCCCTTGCAGCCCTGACTGGCTGCGCCTCTATGATGGACAGCGATGGGGACGGGGTCTCCAACGCGGACGAGGCTGCGGCTGGAACCGATCCGGACAACGCAGACTCCGACGGGGATGGACTGCGTGACGGCGGGGAGAACGTCCACGGCACCGATCCCTTGGTGGCGGACACCGACGGAGACGGCCTGAGTGATGGGGACGAGGTCAAGGAGTACGAGACCGATCCCCTGGTGGCGGACACCGATGGCGACGGGGCCTCGGATGGCGTGGAGATCGATGCCGGCTTGGATCCGATGAATCCCGACATGGATCGAGACGGCTTTCTGGACGGGGAGGAGCTGGACGCTGCCTCCGATCCGCTCGATGAGTTCTCCTGGGACTACGAGGGTGGACGCTGGCCGGACTCCAGCTGGAAGGCTGACGGGGTGAGCATCGGTGACTGGGACTACGACCAGGTGCTGCCCAACGCCACCTTCACCGACCAGTTCGGCAACCCGGTTCAGCTGCACCAGTTCTACGGCTACGTGATTGTCCTGGACTTCAGCGCCGGGTGGTGCGGTCCTTGCCACACCATCGCAGAGGGGGCGCAGGACATGTGGGAGACCTACCGAGAGTATGGATTCATCATCCTGCACGCGATGGTTGACGACTATGACTACGGCGACGGCATCCAGGACTCTGAGTTCCTCTTGCAGTGGTCCGAGCGCTTCGAGATCCAGTTCCCTGTTCTGAACCAGAGCGATGGCGACGCATCAGCGGAGCTCTATGCCAACGGTCTCTACGGCGGCAGCATCCCCTTCATGATGATCGTGGACCGGAACATGATGATCGATGGGACCTACACCGGCTCGCAAGCTGAGCCCCAGGTAGACGATCGGGTTTGGCGCCTTGTAGGCGCCCCCTGAAGCTTTCCCGCTGTTTTGCTGCACTCCTTGACGGTGCGCCGTCCTATGCCCAGATAGGGATGCCTCATCCGGCACCCTTGGAGGCCCTGTGATTCGTTCATTCATCAAGCGCATCATCGGGCGCGACGACGCGCCGCCCGCCCCCAAGGCGGACTACCCCTTCCAGTACGACACGAAGAAGGCCACCGCGCCCAAGCCCGTGCCGGTGGCGGAGGTGCCCAAGCCGGTGCTGGTCCCCGAGCCCGTACAGGCCGCGCCTGAGCCGGCTCCCGAGCCCGAGCCCGAGGTCATCGCCGAGCCGGTTGCCGTCGCCGAGCCCGTCGTGGTCGCAGAGCCCGTCGACTACAGCGCCTGGACCGTCAAGCAGCTGCGCGCAGAGCTGGAGTCCCAGGGCGTCGAGCTGGCCTCGCGTGTGCGCAAGGCTGAGCTGGTTGAGATGATGGAGGGCTTGGCTGAGCCCACGGACGATGTTCAGGCGGGACCCGCGCTCGACCCCGTCGTCATCCAAGAGCTGCTGGACGACATGGTTCGCCCGGCGCTGCAGTCCGATGGCGGCGACATCAGCCTGATCAAGGTCGACGGCATGGACATTCATGTGCGTCTGGTCGGTGCTTGCTCGACCTGTCCCAGCTCCATCATGACCATGAAGATGGGTGTTGAGGCCTTGTTCCGCGAGGAATTCGAGGGCTTTGGAGAGCTGATTCAGGTCGATTAGGCAGCATGGCGCTACACTCCCACCATGCGCCCAACCCCCCGAACCATCCTCCCAACTGACCGCCCTGCACCGGTGTACGCCGTCTGGGAGCTCACCCTCCGCTGTGACCACGCCTGCTCCCACTGTGGGTCCAGAGCAGCGCAGGCCCGTCCAGATGAGCTCTCCTTCGACGAGATCCTGGACACCGCTGCACAGCTGATTCGGCTTGGCACGCGCGAGGTCACCTTGATCGGCGGCGAGGCCTATCTGCACCCCAACCTGGCCGACGTGGTGCGCTTCCTGGCCACTGGCGGCGTGCGGGTCACGATGCAAACCGGAGGCCGCGGCTTCACCTTGGCCATGGCCAAGGAACTCAAGGCGGCCGGCATGGCGGCCATTGGCGTGAGCGTGGATGGGCCCGCCGATGCCCACAACACCCTGCGCAACGCACCAGGCTCCCAGCAGGCTGCACTGCAAGCCCTGGACAACGCCCGGCAGGCCGGCCTGATCATCACGGCCAACTCGCAGGTCAACGAGCTCAACGCGCACCTGCTCAAAGAGACTGCTGCAGTGCTCAAGGAACATGGGGTGCGGATCTGGCGTTGCCAGATGACCGTGCCCATGGGGCGGGCAGCGGACCGGCCCGAGTGGATTCTTCGGCCCTGGCGCATGCTCCAGGTCATCGACACCCTGGCAGAGATCCAAGTTCACTACGCCGAGCAGGCCAAGGCCGCAGGTCAGAAGCCGACGGAGATCTTCAACGTCTTGATCTCCAACAACCTGGGCTACTACGGCCCGCACGAGGTCTTGCTGCGCTCGAACCCCGGCGGAAACGCACGCTGGTGGCAAGGCTGTCAAGCCGGCACCTTCACGCTGGGCATCGAGTCCGATGGCACCATCAAGGGGTGCCCCAGCCTGCCCACGGCGCCCTACGTGGGTGGCAATGTGCGGGATCTGAGCATCGATGAGATCTGGCAGAACGCGCCCGAACTGCAGTTCGTACGCTCTCGCACCACCGAGGAGCTCTGGGGCTTTTGCAAGACCTGCGAGTACGCCGAGACCTGCATGGCGGGCTGCAGCTTCACCACCCACTGCACCCTGGGCAAGCGGGGCAACAACCCCTTCTGCTACCACCGCGCCCACACCCTCAAGCAGCAAGGCAAGCGCGAGAGCATCGTTCGCGTGGAGAAGGCCGCCGGAGACCCCTACGACTTTGGCCGCTTTGAGATCCGAGAGGAGCCTTGGGTCGACCAGAGCTGAAGGGATAGATCGCGCCAAGGAGCCGCAGTCCCTTCAGCGGCCCGCTACTCCAAGCGGAACTCCAATCGCAGCACAAAGCTGGCCGGATGCTTGGTCCCTGAGCTGTCTTTGTAGGGGTAGAAGCTCCACTTGTGCGCCGCTTCCAGAGCCGCGTCCTGAAAGGCGGTCGGGCAGCTCACCACGTCCACCGAGCTCACCTTGCCCTTGGCGTCTACCTGAAAGCGCAAGCTGCAGCTGCCTTCCAAGCCGAGCTCTTTGGCTGCTGCGGGGTAGACCGGAGCGACCTGTCGGCGGGCCCGAACCTGGTTCGGCGAGACCATCTTTAGGCCTGTGCCTCCGGGCTCCAGGGAGGTCCCGGTACCGCCCAGCTTGCCCCCTGGCTTGCCCTTGTCGGGGTCTCCCCCCTCTACGCCCAGCTCGTGGCCCTCCGGGTCTCCGGCTGGACCGGTGAGATCCACCACGACCGGCTCCGGCTCGGGCTCAGTCTGGGCTTCTGGCTCCGGCTCGACCTCGGGTTCGACTTCCGGCTCGGGCTCGGGCTCCGGCTCGACTTGAGGCTCGGTCTCTGGCTCCTTCTCCTGCGCTGAGCCGTTTTCAACCCCCTTGGGTGGTGGGGGAGGCGCCATGTCCTCAAACTCGGTGAACATCAGCTCCACATGGTCAACATCCAGCACCTCTACGAGCTGCCCCCCGCTGAGGAGGGACGCGCCGCCCAAGCTCAGCAGGCCCAGAAAGGAGAGCATCGCGGCCCCCGCCTGACGCCGATGGTTTTGGGTACGGTCTCGTCGAATCGCTTGGAACACTGCAGCCTCCTGTCAGGGAGGCAACGCAGCCCAGCCCATCGCGCTTTCAGTGCGCGGCAAAAGGCCTGTTGTTCACCAAGGCAGCGCTTGGCCTTCCGCGTGCCAGAAACCACCGCTGCTATCCAAGGTCAGGGCTTCCATGCGCTCAATGAGGCCCCTGGCGGACTCAGCCGGAGTCAGATTGCCGTGCTGGCTTGTCATGTCCGTCTGCACGTAGCCGGGGTGCAGCAGAGCGACGGCGATCGCTTGAGGAGCCAGATCTCGGGCCAGGCTCACGCCAGCGGCGTTCACCGCAGCCTTGCTCATGCGGTAGCCGTACTGGCCGCCGGAGGTGTTGTCGGAGATCGATCCCATGCGCGAGGTCACGATGCCCACTTTGGAGCCGGCCTTGAGCAGAGGCAGCATGGCCTCGGTCATGCGCAGTGGTCCCAGCGCGTTGACCATGAACTGCTGCATCGCGCTCTCGTAGTCCATGTTCCCGAGGAAGGTTCGATGCATCGTCCCAGCGTTGTTGATCAGCCAATCCAAGCGCAGGCCGCCCAGAGACTCCATCAGTCCTTCGATGCTGGCTCCGTCGGTGACATCGACGCCCTCCTCAGTGCGCACATCCAGCGCACGCAGCTCCGGCGAGGCCTGGCGGCAGACGGCGATGACCTGGTCTCCGCGGGCCTGCAGCTGTTCTGCCAGGGCCAAGCCAATGCCGCGGTTTGCTCCGGTGATCAAGACGCTTGCCATGGGGGACTCCTGAGATGCGGGCCCTCTAATCGAACGGGGTTCAACATCTCTTTCGGATTGCTTTCAATCCTGTCTATACCCCAATTTTGCCCGACTTTCTTCGGATCCACTCCAGCGCCCCGGGCGCCACCCGGTTGAGTCCTTCAAGCAGCCGCGCCCGTGCGCCCAGCACCCGAATTCTGGGCCGCTCCCGGGCCGCCTCCACGATGTACGCCCCCACCTGCTCGGCGCTCATCAGCTCCAAGCCCTCGTGGTCTTCCTTGAAGGTCATGTACCCGGCGTTCACGAAGAAGGGGGTGTCCACCGCGGGGGGGCAGATCACGCTCACGTCCACGCCACTTCCCAAGAGCTCACAGCGCAGCGCCTCGGCCCAGCCGATCAGGGCGTGCTTGCTCGCGCAGTAGGCGCCGTGGCGAGGGTAGGCGCGCAGACCGGCCACCGAGCTCACCGGCAGAATCACGCCGCTCTTGGCCTTGAGCATCGCTGGAAGCACCTGCTGTGTGACCCGGTGTGCCCCCAAGAGGTTCACGTCCATCAGCTCAGCGATCTCCTCAGGCGAGGTCTCCATGGTGCCCGCGAAGTGCCCTTGGCCAGCGTTGAGGACCAGCACGTCCACCCGTCCGTAGCGTCCCAGCACGGCTGCGCAGGCTGCCTGCACCGAGACGGAGTCCGTCACATCCATGGTCAGCGCCAGATCCACATGCTCGGCGAGCGCCGCCAGGCGCTCTTGGTCCCGCCCGGTGCCCACGACCAGATCGCCATGCGCAGAAAAAGCCAAGGCCGTCTGATATCCGATACCGGAGCTTGCACCTGTAATCAGGACCACACGTTGCTCGCTCACACCGACCTCCAGTTCTGAATGTCCAGGCTGTGGTGTCGTATAGACACACACTTCGTCTACTCACCGCTGCCTGAATAAGAGAGGGCTCATGCGCCGCTTCCTCATCGCCTCCATTAGCCTGCTCGCCACCGGTGTGGCGTGCGTCCCGACCTCCGCCTGCGACGACTACGTCGACTACATGTGCGATTGCCACCCTGAGGAGGACTGCGCAGAGCTGCGCACCATCCACCAGGACGCCATCGGAGAAGAGCTCACCGACTGCACCATCGCCCTGGATGAGCAGAAGGAAGAGGACGTGACCAGTGGCAATGAGTGCGCCACGGAAGACGGGACCGATTCCGGGGCCAAATAGCTGATAGGCTTGGGACCTTCCCCGGAGCTCCCATGCTGTTTCTGCTCACCGCCCTGCTCGCTTGTGGCCCCTCCTTTAAGGACATCCAGGCCCAAGACACCATCGAGGGCTACGAGGCCTTCATCGCTGCTTCCCCCAGCAGCCCAAGCGCCTTCACTGCCAAGCTGCGCTTGGAGGAGCTGTACCTGGAGCGCGCCGAGACCGAGGGCACTCTGGAGGCCTACGACGCCTACATGGCCAAGTACGCCGACGACTCCGAGGCCAAGCTCATGGACAAGGCCAAGGAGGGTCGCGAGGCCTTCGCCTACCAGTCCGCGATCGACGCCAACACGGCCGCCGGATGGCAGGCCTACATGGACGAGTACCCCAAGGGACAAAAGAAGTACAAGCAGGAGGCCCGCCGCCGCTTGGCCGTCTTGGAGTACGTCGACAACATCGAGATCGGCCCTGCTGAGATCGAAGGCGCCAACATGGCCGAGGACCCCGATGGGCCCTTGGACGGCTTCATGATCCGCGCGGACATGAAGAACACCGGTGACAAAGACATCCGCTCTTTGAACATCGCCATTGAGTACCTGGACGCCGAAGGCAAGGTCATCGAGACTGACAAGTGGCCTTGGGTCGCGCCACAGGCTCCGGGCAACATCCCGATTGAGGAGGAGTGGAAGGTGCCCGTCAAGTCTGGCGAGGCGCGTCTCTACACCTACATGGACACTGCGCCAAACGCCCCAGGTTGGGCCAAGAAGGTGCGCTTGGTGCCCATCTCCATCACCTTCGTGAAAGAAGAAAAGTAGCTGAGCTGGGCCCTGCTGCTCGGGTTCGTACTGAGCTGCGGGCCCCCTGCGCCCACCGCCGAGACCGGCCTGCCCTGGACGGTCTGCGACCCGCTGGAGATGGGGGCCGGCCAGCTGCGCGTCAAACGGGTGGGCTGCACTGGAGAGCTGCCCTCAGGTAGCGACGGCAGGCGAGGGGACATCCTGCTCGAGAACCAGCACCTCAGCTTGGTCTTCCGGGCTTCGCCGGAGGCCTTGAGCAAGCACCGGATCGGTGGCGGGACCCTGATTGACGCCACGCCGAGCGGTGTGAGCGACCACCTGATCGAAGCCATTCCCTTGGTTCAGGGCGGCTGGATGAAGGTCGAGGAGATGGACTGGGGCCAGGATGCGGAGGGGGGATGGGTGCGGGTCGCAGGGACCTCGATGGGGGTACCGGGGCTGGACGATGTCCAAGAAGGAGAGCCGGTACAGGTCACTTGGCGGCTGGCCGTCGACAGCCGGACGGTGAGCTTTGAGGGCGCCTCGCAGCTCTATGTGCACCCTGGCCGCGACCACGTTCTGGTCGACACAGGCTTCTATCGTTCGGGGCAGGCGCTGCTGAGCGACGCCGAAGGGATTCAGGACTTGGGTGGAGCGGTCATACTCGAGGATCTAAGAAAGATAGTGGTCGGTGATTGGGACCCCGCGCAGCAGGAGCTGTACACCCAAGCCAGCGCCGGTGTCTGTGAGGACGGCGGCTTGGTTCAGGCCTTGGATGCCCAGGGCCGGGTCGTGGCTTGGATGCCGCCGAGCTGGGAGACGATGCTGCCGGAGTCGGCACGCACTCTGCGCTGTGCTGCCAGGCGTGAGATCTGGGGCCCAGAGCAGCCCATCGGCAGCGAGAGCTTGGAGCCCGGGGTCTTCGGCACTTGGATTCCCATCTGGGATGGACCCGAGGCCTTTGTGGTCCAAGGCCCTCTGGGAGAGCAGGTGGTGGGCCCGGATCAGAGCCTGAGCCTCCCCCCTGGAGAACATGCCCTACGCCTGGAGGCCGGTCCCGAGTGGAACGCGCTCGAGCTTGACCTCGTCGTCAAGGCCAGTGTGATTCACTTCTCTGAGCTGGACTGGACGGCTCGCGTGGAGCCGGGTGATTGGCGCCAAGCTGACTTCTTCCGCTCCCCGTGGCCTTCGGTTGGCAGTCGTCTCGAGCCTCTGGACGATGCTCAGCTGGCTGCTGCCCGGGGCATCACCTACGCCGTGCAGAGCGCCCCGGAGCAGGTGGGCCGGCCCTACACAACCGGGTGGGTGGCCGAGCGCATTCGGCTGCGGGCGGGCTCCATCGCGCAGAGCGATTCTGGGGTGGTGTGGAGCGTGGGTTGGAGTCGGAACACCCAAGCTGGATTCGGAACGGCGGACTCCCAGGCCCTCGACACCTTGGACCTGTTGGCGATGGCGATGGCAACGCCGGCGGCTGGGCGCTTGGGCATCGTGGATCTGGACTGGGTAGCGCAGGCGGGGCCGGCCTGGGCATGGAGCCCCGCGCCGACGGCGATCCGAGTGGAGGGAGCGGAGGATCTGCCTGCGCTTCTCAGCCTTCTGGACCAGGGTGAGCGCCTGAGCTTGGTGGGTCCCCTGACGTGGCTGGAGGTGCCCGATGCCGAGCTGCCCTCTGCCGCTCACTTTGAGAGAGCGCTCTTCAATGGGCGCAGCGTAGCCAGCTCCGGGCCTTGGCTGAGCGTGCATCCGGCGGAGCATTGGGTTGAGGGCGGTGCGGTCGTGGACCTGGATTGTCAGGGTGCCGAGACGATGGAGTTGCACACGGAGAGTGGCAGCGAGGTGTTGTCTTGCGGCCCCCAGCAAGCGGTCGTGCGGGGTCCATGGGTGCTGCTGGTGGTCCCTGGTCAAGACTGGGCGATTCACTCGCCGGTCTGGATCTGAGAGGGCCGCCTCTGGTAGAAGACTGCGTCCGGTGTGGGGCCCGAGACACAGGAGTATCCAATGAAGAAGGTCGTTATCGCCGGTGTCGGTGTCCTCGCGCTCGCCTTTGTGGGCTTTCTGGGCGCAGCCGCCATGCAGCCCAATGTCATCACCGTTGAGCGCACCCTGCTCATCGATGCGCAGCCCCAGGACATCTGGGTGCATGTGGCGGACTACAACAACTTCGTGGACTGGAGCCCCTGGACTCCGATGGATCCTGCTGCCACCCGGGAGATCTCCACGCCCGCCTACGGCATTGGCTCCACCTACGCCTGGTCGGGCAACGACGAGGTGGGCACCGGCTCGATGAAGACCATCACCTACGAGGAGCCCACCAAGATGGAGCAGGAGCTTGTATTCACCGCTCCTTGGGAGAGCAGCAGCACAGTGTTCTACGAGCTCACGGAGGTGGATGGCGGCACGAGCGTGCGCTGGGGCTTTGAGGAGCATCCCAACTTCCAGATGAAGATGGCCACGCTCTTCATGGACATGGACGAGATGCTGGGCGGTCAGTACGAGCAGGGCTTGGCCAACTTGGCCGAGAAGGCCCAGGCCACGGCCGCCAAGCGCATCGCAGATGAGAAGCAGGCTGCCGAGCTGGCCGCCAAGGCCGAGGCCGCCGCGTTGATTCCCGAGGAGTAGTCGGAAGCCGCTAGGCGAGGCGAAACACGTCGATGAGGCTGACCTGGTCGAAGCTAAAGCCCTGATCATCTCGCCCTTTGGAGAAGGCCTCTCGCACGCCCGGCTGGTCGATCTTCTTGGCGCTGATGTCGTTGAAGGACATCGATGAGAAGCGCGTGAGCAGCTGCTCGAAGCTCTCGTAGCGGATGTGCTGCAGGCACGCGTACTGGGCGTGTGAGGCGAAGAGCCCTCGCGCTGCGCGGTCCAGCGCTTGCTGTGCGGCGCCCCGGACCTGGGTCTCGTCGTGAAAGGGCAGCATCAGCGCGGTGTGACTGCCCTGAATGCTGGGCTCCAGGACGAAGACAAAGCCGCCTGGACGAGTCACGCGGGCGGCCTCTGCCAGGGCCTTGTCCATGCTGTCCATCGGGACGTGGTGCAGGGAGCGAAACAGAAACACGCCGTCCACCGATTCATCGGCCTGGGTGAGCGCCTCTGCGCGGCCCTCGCTCAGCTGCACCCCTGGGAAGGCCGGGCTCTCTCGGTTTCGCTCGGCCTGAACAGGGTCCGGTTCAAGCCCCAAGACATCAGCACCACTCTCTGCGAGCAGACGCGCGTTGTGGCCGGGGCCGCAGCCCAGGTCAAGGACGTGCAGCCCTTGGACTTGAAGGAGGGTGCTGACGACCTGGATGTCGCTCATCTCGCCGAGGTGCTTGCGCATGTTGCTCCGTCGAAGGTCTGATTCTGTTGCCCTATTGGAGGGCGCCGGACACGCCGCAGCGCTCTCTGGCCGCCAGGCAGCCCTCTGAGCCAGGGGCCAGATCCCGGCAGCTCTTCGGCCGATCTGCATAGACCCCGCATCGGTAGGGTGCCTGTTCTCCTGTCAGGGCCACGCAGTAGCCCCCCGGGCGCGGAAGCTGGGGACCAAAGCCGTGGTCCACGACGTCGGGCCGGGCCAGGAGAGGGGAGTCCGGCTCCAGGTCCACCACGTCAAAGCCTTGCCGACAGCAGGCACCACAGTCCCCGCAGTCCGCCTCTGTGAGCACCGGCTCCCAGGCTGCGCAGCCGTGTTCAGGCGTGGGCGCATCGGCCACCAAGCATCGTCTGCTCTGTCCCCATGCACACCCGCTGCAAGGCCGAGGCGCGCGGGTGGGAGGCAGCCCCAAAGGGTGCCTGGGCAGGCTCTGCGACCACAGGTTTCCGGGGATGTGGCGAACCGTGTCTGCCAGCGCCGCTGTTGCGCTCAGGGCTTGGGTCAGGATCTGAGCCCACTGGCCTTCTCTCGCGCGCTTTAGACCGGCCCTGGCCAGGACTGCCGCTTGCCCGTCCCCCAAACAAGGCCAGACCGGCAATGCCAAGTAGTAGGGGCGATGATTGGTGGTCGGAGAGAGCGCCAGGCGCAGCCCGTATGGGTCCAGCAGTGCCGCTTGCAGACGGTGGCAGGCGTATTCGGCCAACAGATCCGAGTCGTCGATGTTCTCCATGCCGAAGTCAGGCTTGCTCAGGTTCTCCGGGCCCTGCACCAGGGCGTGGCAGATCTCATGGAGGATCATCTGCGCCAAGCAGTCGTCGGGATCGAAGTCCTGCGCTGTAGAGATGCGCAAGGTGTCCACGCCATCAAAGCTGGCGAAGACCTCGCTGGAGCGCTCGACCTTCCAGCCGATTCGCTGCGCTGCGCTGAGCCAGATCAGATCTGCGGGGTCTTGGTAGGGCAGGCGCACGGCGGCCCTGTATCCTGCGCCCATGATTCTGTTCATGCTGGCCTGCGCCACCACCCCGACTTCTCCCACAACGACACCAGACCCAGATGCGAGGGTCCGGGCCTATGCCCAGGACGTGGCGCGCATCTGTGCGGAGCGTGAGCCCGAGATTCTCGCTGCGGCCCAAGCGAGCTGCGAAGGGCCCTCCAGGGGAGCTCAGATGGCGGCTCAGGCGGTCGCGGATTGGTACGCCGCCGCCTACCCCCTCAAGCCTGAAGAGGTGGGCCCACGTGCGAAGGTCCCGGTGGTCTGTGAGCCGGAGCCACCGAGCGGTCTGGGTGCGATGTCTCCCACGGTGGAGCCGGAGTTTGCTTCGGACCCCAAGCTGGCCGCGATCGGCCAAGCGGCCTTGCGCTCCGAGGAGGCCCGCCAAAACTACGATGCTCAACCCGATGAGCAGACCAGGCGGTCCTGGACCGAGGCCCTGGGCGCTCTGCAGCAGCTCTGCGTGGACTTCCCAACAGGCGAAGACAAAGGGTAGTATTCCCGGGCTGACCCCGGAGATTTTGAATGACCCCTCGCCTTGCCTTGCTCGCCCTCTTTGGGACCCTTGCCCTCACTGGCTGCGACAAAGACACCGAAGTGACCGACGACACCCAGGACAGCAGCACCGCAGCCCCGACCTGGTCCGAGATGAGCGGCGCGGAGAAGAGCGCCTACATGGCCACGGATGTCTCCCCGCAGATGGCGGCGATCTTTCAGGCCTACGACGCCGAGGCCTACGCTGACTTCAGCTGTGACACCTGTCACACCGACGGCGGGACAGACTTCAGCATGCCCTCCGAGGATCTGGCCGGCTACTGGGAAGAGGGTGCGTTTCCTGGCCCCGACACCACCGATCCGGGCGCCTTGTTCATGCACGAGGAAGTGCTGCCCTTGATGACGGAGCTGTTGGACGCGGAGAGCCTCCCCTGCCTGACCTGCCACGTCGAGTAGAGGGGCCTAGGGATTGTCCCTCAATAGACGACGCGTTTCGACCTTCCCGGGGTCCGGCCTTTCGGACAAGCTCCTATGGGAGAGAGAAGACGAAGTCGCATCGCGCCTGGGTGGGGTCCTCGCCCGCATACAGCCCCTCGTCGATGTGCAGCAACTCACCCTGTGTGCGCCACCTGGGCCAGGTCTCCCCAACCCCAGGATCCTCACCCGCCGCCAGCGCCGCCCAAGAGAGCCCCATGAAGGCCTCGACTTCTAGGTCGGCTTGGTCCGGCGTGAAGCCGCTCAGCTCGCTGAGCAGGTCCAGGGTCTGGAAGACATAGGGCAGCTCCAAGCCGTGGTAGGCGCCCCTGGCGGCAGAGACCCCCGCCGGCCGATGGGAGAAGCGGTAGCGGTACACCGGGGCGTTCTGGGACTCGGAGGCGGCGTCGGCCATAAAGCGGGCAGGGCAGGTGAACTGCAGATCGGTGCTCACAGCCACCCAGGCCCAGCGGGGGCTGCTGTAGTCCTCCAGCGGCCAGAGGGTCTGGGCCTCCTCGACACGGTCGCCAAAGGCCAGGCGCATCAAGGCCGAGAGCTGGGTCTCGCTGAGCTCCAGGGTGTACAGGGCGGTCTCCTCGCTGTTGCTGCCAAAGACCACGGGGATGTCCAAGGTGCGGCCCTCTGCCCAGGCTGCCACGGGATCCGAGTCCAGGATCTCCCCGTCGGACACAGGCCAGAAGGTGTTGCCCGTGAGCACGCCAGGGATGTCGCTCTCTTGGGCGCTCAGGGCCACCAGCTCCACCAGTGTGGCCTGCTGCAAGCAAGCCAAGGTGTCCTGGGCGCCCTCACAGGCCAAAGCCTCCAGGTGCTGCTGGGCATGATCGGCGCCCTCCTGTGGGCTCAGGGTCGGGCAGGGGCCGCTCTGCATCAGAGCGGAAGTGAACAGGCCCTCGCTGGCGGGCGCGCTCATCATCACGCAGGTGTTTACGGCCCCAGCACTCTCGCCAAAGAGTAG
The DNA here is from genome assembly GCA_913060515.1 of uncultured Pseudomonadota bacterium. Classification (GTDB taxonomy): domain Bacteria; phylum Myxococcota_A; class UBA796; order UBA796; family CAJQPC01; genus CAJQPC01. The sequence continues at coordinate 22,255 of CAJXRZ010000051.1, read as the reverse complement.
GACCTGATTGGGATCTCCGCCGAAACCCTGGATGTTGTCCTGCACCCACTGGAGACCCAAGTGCAGGTCCTGAATGCCAGCGTTGGCCGGGTGAGGGGAGCCCTCCAGAGCCAGAAAGCCCAGGATGCCGAGGCGGTATTGCAGAGTCACCACCACAGAGCCGGTGCGCGTGGCCAGCTCTTGGCCCTCAAAGAGGGGGTAGTCCTCCCCGTAGCTTGCGCCACCCTGGGTGTGCCCGCCGCCGTGCACGTAGACCAGCACAGGGCGATCTGAGCAACCAAAACATCGCTGACCTCGTTTCTGAGTAGACCCCCATCAGACCTCAGTTCGAAAATCAAAGTGCAACGACATACCCCCTGGGGGTATAGTTCAAATACCCCCCAGGGGTATGGAGTCCGCCATGAAAGACCCGGCCAAGAAGAAGAAGCTGCTCGCGCGCCTACGCCGTCTGGAAGGTCAGCTCGCTGCGGTCGCTCGCATGGTGGAAGAAGATCGGCATTGTCCCGAGGTTCTCGTCCAGATCGCGGCCATCAAAGGGGGCATGGGCCGGGTCGGCCAGCTGCTCTTGGAGGAGCACGTGCGCACCTGCGTGGCGGACGCCCTTCAGTCAGGCGACGCCGATGAGAGGGACGCCACCCTTACCGAGTTGACGGATCTGATGGGCCGCTTTGGAGGTGCCAAGTGATCCTGGAGTACCTCAGCAATGTGTGGAACATCTGCTTGGAGCTGGCCCCTTGGCTGCTGGTTGGCGCCGCCCTCTCCGGTCTGCTCCATGGCTTCCTGCCCAAGGGCTTTGTGCGCCGGCACCTCTCCGGTCGCATGGGCGTGCTCAAGGCGGTCGCCTTGGGTGTGCCGCTGCCTCTCTGCAGCTGCGGCGTGATTCCGGCAGGCTTGGGTCTAAAGAAGGACGGCGCCAGCGACGGCGCTGCGGTGGGTTTCCTCATCGCCACGCCCCAGACCGGGGTGGACTCCATGCTGGTCTCCGCCAGCTTCTTGGGCTTGCCCTTCGCGCTCTTCAAGGTCGCCGCGGCGGCCATCACGGGCATCGTGGGCGGCCTGCTCACCGACCGGGGGCTTCCCGAACAGCAGGTCCTTCCGCAAGAAGACCAAGGCCCAAAGCCAACCTTTAAGCAGATGTTTGAGCACAGCCTGGAGATGATTCAGAACATCTGGGGCTGGCTGAGCATCGGTGTGCTGGCCTCGGCTGCGCTCACCACTTTCCTGCCCCCCGACGCGCTCACCGGGCTCTCAGCCGGGGGAGGCTTGATCGCCATGGGCGTGGCCCTGCTCATCTCCCTGCCGCTCTACGTCTGCGCCACGGCCTCCGTGCCCATCGCGGCGGCTCTGGTCGCCGCTGGAATGCCCACCGGTGCAGCATTGGTCTTCCTGATGGCTGGTCCGGCGACGAACATCGCCACCTTGGGTGCCGTGTACCGGGCCCTTGGGAAGACCCCCTTGGTCATCTACCTGAGCACCATCATCGTCGGCTCCATGCTCTTTGGTCTGCTCTTCGATGACCTGATTCCCATTCAAGCGGTGGTGCAGAATGCCCACGAGCACGCCGGTCCGGTCTCCATCGCCAGCGCTGTCCTGCTCATCGGCATGGTGGCGTGGTTCGCCGCGGCCGATGCTCGGTTGGGCATCGCCCGGCTGAGGCAGAAGCTGGCTGGAGCCGCCGTCACCACATCCTTGGAGCTCAACGTCCAAGGCATGACCTGTGGCGGCTGCGCCCGCAAAGTCGAAGGCCGCCTGATGGCGGTGGACGGCGTGGACAGCGTGCAGGTCGATCAGCCCGGTGGGCGGGTCACGGTGCACGGCATCGTCGAGCCACTGCTCGCCATCCAGGTGGTGGAAGAAGCAGGCTTCTCCGCACAGATTCGTCCCCCGGGCCTGTCTCTTCATGTGGACGGGATGACCTGTGGGGGATGCGCCCGCAAGGTCGAGGCCAAGCTGCGCGAGCTCGACGAGGTTCAGGGCGTGGAAGTGGACCTGGACGGCGGCATCGTTCGCGTCATCGGCCCCGTCAGCATGGACCAGGTCACGGTCACGGTCACGGAAGCAGGCTTCACGCCCGGCGCCGAGGTTTGAAGCCTCGAGACCTGGGCATCTGGGCCTTGGTCTTGGGCTTCGGCATGCAGATCCCCTTCGGGCTGAGCGTGGCCCTTGGGTACACCGGCCCCTTGTGGGCCTGGCACCGTCACCGCCTCGCGCAGCAGCTCAGCCAGACAGCGGAGCTCAGCCCGGACGCCATGGCCATCGCAGCCCAGCTGGCGGCGATGCTTGGCGCGACCATGGCCTGCTGGGCGCTCTCCATGCTGCTCGTGGTGCACTTCCCGCTGCGCAAGGGCGAGGCCTGGGCTTGGTGGTGCGTCGCCGGAAGCTCAGCTCTGTGGTTCCTCGTGGATACGGCGCTCTCCTGGCACCACGGTGCCTGGGTCAACGTGGCCTTCAACGTCACGGCGGGGGTGATGATTGGCCTGCCCCTGCTCTTGTGTCGCCCGGGTCCTTCAGCGGCGCTCTAAGGCTGTGGAGGGGGCTGGATGCCCAACCAGCGTTCGATCGTCACATCGCCGATCTTGTTCGGGTGTCCTCGCCAGATCACCTTGCCGTCTTGAATGACCACGGCGGCCGGGATTCCAGAGACCGCGTAGGCATCCGAGACGCGGCCGTTCTCTTTCCCAATGACAAAGCCGATGTCCTGGTCAGCGAGCATGGCCTTGGCGCTCTCCTCGGTGCTCCTCTTGCTGACCTTGGTCAGGCCGATGACCTGCAGCCCTTGGTCTTTGTAGCGCTGCCACTGCAGGTTGGTCCGGGGCATCTCTCGGCGGCAGTGGGGGCACCACTCCTCCCAGAACACGATCAGGGTCGCCTCGGCGTTGGGGTTGTACTGGCCCTGCCACCACTCCACGTCGTTCAAATCCACCGCATCGATGCCCAGCACCGCCAACTCTCTGGCTTGGCGCATGGCACCGCGTGCGGCCTGTGTCTCGCCGTACTCGCTGAGAATGATGGCGAACATGGCCTTGGCGGTCATGGCGTCGCCCTTCTCCAGGGCCTCGTTGGCTTGTACCAACATGGCCGAGGCTTCGATCTCTTGGGCGGCGGTGGGTTGGCTTGAGACCTGGGCCACCGTGGTCTCGCACTCGGCAAGCTCGGTTTGGCTGTGGGCCAAGGCCATGGCCAGCTGTGCGTTCTCGGCCATCAGCTCGTCGGCTTGGCGAGGGGTCAGGCAGGCGAGGGCGAGCAGCAGCATGGGAACTCCAGAATGGCCAAGGTACGCGCGGGCGCGGAGAATCTAGCCAAGGAAAGCAAAAAACTCCCCCCGGCTAAAAGCCGAGGGGAGTTTTGAGGTACACCCAAGAGGAGTCGAACCCCTAACCTTCTGATCCGTAGTCAGATGCTCTATCCAATTGAGCTATGGGTGCTTGTTGTGCCAACCGATGAAGGTTGAATCGCCACGCTGTTTAACAGGGTCTTAGGTCCACCGCCACCCAAAAAAGGGTGACGGTGAGCCTAAAGTGGCGGAGACGGAGGGATTCGAACCCTCGGTACGTTTCCATACACGCGATTAGCAATCGCGCACCTTCGGCCACTCGGTCACGTCTCCACACCTGATTAAATCAGCCTGTTGAACAACACAGAATCTGTAAAAGAGCGGAGGCGGTGGGATTCGAACCCACGAACCCTCTCGGGTTGCTGGTTTTCAAGACCAGTGCCTTCAACCGCTCGGCCACACCTCCGTGAGTCGAGCCCCCGGCATTTAATGCCCGGCGGGAATGCGGTCAACCCCCATGTAGGGCACCAGGGCCTTGGGGATCACGATCGAGCCGTCGGGCTGCTGATAGTTCTCAAGGATCGCCACCACGGTGCGGCCCACCGCTAGGCCCGAGCCGTTGATCGTGTGTGCCAAAACAGGCTTGTTCTTCTTGCCGTCCGTGCTCTCCGGGCGGTAGCGCAGCGCCATGCGCCGGGCCTGGAAATCGCCGAAGTTCGAGCAGCTGCTGATCTCGCGGTAGGCGCCCTGACCGGGCATCCACACCTCCAAGTCGTAGCAGTGACGGGCGTTGAAGCTGATGTCTCCACCGCAGAGGCGCATGACCCGGTAGGGCAGCTCCAGGGCCTGCAGGATGGCCTCGGCGTGGCCAGTGAGCAGCTCATGTTGGGCGTCGCTGTCCTGAGGCCTGGTGACGCGCACCATCTCGACCTTGTGGAACTGGTGCTGACGAATCAGACCCTTGGTGTCCCGGCCGTAGCTGCCCGCCTCCGAGCGGAAGCAGGGTGTGAAGGCCACGTAGGCCTTTGGCAGATCCGATTCTTCTAGGATCTCTTCCCGGTGCAGGTTGGTGACGGGCACCTCTGCGGTGGGGATCAGGTAGGCGTCCTCGCCGCCGAGCTGCGAGGTGAGCTTGAAGAGGTCGGCTTCGAACTTGGGCAGCTGACCGGTGCCGTAGAGGGCGCTGGCCTTGACCATGTAGGGGACCATCAGCTCGGTGTAGCCGTGCTCGTCCGCGTGGGTGTTGATGAAGAAGTTGACCAGGGCGCGCTCGAGGCGTGCGCCCAGGCCCTTGTAGACCGTGAAGCGTGCACCCGAGAGCTTCACGCCGCGCTCGAAGTCCAGGATGTCCAGGTCCTGTCCCAGCACATCGTGGCTCTTGGGCTCAAAGCCCAGCTCGGCCGGGGTGCCCCAGGTGCGCACCAGCTCGTTGCTGGCCTCGTCTGCGCCAGCGGGTACCCGCTCGTCCAAGACATTGGGGATCTCGAGCAGCAGGTCCGTCCGCTCGGCTTCCAGAGCGTCCAGCAGTACCTCCGCCTCTTTGACCGAGTCGCTGGCGGTCTTGACCTGGGCCTTGAGCTCGTTGGCCTTGTCCCGGTCTCCAGCCTTCATGAGCTGGCCGATCTGTGGGCTGAGCTGGTTGCGGACCTTGCGGCCTTGCTCTGCCACCAGGAGCAGCTCCCGACGCCGGTCGTTCAGCTCTCCCAAGGACGCAAAGGCAGCCAGCTGCTTCTCGGTTGCGTTGCGGCGCTCCAGGGCGGCCTGGACTTGCTCGGGGTTGTTCTCGATGAACTTGGCGTCCAACATCTGCGGCTCCAATCAGGGGGAGTCTGGATAGCCCCCTGGTCACGATGGTCAAGAGGCGCGCAGCGCAAAGCGACCTGGCTCAGTGTGGAAGCAGATCCTGGAGCGCCATGGTGAGTTCCCGCTTCACATCCCCCATCTCCGGCACCGGACCCTCGCTGAGCTCTTCCGCAAGCGAGGTCATGCGCACGCCATCCAGTCCACAGGGCACGATGCGCTCGAAGTAGGACAGATCCGGGTCCACGTTCAAGGCCAAGCCATGCCAGGTCACCCAACGCCGGCAGTGGATGCCGATGCTGCAGAGCTTTCGCTCCTTCACCCAGACGCCTGTGTTGCGGGTGTTGGTGCCGGCTTGTACCCCAAAGGCGGCGCTGGTGCGGATCACCGCGGCTTCCAGGGTGTGCATGTAGGCATGCAGATCTCGGTGTCCTTCCGGCAGGGCGATGATGGGGTAGGCCACCAGCTGACCGGGGCCGTGCCAGGTCACGTCACCGCCGCGCTCCACTTGGATGACGGGTACATCGCCTGATGCCAGCACATGGCTGGCGGCCTCCCTGCTGCGTCCCAGGGTGTAGACCGGGGGGTGCTCCACCAGGATCAGGGTGTCCTCGGTCGTGCCAGCCAAGCGCTCTGCCAGCACCTGCTTCTGGGTGTCCCAGGCCTGCCGGTAGTCCAGCAGGCCCAGATCCAACACCTTCACTTCAGGCCTTCCACCGCGGCCAGAATCTGCTTGTGCACCTGGGGAATGCTTCCAGTGGCGTCCAGGACCAAGATGTTGTCCCCGCGTTGGCGCAGCATGCCGAGCACCACGCCGTACTGTGCGCTGATCTCTTCCAACTGACGCTGGGTCTCGAAGCGATCTCGGGCTTGGCCTCGGGCCTCGATTCGGGCCAAGCAGCCCTGAACATCGAGGTCCAGAAAGACGCAGAGGTCCGGGGCCCGAAAGCCAGCGTTCAAGGCCATGACCTGGTCCAGTGGCATGGCCAAGGACTGGTAGGCCAGGGAGCTGTGGTAGTAGCGGTCGGAGACCACGTCTACCTCGCCCGTGAGCTTGGGCTCGATCACCCGCTCCAGGTGGTCCTTTCGGTCCGCCGCGAAGAGGTAGGGCAGCACGCCATCGCCCATGAACATGGGGTCACCCAAGGCCTGGCGAATGAGCTTGCCGACGGGGCCGTCGGTGGGCTCACGGGTGGCGTGCGCGGACAGAGCCTGGGAGAGCAGACGCACCTGAGTGGTGCCTCCGCTGCCATCCAGGCCCTCGATGACGATGAAGCGGCCTGGCACTACTTGTTCATGATGTGAACGGCTTCCCCGCGGGCATGCTTGGCAGCCTCCATCAGCGCCTCACCCAAGGTTGGGTGGGGGTGGATGGTCAGGGCCATGTCCAAGGCCTCGGCCTGCATCTCGACAGCCAGAGAGGCCTCGGAGATCAGGTCGCTGGCGCCGGGTCCGACGATGGTCACGCCCAGAATGCGCTGGTCGGCCTTGTTCACGATGACCTTGACGAAGCCGTCCTTGTCGCCGGTGGTCAGGGCGCGTGCGACAGCAGCGAAGGGCATCTTGCCGACGGAGATGTCAAAGCCAGCGGAAACAGCCTCGTGCTCCTGCATTCCAGCGGTGGCGATCTCGGGGTCTACGAAGACCACGGCGGGCACCTGGATGTTGTCCAGCTGCACCTTGTGGCCAGCGATGACCTCGGCCACAACTTCACCCTCGTGGGTGGCCTTGTGCGCCAGCATGGGCTGTCCAGCCACATCACCGACGGCGTAGACGCCGGGCAGGTTGGTCTTGCACTGCTTGTCGATCTTGATGAAGCGTCCGTCCATCTCCAGGCCCGGCAGGCCCTCGAGCATGGACTCGGAGTTGGGGAAGCGGCCCACGGTGACGAGGATCTTGTCGGCCTCGATCACGTGCTCCTTGCCGTTCTTGTCCTGGACCTTGACGAGCGCGACGCCGTCGCCCTCCTCCCAGCCCTGGGCCTTGGTCTCCAGCATGACGGTGACCTTGGACTTCTTGAGGCGGCGGGCAATGAGCTTGACCACGTCCTTGTCAAAGCCAGGCAGCACCTGGTTGCCCATCTCGACCACGGTGACCTTGGAGCCGACCTTGGCCATCATGGTTCCCAGCTCCAAGCCGATGTAGCCACCGCCGATGACGACGAGGCGCTCTGGCACGTGGTCCAGGTCCAGGGCCTTGGTGCTCTCCATGATCCGGTCATCCTTGTAGGAGAAGCCGGGGATCTCGATGGGGCGGGAGCCGGTGGCGATGACGATGTGCTTGGACTCGATGCGGACTTCGCCATCGGCGGTGTCCACGATCAGGGCGCCTGGGCCGTCAAAGCGTGCGGTTCCGAAGAGCTTGTCAGCACCGTTGGCCTTGATCAGGCCGCTCACGCCGCCGCTCATCTTGTCGACGATGGTCTGCTTCCAAGCTTGGCTCTGCACCATGTCGAAGCTGGGGGTCCCTTCCAGAACGATGCCCATCTGCTGTGCGGTGCCCTGGAGCTCCTTGAACTTCTTGGAGGCGGTGATGAGCGCCTTGGAGGGCACGCAGCCCACGTTCAAGCACACGCCACCCCAGTACTCCTTCTCGATGGAGAGGGTCTTGATGCCGAGCTGAGCCAAACGGATGGCAGCGGGGTAGCCGCCGGGGCCTGCGCCGATCACAACGGCGTCGTAGGTGCGGGTCTCCATGGGAGTCTCCAATCTGTATGGTTGCCGAAGGCCGCGCCTTCAGGAAATTTTGGTCGCTGTGGCGGGCTCGGTCTCGGTGAGCTCGTCGTAAGCACGAAGCAGAGGGTCGTCGCCCCGTTCCAGGCGCGCCTCAATGAAGCTTGGGCCAGTGTGTGCCCGCGCATCGGTGACAGCGGAGAGCACCGCGGTCACCAGGCCGCCGTCCACGCTGTGGGGGCGCAGTCCGTGGGCCAAAGCCAGGGCCTGCATGGAGCCGCCGAGCTGGCGGGCCAGGGGGCTCTCTTTGTGGTCCAGGTCCCAGGCATGGCAGAGGAAGATCACGTGCAGCTGGTGCAGCTGGGCCATGTTCAAGGCCTCGTGAAAGGCCCCGTAGGACGCCGATCCTTGTCCGACAAAGCACAAGACGGCGGCGTCCGTGTCTTGGAGGGACAGAGCGAGCCCACATGCGTGAAGCATGCGTGCCGCGGGGTCCTGGGTCACGGGCGCGATGCGATAGGGACGGGCCCCGTCCGTAGCCGAGGTCAGGCGGTCCACGCTGGCGCCGCGCAGCACCCCACCCACGCGCTCGCGCAGGCCAGGAACCACCCAGTCACGGGACTCAATGCCGGAGAAGCCGCCAGCGATGACGGCCTCCAAGCCACGCACAGGGGCGGCCAGGGCGCCGGCTTCTGCCAGAGCATCGCCAGCGTTGCGCACCTGATGAAGGGCCTGACGCATGCTCATTAGATGAGCTCCAGGAGCATGGACTCGGGCTGCTCCAGGATGTTCTTGAGGGCCGTCGTGAAGCGCGCAGCGACTGCACCGTCAATGACGCGGTGGTCAAAGGAGCTGCTGAAGTACACCATGCGCCGGATGACGATCTCGCCGTCGATGACGACCGGACGCTCCTTGATCTGGTTCACGCCCAAGATGGCCACCTCGGGGGTGTTCAAGATGGGGGTGGCCAGCACGCCGCCGATGTTGCCAACGGAGGTGATGGTGAAGGTGCCGCCGCTGAAGTCCGAGGCGGAAGCGCGGCCCTCGCGGGTGCGGGTGGTCACGTCTGCCAGCTCGGCTGCAATCTCCAGGATGCTCTTCTGCTCGACGTTCTTGACGACGGGAACGAAGAGGCCCTGGGGGGTGTCGGTGGCGATTCCGATGTTTACGTCGCCCTTGACCACCAGGGTGAAGGGGTCGGCGATGACGTTGCTGTTCAGGTTTGGGTATTCCTTGAACACTTGGCAGAGGGCCTTCATGAAGAAGGGCAAGAAGGTCAGCTTCACGCCACGCTCTGCGGCGGACTTCTTCAGGCGCTTGCGCATGTCCCAGAGCACCGTCATGTCGATCTCTTCGACGTAGGTGAAGTGGGGGGCGGTCTGCTTGGCCAGCACCATCTGCTCGGCGATCTTGCGGCGCAGGCCGATGATCTTGATGTGCTGCTCAGCGCCGGTGGGCACCGCGCGGGACTGGGGCAGAGCTGCAGGCGCGATGGCGGCGCTGACGGGTGCGCTGCCATGGGTGCTCAGGTCGTCGTGCAGGACACGACCGCCCTTGCCCGAGCCGGAGACCTGGGCCAGGTCGATGTCCATCTCCCGGGCGCGCCGGCGCACTGCAGGGGTAGCCACGGACTTGCCGGAGGAGGTGGGTGCTGGGGTGGCAGCAGGGGCAGCGACTGCGGCTGGAGCGGCGGCCACAGGAGCCGGTGCAGCAGCAAGCGGTGCAGGGGCGGGGGCCGGTGCAGCAGCCTTGGGTGCTGGGGCAGCGGCGCCGCCAGCGCCGGAGTCGATCTCGGCCAAGGGCGTGTGCACCTTGACCACGTCGCCGGGCTCGCCATGCAAGCTGGCGATGCGACCGCCCACAGGGGAGGAGATCTCCACGGTGGCCTTGTCGGTCATGATCTCGCAGACTGGTTGGTCGACGGCGATCACTTCACCGGGCTGAACCAGCCACTGGACGATCTCGCCTTCAACAACGCCTTCCCCAATTTCGGGCAACTCGAAGGTGTACATAGGGGGCTCCTCAGAAACGCAGGGAAGAAGAAAGGGCTTGGTTGAGTGCCTTCTCCGTGGCCGGTACGGCGACGGGAGGCGACTCCAGGTACAAAAAGGCCACGCGGGTCAGCTCGGAGAGCACGCGGTCGCCCAAGGCGCCGTTGCTGTGGGCCGAGGTGGGACCGTCCGTGGCCAGGATCAGGCGTCCGCTCTCGCGGAGTGCCTGGGCCAGGGTCTCGGTGTCCAAGGGGTGCAGGCAGCTCAGGTCCACCACACCCAGCTCGTGGGGGCTGGCATCGGCCAGGTTCAGGCAGGCCTGAACGCCGGCGCCGTAGCTGACCAGAGTTGCATCGCGTCCGCTGCGCAAGATGGCCGCGCCGTCTTGTGCCGGGCGCTCGGAGCGGGCGCTGTAGCAGTCCAGGGACTCCAAAATGACGCTGGGGCCGCGGGCCGAGAGGGCCTGCTTGAGCACGTGGACCGCTTGTGCCGGGCTGCTTGGGCAGTGCACGGTGAGGCCGTCCAGACCCAAGAGTGCGCCAGCCAGAGTCTCGGTGTGCAAGCCACCAGGCAGCTCTCCGAGGGGAATGCGGAGCACCACGGGCAGAGGAAACTCTGCGGTGCTCAGCTCGGCCAGCTCGCGGGTGATCTGGGCGTAGGCACCGGCGGCGCCTCCAACCAGCTCCACCACAGGGCGCTTGCCGCCCATGGCCAGTCCGATGGCTACGCCAACAGTCGCGCCCTCGCTCAGAGGGGTCTGGATGACGCGGTCTTCGCCAAAGGTCTCGAGCAGACCCTGGGTTGTGCGGAAGACGCCGCCCAAGTGGCCGACGCTCTCACCGAGCAGCACCACGCTGGGATCCGCGGCCATGGCCGCGTGCAGGGTCTGTCGGATGCTCTCGGCGACGCTCAGCGCGCCAGGGGCTTGGTCCATGCGGTTGGATCCTGCTGTTTTTCGATGAACTCACGGATGAAGAACTCGCCCGCCTTGTAGCTCGAACGCACCAGCGGTCCGCTGGCAACGTAGCGAAAGCCCATTGCCCGGCCTTGCTCGGCGTACCAATCAAAGGTCTCCGGCGTGACGAACTCTGTGACCTTGAGGTGCTTGCCCGAGGGCTGGAGGTACTGCCCCAAGGTGAGGAAGTCCACGCCCACATCGCGCAGATCCTGCATGGTCTGCAGCACCTCCGCGGGCTTCTCGCCCAGGCCCACTTGGATGCTGGACTTGGAGAAGTTGGCCGGGTTGTGGGTCTTGACGTGGGCCAGCACGTCCATGGACTGCTGGTAGTTGGCCCGGGGATCGCGCACAGGGCGCTGCAAGCGCTCCACTGTCTCGATGTTGTGGGCGTAGACGGTGGGCCCTGCGTTCAGGACCATCTCCACCAGCTCCATGCGGCCGGTGAAGTCGGGGGTCAACACCTCGACCATGGTGCGCGGCGAGGCCGCCTTGATCGCGTTGATGCAGGCCGCGAAGTGATCGGCGCCTTGGTCGTCCAAGTCGTCGCGGTTCACGCTGGTGAGGACCACGTAGTCCAGCTCCATCTCAGCGATGCCGCGGGCCACGTTTGCCGGCTCGTCAACGTCCAGGGGAGGACCGATGCGCTTGGTGTTCACCGCGCAGAAGCGGCAGCCACGGGTGCAGATGTCGCCCATCACCATGAAGGTGGCGGTTCCACCACCCCAGCACTCTCCGATGTTGGGACACTGCGCCTCTTCACAGACGGTGTGGAGCTTCAGTTCACGGGCCCGCGTCTTGACGCGGTTGTAACGAGCCTGACGCTCGCCAGATGGGAACTTGACCTTGAGCCAGGGCGGCTTGCGCGTGGCCATGGTGCCTCCAGGGGGGCTCCCGCATGCAGGCCTGCGGCGGGGGGGCCCCCTAACGGGTTTGGGATGGAGTTTCCATAGGACCCGAGGCGGTCGAACTCGCAGTCTTTGGCCATTGACGCTCAGGGTGCCTGTGGGCTCCGGCGTCGTTCTTTGAGGGCCAAGCCCAGCAACACCAGCACCACGAGAGCTCCGTTGCTTGGTGCGCGCTCTCCGCCACAGCCCCCGCAACCATCCGGGAATCGGTCCTCGCCGTCCATACGCCCGTCTCCGTCGCTGTCTGGCTCGCAGGCTTGGGTGCCCAGTTCTTGCTCTTGGAGCCAGGTCAGGCCGTCGTTGTCCTCGTCTGAGGAGGGCCCTCCTCTCCCATCGCAGTTCTGATCCACCCCGTCGCCACAGGGATCTGGCGCCTCGGGGTAGATCGCTGCATCCCCATCCTCACAGTCGCCGCCCACAGCGCTGGTCTGTGGCGGCTGCTCACAGGCTCGTGTGGAGCGGTCTCCCTGCCCGTAGCCGTCTTGGTCCTCATCCTGGAACCAGAGCGCTGCGTCCAGGGCATCGTCGTTGTCTGCGGTGCCGTCGCAGTCGTTGTCCTGGCCGTCGCAGACCTCGTCCATGCCTGGGTGGATCCAGGGGTCATCGTCGCGGCAGTCCTTGCAGGCGGCGTGTCCGTCCTGATCGGCGTCCTCGTAGGCCACAGAGCCGTCGCAGTTGTAGTCGGAGGGATCGCTGCAGTCGCTCTCCTCTGCCCCAGGATGGAAGCGGGGATCTGCGTCATCACAGTCGCCACCGGGCACCGCATCCGAGGCCAAACCGGCCCCAACACAGGCCCAGTCGCTGGTGCTCTGGAGCACCTCGCTTCTGTAGCTGTCCCCATCCTGGTCGCTGTAGCAGAGCTCTTCCAGATCGCAGTCCTGGTCGACCCCGTCGCCTGGCACCTCAGCCAGGATCGGGCTTCGGCCCGGGTCCGAGTCGTCGCAGTCTCCGGCCACGGTTTCTATACCGGCGTTGGGTCTCTCGTTGCAGCCCAGGCTGGCGCTGAGGTTGGTCAGGCCGGCGTGGCTTCCGTCTTGATCCAGATCCAGCCAGCACAGCTCCAGACCGTCACAGTCCTGGTCCACCCCGTCCGCCATGGACTCGGTGGCGCCCGGGTAGACCGAGCCGTCGTTGTCGTCGCAGTCCAGGCTCGCTGAGGCGTTCGCCAAGCCTGAACCTGAGCAGCTTAGGTCCGTGGTGGTCACGGAGGCTATGGCTCGTGCGCCATCCCGGTCGCTGTCCCGGTAGCAGCTCTCTAGGCCATCGCAGTTTTGATCGACCCCGTCGCCGCTGATCTCGGTGGCCCCAGGATAGATCTTCGAGTTTGCATCATCGCAGTCCTCGGGGGTCAGGGTGTTGGACTCTCCGAGACCTGCGCAGTCCAAGCCCAATCCTGCGATCGTTCCGGAGATGTAGCCATCGCCGTCTAGGTCGGCGTAGCAGGTGTCCGCCCCGTCGCAGTCCTGGTCCGTCCCGTCTGCCGTCACCTCCGCTGCGCCGGGGTAGACGCTCGAGTCTGTGTCGTCGCAGTCCTTGCCGTCAGAGGTCGCCTCGCTGGCGTCATTGCAGTCGGCATCGACGCTGTCCCGCAGCGTGCTCGTTCCGTAGCCATCGGCGTCGTTGTCCGTGTAGCAGATCTCGTAGCCGTCGCAGTCTTGGTCGATCTCGTCCCCGGGCACCTCTGTGGCCGAGCTGTTGATCGATGCGTCCGAGTCATCGCAGTCCACCTCCGCGCTGGCGGCGGCCTCGCCGCTGTCGCTGCAGTCCGAGTCGCTGCTGCTCACGGTTGTGGTGCTTCGGTCCCCGTCCCCGTCGGCGTCCTCGTAGCAGGTCTCCATGCCATCGCAGTCCTGGTCCACCTCGTCTGCGACCACCTCCGTCGCTCCTGGGTAGATGTCGGCATCGCTGTCATCGCAGTCGCCGCTCGGGAGGGCCGAGGTGGCCTCGCCTGTGGCCGAGCAGTCCAAGGTGCTGCCCGCGCTTGAGGTGCTGGTGCGCACGCCGTCGCCGTCCAAGTCCGGGTAGCAGTGCTCAATCCCATCGCAGTCCTGGTCCACGCCGTCGCCGGGGAGCTCGCTCGCGGCGCTGTGCACGCTGGCATCGGTGTCATCGCAGTCGCCTCCCGCGCTGGAGGACTCCCCAGTGTCTGCGCAGTCGCCATCATTGCCGACGCTGGCCGTGGTGGAGTGGTCTCCGTCGGCGTCCAGATCGAAGTAGCAGGACTCCAGCCCATCGCAGTCCTGATCGACGCCGTCGCCTGGGATCTCCGTCGCGCCCGTGTACACGGAGGAATCGCTGTCATCGCAGTCGTATGCGGTGCCGCTGAGGGCCTGCCCAGTGGTGGTGCAGGTCAGGTCCAAGCTGAGCAGTGTGCTCCCGTCGCTGGCGCCGTCACCGTCGAGGTCGGCGTAGCAGAGCTCATAGCCATCGCAGTCTTGGTCGACCCCGTCTCCGGTCAGCTCAACAGCTCCGGGGTTGATGCCTGCGTCAAAGTCGTCGCACTCCCCAGTGGGGGTGCTGCTGTCCCCTTCGCCTGCGTCCGTGCAGTCCATGTCCAGGCTTTGGACCTTGGCGTCTTGGGCGACGTACCCGTCTTGGTCCCAGTCTTCCCAGCAGTACTCCCAGCCATCGCAGTCGTTGTCCAAGCCGTCCGCTGCGACTTCGCGCGCGTCGGGGTTTACGGCTGCCAGGCTGTCGTCGCAGTCCGTATCGTCGCTCACATAGCCGGTGGGTGCGGTGGCCTGGGTCACGGAGGTGGAGGCGTCTCCAAAACCGTCCGAGTCCGCATCTGCGTACCAAGTGCGCTCGGCACCCGCATAGGTCTTCACCAAGCCGGCGCTGCTCGTGAAGCTGCCAAAGGAGCCTTCGTTCCAGACACCCACGGCCAGGTCGGGCCAGCCGTCCGCGTCCCAGTCTCCGGCGCAGGCTGCGTCTCCGGCGTACCACCCTCCGCCGCCTACCTGGGCCTCGCTGCTGAAGTCCAGGCCCGAGGCACTCCCTTAGAACACCATGCTGGTGCCCCCGCCGTAGCGGGCGAGCTCCTGAACGACCGCGTCCTCATAGCCGTCGCCGTCAAAGTCTCCGAGCCCGCGGACCTTGGCGCCAAAGTCGGACCGGTAGCTGGCTTCTCCCAGGCTGTCTGGACTGAGGGTGTCCAGCCCTGTGGCAGCGCCGTAGAAGGTATAGACCAGCCCCGTGCCGCTGCTGCTGACCGGTCCTCGGGGAGAGCCCACCAGCAGGTCGGAGTAGCCGTCCCCGTTTGCGTCGGCTGCGGAGAGGGTGCTGCCAAAGTGGGAGGTGCCAGAGACTGTGATCTTTGACTCCGTTGCGGCGGAGACCCCGGTGCTGCTGCCGAAGTACAGGTAGACGGAGCCGGTGAAGCTGTTGTCTCCGGGCGCGCCGACGGCCACTTCATCCAATCCGTCGCCATCTTGGTCCGCCACGATGATCGCGTCGGTTCCGAAGTAGTGGGTTCCGACGCTGTCACTGGGCACCAGTTTCTGTTCGCTGGAGGCAGTGAGGCCCGCGCTGCTGCCCAAGTAGATGTAGAGCGCGCCGCTCTCCGCCAGGGGGGCGTCTGCTCGGGTCGCACCCACGATCAAGTCGGCGTAGCCGTCGCCGTTCAGGTCTCCGGCCATGCTGAGAGAGGCGCCAAAGGCGTCCAAGGCGGCGCCGTCGCTGGCCGAGATGCTGTACTCGGAGCTGCTGTCCAGGCCGGAGGCTGAGCCGTGCAGGATGTTCACTGTGGCGGTGTTGCTCCCATCTTGCACCGCCAAGTCGGGGTAGCCGTCCCCGTTCACGTCGCCGCTGGCCAGGGTGCCGCCAAAGCTGCCAAGGCTGCTGCTCAGGATCTCCTCGGCGGCCGTATCTAAGCCCGATGCGCTGCCGGGATAGACGTAGAGCTGGTCTACGCCGCTCGCGCCGACCACCAGCTCGCCGTAGCCATCGGCGTCGATGTCCACACAGACCACGCTGTGGCCAAAGGCATCGCCGATCGAGCTGTCGCTGGCTTGTAGCTCTGTCTCCCTATCGCTGAGCTTGAGCGCGGTGGTCTCTTGGCGCCCGTCCCGGAGGGCGGATTCTTCGCAGGAGAGCAGGAGGATCCAGAGCATTTGCGGAGTATAGGCCCAAGCAGTCATCCCCAGAGCAAGAACAGGGATCCCGAAGGATCCCTGTCTTGAGGCCCTAGGGCCTGAAAGCCGCGGCGCATGGCCGCGTGCTGCTTAGAGCAGCAGCTTACTCGAGCTCCATGCCCCAGAAGCCTTCGATCAGGGAGCAGTCCAGGCTGCCCTCGGACGCCTTGGTCTCCTTGATCTTGGCCACGAAGGCCTTCTGGACGGCGTCGGTGGGGCCGTCGCCAGCCTGAAGGTCGGTCTGCATGCTCTTGCCCCAGTCGGTCTCGACGGTAGCAGCAGCAACAGCAGCATCGGTGGTGCTGTCAGCGTCGCCAGCCTCCTCGGAGAGGAAGGCCTTGCAGAGTGCCTTTGCGTCCTTGCCCTCGGAGGGGGGCTCAGGCTCGCCGCCGCAAGCGAGGGCGATTCCAGCGATGGCGGTAGCGGCGATGATGTGACGGATCTTCATGGGGTACTCCTAAAAGGACTCGGTTTTGGAAAGAGCGCTCTCTCGCTCTCGCCGCACAACGATGGCGCGCACCTAATCCTTACAACTGACCCGCCGCCAGTTTCTTTTTGCCAAGCTTCGTATCCAGGCTCTTCCAAGGGGCTCGGGGGCGGATCGCTGCGTGGGAGAATAGGAATGGGCCATTGCCAGAGAGATTCGTGAATCCACTGTCCTCGCTCGTAGATGATCTTCAAGGTGCTCGCTCCTTTGAAGAGGCCGCAGACCACTGCCTCAAGGCGGTGCTGGAGCGCTGCCTTCCTGAGCTAAACCCCCAAGCCAGACTGATCCGCGCGGTGGTTCACCTGCGTCCAGGTGGGGGTGGATACGCGGGATTGCGTGCCATGGCCGTGCCACCGGCGGATGCAAAGGGAGACATGGCTCCCAGCCTGAGTGCTTGGCGTCACCTGACCGAACTGCGCACTCCGGTTGCGCTGGATGTGCGTCTTGGCACGGTCGAGGGCACCACCCTCGGAGATGCCGCTGCACCCGATCTCTCCCAAGAGACCGTGCACCGTCTGCTCTCGCGTGACGCCACCCACGTCCTGGGGATCCCCCTCCGTGGACCGCGAGGCGTGCTGCACGGCATGGTCTCGATCGAAGCGGAGTGCATGGCTGCGATCGGGGAGGATGGCTTTTGGGCCGAGCTGCCCAAGTCTCTGGGCCTGCTCGCCGACCTGAGCACCCCCTACCTGGTGGCCTTGCCCGGCAACGTCCAGGCCAAGCGGCGCGATGACGCCTTGCTGCCCGTGGTGGGCGCCAGCCTCTCTCCCTTGATGGATCTGCTGGAGACCTTCGCGCAGGTGGACGAGACCCTGCTGATCTCTGGGGCCACTGGCACAGGCAAGTCCCGCTTGGCGCGTTGGTGTCATGCCCAGTCGCCGCGCACGGAGGCGCCCTTTGAGCACCTGGATCTGCTCAGTGTGCCCGCAGACATGCAGCTCCCTGAGCTCTTCGGCTGGAAGCGGGGCGCCTTTACCGGAGCCCACCAGGACAGAAAGGGCGCGATTGAACGGGCCGAGGGCGGCACTCTGTTTCTGGACGAGATCGACAAGCTCTCTCTGGCTGCCCAAGCCGGACTGCTGCAGCTCTTGGAGACACGCACGTACCGCCGACTGGGGGACTCGGGATCGCAGCGCCAAGCCAATGTGCGCTTCCTGGTCGGGACCAACCAGGACCTGGGGGAGCAGGTGGCCAGCGGGGCCTTCCGCGAGGACCTGTACTACCGAATCAACGTGCTGCCCGTGCACCTTCCCAGCCTAGACGAGCGCAAGGACGAGATCGGCGCTTGGGCTGAATACATGCTGGCCCGACGCCACAAGGAGAGCGGGGGCAAGGGCGTGGCCGTGCTGGCCCAGGACGCGGTCGCGGCGCTGGAGCACATGCACTGGCCAGGCAACTTGCGCCAACTCGACAACGTGATTCGCCGCGCCTACGCGGTTGCTTTGGTCGCCAATCCCAAGGCTGTGGACCGGGTCGTGGACGGGGCCGCCGTGGAGCGGGCTCTGGGCCTGGAGCGGCCTGCACCGGGCGCGATTCCGGCGGAGTTGGGGCCGCTGATGGCCAAGTCAGCCGTGCTCCTTCTGGATGCGATGCAAGGCAAGACGCCGGACTTGGAGCACTACCGGGTGCTGCGGGCCTTCATTCTGGCAGAGGCCACACGTCGGCAGGGTGGCGTGAAGGAGGCCTTCTTGTGGTTCGGCAGGGACAAGACGGTCCAAGGCCGAAACCACATGCGTGACTACAAGGCCGCGCTGGCGGAAGTGGAGGCAATGGAACAAGATCTCGGTCTTGACCTGGGCTTAGACGCACCTTGATCCTATTTCTTCTGGCTTGCTTTCGGGCCCATGAGCCCCCGCCTGCCACTGCAGCACAGAGCCTTGGGCTTGGTGCCGAGACCCAGATCTCAGGGGTCGTCTTTGAGTTTGAGACCCGCGTGCTGCTTCCCAACGTCGCGCTCACTCTGCACGTGCAGGATCGCGCTTCCATTGAAGTGAGCACCAATGCCAAGGGCGGCTGGGACGCCATGGTCCCCGACGGGGTGCCCTTTACCCCGCAGCTCGCCATCAACGGCTACCTGCCTGCCCGTCACGCCACCTTCGTTGTCGGGGCTGGCAGCGAGCAGCAGCCCGGGCATCTCGCCAAGCCGGGACGACTGGATCTGCAGGCGGTGCCTCTGTCCGTGTTTGACGAGATGGCCACCTCTCTGGCCGGCACCCCGCTGCGACGTGATGCCTGCTTGATCGTCGATACCGTGACGGTGGCCCAGGTCTACGCGATGGCCTCGTTCGCGGACTTCATCCCGCTCCGGCCCCACGGGGAACCCGGTGTTCAGATGCGGCTGGAGCCTGACCCGGGGGTCGATCCCATCTACTTCAACGAAGATGTGCGGCCGGATCGGAGCCTGAGTCAGACGACCGTCGATGGCGGCGTGCTCTGGCTCAACGTGCCTCCTGGGACCTACACCATCACCGGCGAGCAGGACGACCCATCTCTGGAGGTCGTGCCCCGGCAGGTGGACTGTCGCGCTGGGGAGCTGGTGAACTTGAACCCGCCGATGGGGGCTGGGATGCGCGTCAAAGGCTGACGCACGGGGTCGAGGCGTGACGCGTTCCCCCTGAAATTCGTCCCTTGAACGCTGGATCTGGGCTGGCACGCCCCTTGCTGATTGGTGTGCATGCCCGAGGTCACCATGCGCTACCGCTCTCTCTCCGTCCTGCCCCTGCTGCTCTTGGCAGCCTGCACCAGCGCCCAAGACTGGACAGCAGTACTCACGCCAGATGGGGTCGAGCTGCTCGAGAGCTGGGAGAAGCCTCAGGTCGAGGTGGAGGGCGAGACGAGGTTGGTCAAGGAGGGCCTCTCGTTCTGGAACGGCCATTCGCTCTTCGTGAGCTACGTCTACGATGGCGAGTACCAGTACTTTGATGGCGCGCTCTTGCCGGAGGCGGACAGCAGCGGCGATGTGGCTTGGTCTGAGGTGGAGCAGGTCGTTTTGGGGGAGGACACCGCTTGGGGGCTGCAGCGCGGTCCACGGCCGCTCACCCGGGTCATGCGTTTTGACGGGCAGGGCTGGGTTGAGCAGGTTGAGTTGGAGGGGGCCTACGATCTGTACCCACGCCACGGCGAGGAGCCTGTTCTGGCCAGTCAGGTGGACAGGACCTTCATTGATCTGGATGGAGAGTTGGTGGGCGAGCATGGCGATCAACGCTCCGATGACCGCTTGTTTGCCGGCGGTGTGCTGATGGAGGTGCACGGCTGGGTGGACACGTCAGAGTCTGGTGGGGAGGTGCGTCAGCAGCTCATCGTGGGGCCAGAGTGTGAAGCGCTGCTGGCGGGTCAGTTGGCCGCCTACATTCCCAGCGCCGAGGGCCTGGGGACTCTGAGCATTCAGGGCGTCATGCTGCACCATGAGCGGGTGTTGCCCGACTGCCAGGTGGAGCTCATCGAGGAGATCTACCACCCGGAGAACGGCTTCTCCCAACGGGACTCCATCCAGGCCGGTGACCACGCTTGGGCCTACTGGAACTGACCCCCTTCCCTGGAACCGACATGGGGGTTGCCCCCTGTCCTCGCTGCCCTTCTCGCATCTTGCTGCCTGGAATGCAGTCGCCGCCATCCGTATGAAAGAATAGGGACAACTACGGAGGGTCCGTGTTGGTTCTGCTCTTTCTCGCCTGTGAAGGGACACCGCCCACGCCGGACACCCTGATCGACTCTCCGGTGGACTCCCCAGTCGACTCGGACAGCGCCACCGAGATGGTTCAGGTCAGCGGCGTGGTCTTCCGCTTTGTGGATCGCGCGCTGCTGGAAGGCATGACCGTGCGCCTGGAGGGCTTGGACATCGAGGTCAGCTCAGGACCGGAGGGACTCTGGTCCGCCGAGGTTCCCGCTGGGGCCAGCTTCACGCCAGTGGTGGAAGGGGAGGGCTACCTCACCGCAAGGCATGCCCTGTTCACGCCAGAGGAAGACCTGGATCGCCTTTATCTGCAGGCCGTCCCGACCGAGGTCTTTGTGCTCATGGCCCAGACCCTCGGGGAAGGGGGCGTGGACATCGACCTGTCTGCCTGCATCGTGGTGAACACCGTGACCGTGCCGGCCGTGGCAGAGATGAGCACCTGGGAGGAGTTCAATGCGCTGCGCCCCCATGGGGAGCCGGGCGTCGTGATGGAGTTGGTGCCGGCGCTGGACACGGTCCAGCCCATCTACTTCAACGAGTTCATTCAGCCGGATCCCAGCTTAGAGGCCAGCTCTGTGGACGGTGGTGTGGTCTGGCTGAACGTGCCGCCCGGGCGCTACACGGTGCAAGGAGAGCACCCCGACCCCGGCTTTGAGGTTGTTCCAAAGACGGTGGACTGTGAGGAGGGCTGGTTTGTGAACCTGAACCCACCTCTGGGTGCCGGTGTCCGGGCCAAAGACTAGTCAGGGGGTCGAGAGCTTTCGCGCCAAGCGGAAGCCAATCATGTAGCCGCGCATCTCCGGCTCCAGGCGGAAGCGGTGTGCGCAGCGGGAGAGCTGGTCGACCGAGTACCAGTGGCCGCCTCGAATCGCTCGGGCGCTGCCTGGGGTGTCGAGCAGGCTGGCCCGTCCGTCCTGAATCGGAGGCCCAGAGGCCCGGAAGGTGTCGCGGCACCAGTCCATCACGTTGCCGCCCATGCCCCAGAGGCCAAAGACGCTCACGTCCACTGGGTTCTCTGTGACTTGGTTCAGTCCTGGGGCGCCGGCATGGGAGTCGCGCACATTGCACCAGGTGGGATCCAGGGTCTTGCCCCAGGGGAAGATGCGGCCGTCCACGCCGCGCGCTGCTTTTTCCCAGGCCACCTCTTCTGGCAAGTCCCAGGGCAGACCGGTCCGCTCGGCCTCCCAGTCCGCGAAGGCCTTGGCTGCGTGCCAGTCGATCATGACCGCGGGGGCGTCGGGGTGCTGGGAGAACAGGGTCATGTCTGTTCGCAGGGTGAAGTGTCCGTCCAACCCACGGTTCAGCAGCAGGAATCCCTCAAAGCGCGGGCCATAGCTCTCGGCCAGTTTGCGCTCGCCTTTGTCGACCAGGTGATTGAGGAAGGCCAAGTACTCGCGGTTTCTTACCGGGTACTTCTTGAAGATGCAGCCATCGACCCAGAGGCGCTGTCCGCTCAGGGAGTGTGGGCTGCCGGGGTCTCCGCCGGCCTGGAACCAGCCCGCTGGCACGTAGCACTCCTCCTCGGCCAGCTCGTCTTGACGCAGCAGGGCGATGGGGCTGGGGCGAGACTCGCCGGGTGCGATCCCGTCCCAGTGCTCCAGGCGACCGATGCTGACGGGGTAGCGCAGCTCGGCGTAGCCAGGGCGCCGCAGCAGCACCTGGTAGTGGCCGGCGCTCAGAGGCAGGTTGTGAATGGGGGTTCGGCCCAAGGAACGAACGCGCTCTGGCACCAGCCGCCTGTCCTGCTCTACGAAGCGGTAGAGCACGGCCTCGGCGTTGGGGGGATCCGTCACCAAGGTCAGCGCGCCGGTTCCCTCCAGGTAGTCGCGGTGCTCTCCGCGGTCGTGGTCGCGCAGCTGGACCTCCCAGAGGGCGGCCTGGTTGGGCTCCTGGGCGGCCTCGGCCTGGGCGTGACGCTGCCGGTAGTAGTTGGCCAGCCCTGCGTGGGCCTCGGGCAGGTCGGGCGCCAGACTCAGGGCGGTCTGGAGGGTTCGGGTTCCTTCCAAGGCGACGAGATCGGCTTGGAGCTCGAGGCGCTTGGCACGGTCCTCCAGGGTCCAACCTGCCAGCTTGAGCTCCACCGGGTCGTGCTCGGCCACGTTCTCCATGCGGCGGAAGGCCTCGGAGCGGAAGCGCTCTGCTTGGGCGTGCAGCTCCGCGGCCTCTTTGGAGTGGGCCGCCGCCTCCATCACGAGGTTGCGCGCCGTGTCTCTGCGGCGGGAGCCGTCCAGCCAAGCGCCCACGTCTGCGGCGAGCTCGGATGCATCCGAGTGTCGGGCCTTGGGGTCGGGGGCCATGGCACGCAGGCAGATCTCCGAGCTGTCTCTTATACACATCTGACGCTGCCGACGAAGAGGATAGT